>UCCS01000118.1:0-159 GCA_900470965.1 Hyphomicrobiales bacterium
GCGTGGCGCTCGCCCGCGCACTCGTCAACAAGCCCCAGGTGCTCCTGCTCGATGAGCCCCTAGGCGCTCTGGATCTGAAGCTGCGCGAGCAGATGCAGGAAGAGCTGAAGAGCCTGCAGCGCGCCCTCGGCATCACCTTCATCTTCGTCACCCACGATC
>UCCS01000118.1:181-7271 GCA_900470965.1 Hyphomicrobiales bacterium
CGTCGCCGATTTCGTCGGCTCGTCGAATGTCATTTCCCCTGACGTCATGACGGCTCTTGGCGGCGAGAAGCGCTGGGCGAGCCTGCGTCCCGAGGCAATTCACGTCGCCGCTGACGGCGTCGAAGCCAGGGTCGAGAATGCCAGCTTCCTCGGCGCGGCGACCCGGCTTACCGTCGATATCAGGGGAACGTGCCTGCATGTCATGCTGCCGGCCGGCAGCGACATCCCCGATATCGGCACCGCCATCCGCCTCGTGTGGCAGCAGGGCGACGTGCATTACATGGATGATGCGGCATGACGGCTCTGGCGATGATCAAGGCGGAAACCTCGATCCTGCCGCGCCGCGGCGGTTTCTTCGGCGGCCTGTCGGATAGCTTCTGGCGTCACCCGAAACTCCTTCTCTTCCTGATGCTGACGCCGCCGCTGCTCTGGCTCGGCATCATCTATATCGGCTCGCTGATCGCGCTGCTGTTGCAGAGTTTCTTCTCGATCGATGATTTCTCGGGGATGGTGAACCACGAATTCACCCTCGATACCTATGCCCAGCTCCTGAACCCCGGCAATTTCGACATCATCGTCAGAACCATCCTGATGGCGGCGCTGGTGACGGTGGCCTCCGCCGTCATCGCCTTCCCGATCGCCTATTACGCCGCCCGCTATGCGCAAGGAAAATGGAAGGCCTTGTTTTACCTTGGTGTCATGCTGCCGCTCTGGTCGAGCTATCTCGTCAAGATCTATGCCTGGAAGCTGATCCTCGCCAAGGAAGGCATCCTCACCTGGCTCTTCGACAAGCTCTATCTCTCCTGGCTGCTCGACGGCGTCCTCGCTTTGCCTGTTGTCGGCGGTAATTCGCTCTCCGTCAGCTATCTCGGCACTTTCATCGTCTTCGTCTATATCTGGCTGCCCTACATGATACTGCCGACGCAGGCAGCGCTTGAGCGCGTGCCCGGCAACCTCATCGAAGCGTCCGCCGACCTCGGCGCCACACCGCGCCAGACATTCCGCACCGTGCTTTTCCCGCTGGCGCTGCCCGGCATCGTCGCCGGTTCGATCTTCACATTCTCGCTGACCCTGGGTGACTACATCATCCCGCAGATCATCGGCTCCTCACGCCTCTTCATCGGTCAGGCCGTCTACACACAGCAGGGAACGGCCGGCAACGTCCCGCTCGCCGCCGCCTTCTCCGTCGTGCCGATCGTCATCATGGCGATCTATCTCTGGCTTGCCAAACGCATGGGAGCCTTCGATGCGCTCTGACCGCGGACAAAAATCACCCCTCGTCCTGAAGATCGCCGCGGCCGGCGGCCTGCTCTTCCTGCATCTGCCGATCCTGCTCATCTTCATCTACGCTTTCACGACCGAGGAGAAGAGCTATCAGTGGCCGCCACCCGGCCTGACGCTGCAATGGTTCAGCATCGCCTGGAACCGGCCGGATGTCTGGTCGGCACTTGGCCTCTCCCTGCAGGTTGCCTGTATCGCGACCGTGATCGCCCTGATCCTCGGCACGCTCTGCGCGGCCGCCGTCAGCCAGACGAAATTCTTCGGCCGGGAAGCAATCTCCCTGCTCGTCATCCTGCCGATAGCGCTGCCGGGCATCATCACCGGTATTGCGCTCCGCTCCGCCTTCAGCCTGTTCGACATACCCTTCTCGGTCTGGACGATCGTGCTAGGCCACGCCACCTTCTGCGTGGTTGTCGTCTACAACAACGCCGTCGCCCGCTTCCGGCGCACGTCGGGCTCCCTGATCGAAGCCTCGATGGATCTCGGCGCCGACGGCTTCCAGACCTTCCGCCATGTCATCCTGCCGAATATCAGCACGGCGCTCCTGGCCGGCGGCATGCTCGCCTTCGCCCTGTCCTTCGACGAGGTCATCGTCACCACCTTCACCGGTGGCCAGCAATCCACTCTGCCGATCTGGATGCTCGAAGAGCTGATCCGCCCGCGCCAGCGCCCGGTCACCAATGTGGTCGCCATGGTCGTCGTGCTCGTCACCTTCCTGCCGATCCTGGCAGCCTATTACCTCACGCGCGACGGCGACCAGATCGCCGGCGCCGGCAAATAACCGGAATGGGACGCGGAGCCCCTTCCGCATTCCACTCGATCAACCGCAAGGGAGAACACCCATGGACACGCAAATGCTGATCGGTTCCCACTTCGAGACCGGCACGGAAACGGAAGAGCACATCCTGAACCCGAAGACGGNNCGGCCAGATCGATGCCGCCGTGGATGCGGCGGAGAAGGCCTTTGTCGCCTGGTCGCAGACGACGCCAGCCGAACGCTCCGCCTATCTATTGAAAATCGCCGATGCCATCGAAAAGGACGCGCAGGGCTTCGCCACGCTCGAAGCGCTGAACTGCGGCAAGCCGATCAATGCCGTGCTGAATGACGAAATCCCGGCCATTGTCGATTGCTA
Source organism: Hyphomicrobiales bacterium (assembly GCA_900470965.1). Taxonomy (GTDB): domain Bacteria; phylum Pseudomonadota; class Alphaproteobacteria; order Rhizobiales; family Rhizobiaceae; genus Rhizobium. The sequence goes on from UCCS01000118.1 coordinate 2,596, forward strand.
TCGCTTCTTCGCCGGTGCGGTGCGTAATCTGCACGGACCGGTCGCCGGCGAATATCTTCCCGGACACACCTCGATGATCCGCCGTGACCCTATCGGCATTGTCAGCTCGATTGCGCCGTGGAACTACCCGCTGATGATGATGGCCTGGAAGCTGGCGCCTGCCATAGCCGGCGGCAATACCGTCGTCTTCAAGCCGTCTGAACAGACGCCGCTGACGGCGCTCAAGATGGCAAAGCTCCTTTCCGATATTCTCCCCGAGGGCGTGGTCAATGTCATCCTCGGCCGCGGCGAGAGTGTTGGCAACACGCTGATCAACCATCCGAAAATCAATATGGTGTCGATCACCGGCGACATCGCGACCGGCAAGAAAGTGCTGCAGGCTGCCGCCAAGACCGTCAAGCGCACCCATCTGGAACTTGGCGGCAAGGCGCCGGTCATTGTCTTCGACGACGCCGATATCGATGCCGTCGTCGCCGGCATCCGCACCTTCGGTTACTACAATGCCGGTCAGGACTGCACTGCCGCCTGCCGCATCTATGCCGATACGAAGGTTTACGACAATTTCGTCGCCGATCTGACCTCCGCTGTTTCCAGCATCCGCTTCAACCACGCCGATGACACCGACAACGAAATCGGCCCGCTGATTTCCAAGCGCCAGCGCGATCGTGTCGAAAGCTTCGTCACCCGTGCCTCCGAACACAAGCATATGGAAATCACCACCGGCGGCAAGGTCTCGGGCGACAAGGGCTTCTTCTTCGCGCCGACGGTTATTGCAGGCGCCACGCAGGAAGATGAAATCGTCCGCCGCGAAGTTTTCGGCCCCGTCGTCTCTGTTACCCGCTTCACCGATGTCGAGGATGCGGTGAACTGGGCAAACGACAGCGATTACGGCCTCGCCTCCTCCGTCTGGACCAAGGATGTCGGCCGCGGCATGAAGACTGCTGCTCGCCTGCAATATGGCTGTACCTGGATCAACACGCATTTCATGCTGGTCAATGAGATGCCGCACGGTGGCCTGAAACAATCAGGCTACGGCAAGGACATGTCTGTCTACGCCCTGGAAGACTATACGGCAGTTCGCCATGTGATGATCAATCACGGATAGTTGAACAGAAGCGTCTTAATCTTCTTCAAAAGTCACTGCCGCCATCAGTGACTTTTGTCACTTTGTCACAATACAACTGCAGATACTATTTCTGAGCGTGGAATTGCCGTTTCGCTATATATGGCAACCCGCGATAAACGTGGTTCTTCACTGGATCAAAGAAATCGGTCAGGCATTACTTACCCATGGCGACGCGCATCGACATCTCCGAGCTCGAAACGGCCCTGGACNNCGCTGGAGCAGATCAGCCGCGCCACCGGCTCCATCGGCACGCATATCATGCCGGTGCGCGGGAAATTCCCCTCCGGCTTCCTGAGCACGCCGAATCTGCTGGAGGCCTTCCAGGTCTATTTTGACGAAGAATGGTACAAGCGCGACTTCCGCGAACGCGGCCTGGCGGTTGCGATGGCCAAGGGGGTCATCATCGAACACGACATCGCCGGCGATGAGGAGTTCAACCATCAGATCTTCTATACGGAGTTCCTGGCCCGCTTCGGCTTCCGCTACTCCGCCATGGTGGGCTTCACCTCCGGCGATACGATGCTAAGCATCAACCTGCAGCGCCGCATTCAAGACCAGCCGTTCGATCGCGATGACGAGCGCTTGCTCATAAAGATGCAGTCGAAACTGACCGCCGCAGCCGAGATCATTCGCGCGCTGCATGTCGCCAAGATCGACAGCATGAGCGAGGCATTTGAGCTCGCCGGCACTGCCGTGGTCTTCTTCGATCGTTTTGGCCGCATCACCCGGCTGAACCAGCGCGCTGAGATGCTGCTCGATGGCAATATCCGGGTTCTCGATCGGGAGCTCGTTGCTCTCAGTCAGGAGGAGACGGGGCTCCTGCGCCGCCATCTGCAGGCAATCCTTTCGAAGGAGCCTTTCACCAATCCGGCCGTCTCCACGCCGGTTCTGTTTTCCCGCCCGGGAAAGGCGCCGCTGATAATCCGTGCCCAGCGGCTGAACGGAGTACCGGCCGAACTCTTCTCGCATTCCGCCGCCGTCGCCATCATCACGGATCTCTCCGAACGCGCGGCCCCGAGCCGCGATCTGCTGCGCCGGCTCTTTTCGCTCACTCCTCAGGAAACGACGGTAGCGCGCCTGCTGATGGATGGTTCGTCGCCGCGCCAGATCGCCGAAATATCCGGCCTGACTTATGAGACAACGCGCGGCTACGTGAAGAAGGTTCTCGCCAAGACTGGCACACAGCGCCAGTCCCAGCTTATCTCCCTGCTCTCAAGCCTGAAAATCTAGACCCGGTTATTAGGCCTGACCGTAGAGCGCAAGCAGCTCAATGCCGCCTTCCCATATCACGTCGAACGCCACATAGACGATGATGGCAAGGCCGATCCAGCCGATCCAGCGGAAGCGGTTGAGCAGCTTTGCCACGAAGTTGGATGCGACACCCATGAGGATGACGGAAAGGATGAGGCCGAAGATCAAGGCATTCATGTTCGACTTCGCAGCACCGGCAACGGCCAGGACGTTGTCGAGCGACATGGAAAGATCCGCAAAGATGATCTGGCCGATCGCCTGTCGGAAAAGTTTCGGCTTGTGAGCGTGGTGACCAGCTTCCTGCCCGGCCCCTTCTTCCTCTGCCTCGCGCAATTCCCTGAACATCGTCCAGCAGATCCACAGAAGCAGCAGACCTCCGACGAGATTGATGCCCTTGATGACGAGCAACTGCGCGGCAATGACGGCGAAAACGATGCGGATAACGGCGGCTGCGGCAATGCCGGTGACGATCGCCTTGCCGCGCAGCTCGGTGGAAAGGCCTGCAGCTGCCATACCGATAACGACCACATTATCCCCTGACAGGATGATGTTGATCATGATGACTTCGAGGTAGGCGGAAATGACCTGGGGGTCCAGAAAAGCGTGCATGGAGGGTGGCTTTCGTCGATGGGGCAAATCGATGATGATCCCTTCAAACAGATCGAGACACCTTTGAAAAGCCCTTGCAGGCCGGAGCAGCACGCCTTTAAGGAATGCCGTTCCATTCTAACCGATCTGGAACAAAATCAGTTTTGGCGCGTCTTCTTCCGGCAATCACGGAAGGAAGATATCCATGTTAAAATGGGCTCTTATATTTCTGGTAATTTCTATCGTCGCCGGCTTTTTCGGCTTCTCCGGCATCTCCGCGGCGACCGCGACGATCGCCCGCGTGCTCTTCGGCATATTCCTCGTCGTCTTCCTGATCTTCCTCATCCTGGCCTTGATGGCAGGACAGGCGATCTTCTAGCCACGGGGCTATGCCAGATGGCATAACGACGACGGCAGCTTTTCAAAACAAGTTCGCTACAGCACCGCCGTCAGCCAGGGATGCATTCCCTTAACCCGCCTTTTCATGAGATTGTCGATAGACACCGATCCTGCACCCGAAACCGAAAGCACGAACATGCCGCCGGCAATTGCGAGATCCTTCTCGAAATGCAGCAGTTCGTTCTGGTTCGCGAAGTTGGTGTGGAACAGAAAAGCCGTCGCGAGGCAGAACAGCCCGAGGGCCACCGCACCGAGCCGGCTGAGGAAACCGGCAGCAATAGAAAGGCCGGCACCCAGCTGCAGAGCAATGACGGCAAACGTCACCAGCGCCGGCAGGCCAAGCTTTTCGAAGATAGCAAGCGTCGCGGTGATGTCTGAGATGAGCGACGAACCCTCATGCAGGAAGATCAGGGATAGGAGAAGCCTACCCAGAAGAAGAATGAGATCGGCCAGCCGAGGCCAGCTTGCAGCGTTTTCCATCATATCCTCCACTTTATCACGAGCAGGCGGCGAACCGCCTGCTCGTGCCGTTGATATGTCGGTCACTTACCGCCCTTTGCGGCGATGGCTCCCTGAAGATCTTCGAGCTCCTCGCAGCCGCCGGGGCAAAGCTGTTTAAGGACCGCCACCTGCTCTTCAGCCTTCGCCATATCGCCGGTCTCGACATAGAGTTCACCGAGATATTCGCGTGCCGCCTTATGATCGGGCTGAAGCTCCAGCGCCTTGGTATAATAGGTCAGCGACGTCCGGTAATCACCGGTCTTGCGCAGCGTGAACCCCATCAGATTGTAGACGTCCGCCTGCTGATTATCTTCGGCAAGATCGCGCAGCTCTGCAAGCGCGCCGGTATAGTCCTTGGCGTCGATCTTGGCCCGCACCGCAGTCAGGTCCGGAGCGTCAGTCGACTCCATGTTGTCGACGGCGAAGGCTGGAAATGCGGTGACCGCGGAAAAGCCGGCGGAAATGGCGCAAACCCAGATGAATCCCAGAATTGCATACTTCATCATTGTAACCTCCTTCGGCCTTTCAGGCCTGGATTGTTGGGGTGAACGCATAGGCGCTTCCGTCCTTGACGAAGGTGCCCGAGCCGGGAAACGGGAAGTGCGAGCCGCAGATCGCGATATTGTCGGCAATGACGCGATCGATGAGACGGCGACGCGTGTCGATGGCTGTCGGCCCGTCCTGGTCATAGCTGCCCTGCCATTCGGGATGCGGGGCAAGCAGCGCCGGCACATACATGATGTCGGCGGAGACGAGCAGTTGCTTGTTGCCCGACGTGACAAGGTAGGTCGAATGGCCGGGCGTGTGGCCG
>UCCS01000174.1 GCA_900470965.1 Hyphomicrobiales bacterium
AAGCTGCTCGCCGGCCAGACGCTGCCGCGCGAGACCTATGTTCAGGCGCTGCTCGCCAACAAGGAAAACGTCTCCGAGATCATCAAGAAGCTCGGCATCGGCTGATATCAAGGCTGACCTTGCGGTTAGCGCCGCAAGGTCAGCATGTCCCTGGAAAGCGGCATCATGACTGAACCCGTCCCGGCGCAAGTGACCGACAGCAACGATGTCATCATTCGCTTCGATCACATCATCAAGCGTTTCGGCGGTGCCCAAGCGCTCGCCGACGCATCGCTCGCCATACGACGCGGCACCGTCCACGGCCTCGTCGGACAAAACGGCGCCGGCAAGTCGACGCTGATCAAGCTGCTTGCAGGGCTGCATTTCGCAGACGAGGGCACGATCGAAATCGAGGGTAAAGTCTACGATCGGCTGACACCGCATCTCAATGAAGAGCTCGGCATCCATTTCATCCATCAGGACAGGCTGCTGGTTCCGACATTCACCGTCGGCGAGGCTTTGTTCCTCGGCCGTGAAACGCGGCTTGCGAAAACTCCCTTCCTCGATCGCCGGGCGATGCAAAAGCGTGCCGGTGAGCTCCTAGCCAATTATTTCGGGATCACTCTGCCGAAGAACGCCCTTATAAGTGAATTATCGACCGCCGAAAGGCAGATCGTCCAGATCACCCGCGCACTGCTCCACCAGCCGAAAATACTCGTCTTCGACGAGCCGACCGCGGCCCTGGTGCGGCGCGAGGCCGAGATCCTCTTTCGCCTGATCCGCCGGCTGCGCGACGAAGGCGTGACCATCATCTACATCTCGCATTACCTCAACGAGATCGAAGAACTCTGCGATCACGTCACCGTGCTGCGAAACGGCCGGGATGTGGCTTCGTTGCCGATTGGCGAAACCTCGGCCAAGGCGATCGCCAGCCTGATGATCGAGCGTGACATCGCCGAAATGTTCCCCAAGCGCCAGGTCGACCTCGGCGAAACGATCCTGAACATCCGCGGGCTTTCAGCGCCCAACCGGTTTGACGATGTCAGTTTCAGCCTGCGACGTGGCGAGGTGCTCGGCATCACCGGTCTCCTCGGCTCCGGCGCCAAAGACCTGATCCGCACGCTCTTCGGTCTCGAACAGGCCGCGAGCGGCGAGATTGAAATCGAGGGTCGAGCAGCACAGCCGCGCAGCCCGGCAAGGGCCGTCGACCGTCGGCTTGCACTTGTTCCGGAGGATCGGCGCGGACACGGCGTCGGCCTCAATCTTAGCGTGGCCGAAAATGTCACGCTCCCGAGCCTTGACCGCTACAGCCGTTTCGGTTTCCTCAATCGCAGGCGTGAGCGCTCCGATACCGAGGACCTGATCAAGCGGCTGCAGATCAAGACGGCCGGGCGCGATGCGCTGGTCCGCACACTCTCGGGCGGCAATCAGCAGAAGGTGGCGATCGCCAAGTGGCTGAGCCGCCAGTCGGAAATCTACCTGCTGGATGAACCGACCGTCGGCGTCGATATCGGCTCGAAGGTCGAGATCTATGCGCTGATCGGCGAACTTGCGGCGCGTGGCGCCGGCGTCATCGTCCTCTCCTCCGACCTGCCGGAGCTCGTCGGCATCACGGACCGGATCCTGGTGTTTTTCCGCGGCCGGCTGATCCGAGGGCTAGACTCCTCCAAAACCACAACGGATGAAGTGCTGTCCATCTCGACCGGCGCTTCGGAAGGATTGCGCCATGTCGGTTGACGTTCACTTCGCGCCCCATCCCGCCGTTTCCTCCGACCCCGTGCCGCAAGCCAAGGGCGCAGCAGCCGTCGCGGTGCTCCGCTTCGGCTCGCTGCTTGCTTTCGCGGCCATCCTCGTCGTGTTCTCGTTGACCGCGCCCTACTTCCTGTCGGTCGGCAATATCGGCAATGTTCTCGGCCAGTCCGCCATTTCGGGCGTGCTGGCGATCGGCTTGACCGTAGTGCTGATCGCGGGGGGCTCGAATGTCGTCACCGGCGGCATCGACCTGTCGCTGGCCGCCAATATGGGCCTGAGTGCTGCAGTCTATGCGACTTTGATCCAGCTCGGCTATGGCGACGCAACAGCGGTGGCTGCGGCCTTGCTGACCGGGCTTGCGATCGGCGCGGTCAACGCTGTCGCCGTCGTGCTCGCGGGCATCGTCCCGCTGCTAGCAACGCTCGCGGTAATGTATGTCGTCGCCGGTCTCGAACTCGTCCTAACGCAGAATACCGTCGTGCCCGCCTCGACCGATTTTCTGACAGTGGTTTCGGCTTCCGACAGTTTCGGCATTCCCATTCTCGCCTATGTGCTGATCGGGTTTACAGCAATTGCCACCGCGATAGTGCAATATACGCCAGTCGGTCTGAGGCTTTATGCCGTCGGCGAATTTCAGGATGCCGCGCGCGCCGCTGGCCTGCCGCTCAAGCGGCTGCTTGCCGGGGCCTTCATTGCCAGCGGGTTCTGCGGTGGTTTTGCCGGCATTCTCTCGGTTTCCTATCTCAGCGGCAGCACGACCGGTTCGGGCGAAGCGTTGCTGCCCATCGTCGTTATCGCATTGCTCGGCTCGGTCTTTTCGCGTCGGCTGGTGCCCACTGTTCCGGGAACACTGATATCAGCGCTATTCATCGGCTTCCTCACCAACGGCTTCCAGCTCCTGAACCTGCCGAGTACGCTCGTCAGCGGCGTGCAGGGGCTTCTCATTCTGATCGTCGTGTCGGCCACGACATTGCTGCGCAAGCGGGAGATCTGACATGACCGCCTCGACTTCAGCCGGCCGCTCGCTCGCCGGCCTCGCACGCTTTGGCCTGATCGTGGCGCTCATCGTGGTTTTCTCCGTCTTCTCGATCCTGGCGCCAACCTTCTTCACTCCCGGCAACCTGCAGAGCATTCTCGTCAACAATTTCACGCTGCTCGCCATCGTCTCGATCGCCATGACCTTCGCCGTCTCCGCAGGCGGCATCGATCTGTCGGTCGGCACGGCCGTCGATTTTGCAAGCTTCGCCTTCGTCTCCCTCGTTCTGGCGGGCCAGCCGGTGCCGCTCGCGCTGCTCGCCGGCCTTGCAGCCGGCGCACTGGTCGGCGCGTTCAATGCTGTTCTTGTGTCCGTGATCGGCGTTACACCATTTCTGGCGACACTCGGCACCTTGTTTATAGGTCGTAGCATCCAGCAATTGCTGACCAATGGCGGAAATCCGGTCTATCTGCCGCCCTCGGGCGTGCCGGACGCCTTCCGCTTCGTCGGTCACGGCACGATCGCCAGTGTGCCCGTTCCGCTGGTGATCGCCGCGGTCGTCATTGCCGGTGCAGCAGCCGTGTTCGCCTGGACGCGTTTCGGGCGGGTGGCGGTCTCGATCGGTATTCAGCCAAGCGTCGTGCGCTATTCCGGCATCGGGCTTGGCGTCCCTGTGGCCGCCACCTTCATTCTCGCCGGGCTGATTGCCGCCGTTGCCGGCCTTATCCTGACGGCGACCGTGACCGTCTACATCCCCTCCTCCGGCAATGCGTTCCTGCTGAACGCCATCGGCGCCACCTTCATCGGCACGACGCTGTCGCCGCTCGGTCGGCCCAATGTGCTTGGCACCGTTCTCGGCGTCCTGCTCCTCAGCATCGTCGCCAACGGCCTGCTGCTGACGGGCCTGAACTTTTACTGGCAGCAGGTCGGTACCGGCACGCTCATCTTTGCCGTGCTCGCCTTCAGCTTCATCAACAGAAAAACCGTCGGCGCCTGAACCGCACCTCGCCGACCGATGTAGGAAGAATAAAATGACCCGTGAAATCAGGCTCAACGCCTTCGATATGAATTGCGTCGGACACCAGTCGCCAGGGCTTTGGCGGCATCCGCGCGACAAGTCCTGGACCTATAAGGACCTCGACTACTGGGTGCATCTGGCAAAGACGCTGGAGCGCGGCAAGTTCGACGGTCTCTTCATCGCCGATGTGCTCGGTGTCTATGACGTCCTGAACGGCAACGTCGATGCAGCACTTCGCCATTCGGCGCAGGTGCCGGTCAACGATCCGCTGCAACTCATCCCGACCATGGCCTATGAGACCGAGCATCTCGGCTTCGGCCTGACGGCTTCGCTTTCCTTTGAACACCCCTATACATTCGCCCGGCGGATCTCGACGCTCGACCACCTGACCAAGGGCCGCGTCGGCTGGAACATCGTCACGTCTTATCTCAACAGCGGCGCGCTCAATATCGGCCAGCCGGCACAGACCAACCATGACGACCGCTATGATCTCGCCGACGAATATCTCGAGGTCTGCTACAAGCTCTGGGAAGGAAGCTGGGAGGATGATGCTGTCGTCCGCGACCGCGAAACCGGCATCTTCACCCATCCGGAAAAGGTCCATCCGATCAATCATTCCGGCAAGTATTTTACCGTTCCCGGCATCCACCTGAGCGAACCTTCACCGCAGCGCACGCCCGTTCTCTATCAGGCCGGCGCCTCCAGCCGCGGCAAGGATTTTGCCGGCGCACATGCCGAATGCATCTTCGTGGCTGCGCCCTCCAAGACGGTTCTGAAGCGCTATGTCGCCAATGTCCGCCAAGCCGCCGAACGGCTGGGGCGCAACCCGCGCGAAATCCTTGCCTTCAACCTGCAGACCGTCGTGCTTGGGGAGACCGATGCCGAGGCGCAGCGCAAATTCAACGAATATCGCGAGTACGCTTCCTTCGAAGGCGCGCTGACGCTGATATCCGGTTGGACGGGCATCGACTTCGGCCAGTTCGGCCCCGACGAGGTGCTGCGTCACCGCTATACGAATGCCGTGCAATCTGCCGTCGAAACCTTCACCACCATCGATCCGAGCAAGGAATGGACGGTGCGCGAAATGGCCGATTGGGTCGGCGTCGGTGGTTTCGGCCCGGTCTTCGTCGGCTCGCCATCGACGGTCGCCGATCTGATGCAGGAATGGGTCGAGGACACCGATGTCGACGGCTTCAATCTTGCCTATGCGGTGACGCCCGAGAGCTTCGAGGATACCGTCGATCTGCTGGTGCCGGAACTGCAGAAGCGCGGCGTCTACAAGACCGAATACCGGCAGGGTACGCTGCGCGAAAAGCTCGGCGCTGCGGGGCCGAGGCTGGTTGCGCCGCATCCGGCAGCGGCCTATCGCAACCTTGGCGCGGAAGCGCTGCGGCTTGCTGTCGGCGGCCGCTGAAAAATAATGGCTGGGTGACAAAAAATATCTCGCCTGGCCATCCTGTTCGAATTTAATTCCTGTCACACTTACGGTTTCAGCTCGAATATAGATCATTGAATTTTTAAGGGATCAGGAGGGGGCATGACTATTGCGGATATCTCTCGGCGTGGCCTGCTGAAGGGCACGGCGCTGCTGCTCGGAACAACGGCGCTGTCGCGCATTGCGCTGGCGCAGGCAGTGCCGGCTGGCGGGCGTCTGATCGTTGCAGCCGACTCCGAGCCGAAGAACCTCAATCCTGCCATCGTCGCCTCGAACGGCGTTTTCTTCATTTCAAGCAAGGTGATCGAACCGTTGGCGGAAGCCTCCTATGAAGGTTCGGATGGCCTCGCACCGCGTCTTGCAACGTCATGGGAAGGCTCGCCGGACGGGCTCTCCGTGACCTTTAAGCTGCGCGAAAACGCCACTTGGCACGACGGCAAGCCGTTCACCTCGGCCGACGTTGCCTTCTCGGCGCTTAACGTGTGGAAACCGCTTCAGAATCTCGGGCGTCTGGTCTTTGCCAATCTGCAGGCTGTCGATACGCCCGACGATCATACGGCGATCTTCCGCTTCTCGAAGCCGACGCCGTTCCAGCTCATCCGCAATGCGCTTCCGGCCGTCACTAGCGTCGTTCCCAAGCATATTTTCGAAGGCACCGATATCGCCACGAATCCGGCCAACAACGCGCTCATCGGTACCGGACCGTTCAAATTCACCGAATACAAGCCCGGCGAATATTACCGGCTGACACGCAACGAAAATTACTGGCAGAAGGGCGAGCCGAAGCTCAACGAAATCGTCTACCGCGTGTTGCCGGACCGTGAATCGGCCGGGGCCGCGCTCGAAGCAGAAGAGATCCATCTCGCTGCCTTCTCGGCTGTGCCGCTTGCCGATCTCGACCGCATCTCCAAGGTCGATGGCATCAAGGTGATTTCCAAGGGCTATGAGGCGCTAACCTATCAGCTTGTCATCGAGATCAATCATCGCCGCAAGGAGCTCTCCGATCTGAGGGTCCGTCAGGCGATTGCCCATGCAATCGACAAGAAGTTTGTCGTCGATACGATCTTTCTCGGCTATGCGACAGAATCCACCGGCCCCGTTCCGAAGAATTCGAAAGAATTCTACACCGCCGATGTCGCCAACTACAATTTCGACGTGAAGGCGGCAAACGAGCTGCT
>UCCS01000019.1:0-33092 GCA_900470965.1 Hyphomicrobiales bacterium
GATCGGCGTCCGCACCATCAGGCATCCAGATGCGCGCGGCAAGGCGCGTCCCGTCCCCCAAAGTAATCCATTGATTTTCGATGGTGGTGAAGCTGTGCTCGGTCATGGTGACATATCCCGAAGAGGTTTAGGCGTTAAACCATACACGGCTGCCGATATAGCCGTTGGACATATCGTTGCCGATATCGTCGACATAGCCCCTCAGTGTTTTCGAAGAGGCCATGATGTAGTCGTTGAAGACGGGCAGGATCAAGCCGCCATCATCTCGCACCATCAGAGCCAGCTGTCGATAAAGCACCTTGCGCTTGGTTTCGTCGAGTTCGGCCCTTGCCTGGAGCACCAGCTTGTCGAAGTCCGGACGCTTGAAACGCGTGTCGTTCCATTCCGCGGTTGAAAGGTAGGAAGTGGAATAGCGTGAATCCTGGGTCGGCCGACCGCCCCAGAAAGACGCGCAGAAAGGCTGCTTGTTCCAGACGTTGGTCCAGTAGCCGTCTTCCGGTTCGCGCTTGACGTCGAGCGCAATCCCCGCCTTGCGCGCACTTTGTTGAAACAGGATCGCCGCATCCACAGCGCCTGGAAAGGCAGCATCCGAGGTCAGCAACTGAACCGGACGGTCAAGGCCCGATTTCTTGAAGTGAAAGGCGGCCTTGTCCGGATCATATGGCCGCTGCTCGATATCGGTCGGCGCAAGCGCATAGTTGGAATTGACCGGATAGTCGTTGCCGATCGTTCCGTAGCCGCCCAAAACCTTGTCCAGGATCGCCTGGCGATCGATGGCATATTTCAACGCAAGGCGAAGGTCGTTATTGTCGAAGGGTGCTGTGTCGCAATGCATCAGGAAACAGTAGAAGCCCTTGCCAGCATTGCGGACGATCTCGACGGTCGGTGCCCGCTGCAGCATCGGTACGGTTTTCGGGTCGACATTATTGACGAAATGGACCTGGCCGGACGCAAGCGCTGCAATGCGGGCGGTGTTGTCGTTGATGACGAGGATTTCGACGCTGTCGACAAAGCCGCGATTGGCGCGCCAATCCTTCGGGTTCTTCTCGAAGGTTGCCCGCACGCCGGGCTCAAAGCTCTTCAGAATGTAAGGGCCGGTACCGATGGCCGCCGCCGGCTTGTCGACGCCGCCCTTCGGCTGGATGATCAGGTGGTAATCGGTGAGAAGGAGCGGCAGATCTGCGTTGCCTTCGCTCAGCGTCAGGACAAGATCACCCGCCTTTTCATCAATGCCTGTGATCGAGGTCATGAGCCCAAGAGCGCCCGACTGCGAGTTCTTGTCCGCGTGCCGCTTCAGCGTCGCGACGATATCGGCGACGGTCATCTTGCTGCCGTCGTGAAATTGCACATCGTTCCTGATCTTGAAGGTCCAGACGGATGCATCTGCTGACGGCGTCCAGGACGTTGCCAGCGACGGCAGGGGTGCGCCGGTCTTGGGATCTGATTCGAGGAGCGTGTCGCCCCAGAGGCGGCCAATGACGAACAAGACGGAAGCGCTATAGGTCGCCGGGTCAAGCGTATCGCTGGTCGCACCGCCTTTGAGGCCGAGCTTCAGGTGGCCGCCACGCTTCGCTTCCTGCGCGCCGGCATCGAGCGGCATCAGGAGGCCGGAGGTGAGGGCTGGCAATACGCCAAGTGCTGCGGCTCCCCCCAGGAAAAGCCGGCGGCCGATCTTCAACTGCGAAAATTGATCCTTTTGATGCGTCATTACAGTTCCCTCGTTCAGTTTTGTTAAGAGGGACGTTAAGCGCCAGACAGACTCGCGCAATTTCGCGACTTGACGCACTTTTAAGCGAGTTTACGCTAGCTTGGTCAAGACGGAGCTACCGATGCCTCACCTGGTCGAGAACCTGAAGATTGCATGCGCAACGCAGCGTTCAATTTCGCATCTGTGCCGTGCAATCGATATCAACCGGCAACAATTCAATCGATACATCAACGGCCAGACGAGACCGTCCGCCCATAACCTGGCTCGCATTGCTAACCATTTCGATGTCGAAGCAGCGGATTTTTTCCTCCCCCCCACACTGTTTCGCAAACGTCTCAGCAAATCTGTGGTAGGCGCCTACGAAGGTTCAGAGCTGTTCAACGCGTTTCCAGGCAACCTGCGCGCGCTCAGGCGTCACATCGGCTACTTCCAGACCTATCACCGCTCGCCATCTTGGCCGGAAATGGTCGTATGCTCATGCAGTAGGCTGACAGAGCAAGGCGGGTTGATGCACGTCAAGTCAATGGAACGTCTGCGGGATCCCGGAAATGGAATCCAGCAGCTTTCAAAATACGTTGGGCTTGCGGCCTTCTATCGTAACCGGATCTTCATCACGGAGCGTGTCACCGGGCCGAACTCCATCTTGTCGCAGACAATCCTCCTGCCATTCGATGAATACCAGCGCGTCTATTTGCGTGGAACGACAATGGGGATTTCCTGGCGAAGGGAAAACCTCCCCTATGCCTCACGTGTTATCTGGCGCCACGTCGGCACCGAGCCTGACCTCCGCGAACTTCTTGGGCGCTGCGGGCCCCTGCCGCTGTCGTCACGCCAGCTGCCACCCACGGTGCGCTCGTTTCTCGCGGATCCAGCCGCCGAAGTGTATGCGATGCCGGCAGAGTATTAGGTTCCTACCCGGCTAGGCCTCCGGCATTGCATTCCTAGCATTGCAGGTAGCAGTTCCAAGCAAAGCCCTGTTAGGCGAACGCATAATTTCGACTGTTGTTGCGAAGTCGGGTATGCCTCCGGCGACACTGAGGGATTTGAATGGCGAATGATTGAAGGCTGCTGCCTCGGCCTGTCGCCGCTCACATTGAAGCAAGGGTCTGCCTCCACGCCATTCCCGGCGATGCCTCAACTGAGGGGTGGTCGCTTCTAATGGAACGCAGTTTCCGCGCCAATGAGCGGCATTATTCTCCTCACGAATAACAAACGCAAAAAACATTCATTTGTTAAATTCTAAGCGCCGTCGATAATCGAGGAAAAATTGGGCAAAGACGTATGCCTTGAACAAAGGGAACTGGATATATGAAAACGAGCATAATACTTTTGGCCGGCATCGCGGGCGCTGTCGCGAGCCCTGTCCTTGCTAAGGACTTGACGATTGGTCTCAGCGGGATGGTGACGTCTATCGATCCACACTTTTACAATGCGTCGCCGAATAACTCGATTTCCATGCAAATTTTTGATCGGCTGACGGAGCGCACCGCAGGCGGCGAACTGGTCGAAGGTCTCTCGACAAAGTGGGAGACCGTTTCCGACACCAAATGGCGCTTCACGCTACGCGAAGGCGTGAAGTGGCACGACGGCAAGCCCTTTACCTCGGACGATGTTGTTTTCACGCTCGGTCGCGCTGGAAGCGTGCCAAACAGCCCAGGAGGCTTCGGCGGATTCATGCGTAACATCGCGAGCGTTGAAGCGGACGGCGACAATGCGGTCATTGTCAACACGAAGGCACCCGCACCGACGCTTCCGGGCGATCTCGCAAATATCGCCATCGTTTCGCGCCATGCAGGCGAGGGCGCCGACACGGCCGATTACAACTCCGGCAAGGCAGCAATCGGGACAGGCGCGTTTCGTTTCACGACATTCAAGCAAGGCATCGAGGTCGGCCTTGAGCGCAATCCCGATTGGTGGGGCAAGAAAGTTGCATGGGATCACGCGACGTACCGCATGATTTCCAGTGCGAGCGCCCGCACGACCGCCGCTCTGGCAGGTGATGTCGATGTTATTGACGCGCCGGCTGCGACCGATATCGCGCGCTTTGAAACCACCGCCAACCTTTCCTTTGTCAGCACTCCGGGCCTGCGGGTCATTTATCTTGCACCATCGACATCCGGTGATGCATGGAAGGCCAATGTGAAGGGGCCGAAGGGGGAGGCGCTGGAGAAAAATCCTCTGGCGGATCCGCGCGTGCGCAATGCACTGTCTGAAGCGATCAATCGCGAAGGCATTGTCGGCAAGATCATGGAAGGCACTGCGACGGCGTCCGGCCAGTGGCTCCCCAAGGGCGCATTCTCGTACACGCCTGATATTCAGCCGCCGAAGCCCGATCCTGTGGCGGCCAAGAAGCTCCTGGCCGATGCCGGGTATCCAGAGGGTTTCCAACTGACGGTCCATGTGCCGAATGATCGATATCCCAATGCACCTGCGGTGGTCCAGGCTGTTGCGCAGATGTGGACGAGAATTGGCGTGAAGACGAATGTGGAAGCCCTTCCCTGGACGACCTTCTCATCGCGGAAGTCAGAATTCTCCATGAAGCTTCTGGGTCTTGGAAATGCGACCTATGACGCCAGTTCCATGCTGGTGAACGTTCTGGGTACCGTCGATCCGAAGCGGGGGCTGGGTGCGGCCAATGATAGCGGGTACTCCAACCCGGGTCTCGATGACCTCGTCTCCAGGGCAATGACGATCTACGACGACAAGGCGCGTGAAACGGCCCTTATCGACGCCGTAAAGGTTGCGGTCACTGATGGAGCCATCATCCCGCTCTATCAGCAGAGCAATGCCTGGGTGATGCGCAAGGGTTTGTCCTATGCCCCGCGCATCGACGAGCGCACGCTTGCCAAGGATATTTCCGAATAAAGCGCGGAGATGAGCGGCCGGTGCCAAGGCACCAGCCTTCTTTTCCGCCGATCGATGGCGAAGTCGTCTGAGCAAATGCCGGCTATAGTGCGCCTGCCAGACCATCCCCGAAGGCGTGGTCGGTATCTTACCAATAACAAGAGGGTATCATGACCCTGTGGATTATCCAGCGCCTGTTACAAGCGATCCTGGTCGCTCTGGCAATGGCCCTGATTGTATTCGTCGGTCTTCACCTGATCGGAAGCCCGATAGAAACCTTGCTTCCGCCAGAGGCGACCCACGACGATCGCCTGAGATTGATTGCGGATCTCGGTCTCGACCGGCCTCTTTACGAGCAGTTTTTCCTGTTTCTGAAAGGCCTCTTCCAAGCCAACCTCGGGGTCAGCTATGTCTATAAGGAGCCAGCGGTCGAGTTGATCCTGTCTCGCTTGCCGGCAACGCTTGAGCTCGCCTTCGCCGCTGTCCTGCTGTCGCTGATCGTCGGCGTGCCGCTTGGACTTGCGGCGGGCTGGAAGCCTGACAGCCCCTTCGCGGGCGTTATCATGATCGGCTCGATCTTCGGCTTCAGCCTGCCGATTTTCTGGATCGCGATCCTGCTCATTATGATCTTCAGCGTCCAACTCGGCTGGCTTCCAAGCTCGGGGCGCGGGGCGACCGAAATCGTCTTCGGGATACCCTGGTCCTTCGTGACCCTGGATGGCCTGCGGCACATGTTGTTGCCAGCCGTCAGCCTCTCGCTTTTTAATATATCGATGGTGACGCGTCTAACCGAAGCGGGCGTGCGTGAGGCGATGTCGAGCGAATATGTGCGATTTGCCAGAGCAAAAGGCCTGTCGCCGAGGCGTATCCTCAGCGTCCATGTCCTTAAAAACGTGATGATCCCGGTCGTCACAGTAGTGGGTCTGGATATCGGTCAGACGATCGCGTTTTCGGTCGTGACCGAAACCATCTTTGCCTGGCCGGGCGTCGGCAAGATCATCATCGACAGCATTGCCGCGCTCGATCGCCCCGTCATCGTCGCCTACCTCATGCTCGTGGTTATCATGTTCGTCATCATCAACCTCGTCGTGGATGTTACCTACAGGCTGCTCGATCCACGCATCCGGCTTCAGGGAGAGTGATGTGCAAGCGGTTATGAACTCCTCGAAATTTCGCACAGGCCTGCAATTCATGAGGCAGTTCGCGCGCGCGCCTTTGGCAGCGCTGGGACTGATACTGATTGTCCTGATCGTTCTCGTGGCCGTCTTTGCGCCATATCTGTCCCCACAGAATCCTTATGACCTGATGCAGTTGGACATCATGGATGGGCGTATGGCTCCCGGCACAGAATCGTCGGCAGGCTTCATGTTCCTGTTCGGGTCCGACGATCAGGGTCGGGACATGCTGTCGGCCATTCTCTATGGTTTGCGGATAAGCCTGATCGTGGGACTTGGCTCCGCGGCGCTCGCCTTCATCATCGGGACCGCGTTCGGACTGACGGCTGCCTATGTCAGCGGACGGCTTGAAACCGCGATGATGCGGCTGGTGGACCTTCAGCTTTCCTTTCCGACGATACTGTCGGCGCTGTTGATCCTTGCACTTCTGGGCAAAAGCGTCGGCAATGTTGTCTTCGCAATCGTTCTGGTGGAATGGGCGACCTATGCCCGCACGGCACGTGGCGCTGCCTTGACGGAGCTTCGCCGGGAATATGTCGAGGCGGCGCGCTCCCTGAGGTTGCCGCACCGCAACATCCTGTTTCGTCAATTGCTGCCCAACTGTCTGTCACCCCTCGTCGTGCTACTGACCATGCAGGTGGCACGGGCCATCACGCTTGAGGCAACACTCAGCTTTCTGGGTCTCGGCGTTCCGGTGACAGAACCCTCGCTCGGGCTTCTGATTTCCAGCGGCTACGAGTTCATGCTGTCAGGAACCTACTGGATTGCGCTTTTCCCGGGCATCGCACTTCTGATCACGATCTTTGCCATAAATCTCGTTGGAGATCGTCTGCGCCAGTTGCTGGATCCGAGGGCTGCACGAAGATGAGCGCCATGCTTGAAATCAAAGGTTTGAAAACCGAGGTCGTGACCGAGCAGGCCAACGTCACCCTTATCGATGACATCAATCTGAGCCTTGCTTCGGGCGAAGTCATGGGCCTCGTCGGGGAATCCGGATCCGGCAAATCGGTGACCGGGCTCTCCATCATGGGCCTGCTCGACAAGCCCGTACAGGTCACCAGCGGTCAAATCCTGTTCAAAGGGCGGGACTTGCGAAGCGCCTCGCAGAAAGAGCTGCGATCCATCCGGGGCAACCGGATTGCAATGATCTTCCAGGATCCGATGTCGACGCTCAATCCCGTGCTTCGCGTGGATACGCAGATGATGGAGGTCGTGCATGCCCACGAAACCGTCAGCAAACAGGTTGCGCGGGAACGCGCTAGAGACGCGCTGGGCATGGTTGGCATTCCAAGCCCCGAGGAGCGTCTCAGCGCTTATCCGCATCAGTTCTCCGGGGGCATGCGGCAGCGAGTGGCAATCGCCATTGCGCTTCTCATGTCGCCAGACCTGATCATTGCAGATGAACCGACGACCGCGCTCGACGTGACGATCCAGGCGCAGATCCTCTCGATTGTACAGAAGCTTGCCCGAGAGAAAGGTACCGCCCTGATATGGGTCACCCACGATCTTTCCGTCGTTGCCGGTTTGGCCGAGAAACTGTCTGTCATGTATGCGGGACGCATTGTCGAGCAAGGCTCGACGGCCGATCTGCTGAGACGGCCTTTGCATCCCTACACCAACGGCCTGATAGCAAGCTTGCCGGCCCATAACCAGCGCGGCGCACGGCTGAGGCAGATATCCGGAACCACCCCTTCTGTGACCAATATGCCCAAGGGTTGTGCGTTTCGCCCTCGGTGCTCGTCAGCCACTGAAATCTGTCTAACCGCTCCGGCGCTTGAGCCGGTGGAAGGGCGCCTTCTTCGCTGTTTTCACCCCGTCATGGGAGGAGCGTCATCGTGAGCAATCGATTGGACGTGCGCAACGTGAGCAAGCTCTTCAGCCGCAAATCGGGGGTCGTGGAGCGCGGAGCGGAGTTGATGGGCCTGAAAGCTCCAAATCCGGTCGTCCAGGCGCTGGATGACGTCAGTCTCACCGTCGCAGAACGCGAAGTCGTCGGCATCGTCGGTGAATCCGGCTGCGGAAAATCAACGCTCGGTCGCGTTATTGCGGGGCTGTTGCAGGCCTCCGAGGGCTCTGTCCTGTTTAGAGGCAAGCAGCTGACGGAGATGGATGGTAAAGAAGCAGAAGACGCGCGACTGAAGGTTCAGATGATCTTTCAGGACCCTTCGTCATCGCTCAATCCGCGGCAGCGCGTGCGCGAGATCATCGGGGCAGCGCCGCTACACCACAAAATGACGAGCCCACGTGAGCTCGATGATTATGTCAGCCAGCAGATGGAGCGGTCAGGGCTTGATCCATCCATGGCCACCCGTTTCCCGCATCAGTTCAGCGGCGGTCAGCGCCAGCGCATCGGCATTGCGCGCGCACTTGCTGTACAGCCTGATATGCTGATCTGTGACGAATCCGTTGCCGCGCTCGATGTCTCGATACAGGCGCAGATCCTCAATTTGTTCCTCGACCTGAGAGAGCAGCTTGATCTCACCTATCTTTTCATCAGTCACGATCTCTCCGTTGTCGAGCACATCTCCGACCGCGTCGTGGTGATGTATCTCGGACGCGTTGTGGAAGAGGCGCCGGTCGGCGAACTGTTTTCGCACCCAAACCACCCCTATACGCGCGCGCTTCTTCAGGAGCGACCAAGCCTCGATCCCGTTCAACGGCGCTTTTCGGCCATAGAAGGCGAGATCCCGAGCCCGCTTTCACCTCCGCCGGGGTGTCATTTCCATCCTCGCTGTCCGTTTGCGATGGAGCGTTGCCGTGTTGAAAGACCGGAACTTCGGACCATCGGCTCAGGGCACAAGAGTGCCTGCCATCTCAACGATTGAACCTCCCACAATCGACAAACCTGAACGTTAAAAGGATTCAACATGTCTGTTTCAGCGCCTCTGGAACACCAGCCGCAACCTGTCAGCCAGGAGTTTCCAGCCCGGGAGTGGGCGGTCGTCCGGTCTCCTGAAGAACACGGTCTTTCTGCCGAAGTTCGAGAGAAGGTCGACGCCATGCTCGAGGCCTTGCCTACCACATCTTTCATGGCAGTCGTTGGGGGCAAGGCGCTTTACACCTACGGCGATGTATCGGAAGTCAGCTATCTCGCGTCGACCAGAAAAAGCATTCTCTCGATGCTCTTCGGCAAAGCGGTTGCGGAAGGAAAGATCAATCTCGATCTGACCATGGCGGATTTGCACATCGACGAAGAGCATGGTCTTCTTCCCATCGAGAAGACAGCGACGCTACGTCATCTGCTGATCAGCAGTTCGGGTGTCTATCACCAGCCGGGCAGCCCCGGCAGCAACACGAAGAACATCCCGGCGCGTGGCTCGAAAAAGCCAGGCGACTATTTCCACTACAACAACTGGGATTTCAACGTTCTCGGCGCGGCCTTTGAACAACTGACCGGTCGCAGCGTATTCAAGGCTTTCGAGGAGGATTTCGCGGGTCCGATGGGCCTTCAGGATTTCGATCCGTCGCGCCAGCGCATGATGGGATATGAAGGTGCCTCCCGCTACCTCGCCTACCACTTTTTCCTGTCAGGCCGGGACATGGCACGGCTGGGCCTGACGATGGTGCGGAGCGGTAGTTGGCGCGACCAGCAAATCGTACCGGCCGAGTGGGTCGCGGAAAGCACGCGCATTCATGTTCCCGCCGACAAGATGAATGAGAGCGAAAAATCCAGGATCGCCGGCTATAGCTATCTTTGGTGGATCCCAGTCGTGACCAAGGATAGGCCTGAATGGGAAGCTGCCTTCGTCGCAGCGGGCCATTTCGGACAGTTCATCCTGTGCATGCCTGCGCTGGATATGGTGTTTGTAAACCGACGCGCTATTCCAGACCATCTGGCTATTGCCCGTAACGACGGAAGCTTCAAGGAAGAACTGCCAGCGGTTACCATGGAGCAGTTCTTAAGTGTTGCCGACCAGTTTCTCGCGGCGAAACTGAGCATCAATTAACGTTATCGGTCAACGCAGGTCTTCAGCAAAACACGCGGAGATTTGCTCACGCAGCCAAAGGCTTGCCGGATCGCGTTCTTTTTCGGCAAGCCAGATCATGCTGGTGGATTGCTTTTCCTCCGCGAAAGGCGATTCCAGCAGTAGCAGTTCGTGTGATCGCTCGAACAGCTTAGCGACGCTTTCCGGCATCATGGCGACGAGATCGCTGCGGGAAACAATTGCAACGGCGGCGGAAAAATGCGGGACGACCGCTACCACTCGACGTTCCAGTCCCATCGCGTCCAGCCGCTCATCGATCCACCCGCGACGGCTCGGGGCAGACGTAACCTTGACATGGCCAAGCGACAGCAAAGCGTCGAGCGTCAGCGGGTCTTTCGCTGCCGGATTATTGGCCGACATGATGCAGACCCGTCTTTCGGTGAAGAGGGAGGCGCAGCGATATCGGGCGGGAAAATTGTCAGCGGTCATAACGGCCACGTCGATGGTTCCCTCATCGAGATGTTCCTGCACTACCGGAAGAAAGTTCTTGTTGTGGGTCACACCCGTGCGCGGCATGTGGATGACTTCCAAAACGCAATGTTCGGCTTGGGAGCGGACACGTTCCACGAGCCGGGGCATCAGAACAACAGAGAAATAGTCGTTCATTCCAATTCTAAATGCCCGGTGGGACGTCGCAGGCTCGAAGCTTTGCTTCGACAGCATGACCGACTCCGTATCCTCGATAATCCGCCTTACCGCTGGGAATATCTCCGTGCAATAACGGGTCATCACGAAGCCACCCGAGGTCTTCTTGAACAGGTCGTCACCGGTTATGGCGCGCACGCGTTTCAGCGCATGGCTCATCGCAGGCTGGGAAAGACCGATATACTGGCCAGCAGCTGTCATATTACCCTTCACGACCAAGGCATAGATGACTTTTAGAAGATTGAGGTCGATGGACCCCAATTGAAACCGCTGCATGCGAACCCTGCCTACCCCTTGAAACTTACCGATCATAATGGCACCGACGTCACTGCGCAAAGAGAGCAACTTGCTTGCAACCGCAATAACAGAGCCAAACTTGCTGTGAGAGGCACCCTGCGCGTGCGCACGAAAGTAAGCAGCATGTCCCAGACCAGCCAAGAACGGATGCGCAAGCAGCTCGACCTGGGCAAAAGCCCAAGCATCATGCCAACGGCCAACGTCAGAATTTTCGGTCGCTGAACAATGACCGACGCCCGCTTGATCCACCCTGGATCGCCAGTGGCCGGAGGAGGGTGCCCTCGAAGAGGTCCGGGTTCTGTCCCAGGCTTTTGGTGCGTGCCGGAAAACCGGCACCGACAGGACACCAACAATGGCGGCCATGACGCACCGATGGCCAAAGCGGCAGGGATAAGGTCGATGCTCGCGATCAACGCAATCCAGAGGAGCGAGAAGATGACGCCGCCCAAGCTCGCGCCGCATATCAAGCCGGTGCTGGTGGCAGTTCGAACACAAGGCCAAAAAGAATGGGGTGCTGACAACAGCGCCCCAAACCCTAACTCACATGGAAACTGATCCGATGAGTTACGCCGCTCTTTCTTCTGCGGCGTTCGGTCTCCACTTGATCAGCCGGCCTTCCAGAACATCGAGGATTCGGTCGATGATGAGCACGAAAACGGCCAGGATGATGATGCCGGCAAACACTCCAACCGCGTCGAAGTTGCCCTCCGCCTGCGCGATCAGGTAACCGAGCCCTGCGGAGGAGCCGAGATATTCACCAATAATGGCGCCGACCACCGCGAAGCCGACCGAGGTGCGAAGGGAGGACAAAATCCAGCTGGACGCCGCCGGAAAATAGACATGCCGCAACAGATCGGAACGTTTGGCCCCGAGGATCCTTGCATTTGCGAGGACGACTTGATTGACCTCGCGAACGCCCTGCATGGCGTTGAAGAAGGTGATGAAGAAGACGAGCGTTACCGCGAGCGCTACCTTCGACCATAGGCCGAGACCAAGCCAAAGCACGAAAATTGGGGCAAGCACAACGCGCGGAATGGCATTCAGGCCCTTGATGAAGGGGTCCAAAATCCGTGCCGCACTGCGGCTGAGGCCGAGCCATACACCGGCTGCGACGCCGAGGCCCGTGCCGATGATGTAGCCGAGCACAGTCTCCGTCAGTGTGATTGACACATGACGATAGAAGCTGGGGTCAACAATCCAGCGGATCATCTGGTTGAAGATGTCGAGCGGGGCTGGAAAGAAGAAGACATCGATAAAGCCGGCGGTCACGCCAAGCTGCCACCCGCCGAGGATAAAGATCAGCATCCCGAGCTGGATGATTCGTTCAGTCACGACGTTCATAGCTTTTCTCCACTTCGCCGCGCAGGGAAGCCCAGATATTTCGATACAGATCCATAAAGCGTGGATCGAGTTTAATTTCCGCGACGTCGCGGGGGCGCTCGAGTTCTACCGGGAAGCTTTCGATGACCCGTGAACGGGGGCCAGCTGCAAGAATTGCGACCCGGTCGCCGAGTGCTATTGCTTCTTCGAGGTCATGCGTGATCATTACGACAGCCCTGCGCTCTTCCTGCCACAGACGCAGGAGTTCGTTTTGCATGAGGTGCCGTGTGTGGATATCGAGGGCCGAAAAGGGCTCGTCCATCAGGATGACTTTGGGGCCGGTGATCAGGGCCTGCGCCATCTGCACGCGCTTGCGCTGGCCGCCCGAAAGCTGATGGGGATAGCGATGCTCGAACCCTTTCAGCCCGACTTTCGCAAGCCAGTTCATAGAACGCTCGCGCCGCTCGGCACTTGGCACACCTTTGAACAGCAGTCCGAGCTCGACATTCTCGATCGATGTCTTCCAGGGCAGCAGTGCGTCCTGCTGAAAGAGATAGCCGATATCGTTCTGGACGCCCTTAACCGGAGCGCCGTCGATCGCCACTGTTCCATTGGCAGGCTTCAAAAGACCGGCAATGGCGTTGAGAACGGTACTTTTGCCACAGCCTGTCGGTCCCACGATGGCGAGAAACTCGCCATCGGCCACCGTCAGGTTCACGTCGTGCACCGCGACATAGGAGCCGAATGACATCGTGACCGCGTCAATCGATACCATTGGCCTTTTGTTTAGCTCGCCCGACGGAACGGACATGGGTTTTACGACAGCCAATGCCATGGCCTCCTCCTGGGTTAGTTGATGGTCTTGTCGGTGACTTTGTCCACGAATGCGTTCGTGTAGGTCTTGGAAAGATCTATGGTCGCGGCAGCAACCTTTTCGTTGAAACTCTTCAGGACGGCGAGGGGTGTCTGGGTATCGGTCTCGCTGAATTTGCCATCGACCGAGAAGATCGGTTTGGCATTCTCGACAGCTTTCACATAGGTGTCCCGGTCACCGGAGATGAATTCCTTCGGCAGTTTTTCGACGATCTCTTCAGCGCTGTGTGTGTTCATCCAGGCAAGCGCTTTCACGGTCGCGTTTGTGACTTTCTGGATGGTTTCCGGATTCTGATCGATATAGGCTTGCGTCGCATAAAGGACGGAAGTCGGGTAGATTCCACCGTAGATTTCCGTAGCACCCTCGTCGCTGCGGGCGTCGATCAAAATCTTGCCGACACCCTTGGCTTCGATGAAGGTCGCCGCCGGATCGTAGTTGACCAATAGATCAACCTTCCCTTGCTCGAGCGCCGCAACAGCAGCTGAACCGGAGCCGACCCCTATCAACGAGACGTCGTCAGCCGATAGGCTGTGGCGCTGCAGATAATAGCGAACGAAGAAGTCTGAAGACGAGCCCGGCGCTGTGATACCGATTTTCGCGCCCTTGATCGTTTCAGGTTTGGAAGGATCGAACGCAGCGTTCTTTCCACCGGCAAGCACGAGCCCGGAATTGCGGGCCAGTTGCACGAAGGCGACAACAGCCTTGTTCTGCGACTGCATCTGGATGGTGTGGTCGTAGAAGCCGACGGCAATATCGGTGGAGCCGGCAACGAGCGCCTGCAGCGTCTTGGAACCGCCCGATGCGAAGTTTTCGACGGTGACCTCAAGACCTTCCTTCTCGAAAAGACCCAGGCCAGCTGCGACTGGAAAGGGTAGGTTGTTGAGGTTGTAGGACCCGACGCTGATGCGGACGGGTTCCGCAATAGCCGAACCGGCGAAAGCGACCGTTGCCGCAAGTGCGAGCAATAGTTTACGCATGTGTATTCCTCCCTGATGCGTGGCGCCCTCCCGGCAACCACTTTCGATTATGCCGCGCAAACCATTTGCGCGATAGGTTTTGCAAAGACCTGGCCTTCGAAGAGGCGCCGGGCCGTACGCAGGATTCCAGCAACGGTCTTGCCGTCGCGGGTATCCAGTTTCACTTCCAAACGGCCGCTTGGATGTTCGAGAACGAGAATGACCGGTGGCTTGCGATCTCCGATCAGCTGCGAGGCGACGGTTCCGTCGCTGATGCAGGCCGTAGCTATGCCGACCGCGCCGGTCGTTGCGAGAGATGGGTGGCACTGATGCGGCATGAAATAGCGCACGCCGAGATCGCCGCCGCTGTTGGGCCTGGAGATGAGAACTGGCTTTGGCGTGACCTGATTGCTGACGTCACCCATACCCATGCGCCGGCCGGCTTCGAGCCTTAAAGTTTCGAGCCGCTGGAGCAATGCGCCGTTGGCATTGAGCTCGGCCGCAGGCTCGTCGCCCGTCACGCCGAGGGCGGTGGCTTCCAGCAACATCATCGGCATAGCGCAGTCGATGCAGGTGACGTCGATTCCGTCAATGCTGTCGCGCGGGTTGCCGGTGGGGAAAAGCTTGCCTGTACGTGCCCCGGCAGCATCCATGAACGTCAAGGCGATCGGTGCGGCATTGCCGGGCACACCATCGATCGAAGCATCTCCCAGGTAGGCGACACGGCCATCGGGGGTCGGAACCTCGGCTTCGATCAGTTTGCCGGTATTGACGTTGTGGATACGCACGCGGGTTACGCCGCTAGTCGATTGGACCAATCCGGCCTCGATCGCGAACGGGCCGACGGCGGCCAGCATGTTTCCGCAATTGGGAGAGGTATCGACGAACTGCTGATCGATGCGAACCTGGGCGAACAGATAATCCACATCAGCATCCGACACGGTTGGCGGGCCGACGATGGCAACCTTGCTGGTGACCGGGTTTCCACCGCCGATACCGTCAATCTGCAGAGGATGACCAGACCCCATGACCGAAAGCAGGATCTGATCGCGTTGACGCGCATCCGATGGAAGATCGGATGCGAGAAAGAACGGCCCCTTGGAGGTACCACCTCGCATCAGAACACAGGGAATGGAAATCAGGTCGTTCATGGTTGTGCCCGCATACTGATGTGATTTAAATATCAATCAGCTTCTTTGTTGCAGTAGGCGGCAAAACGATTGATATGTGAAATGCGAATATCAGAAGGAATGATGCGTTATGAGCATTAATTGCGAGATACTGGATCTGCGCGCATTTCTATCGGTCGTCGAACTGGAAAACTTCCACCGCTCTGCGGAAGCGCTCAATCTGTCACAGCCGGCACTCAGTCGTCGAATTCAAAAGCTGGAGCTTGCAATCGGGGCGCCCTTGCTTGAGCGCACCACGCGTCATGTCTCGACAACTGCGCTTGGCGCGGAGCTGATCCCCCTGGTGCGGCGCATGCTCGAGGAGTTCGACACGTCGCTGTTTGCAGTGCGTGACGTCGGATCTCAGCGCAGCGGCCTTGTGACGATCGCATGTCTGCCAACGGCCGCTTTCTACTTTTTGCCGACCGTCATTAAGCAGTTCAGCGCCGAGTATCCGAATATTCGTTTCCGCATTCTCGATCTGCCGGCCACCGACGGTCTGCAGGCAGTCGCCCGCGGCGAGGTGGAGTTCGGCATCAATATCATGGGTTTTTCAGATCCCGACCTCATCTTCGAGAGGCTCATCGAAGATCCATTCGTTCTGGCGGCACGCAAGGATCATCCGCTGGCAGCGAAGAACGAGCTCGAATGGGACGATCTGGCGCCCTATCAACTGATTACAGTTCACCGGTCTAGCGGCAACCGTACGCTTCTTGACGCCGCGTTGGCGAAATCGAACCTGAAACTGCGTTGGTCCTACGAAGTCACACATCTTTCAACATCGCTTGGTTTGGTAGAGGCCGGACTTGGAATTTCGGTCCTGCCGAAACTCGCTACTCCGCAGGAAGAGCACCCATTCCTCGTCACGAGACCTATTCGCAATCCTGAAATCTCGCGAACGATCGGCATTGTGCGCCGTCGCGGTGGGACGCTTTCGCCGGCGGCAGAGCGCTTCATGACCATGTTGATTGGGACGTGGGCAGAAGAAAACTGAGCGGCAAACAGGTTTATGTTGGCGAGAAGGCCACGCTCGGCGTACCGGTCGCCATCGAGAGAGCCAAGAAGTTGATCGTCTGGAAGCCCGCTCTCCCGATCGATCTCCGAACAGGTTCGCAACCTTCATGTTCATGTTTCTTGAGGATTTCATTCGGTGCCAATCGGCAGACAGGATGGTGGATGTGCCTGCGACGGCTCCTCCGAAAGGGCGGATCCGCGTGCGAACGACCGAACAATGAGGTGATGTTGCTAGATCAGCATAGGGATTGTTGCTGGGCAGCACCTGACCCACATGGCCATTTAACAGTCAGGCAATCTCCAGCCTTGATGCTGCGTCATCACACGATCGGCGTGTTTTACCTTGCGATGTAGCTTTGTATTCTCCGTGGGAAGCATTGAGGCGGCGGGCCACGATGTCGTGGTTGAGCCACCGGACTGGCCCGGAAGGTGAAGATGATGCACCGAAAATAAGTTGTCCGGTCGCCTCCACGACCAGAGCGCTCAGGAGATCGCTGATCATGACCTTGCTGTCACGGTGCATCGAGGTGATCTGGTTCGACGTGCCGATCGTCAGGTCGGCCTGCCCCTGGTTGTTGGGCATCGGCCACGCGGAGAAGTTATAGAATGGGGTCATGACTTCGCTCGCCTGCAGGTCACTGATCTTGCCGATGACGTCATCTATCGTGAAACCATCCGCCAGAAGCTCTTGGCATTTTCGCCATTGTTCGGCCGCCCATTCGCCACCGTTCTCCTTCTTCAGCGCAAGTAGAAGGGGTATGAGAGGCAGTTCAATGCCCGTGAATACGTCGGATGAATTGGTCCGGATCTCCGGACAGTTATAGACGCTCGCCTTCACGCCCATCGCCCAGGCATCCTCGGCAATACCTTCAAGGCGCATCTTGGCGTAGCCCTGCGTGTAGTTCGTGTATGTCTGCCACCGGTATTCTCCGTCGATCAGGATGCCCGTGCCGTGATAGCCATAGGCCGTGTACCTAACCTGGCCGCCCGAGGCTTCCACGCGCTCCCGGATCGCCGCGCTGAAATTGATAAGATGGCGGAAGGTATTTGCCGACACCTCGTCGAAATTGCGAAGGATCAGTTTGCCCATATCGCTTTCGACCAGGGCTTGCGACGACATGTGTCGCGGCCCCGTTCCCTTGTAGATTCTGTTGGCGACGACCAGGAAGGCTTTTGCCTTGGGAATGCCTCCGGCCATCGTATGGGCAAAGAAAACGTTGCTCCCGTCGGTAATCATGCCGTCGAGGATGGTCATGACCTGTGACAATGAATCCGTAAACCGTGCCGTCCCTACGGCCTGGCATTTTTCTATATATTCCCAGTCGAGCCTTTCACGCTCCCAGCTTTCGAGCGTGAGCCCGGCAAGAAGGTCGGTAGGCGTGGGACCGTCTGCTGGCGCGTCGAGATCGAAGCCAGCCATCAGCGGAACGTTTATGATTGTTCCGCCGAGCCTTGCTTCCGCTTCACAGAGCTCATCGTCGGTCAGAGGCCGCAGGACATTCTTTTCGTCGCGCCGCCCGACCGTAATTCCGACGATCCGCATTCCGACTTTCCGGACTTGGTCGAGAAGGCCGGTCGCGTAGCCGCGACCGAACAATTCGCCGAAGAGAACGAAGACATCGCCTTTTCGAAACACTGTATTTTCGGAGATGTTCTCCAGTGCGATCGGCTTTTCCATGTTGAGTCACCGCTTTAAAAGTCGTTGATGACTAATTGAACGCAGCCGTTCTCGATGGAAAGTCATTTAAAATGACGGATGATGTTGAAACGTGAAGCTTCAAAAGCTTACATCACTCATCTTCAAGCTGCCGTGAGCAGGGGGGAAAGCCAATATCGGCGGTGCGCAGGGTGGAGACATCGGAGCAGCTGTGTCGAGCTGGCTCGGATTTCGCTTCCCGCGTAACGTTGTCGGCCTCCACTTGAACTACATTCCCGGAAGCTTCTCCCCGCCATTGGGCGAGGGCCTTGCTCCGCTGTCGCCGCCGTCGCGGTCTCGCATTTCGCGAAGGAGCTACCGCAGCCACCACGCTCCTGGGTGGAGCGGGTCTTCAACGTGGTGGGTTGGAACGAACATATGTCTGGAGGGCATTTCGCGGCCATGGAAAAACCGAAGAATTGGTGGCGGACATACGTGCCCATTTCGGCACTCTGCGCTTCTGACCTAGAAGTCCGGTGCGGAGCGCGACTTCACACCTCTCAGATGAGCGGTATCTGCTGCAGGCGGACGTCCAAAGAGGCGTTTGTACTCCCGGGTAAACTGCGTCTGGCTGTCGTAACCGACATCAAAGCCGACCCGACGAGCATTCGCCCCGCCAATCAAAAGCCGCCTGCGTGCCTCCTGAAGCCGGATAGCTGTCCTGTATTCAAACGGCGACATCGTCGTCAACGCTTTGAAATGACGATGTAGCGAGGTAGAGCTCATTCCGGCTCGATCAGCGAGATCCGATATGCTCATCGTTCCAGCGAAGTTGTCTTTGATCCAGGATGTGACCTTGCCGATCTTTGCAAGCATCGTGCCGTTGGTCGCGAAATCCCGCAGCAATGCTCCGTGCTCGCTCTGGAGCAAACGGTAGTACAGTTCAAACTTCACCGCGTGAAGAAGCACGACCTGGTCGTCTGGCCTGTCGAGAAGGCTCAAAAGCCGGAGCGACGCTTCCACCATATCGGTTGATTGATCGCCCACAGTCAGTCCGAAACCCTCAGAAGGCCACTTGGCGGGGCTGAACCTTTGCAGCACTTCCACGACATCTTCTCGACTGAGTTCAAGGGACCAGGCCAAGTGCGGATTCGCTTCGGACGCAGCGGTAATGCTGGCCGAGACTGGCAGGTCGACCGTGGCAATGAAGTAGTGGCCTGCACGGAGGTCGAAAGTTCTGTTTCCGGATGAAATCCTCTTTTGGCCTTGAAGGACCATACAGATCCGCGGCGTATAGACGCTCTCAACGGGCAAGGTCGGCTCCATGACGTTGAAGATAGACAAGCCGCCAATCGATGTTGATTGCCGGGGTGACCTGGCATGCCGACCGATGATCGAAATCACTTCCTGTCGTGCCGTCATTGACGATCTCCCTATGGACGATGCCAGAATTTAGATCCGGATGCCGACTTTGGTAGGATCGTAGGAAACATAGGTAGCTTGGCTCTATCGTCTTGCGCCCGCGCTTTCCATCTCAGTGACGACCGGCCGCGTGGCCGCGGCACAAGCCTTCACATAACAAGGAGTTTCGGAATGTCTATCACACCCGTGTGGTTCGTTACGGGCGCATCCGCCGGTTTCGGCCTGCAGATCGCTAAGCTTGTCTTGGAACGAGGATATCGCGCAGTCCTTACCGCCAGAGATCCGTCGCGGCTTGCCAATATCGTTGAACAACATCCCGGCCGCGCGATTGCGCTAGAGCTCGACGTCACCTCGAAGCCGACGATCAGATCAGCGGTCAAGAAGGCTCTGCAAAGCTTTGGCGGGATCGACGTACTCGTTAACAACGCCGGATACGGCTACCTTGCGGCGATTGAGGAAGGAGAGGACGACGGCATCCGCAAGCAGTTCGACACGAATCTTTTCGGCCTCGTCGATGTGACGAAGGAAGTTTTGCCCGGAATGCGGGCGCGGAAAAACGGTACGATCGTCAATATGTCTTCGCTCGGTGGCCTGGTGGCATTCGCGGCGACCGGATACTACCACGCGACTAAATTCGCCGTAGAGGCGATCTCTGAGTCTCTCGCGCAAGAAGTAGCCCCGCTTGGTATCAAAGTGATCATCGTCGAACCGGGAGCATTTCGTACAAACTGGGCGGGGAGCTCTATGGAGGAGTCGCCCGTCGTTATTGCCGATTATGCCGAAACTGCCGGCAAGCGCCGGGAGAGCACAAAAGCAGGTTCAGGCAAGCAGCCGGGCGATCCGGCAAGGGCCGCGCTCGCTATCCTCAACGCTGTCGAAGCCGACGAGCCGCCCCTGCGTTTGCTTCTGGGAGAGCCTGCTTTGGGTCTCGCCCTCAAACGCCTGGAATTCCTCAAGAACAACTTTGACCAGTGGCGTGAGGCAACGCTGAGCGCCGACTTTCCTGAAGCCGAGCGCTGAGGGATAAGGTCCTGAAAGAGTGATGGCTTCTGGTAGCCACGCAATGCGCTAAGTCAATTTGGCCCAAGTAGTTTCTCATCATTGATCCACTCACGAATTGCGAATGTGACACCCTGCTTTCGCTCCAACGGAAGCCAATGTCCACAGCCGTCAAGGCGGGGTTCAGGCCGCAGAAAACGACCGAAAGACGGAAGTCAAGAACATCAGACAGCCCGACTGCCGCCTGCTCCGCATTCTGATGACGAACCATATCCGAGGACACGGTGACGTGCTCCTGTCGATTGGTTACGCCGATTAATGCCGATCATTGCTTCGGGCGGCTGGAAAGGCCGGCAATCTGCATCATGATCGGGCTTATAACCTCCTCCCTATGGAGTTCGCCAATCAGCAGTTTGAGCCAGCTGAAGCCGACCCATAACGAAATCTTGTCATCAACCTCGTGCGCCTGCAGTTCACCCCGGTTTGCCGCGTCGGTCAAAATTCGTCTGACGTCGGCCGTCCGTTCGGGAAGGAACCTGTCACGCAAGGCGCTGAGGGCTCCCGGAGTACCTTGCGCCTCGGCGATCAGTCCGCGCAACGCGGCCCCTGCCGGGTGCGTCGCCCAGAAACGCCAGAGGCTTGTGGTATATTGCACGAGATCTGCGATGAGGTTTCCGGTGTCGGGAACAGGCACGGAAGCCGACCGTTCGGTCGTATAGATGGCGATGAAGAGGTCGGCCTTCGTTGGGTACCAGCGATAGATGGTGGTTTTTCCGGCGCCGGCGCGTCGTGCGACCTCATCGACCGAAAATCCCGCATAACCCTTCTCCGAAATCAGGGCTCGTGCGGCGGCAAGCACCGCCGCTTCGGCGTCGGGGCTGCGGCGCGATCCGATCGAGGTTCGTTTCTTTGCTGTCGAGGTCTTTGTCTTCGTGGTCATCGCCAGCACCTATCCCAACTCGCCACTTCCGATCAATGGCGAGTGGTCTATCTTTCAACCAAATGTGCCCGGGAGGGCGAGGGGTCGAACCGCTCAGTGAAGTATTGCGTCTCTTTAGCGACGAGCCTGTCGTGAAATTCCATGATGCTCACCGCATAAGAGGGTTTGCCGTCATAGGTCAGAACGAATTCTGTGACCCATAGCCTACCGCTGCCGGTAATCCGGCGAACGCTAAATCGCTTCTTGTTGGGCTGGGCGAAGCGGCTTTCCTGGATCTTGCGGCGACCATGGATCCGCTCGCCGGACTGCGGGTATTCAAGCAATGCATCGTCCTGATAGATTTCATGCTCAACGTCAAAATCGCCGGCGTCTGATGCGGCCCAATGCTGCTCGAGCGCTAATCTCACTGTTTCCTCCATCTTGGCCTCCTATAATTGCCGTCGTACGAACTGAAATTGGAGCTCCGAGGGCGATCGAAGCCTGGCGGCGCGCCAGAGAAGCATTGACGGTCGCCTTACCCCTCCGGGACAGCTTAACTTACGGTCTACTTTGGTTTCACCTGAGGGATGAAACCGGGAACGCCTGTCTCGACGACGCTGTTGAACCGAACGTTCGTCGATATGTCGGAACGGATCCGTACCATTTCCTGATCTGGAAGCGCCGAGATTGCGAAATTTTCCTCGATGCGAAGCGGTTTGATCGACGTCGTCAGGAAGCCGGTACCGCGCTGGACGGCCCAGGCAAGGGCCACCTGAGCCGGCGTCTTGTTGACGCGGTCGGCGATCCCAGTGATGACAGGGTCTGCAAGCAAGTTGGGGTCCATCGCGTGGCCCAGTGGCGCAAATGCCAGCAGCACGATCCCATTGGCCTGGCAATAGTCGAGCAGCTCCCATTCGGGTAAGTAGGGATGGGATTCCACCTGTACGATGGCGGGCATGACCCGCGCGTTCGCGACGATCTCCTTCAGCTTGTCCAAGGTGATGTCAGATAAGCCTATCGACCGACAACGACCGCTTTCCACAAGCTCTTCGAGCGCGCGCCAGGTTTCGATCAAGCTGATCCCGGCATCATAGATGACCTGACCGTTCTCGTCTCGTGGATCCAGTTCCTCGCCCGGAAGAAAAGCATAAGGCGTATGGACGAGATAGGCGTCCAGGTAGTCGAGCTTAAGGCGTCGAAGGCTTGCTTCAAACGCCGCTTTCACCCGTTCCGGGCGGTGGTTTGTATTCCATAGCTTCGTTGTGACGAACAAATCTTCGCGCTGAACCGTCCCATCCGCGATCGCCTCGGCAATTGCCTTTCCGACCGCCTCCTCATTGCGATATCGTTCCGCGCAGTCGAAATGGCGAAACCCAACAGATAGGGCCTTCGCGACGGCCTGCTCGGTCGTAACAGGGTCGGGGATGAGGGTACCGAACCCGACGGCAGGCATTTCTTTGCCGCCTGTGGCAAGGGGGATTGTCTTGTAGCGCAGCATATAGGGAGCTTCCATCGGCCTACTCCTTCGACTTGAGAACAAAATTAGATGGCTGGGATCATTTGCCGCTCTGCAGGAGCTGATCAAATCGCATGTTGACATCCTTTGACTGGACAGCGATTGGCTATTGGCCAACTGTAGCACGATGGCGACAGGCTTTGCGTCACGTTCGAAAGCGGGGCGCTGCGCGATCGGCACATTGTCGCGACCTTACATCACGCGGTCAGCGGATGCGAAGGGGAGGGCTTCATGAGGGCAACCACGATCAACCCGGCGACCGCGGCCGCGAACGTAATCCAGTACCCGTCGATATAGGCCGCGACATTGGCTTCGCGTTGCACGATCGTGGCTAGAACGCCGATCCCGCGCTTGGCAACGTTAGCTTTCGATTCCATCCCCATGCTGGACGCGAGTTGCGACAGCGTGGTTCCCCATCCGGGCGTCGTCCCGCTGACGTGGAGGCCGATAAGATAGGAATGCAATTGCTCGCGCTGTCTGATCCAGGTCACCATGATCGCGGCAACGGTTTCCGAACAAATCAATCTCATAACCTGCACGTAGGCCGTCAACGATATGGCTCGGGCGGGGTCTACGTTACTGAAGAGGGTTGCGACGGCTGCAAGGAAGACGATTTCCTCTCCGAATGTCTGGAGGATCATGATCAGCCGAAATTCGGGCAGTGACCACTGGCTCGTCAGCTGGGTTCCAATCCAGGCGGACAGCAGGAAACAGGTAAAGCCAATCGTCAGGGCGGCGCGCTGCTTGAGTTTCCTCACGAGCGTCACCGCAGTGACGGTCGCGCCTGCAAGCAGAAGGATCGCATACGGCGCCTCGAAATCCCCAATCTGCTCAGGCCGCAGTCGCGCCACCGAAGCAAGGAAGTTCGGCTCGATCAACGAACTGCCGAGGCTTGTTGTCATGAAACATGCAATGGCGGCGAACCCGAGCGCTATGTTTCGCGTGCGAAGAACAGAGACATGGGCCCAGGGGTATTTGATCCGAGACTCGTGCCACAGAAACGCGCACATCAGAAAAGCAGCCGCGGCAAGCAAGGATACGATGAGGCCAGACTGAAACCAGTCAAGCCGATTGCCTTGATCAAGCGCGAAATACAGCGTCGTGAGCGCCGACCCGAACAGTGCCATACCGCCCCAATCAGCACGCCTGAGAAGGACATGGTCGATTGCAGCCGGTTTGGTCCCATACCAGAAGAGAATGCCGATCATCGGGGAGACAATAGCACCTTGCCAGTACAGCCATTGCCAGCCGATCGTCTGGGAATAGCTGCCGGCCGTATAGAGGCCGAGATTTTGCGCGAACGGGATCCGCACGACGTAGAAGGAAAGAGCGATGATCCAATACTTGCGGTCAAGATTGCGGAAAGCAGTCAGCAGCGTCGCGCCGACGAACATGCCAAGGAAAACGGCCCTTAAAGCATGCAGCGCGACCAGGACATTGAATCCGTGGACGAACGGGATGACCACGGAGATGACCGAATAGAGTATGGTCGGACCGACCATGACCCGCTTCACCCCGAACACTGCAATCAGCCACCCGATCGACGGGGCCACAAGGATCTGTGGCGCCGTTGCGAAGGTGCTCAGCCACGCACCCTCATCGAAGCCAAGCCCGAAGGCGCCACGCAGATCCGAGAGCCCAATGCCGGCAGTCCGGACGTCGAACGCTGTCAATATCGATGCCATGATTATCGCCACGGCGATGTAGCCCTGGCGAGGGAGGTCGCGTCGATGCAAGTCAGACATGGTCTTCGTCCTTGGTGGCGATGTGCGTCGTCACCGACATACCGGGCCGCAGCCGATCGAAATTTGGCTGATCCGGGTCGAGTTCGATCCGAACGGTGAGACGCTGCGCGACCTTTGTGAAGTTGCCGGTCGCGTTGTCAGCAGGCAGCAGAGCAAAGGTTGACCCAGTCGCAGGCGATATTTTCGATACCGTCCCATGAAATGCCGCACCCGGCAACAAATCGACAGAGATATCGACCGGCTGCCCCTCGTGAACCATGGACAGCTGGTTCTCCTTGTAATTCGCCAGAATGTAGATCTTCGGAAGCGGGACGATCGAGATCAGGGGCGTGCCCGCAGCAACGTAGTTCCCGACCTGCGCGTTTCGTCTGGCAACGATGCCATCGACTGGCGCCCGTACGTTCGTGTATCCGAGCTCCAGTTCGCGGGTAGCAAGATCTGATCCTGCGGTATCGAGATTTGCTTTCAGTATGTCGCGCTGTCTGGCGAGGATGTCGAGCTTGACCCTCTGAGCGGCGACGTTGGCACGCGCTACATCCAGGTTTGCAAGCGCCCGCTCGTGCGCGGCGGTCGCCTTTTCGAAGCTCTGGACCGTACTTACCCTCCCATCGAGGCCGAGCCTCGTCTGTCGCTGGAGCTCCTTCTCCGCCGCGACTTCATCGGCGGCAGCCGCCTGTTGCTGGGCAATGGCCACGTCGATCTGCGTCAGCTGAAACGCGCGCTGGGTGTCGTTATCGTCAAGTTGAGCGTTGGCGGCAGCGAGCCTTGCTCTCGCGCCACGAAGCGCGACCTCATAGGGCTTTCGGTCGATGGAGAATATCGGATCGCCCGCCTTGACCTGGGCGTAATCTTCGACCGAGATGGTCTCGACAGTGCCACCGACACGAGCGCTGACGGCGGAGATGTCCGCGTAGACCGCAGCGTCGTCGGTGGATTGAACGCTTCTTGTCGCCACCCATGTATCCCAGCGCGTCGCCGAAGCACCGACCGCAACGAACGCGACGATAATAGCGGTTGCAGGGACAATTAACGCCCGCAGGTTTGACTTTTGCTGCGCAGCGGACGGCGGTGCGCTCGCTAGCGAGTTGGCCGCTGCCGTCATGGCCCGCTCTTGCGGCCGTTCATCTGCTTGGTTCCTATTCAGCAACCCGATCATATTGTCCACCATACCCCGGCCCATTGTCCGCTATAAAAACATCGCTGCATGCTTAGCCGTTGCGCCTCTAGGCGACTGACATGCAAGCGTTATATAAACGATACGTATCGTTTATACAAGGAACCCGTCGGATATTGGTGCGGGTAAGAGGTCCAATATAACGCTGATCCGACAAATCGGACCCAGGTCCGTGGCGATCCCATTAATGCCGCAAAAGCGTTTTGTACCCTTGGGGCTGTGGAGCTTCACTGCGAAACGAACTACAGCACGTCGATGATTCTGCCAGGCGACCGTATCTGCCGTCACGCGGAGAAAATCGCTGATAGCAACAGGCGTGAGGTACGCCGCCCTCTCATCATTTGCCTCGCAAAGAGGCGACAGGCTATTAATTGTTGGGAAACAATCGAGCGAAAAAAGCCCCGCGTAGGGCGGGGCTGGAGAGCGGACTGGAAAAACGGGAAAGCGCGCGACATGCGTACATCCCCACGGCTTCGTGAACGCAAAGTTCAAGGAAGAGTTCCTAGAAAAATAAAGAGGTCGCTGCGATCGAAAAAAGAGCCCGCCGAAATGGCCGAGTTTTTGGGGCGGTAAACAGGGATCGGACGCCTGATGGGCAGGTTGACTGGCGATCTGGCCGCGCGATCCTTGCACTCAGCTTTGGGCGACCTGCAAAGTTCCGATGACGGAGCTAATTTTTGTGTCAATCGCCTGGTTCGTCCATCATTGCCGGATTGGGAACAAGCGCGAAGACCGTTGGCGCATTACCGTGGATCTCAGGGAACTGATAGATCAACTTCGCGACCTCAGGTTTACCTATCCCGTCCCTGGCGATGGGCCTGTCGCCGATAAGGTTGCCACGCTGTTAGAGCAGGCTATTGCAGGCAAAGGCGCCATTGAGCACGATTGATCCCCAAGGGCGCGGCGGCAAATTTGCTTAGTCCATCGCAGCTCTCAACTAACTGCCCGCGTCAGAGCGTCGGCCCAACCTATCAAAAATTGAGATGGGTGGAGAAGGACCCTGAGTTAGGACGAAGGGAACCTTCTCCGGCTGATGGTGCAGCATCAGCGAGGCCGGACATATAAGCGGTGGATGTCAATGAAATGACAACCAGAGGCTATCCCGCCATCGCACCATCATCGTCTGATGGGCTTTTGTCGTGATAGATTGCCAATAAGTCCAGCGTGGGATGATCATGGCCTCTACGGCGAAGACGCGCTTCACGGACTGAGTGCGGACTTGAGAGCATCCATAGGATTGAAGGGCTCGTCGTCTGGTGCGATATCCAGCGGAACGGTGATGC
The DNA here is from genome assembly GCA_900470965.1 of Hyphomicrobiales bacterium. Taxonomy (GTDB): domain Bacteria; phylum Pseudomonadota; class Alphaproteobacteria; order Rhizobiales; family Rhizobiaceae; genus Rhizobium. Next base: position 26,683 of record UCCS01000019.1, read on the forward strand.
AGGAGACGGTGAAGGCAAGGCCGATCACGCCGGGCACCTCGATGATTTCCTCGTCGCTCAGATGGGATTTCGCCTCCCGCACCAACGCACCATCGGCCACTGCCGGCAGTCCAGCGGCATCGACGAGGGCCAGAATGCTGAGCTGGCGCGGCGAAAAATGTGCGGGGGCATGGCCCGGTTTGTAATGCCTGCATTTGCTCGCTTGTCAGCCCGAATTTTTCTGCGCCATCGTGGTGGTTGTGCAGAATATAGCCGGCGCGGTGCATGAGGGCCATGCGGATGAAGATCAGCTCGCAATCGACTCGGGGAAGCGCCGAGCGCGTCATCTGTACGATGCCTAGTCTGACAAAGGCCTCGGCCCAAGGGGCACATTGAAGATGGCGCGCAGCAGATTGGCGGTCTGCGGAGCACCCAGGATTTCGGTGTAGACCGAGTCTTCCACGTAGTCGGTTCTTGCCATGGGGTCCTTCCGCGGCAGTCCGAGAGCACGTCTAAGACATAAGAGGCGAGCGGGCTCAGCGATATTCGACAACTCGTGAGCCGATCGGTGTTTTCAACTTGGGCCCGCCAGTCGGGACCGGCTCGGCCAGCGCCTCAATGCGGTTGCAGATTTCAATGGATGACTGCGACCGCGCCGACACCGGCTTCACTAGCTGCTCGAAGGATCGCACTTCTCAGCTCGTCGCTGCTGGCTTTCCCGATCATAACGTCGAGACACGCTTTCACCGCGGTTAGAAATTCCTCGCCATCATCTGATGGCCACTCCGTGATCAAAGCGTTGGCAGCCTCAAGAGCGGTTCGAACTATCAGCCGGCGGCCTGGATCCTCGAAGATGAGGATGACTTGATCAAATTCGGCCGACATGTCGATTTTCATAACGCAGTAACTCCACAAAACGCCTGGCTAACCCGTTTCGCGCGAAAAGCTAAACGTAAGGGTGCAGACTGTCGCGTGAATACCGCGTGACATGTGCCGGCGGTCACAGCGTCGCGCTCTTGGCCTGATCCAGGATCAATGAAATCGTTACGGTCCATCACAGTTGGAACGATGCCGTTCCAGTGGATGAAAATGACAGGCCAATGCGTGCTGTCGAGCTGTACTGGGATATCTTGGACCTGCCTCCTGTTGGCCAGGAGAACAGCACAGCCTTGGCAACAGGTCTAACCACGCCTCTAGGAAACGGTTACGGTACAAAGGAACGCTGCCGCCCAAATATGCGTTTTCGTAGCAAACAACGCGAGCGGAAGTAAATGGCCCACACACCCAAGCCAGCGATTCGAGGGATGCTCATCTATCTGGCCGCACTCATTGCACTCGGTTTAGTCGTTGGCGCGATCTATACCGTCTACGGTCGCCCGGCAGACCCTTCCGAACGTTCAGCATCAGAAGCTATCCCAAAGGCACCAGCCACCCCAAATTAGCGGATAGATAGCAGGCCCAATGAATGTCCAGGTAGCCCTCGATAGGGATGTTCATGAGGGTGGGTTTCCCAAATGGCCAACGAATTCGGATTGGATGCATGCTTTTCCTGGTCATGGCCCGAGGAACCCCGAGCAGCTTGAGATCAAAGGGACGAAAAGAGGTCGCCAAGCTGAAGATTAACTGAGCAGCTATTTTTTATCTCTGGTGGGACCGCGCGCTGGCCCGTAGGGGCCCGGGTCTAAAGAGAGCCTAAACCCCTTCCGCGATCCCGCTATGTAGACGTGAAAATATCTCGATTGTTCCGGGAAACGGGGCGTGCATAACTCAACACGTCCCGTGACAACGGCATGACACCCACAGCCGTGATGATGCCGGGTGGTGGATCGCGCTGCACCCCATCGCTTGCAATCTCCCAGTGGTTTCCTCGATCGATAAAACACCACCGTACGACGTGCTTGTTTGGCAGGCCGATCTCGTCAAAACGTTTCATGTGTTTCTTGGGATGACGTTGTGATCAAGGTTGAGGGCCGCGCAATGCTGCTTGGTATCGAAACAAGGAGGTCACCGCGCGGCCCACTTACCTTGCAAGGTGTTCTTATTATGTTCTCATTGTTTCGAGAGTCAACAGTCGCAGGGCGCAGGCTCGGGATGATTTGGGGAACTTAACTCTTCGTCGCGAGTTGCATGCGCGGACCGTGCAGCCGGGGGATTGAAGCCTTGACCCCACTAAAGTCGGATGTGCGGTCCACCCATCCTTATCCAGCCCCGTCCGCGATAAGCTCTAGGGATACCAGCTTCGTCATGGCGCTGCGCAAGCGTCCCCAGCCATGCGGCCAAACCCGCCGGCACTTCAGCATTCCCTGCTTCCGTCCGCTTCCACCCCACATTGCGCCAAAAGTGGTCGGGTTCCTGGGGACGTTAGGAACGCCGAAGCGATACCGCTTCGTGTTCAGTTTCTTTGCCAATGCTCCTCGCTCACGTTCTCAACGACAAACGCGAGGAGCGCGAGCTGCCGGGGTTGCTTGTCTTATTCAGTTAGTCGCTTCGAGCGTTACGGTGACAGATCCTGGGCGGTCGAAGATGGAGACATCGCCCGTGACCTGCTCCAAGGAGACGATGCCGGGGAGGGAAAGCGACCGCTGCGATAGTAGATTACGAAATGATCGGCACTCCACAGGCCGAGCGTGCCGACCGAGAAGTCTCGCTGCCGTTTGAGCTCAGAGAGGGTGGAGGGCAGGTTGCCAAAAGCGCTTCGGCGGGATCCTGCGGCGGGCAAATCAAGTCCAAATTTCGAGGCAGAATTCGAGGAGGAATGGGGCCTTCGTAGGCCGTGATCGGACTGATTGGCCAATGAAGCAGGCGAGCCTTGACCGCCTGGCCGACGATCGTCAATTGCAGCACCGGTTCACCTCGCACCGCATCGCGTCTGACCAGTCCAGGGGCCACTCGTCGATCGCCGCTTCGATAACCGCTGTCGCTACCGAGGGGTCGCCTGGACCGCAACGCCATTCCAGGATTTCTGGCCGTGCCAGATAGCACCGTACCCGGCACGCTCGATCTCCCGGCGGGGAAATTTCTCGTCCGGCGCCTTCAGTTCCTGCTGGCAGACGACGTCGGGCTTCGCCTCGTCCAGCCAGCGAAGCAGCATGTCGAGCCGTCCGTTGCCGTTGACGTTGTACGTGGCGAGCTTCATCCGTCAGTGCTTGCGATCGCCCTTGTCGCCCTGGCCCGGCTTCGCGTCGTGTTTGGCATCGTGGCGCGCATCGGCTGACAGTGACCTCGAGACGTCGACGCTTTCCTTGAACTTGCCTTCCTTGTCACGACGGACATAGCGTTTGTCGGTACTGGTGTCGATCAGGTCGCGTTTGCTCATGGCGGGACTCCTTCGTGGTTGCTGCACACCAAAACGCGCGTGGCGTCCAAAAGATGCATGGGAATCAGGACTCTACGCAGGACTCGCAAAACGGGCGAGCCTAATCGCGTTAAGTCATTGAAAAATGATTCGTTTCGACTCGGAACAATTCCATGCTCGATTCGCTTGAATCGCCTAGATTGTGTAAGGAGACTGCATCATGGGTGCCCCGCGAGCGAATTGGAAAGGCTTCATCAAGTTCGGAGAGGTTGCCTGTCCCGTGGCTCTCTACACCGCCGCATCATCGTCGGGCCGCATTGCCTTCAACACGCTGAACCGCAAGACAGGCAACCGTGTGAGGCGCGAGTTCGTCGACAGCGAAACGGGTGATCCGGTCGAGCGCGACGATCAGGTCAAAGGCTACGAGATCGAAAACGGCCAGTACATTATTCTCGAGCCGGATGAGGTCGCGGCCGCCGTACCCGAGAGCGACAAGACCCTGAAGATCGACGCGTTCATTCCCTGCGACGAAATCGACGACGTCTATTTCGACAAGCCCTATTACCTGGCACCCGACAAGATGGGGACCGATGCCTTCGTGCTGCTGCGCGATGGCATGAAGAAAGCCAAAGTCGCGGCGATCGCGCGCACGGTGCTCTTCCGCCGTATGCGCACGGTACTGATCCGGCCGCATGGCAAGGGTTTGATCGCCACCACGCTGAACTTCGACTACGAAGTCCGCTCATCGGCGGAAGCCTTCGAGGAACTCCCAGACCTCAAGATCGAAGGCGAGATGCTGGAGCTTGCCGAGCACATCATTGGCACAAAGAAGGGAAGCTTCGACGCCAGTACATTTGAAGATCGCTACGAAACAGCCGTTGCAGAGCTGGTGAAGGCCAAGATCGAAGGTCGTTCGCTGCCGAAAAAGAAAGCGCCCGCAATATCAAAGCAGAGCGATCTTCTCCAGGCCTTGCGCGAGAGCGCCGGTCTGGGCGCGAAGAAAGCGGAGCCGAAACGCACCGCCGCCAATGCCAATAAGGGCGCTGGGCGGCAGAAGGCCACCAAGCCTATCGTGGCTGCGAAATCCAAGTCGGCTGCTGCGCCGACGCGCCGCGCGAGCTAATCGGAGGAAGGAATGGCTGTCCGCCCCTACTGGAAAGGCTATCTGAAGCTCTCCCTCGTAACCTGTCCCGTGCAGATGATGCCGGCGATCTCCGAGAACGAGAAGGTGCGCTTCCATACCCTGAATCGCGAGACCCAGAATCGCGTGGTCAGCCATTACGTCGACTCCGTCACCGGTAAAGAGGTGAAGGACGAAGACGAGGTGAAGGGCTACCAGCGCGGTGAGAACGAATACGTCATTCTGGAAGACGAGGAGTTGGAGAACGTCGCCCTCGAAAGCACCAAGACGATCGACATCTCGACGTTTATGCCGCGCGACAGCGTCGAGTGGATTTGGCTCGACACCCCCTACTATCTCTCGCCCAACGACCCGGTCGGGCAGGAAGCGTTTTCGGTCATCCGTGACGCGATGGAAGCCCAGGACATGGTCGGCATCTCCCGGCTGGTCATCTCTCGCCGCGAACGCGCCGTCATGCTGGAACCACGCGGCAGGGGCATTGTGCTTTGGACATTGCGATATGGGGATGAAGTCCGTGACGAGGATACCTATTTTGCAGGCATCGGCGATGAGACGGCGGATTCCGACATGACGCCTTTGGTGCAGCAATTGATCAAAAAGCAGACGCAGCACTGGAATCCGAAGATGGTGATCGATCCGGTGCAGGACCGGCTACTCGATATCATCGCCGAAAAGAAGAAGACGCTGAAGAAGCCATCGAAGACCAAGGTCAAGACGCTGGCCTCGTCGCCCGCGGCGAGTAACGTTATCAATATCATGGATGCCTTGAAAAAGTCGGTAGCGGCCGAAACCCGGAACGGCAAATGAGCAAACGCGCCAAGCCGTTGCTGCACGACGACAGCTTCACCGCGAAATCCCAGCCTCGCCGTAAGCGCGATCCGGCGCAGCCGAACCTTCCCTTCGATCCAATGCCCGATCGGGTCGAGCCATGCCTCGCACTGTTAAAGTCCGTCCCGCCGGCAGGCAACAACTGGGCCTACGAAATTAAATGGGATGGCTATCGCCTGGCAATTCACATCGAGCCAGGCGGTGTTCGGATCATCACCCGCGGCGGCCACGACTGGACACACCGGTTCCCAACAATTGCGGCTGCAGCTAAGGAGCTTGGGGTCGAGACAGCGATCCTCGACGGGGAGGCTGTCGTCCTTAACGGTGAGGGCCGCTCCGACTTCGGAGCGCTGCAGCGATCGCTAGGCGGACGCGGCGGCAAACGGGCCTCGACAGAGTCCATCCTATTCGCCTTCGACCTCCTGTATTTCGATGGGCACGATCTGACGAAGACTGAGCTGTCGGTCCGCCGGCATCTATTGGAAGATCTGCTCGATGGCGCGGTTGGTGCGATACAGCTTTCCGAAGAGCTGCAAGGCGACGGCGCCGAGCTTCTGGAAAACGCCCGCTTGCTTGGGATGGAAGGTATCATCGCCAAACACCGAGACAGCCCGTACCGCTCCGGCCGGACGGGAGACTGGCTGAAAATCAAGTGCGTCCACAGCGAAAGCTTCATGATCGTTGGGTACGAGCAGTCAGCCGCCGCGCGAGGCGGGATTGGCAGCCTTTTGCTTGCGGCTCGCCGCGGCCATGACTGGGTCTATGTCGGCGCCGTCGGCACGGGCTTCAAGGAAAAGGACGCGACATACCTGAAGAAGACGCTCGATATGTTGAAGACCAGGACGCCTGTCGTTGCGCTGAAGGGCAAGAACTATATCTTCGCCCAGCCAACGCTGATTGCCGAGATCGAGTTCCGGGGCTGGACCGACGACGGCAATTTGCGGCACGCGTCCTACAAGGGACTTCGGGAAGTTCAGGATAATGCGGCGGTTTACGCGCTAGATTGAGTGGCGGGCCGGCGCACGCAAAAAGACCAGAATTTTTTCTGGCCGCACTCTTGAATCAAAATATGCCAAAAACCAAATCGATTACGTCAGCCGCTGATGACAGGGCTGGCTTTGCTGGAGGCGTCGTCTTTCGGCCCTCCCGTACCCATGTTGCTTCAAG
>UCCS01000019.1:33106-71954 GCA_900470965.1 Hyphomicrobiales bacterium
GTCAAGACCGGTGACGACACCTACCGGATCTCGATTGCGGTGGCAGGTTTTGTCCAGGACGATCTCGACATCACCTTCCAGTCCAATCTTCTGACCGTCACCGGCAAGAAACAGGAAGCAGCAAACGAAGGCTACCTGCATCGCGGCATTGCCGGACGGCCGTTCGAGCATCGGTTCGAACTTGCCGATCATGTCAGGGTGAACGGGGCCGACCTCAGCAATGGTCTCTTGTCGATCGATCTGGTTCGCGAGATCCCCGAGGCACTGAAGCCGCGCAAGATCTCCATCCAGAGCGCTCCCGCACTGACGTCTGTTGCTCCAGCGCAGATCGAAGCGCAAAAGGCCGCGTAAACTGCGTTATCCGCAGAACAGGGCGCCGTCGCGACGGCGTCCATCCATCAACATTCCGGGTTGGGAAGGAGAGAGCGATGAAACCCGATATGTTCAGACAGCCAGTTTTCATTCTTGTCGGCCTCGGCTTTCCGGCAGAGGTTCGTGGCGTGATGGACGCCTACCGGCATCTCGCCGAATGGCCGGCCTCGCTGCGGGACGCGGCGCACTCGGTGGCGCTCAGGGCATGCAGTGCCGCGCTGCGCGGTGAAATCGAAGCGGAGACCGCGCGTGGGCTCTTCGCCGCCTTTGCCGAGAAACATGATCTGCTGGCACCGGAAAATAACGTGATCCCCGCGTCGCGCCTGCGGCGGGACAAAGATCCGCACGTGCGGTGAGGTGGTCCGATGATACACGATATGTTGCAGCAGGCGGCCAGCAACGCTATGGCCCTGGGGCCAGCGATCCTGCTTCAGGGTGCGCAGCTTCGGAGGCCAATCGATGTGGTGAGAGCGCCGTCTCTCTGCGTCGATGACAAGCGAGCAATCCTCGCGGCCTGGGCATCGGATTTTTATGCGGTTGATTCAAAGCCAGCCCTCCGCAAGGTGCCAGGAACACCAGAGCCAATCTCGATCGATGAAGTGCAGTCTGCCCTTAAAGAACTCGACCGGCGCTATGGCATCTGACCGATCGCGCGTTCAGGCGGCGTGCTTCATCGACTTGGCAAGGCGCTTGATCGCCTGTTCGAGCGACCGCTGCCCATCGCAGTAGTCCTGCCAGGCACTCGTCTTCGCCAGGAGTGCCGGCACCGTGCGGATGGTAAATCGCTTCGGATCGAGATCCGTCTTCACCTGGCTCCATGCGAGAGGCATCGACACCGGAGCGCTGGGCCGGGCGCGCGGCGACAGTGGCGCCACGGCAGTCGCCATACGATCGTTGCGCAGATAGTCGAGGAAGATGCGGCCGTTGCGTTGGTTCTTCGCCATCTTGATCAAATAAAGTTCTGGGTTCTCCCGCGCCATCTGCAGGCAGACGTCGTGCGCAAAACCTTTTGCCTCGGGCCATGCCAGTTTCTTGCCCTTCGCCACCGCAAGCGGCGTGACGACATGCAGCCCCTTGCCGCCCGTGGTCTTGCAGAAACTGACAAGGCCGAGTTCCTCCAGCCGGTCACGCAACTCTCGGGCTGCCTCGACGACGGTGGAGAAGGCTACGTCCGGACCGGGATCGAGGTCGAAGACGAGCCGACCCGGGACCTCAGGCTGTTTCGGTTCGCAATTCCAGGGGTGCAGTTCCACGCCGCCGATCTGGGCGATGGCCGCCAAGCCCTCGACGCGGTCGATCTGCAGGTAGGGCTTCTTATCGCCGAAGACGGTCACCAGTTCCAAGAGGTTCGACGTTCCGGGCATGGCATGGCGCTGGAAGAACTGCTCACCGCCGATGCCATCGGGCGTCCGGATGATCGAGCACGGCCGGCCTTTGATGTGGTCGATGAGCCAAGGTCCGACGACTTCGTAGTAGTTCGCAAGCTCAACCTTGGTGACCGGCCTGTCGTCGCCAGCGTCGGGCCACAGCGGTTTCTCGGGATTGGAGATCAACACGCCCATCACATTTGCTTTGCCGCCCTTCCGGAAGGATTTCGCCGGCGCTGGCTTTTCGGCCTCTGCCTCCGGATCAGGCACATCGGCTTCTACGGGTGAGGCAGGCTTCTCGGCGACGACTTCCCCTGCTGGTTTGTCTTCCCGCAGACCCTTAAACGCTGCCTGGCGGACAAGGCCATCGGCGGTCCAACCCGCGAACTCGATCTCCGCCACCAGATCCGGCTTCACCCACACGACGTTGGCATCCTTCTTCGGCGACCCGATACCGGTGAACGGTGACTTGGCCGTTTCCAGCGCGCGCAGCTTGGGTAGCAGAACATCGACTTTGCCGGCGCCATAGCCCGTGCCGACACGGCCGACATAGACGAAATGGCTGCCGCGGTTGACGCCAACCAGCAGCGACCGGAACTTGCCGTTGGTCGTGGCATATGCGCCGATCACCACCTCATGGCCTGCCCGGCACTTCGATTTAACCCAGGTGTCGGTGCGGCCAGATTGATAGGGAGCGTCGGCCTGCTTCGAGACGATCCCTTCGAGCGAGAGCTTGCAAGCAGACTTCAAGACGGCGTCGCCGCCGGTTTCGAAATGCTCGACGAACCGCAGGCGTGGATCGTCGCCTGCATCGCTCAGCAATGCCTGCAGCCGATCCTTGCGCTCCGTCAGCGGCAGCTCTCGAAGATCCTCATTGCCTTCAAACAGGAGGTCGAAGGCGAAATATACCAACGCATCCGTCTTGCCTTCCGATAGCGCCGCCTGCAGCGCGGCGAAGTCCGGCGCCCCATTTTCGTCGAGCGCGCAGATCTCCCCGTCGATGATCGCGTCGGGCAGGTTTGCGGCCGAAGCCGCGATGGCCGGATATTTGCCTGTCCAGTCGAGGCCCTTGCGGGTCTTGAGCGTCACCTCGCCGTTCTCGATGCGCATCTGGATCCGGTAACCGTCGAACTTGATCTCGTGAATCCAGCCATCCGCCGTAGGTGGACGTTCGCGCGTTTCGCAGAGCTGCGGCGCGATAAACTCCGCCATCGCGGATTTCGTTGGCTTTGTCGGCGTCGGCTTCTTCTTGGGCTTCGTTTCTGCTTTGCGTTCTTCCGCTGCAAGGCCGTGGTTGCTGTCCCACACGGCATCCGCCTGCACGTCGCCACTTTCGATCATGAACGGTTTTGGCTTCTTGCCCTTGCCGGCAGCGATCGCTTCCATCGTCCGGCCGGAGGCAACAGAGGTTGCGTTCTCTTCCAGGACTGCCGCGCCGTTTTCCTCGACGGAGAAATCATCGTGGTGTTTGATCAGCAGCCAGTTGGTGCGTTTGCCGCCGTCACGGTCATTACGCATCCGCACGAGGACGAAGCTGCCATGCAGTCGCTCGCCTTCGAGGGTGAATTTGAAGTCGCCCTTAGCCAGAGCCTGCTCGGGGCTCTTGCTGCCTTCCGGCTCCCAATAGCCGCGATCCCAGAGCATCACCGTGCCGCCGCCATATTGGCCTTTCGGAATCGTGCCTTCGAAGTCGCCGTAGTCGAGCGGATGATCCTCGACCTCGACGGCAAGACGTTTGTCGTGTGGATCGAGAGACGGGCCTTTGGTTACCGCCCAGGACTTGAACACACCATCGAGCTCAAGCCGGAGATCGTAATGCAATCGGGTCGCGTCATGTTTCTGGATGACGAAGCGGCGACGGTTCGACGCCTTCAACTTCGCCTGGCCGCTCGGCTCCTGCGTTTTCTGAAAGTCGCGCTTCTGCTTGTAGGTTGAGAGCTTGTCGCTGGCCATCGCGATCCCCGGTACACTTCCTCCATCCGCGTCGAATGACGACGGAGCTGAGGCGCAGGCCGGACAGGTGGGACGCTCGGCTGCCGTTTCGTTGGCCGCAAGGAGCGCGTTCATCATCCCTGTCACGTCCGGTTTGCACGGCACGCGACCTCGCAACTGAGAAGCCTCCAGCCCGCATTTTGTTCCAATTCGGCCTGTCGAGATGCGGTAATGGAAACAGAAAACGCGTCAGCCGACCTGTTCGACATTGAGGGTGCCGGCGGGAAGCGGCCTGATCAGAGATTTCGCCGAGACAGATGGATCGAGCCAGTCTGCCCAGGCGTTCCGCTCAAGGATGGCGATCTGCCGGTCATGGTAAGGTGCGATATCCGGGCCAGGCTCCGTCGTCAGCATGGTGAAGGCTTGCCCGACGCCATCCGTGTCGCGCCAGATGCCGGCGACGCAGAAGATCGGTTCGTCCTTCTTGGTGAACAGCCACTTGTCCTTGCGCTTTTTGCCCTTTTCCCCTGGATCGGTGAACTCGTAGAAGCCGTCTGCGATGATCAGGCAGCGATTGGAGTTGAACTCGCGTCCGTCCGATCGAAAGTTATACACCGGCCGCTTGTTCTGTCCCGGCCAGCTCCAGCGCCGCTGCACTAGATCGCCTTCACCCCGCTCGCCCTCGATCGTGCGGACGATCGGCGCCATGTCGGTGATCTTGATGTCCTCGCGTGCATCAACGTTCGGTGCACCTTCACCAAAACGGATCTTGATCTTCAGGTGGGCGAAATCCTCGACGATCGAAGCCACGTCGACCATCAGCCGATAATCATTGCACATGTGTTCCTCGCAGTTCTTGTTGTGAAGCTGAGTTCTTGCTATGTTCTACATATGATGAACGCGAAGGTTTTCCAGTCCGACGCCCCGCTCGACGAGCGTCGCGTTATCATAAGACGGCGGGACGGCGATGTGGAGATGGTCGAGCTGCCCTGGGGGCTGCGTCCGCTCGATGGCGGGTCGCGCGCGGTCAATGTCGTCCGCTGTGAAGGAAAGACGTTTTCAACCCACCGCTGCCTGGTGCCGGCATCCGAGTTCCGTCATCGCAGCGGGGGCAAGAATTTCATTTTCTCGCTCGCCAACGGCGACTGGTTCTATTTCGCAGGGATCTGGCGGCCGGGCTCTTCAGATTGGCCCGAGGCCTATGCCATCCTGACGATCGAGGCGAATGCCGACATCGCGCCCTATCATGACCGGCAGATGGCGGTCCTGACGCGCGATCAACGGATGGATTGGCTCGACCGGCTTGTACCCGAAGATGAAATCCTGCGGCCGCTTCCCGTCGGCACCTTCCGTGTCAAACCTCTTTCAAACGCTTCCTTCCAGCCAAGACTTGCGGTCTAAATTGCGAGCCGCAACGACGGTATCAACGGGTTATTTCCGACCTGCGCGAGCGCATCGCCTCGCTGGAGGGCGTGTCGGCCAGAAAGGCTGGCTATCTTTCCTTCGGCGTGCCGGAAATCGACGCGCTCCTGCCCGGCGGTGGTCTTGCCTATGGCGCCCTGCATGAATTTGCCGGCGGCGGAGCGGGCACGGTTGATGGCGCGGCTGCAGCGCTCTCTCCGAGCCCCGGTTCAGGTGTCGGCTTCAACTGTGCCAAACACCTCGCTCGGTGCTCCATGTTCCTTGTAACCCGCTGCCCGCATCGCACGGTGGGCAGCAGCTCCGGCAATCACTGGAAGACTTGGCCGAAAGGCCCGGTCGTGAGATCGAGCCATCAGTTACGGTCGAGGACATCCCGGACGCGTACGGCCAGATCCTCGAAGGAGAATGGCTTGGGCAGCAAATGCACGCCCTTGTCGAGCCGGCCATGATGAACGATGGCGTTGCGGGAATAGCCTGTCGTGAACAACGCCTTCAGCGTCGGGTCTGTCTCACGCGCTTTAGCTACCACGTCTGCGCCGCTCATGCCGCCTGGCAACACCACATCCGAAAAGATCAGATCGACTTTACCGTGGGTCGACAGCGCTTGCAGAGCCGCTGGGCCGTCCTTGGCTTCGAGTACATGGTAGCCGAGTTCGCGCAGCGATTCGACCGAATAGGCACGGACGTCCGGATCGTCCTCGACGACAAGAATGACCTCGCCGGGCGCAGCGTCGGGGATAGCAGGTGCCTCTACCACATCTTCATCGGCCCCGTCCGACAAGAGCCGCGGCAGGTAGATCTTGACCGTCGTTCCCTCTCCGACTTCCGAGTAGATCTTCACATGGCCCTTCGATTGCTTGACGAACCCATAAACCTGGCTGAGGCCAAGCCCGGTGCCCTTGCCCTGGTCCTTGGTCGTAAAGAACGGCTCGAACACGTGCGACAGCGTATCGGCGTCCATCCCCGACCCAGTGTCGGAGACACTGATGGCACTATACTGTCCGGGGATCACTTCTGCGTGCGCTGAAGCATAGGCTTCGTCCAGATGAGCGTTGAATGTCTCGATGGTCAGCTTGCCGCCTTCAGGCATCGCGTCGCGCGCATTGATTGCGAGATTAAGAAGCGCGCTTTCCAGTTCGTTGGGATCGGCTTCCGCCTTCCAGAGGCCGGCGGCGAGTACAACTTCAATGTTGTAGATCTCGCCGAGCGTCCGGTGCAGGAGCTCGGACATGCCGCGGATCAGGCTGTTGGCATCGATCGGCTTGGGGTCGAGCGGCTGCCGCCGGGCAAAGGCGAGAAGCCGTTGCGTCAGGGCCGCTGCCCGCCTCGCGCCGTTCATCGCCTGCGAGGCTGCCCTTCGCAACCGCCCCGCTTCCGGCGGCAGGTTCCGCGTGAGCGTGTCGAGATTGCCGACAATGATCTGCAGTAGATTGTTGAAATCGTGGGCGACTCCCCCCGTCAACTGCCCGACCGCCTCCATTTTCTGCGCTTGCCGCAGCGCCTCTGCGTTCTGGGTCAGCTCCTCCGTCTTCTGCTTGACGAGATGCTCCAGATTGGCGTTCAGTTCCTTGAGTGCTTCTTCAGCGCGGCGTCTTTCCTGCAGCTCACGTTGTGCGGCATCGTACAGCCGGGCGTTGTCGATGGCGACCGCAGCTTCGCCGGCGAGGCCAGCGAGACCGCTTTCTGACGCCTCGTCGAACACGCCGATGTCAGCATGCCCGAAGAACAGTCCACCAATTACCTCGCCCATTCGCGAGATGACTGGCACGGCCAGATAGCTCCGTACGGGAAGATGACCTTCCGGCATCCCTTTTCGCGGCTCATTCCTGCCGTACCGGCTGTCCTGGGTGATATCGGCGGAACGCACAATCCCCTCTCCGAGAAAGGTCGGTGCAAAGACAGCCGTATTGCGTGGCATGGGAAACTTCGAGAATGCCTCGCGAGGTACACCGGATAGCGTGTAGAGCATGTAGCTCTCGCCCGATGGATTGATGACGTTGTGGAAGAATGCGCCGAACTGCGCTCCGGTAAGCTCGACACCGGCATCCGTTACCAGTTGGACAACCTTCTCCAGGTCATTCTCGCGCGCGAGGTCTGCTCCGGCTCGATTGAGGATCTCGAGTGCGCGGGTACGCTCTCGCAGCGCGATCTCCGTCTCGCGCTGCTCGGTGCGATCACGCAGCACTTTCACGAAACCGACAAGCTTTCTCTCATCATCCATTATCGGCGTTGTCTCACCGACGGCCCAGATGCGGCCACCGCCCCTCTGCAGCCGCCATCCTTCGCCGCTTCCCTTTCCCCTGGTCCTGGCGTCGGTCAGTTCCGCCTCGAGCAGCGCGGCGGCTCCTCCTTCCGGCGGAAAGATCGCCACCAGAGTTTTGCCCAGCATTTCGTCCTGCGACCAGCCGAGGAGAGCTTCAGCGCCCTTGCTCCAGCCGGTGATTATGCCATCGACGTCGAGCATGATGATCCCGGTATCGACTGCGCTGTCGAGGACCTGCTGGAGGCGTTCGGCGGGGAAATGGGAAGCAGTGTTCATTCTATGGCCTGCTCGTTGAGGTGCAAATGGCGCGGCGCGATGCAATGCGATGGATTTGCATTGGAGGGATATGGCGAGAAGTTAAGCAATCGGCGAGCGACGGAAGACGGCGCGCGATCGGCGTGCTCCCCATCTGCGCACTCCCACACACATGACTGGCGAAAGGACACACGGTCCTTCTTGGATGAGCAGATACCCGTCGAGCCGCTCTTGCTGTTGTTTGTTGCACCCTCAATTTCCGTCTCCCCCGGCCATGGTTCGCCGAAGGGCCTCTTCGAGCTCCGCCAGTTGATAGGGCTTTCGCAGGATCTTGATCCCCTGTGCCTCAGCGTCCTGTTTTGCCGCCTCGGAATATCCGCTAGTGAGCAGGACGGGCAAATCGCTCCGGCGGAGCCGGATCTCCTTCGCGAGCTCCACACCGTTCATCCCGCCTGGCATCATGATGTCCGAGAACACGAGGTCGACGCTGCGGCCGTTGGCCAAGGCGCCAAGTGCAGCTGCAGCCGATGCTGCCCGCACCACCTCAAATCCGAGCTCGTCGAGCATCTCAGCAACGAGCGCCGCGACTTCGTCGTCGTCTTCGACCAGCAGGACGTTACCGGCAGCTTCCGCTCGCCGCCTTGCGACATGCAGATCGACCAGGTGGTGCTGATCAAACGCTGGACGGTTCGGGGAGCGCGGTAGCAATAGCGAGATCGTGGTTCCTTTCCCAACTTGACTTTCTATCTTCACCGTTCCGCCGGACTGCTCAGCAAAGCCGTGAACCTGCGCGAGACCAAGACCCGATCCCTTGCCGATATCTTTCGTCGTGAAGAAGGGCTCGAATACTCTCGCCTGCACCTCAGGTGTCATTCCGGAGCCATCGTCAGCGACGACGAGGCGAACAAAGTCGCCGTGACCGTCAGCTTCTGCCCCTGCCGCTTTATTCTCGCCGGTAATCTTGATCGTGCCCCCCTTCGGCATCGCGTCGCGCGCGTTGACCGCGAGGTTCAAAACCACGAGTTCGAGTTCGCTGGCATCGACGTCGACCGGCCACAAGTCTGGTGAGAGATCAATGACGACGTGGACGTCGCCCCTCAAGCTACGGTCCAGCAACTCGCGCATGCCGCCGATCTGGCGCGCCAGGTTGATGGTTTGCGGCTTGAGCTCCTGACGCCGGGAGAAAGCCAGCAGCTGGCGTGTCAGGCCCGATCCTCTTTCAGCAGCTTGCCGCATGCCGTCCATCAGCCGCTTGCGCCTCGCCGGGTCCGCCTGCCGATCGAGCATTTCCAGACCACCGGAAATGACCATGAGAAGGTTGTTGAAGTCATGCGCGACGCCACCCGTCAACTGACCGATCGCTTCGATCTTCTGAGCCTGACGAAGTTTCTCCTCGACCTCCGCCCGGACGCGTATCTGGTCCCGCAGAGCCGTGTTAGACGCTTCCAGCTCCTTGGTGCGAGCAACCACCTGACGTTCCAATTCCTGCGCGGCTTGCTCGCGTTCCTCAAGCAGCGCGCGCAGCTGCAACTGCCGTTTCCTTGCACGAAGTGCTGATTGCAAGCTGCTGACGAGCGTGAGCGCCTGGACCGGCCGCTCCAGAAGCGCGACATTGCGCAGCTTGGCGATCACGTCCTGCCGCCACCCTTCGATGCCCATCTGCTCCTGGCGGCTGGTGAGCAAAATAAAGGGAAGGTCCGACCACGGTGGCTGGTCGGCGACCCATTTGTATAACGAGCTGGCATTTGTTCCAAACAGCGCTTCCTCGGCAAGAAACGCTGCTGATGCGCCGGTTTCAAGTTCTCTCACAAACGCGTAAAGATCACGGCATGCTTTGGCAGCGATCCCGTTGCGCATGAGCAGCTCGACCGACGCGGCCGCATCCCTGCCCACCGGAGCAAAGACGAGAACGGGTTCGGGCTCGAATTCACTTAACGCCATCACGTCCGTCAACTGAATTTACTGCTGGAGCTGCGGTAAAATGGGGCGATCCCGCCAGCACGCCAATGAAGTCGGCCGTCGGTGGCCCAAGCCGAATGCCTTTATCCGAGAGGCTGAATTCGCGAACGCTATGCTCGTGCTGGCCGCTTCGCTTTTTGACGACCGAGATCGCGCGGCGTATCGTTCCTTGCACCTCGAAATAACGCAGCATCACAACGGCATCGCTGAGGTAGCTCAGGTCGAGCGGCGCTTCGAGAGGACAGACGAGCCCATGTTGAGCGAGAACAAGGATCGACATGACACCGCGCTGGCCGAGATAGGTCAGCAATTCGTGCATCTGCAGGATCAGGAAACGCTCGTCCGGCATTGCATTCATGTAGCCGTTCAAGCTGTCGATGACGATGATGCGGGCACCGTCGTTCTCGACGCTTCTCTGGACGTTGGCCGTGAATTCGCCTGGCGACATTTCCGCCGGATCGATCTGCTGCAAGCGGATCATCCCGCTTTGCAGATGTTTCTGCAAATCGAAGCCGAGAGTCCTGGCGCGTGCTTGCAGCGTTCCCCGCCCTTCGTCGAAAGCGTAGATGACGGCATGCTCGCCCCGGTCGGCGGCCGCCAGAGCATAGGTCAGGGCGAGCGACGATTTTCCCACCCCGGCCGCGCCGAGGAACAAGGCGTTCGTCCCGCGCTCGAGCCCGCCACCCAGCATCTGATCGAGTTCTGCGATGCCGCTCGAGGTAAACTCCTCCTCAAACGCAAGATGGTGATCTGCTGCGATCAGCCGGGGGAAGACGTGGAGCCCGCCCTTCTCGATGATAAAATCATGGTAGCCCCCGCGAAACTTGATCCCGCGCATCTTTACGACGCGAAGGCGGCGACGTTCCGCGCCATAGTCGATCGCGGTCTGCTCCAGCAAGACGACACCATGCGCAATGGAATGGAGCTGAAGGTCGTTTTGCTGAGACGATAAATCGTCGAGAAGAATGACCGTACACTGTCGGCTGGTGAAATAGTGCTTCAGCGCGAGCACTTGCCGCCGGTAACGCAGAGGACTATGGGCCAGCAGACGCAACTCGGACAGGCTGTCGATGACGACCCGCTTTGGGTTGAGCTCGGACACCCGGTTGAGGATGAGCTTCGTCGTCTCGTTCAGTTCCATCTCCGCCGGATGAAACACCGTCAGCTCGCGATCCGGATCGAGCGTCGTTTCCGGGGGAACAAGTTCGAAGAGGCTGACGCCGTCGAGCGACCAGCCGTGGCGTTTGGCGACGAGCTGCAGTTCGCGTTCCGTCTCCGACAGCGTTATATACAGCACCTGCTCCCCTTGCCGAGCGCCTTCGAGAAGAAATTGCAAGGCTATCGTGGTTTTGCCTGTGCCGGGGCGGCCCTCGTAAAGGTAAAGCCGATTTTCGTCCAAGCCACCTTCAAGGATCACATCAAGGCCCGCGACCCCGGTGGAAATGCGCGGCGTGTCGATCCTCTCCACTTCATCTGATGTTTCAGACATGTCCTACCTATGCAGCATGAATAAGCGGTGAGATGCATATAGATCAGCGTTGTTGGGGCTCAAGTGGCCGAATAGCGAGCATTGGCTGTGACGGTCGGTCCCGGGACGCTGAATAAGAACGGTCTCGTCGTCGCTCCCTTCGCTCTAGTGTTCCGAGGGTCTCAGCGCTCGCCGAGTGACGAGGGGAGGGCGGACGCAACGCGGCGGAACATCCCGTCTCTTGACTAGAGCTTCTGCCTTACCGTTTATGATGCAATGACAAACATTCATTCGATTTGCGTATATTGTGGTTCTTCCCCGGGCAACGATCCTGCGT
The DNA here is from genome assembly GCA_900470965.1 of Hyphomicrobiales bacterium. Lineage (GTDB taxonomy): Bacteria > Pseudomonadota > Alphaproteobacteria > Rhizobiales > Rhizobiaceae > Rhizobium. The sequence continues at coordinate 44,482 of UCCS01000019.1, forward strand.
TCGTTGAAGCCGGTGAAAAATTAGGTGCTGCCATCGCCAAGGCGGGGCTGGAACTGATCTACGGCGGTGGCACCAACGGCGTGATGGGCGCCGTCGGCCTCTCAGCGCTGAAAAACGGCGGCAAGGTCGGCGCTATCATCCCCAAGTTTCTGACAAATCGCGAATCGACCGCTGATGCGCTCAGGATTTTCGATGATTTGACCATTACCGAGACGATGCATGAGCGTAAACACGCCATGTTCCAACGTTCCGACGCTTTTGTCGCGTTGCCGGGTGGGATAGGCACTGTCGAAGAGATCGTTGAAATCATGACCTGGGCGCAGCTAGGACAGCATCGGAAGCCTATGGTCTTCGCCAATATATTGGGCTTCTGGAATCCGATGCTCTCCATGATCGAACACATGGAAAAAGTTGGATTTTTGCATAGCCGCCATCTGATCCAGCCAATCGTTGTCGATCGGGTGGAGGACATTATACCGGCCATCCAAAATGCCGCACGACCTCCCGAGGTCTTCGAAGGTGTGCCGTCGATCATCGACAATATGTAAAGCGGTATCGACCAATCGATTTTGTGACGGTTGGCGCATGACCTTGCCCCGTTGAAGTAATGTATTTTGAAGTAAGCTCTGGCCTATTGAAACGACCAGGGAATGAAGCGCAGGGGCGAGGCGGACCATCCCATTAGTGGTGAGCCAAGCAAGGTAAGCCCGCAACGCTGATGATGGAGAACCGTGACCGACAATTCGAGGAGTGGGCATACCGCATCCTTGATACTGCGGAAGACTGGGGTACTTTCACATCAAGAAAGTCTTGCCGGTCTGCTTCGACCCCACAAACCCTTGTTATGACGAAATGATCACCGCCAATATTGGCCGCTCGTCGGTTCACCTCTCCTCAAGAGCTCGGACCGTCTGGCGGTAATCCATCCTTTAGTGAACATCCCTCGATGACGAGGACCGTGGCAAAGGGATACCGTCGATCCCAGCTAGGATGTGCCGGACAAGTTACGGAGAGCGGTCACGACATCGCCATCAAGCCATCCGACATAGGCCCAGATGAGCACCAGGGGCCAGAGCGCACAGCCCAGGAACAGCGTGACCCATCCTCCGACGGTCACTGCCTGCGCCCATGGATGGTTCCGAGTGTGGCGATCATGCCTGGAAGCATGGCGAGGAAGACAGCGACTGCGACCGTGCTGAGGACGAGCACGACGAGAACGATCCAGGCGGGGATGTACAGCACACCGATGTCGTCACCTTACCTGAACTGGACCTCGGCCCCGAAACACGAAGGCGGAACTTGTAACGACATCATCTTTACGGCGCTTGTGAAGATGATGTCGTTACGCTATATGATTGGTGGAGACAGGAGATTTCTATGCCCACCCCCTCGCGTACAAGTAAAAGCCAGGACGCCAGCGTGCCGTTGAATATGCGTATCAAGCCTGCGACCCGCAACTTGATCGACCGCGCGGCCGAATTGCTCGGCAAGACGCGCACGGATTTCATGCTGGAGGCTTCAGAGCGCCGTGCCGAGGAGGTGCTGCTTGACCGTACCATATTCACGGTTAGCCCCGAAATTTATGCCGAATACCTTGCCCGACTGGACGCACCCGCAAAGCCCAATGAGCGTCTGAAACGCACGATGTCCACCAAAGCGCCGTGGGATGAGGCGTGACTCTCAGTGCACCCATCCCACTGGCCGATCATCACGAGCTGTCAGAATTCAATTCCCGTGTCCCCGAATTGGACGACTGGCTGCGTCGCCGCGCCCGCGCCAATCAGGCAGGCGGCGCATCGCGCACCTTTGTCGTGTGTGAAGAAAATCGCGTCATCGCCTATTACGCACTCGCTTCCGGGGCAGTGAAACAGCCGGAAGCGCCAGGCCGTTTTCGGCGCAACATGCCCGATCCAATTCCGGTTGCCGTGCTTGGTCGTCTCGCCATTGATCAGTCCTATCAAAGGCGCGGGATCGGCAGAGCATTGGTGCGCGACGCAGGCCTACGCTTGCTCAATGCCGCTGACATCCTCGGCATCCGCGGCCTGCTTGTGCATGCGATTTCCGATGATGCGCGAACCTTTTATGAGGCGGTCGGCTTTCTGCCTTCGCCATCTGATCCCATGATGCTGATGGTCGGGCTGAATGATCTCAACAGCGCGCTGAACTCCCAACCGTAGTTTATCGGCATTGAGCTCAGCGCGTTTGCAGCCGTTTCTAACTTGCTGAAAACCAGTGTTGAAGCCATGCCATGTCGTCGGTTCGGCTCCCATCAAGGCGAACGATGCGCATAGAGGCTGCGCCGCTGAGGTGCGGGCAAATTCCAGCAGAGGCGCGACGCTGAGCGCAGGGCTGCGACGTAGCGAGCGCGCAGTTCACCGCATCGGCCAGAATGTCGGCGCCCAACTGAAACGCCGCCGCCAAACGAGCGTGACGGCCGTTTCCGTTTGGAGACGGGTGGATCGCGACCAGGCGATGATGAAATCTGATCGCAATTTCATCCGGCGGAAATGTCTGGTGCTCAATCCAATAGCGGACGTCGCCTAACAGGCTCGCGGGCTCCGCTCAGCCGGGAGATCATGAGGACATCGCCGGCAAGCCTTCGTCGGCCCCGCCGGAAGGCTGCTCGACAAATGTCTGCCGGAAGCCGGCGTCGATCGTTCGCTGTGTTACGTGACCAATGCGGTTAAGCACTTCAAGTTCGAACAGCGCGGCAAGCAGCGTCTTCACACGAAGCCGAACGCCGGCGAGATACAATTTTGCGTGTGGTGGCTGGGCGGCGAACTGGATCTCCTCCGGCCTGATCCGGCGCTCGGCGCGACAGCCGCTTACGTTTTGATGGGTCGATCGGTCGGACTGAAAAAGGAGCGGGGCCATGTCCTGCAAGCGGCAAGCATCATCCAAATCCTTGTCACGATCCATCCTTCCTTCCTTTTCGAATTCGCGATCACGATGATCACGAAAGCCGCGGCAGCGCTTTATCGGCGACCTCAAGCGCATTGGCGACCATCTGAATCCCTAACTGATTAGGGCAAGGCGAAACCCCTATGGATCGAAACGGCCGACCCCGGGAGTTGCGCCCGCGGTCCGAACTGCTCTTCATCGGTCCAAAGGTTATCGGCGAGATCGCCGAGCGATTGCAGCACCAAACGACGGGGCCAGCCGGCAGCGGCTTCCTCAATGATCGACAAAGGACGGTTCCAAAGCCTGCTGGCGTTTGAGATCGTCGTCGCGCGGATTGTCATTCGGCCGTTTTATCAGCGGCACGAATAATGTCCTCCCGCATCCGATAAATGGCGCGTCAGCGCTTCGGTTGCTTGCCGAAGTCCTTGCGCAATTCGTCCTTGGCGCGATTGAGCGTCGCCAGGCGTGATTGCGACAGCTGCTTGCCGGCGCGGTTTATGTAAAAGGTGAGCATCGACATCGCAGACTGGAAAGGGCTGGCTTTTCGCCGCGGGCTCTCCTCCGCTGAATGCTTGAGCGAATCCGCGATCTTCTTGGCGCTACGCTGCTTAAAGACCCCGCCTTCGAGGTCCATCGCATCGCTGTTGTCGGTCACGTCCTGCGACCATTTCTGTTTTGATTTTTTTTTCGGCATAGGCGGCTCCTCAGGGGAAAGGCGCCATCGGTCATGGCGCCATCGTCAGGCTAGTGATGAGCGTGGTGCTCGTTTCGCTTTCGGGTGGCCGCCGCCTTTTTGGCGGAAGCCGAACGCTCCTCCTTAGTTCGCGATGCAGCCGAAGCACCGCCCTTGCGTCCACCTTTTTCGGAGGAGGCATGGTTCTCGGCATGGCCGCGGCCGGAGCCGGACTTCTTGCCACCCCCGCTTTCCTTGTTGACGGTGGCCCAAGCTCGGCGCTGGGCTTCCTTCTCGGAAACGCCATGGTCTTCGTAGCCTTCCTCGATGTGCTCAGCCTTGCGCTTTTGCTTGTCGGTATAGGCGGACTTGTCACCTTGGGGCATGGAACATCTCCTTAGCTGATGTGAAGCAAGGAAAACTGCGGTTTAGCGGCAAAGTTCCGGTGATGGTCCACAGGGCGGGCGCAGCCGATGTCACCGCCTTGCGTTTTGACCAGCTCCTGTTCGCGAGCGGAACCAACATGGCCAGACAAGGGTTTGTTGACACAGACCCTGACCATGACATCGAAAGGCATTTTCCATGGCTCAGACAGTGGGTGATTTTATTGTTTCTCGCCTGCACCTTTGGGGCGTCAGGCGCATGTTCGGGTACCCCGGCGACGGTATAAACGGCGTCTTCGGAGCGTTGAACCGGGCAAGCGACAAAATCGAATTCATCCAGGCACGTCACGAGGAAATGGCTGCCTTCATGGCCTCTGCCTACGCAAAGTTTTCCGGCGAACTCGGCGTCTGCATCGCGACCTCAGGCCCAGGGGCGGCACATCTCGTCACCGGCATGTACGATGCCCGGGCCGACCATCAGCCGCTTCTGGCGATCGTCGGACAACAGGCGCGCGGCGCGCTTGGCGGACACTATCAGCAAGAGATCGATCTTGCCGCCCTGTTCAAGGATGTCGCTGGGGATTTCGTCCATCAGGCTTCAACGCCTGCGCAGGTCCGACATCTTGTCGATCGCGCCGTTCGCATCGCATTGTCGAACCGCACAGTGACAGCACTGATCCTCCCCAACGATTTGCAGGAGCTGCCCTACGAGGAGCCGGAGCGCGTTCACGGGACCGTTCATTCCGGCTTTGGCTATCGAGCCCCCAGAATCGTGCCATATCAGGAGGACCTGCAGGCCGCGGCCGATATCCTCAATGCTGGTGAGAAAGTTGCTATCCTGGTGGGTGCCGGCGCGCTTGGCGCAACCGAAGAAGTGATCGCCATCGCCGATCGGCTTTGCGCAGGGGCCGCGAAAGCGCTGCTTGGCAAGGCCGTCCTTTCAGACTCGCTGCCCTGGGTCACCGGGTCGATCGGCCTGCTCGGAACCGAACCTTCCTGGGATCTTATGCGCGACTGCGACACACTATTGATGATCGGTTCCGGGTTTCCCTACTCAGAGTTCCTGCCCGCGGAAGGACAGGTGAAGGCAGTCCAGATCGACATTCAGGCTGGCATGCTGTCGCTTCGCTATCCCATGGACGTCAATCTCGTCGGGGACGCCGCGGAAACCCTGAAGGCGCTGCTGCCCCTGATCGAACAAAAGGACGGCAAGTGGCGTCGCACTGTTGAAAAGAACGTTTCTGCGTGGTGGGCGCTGCTCGACAAACGCGCCCATGCCGAAGCCGATCCCGTCAATCCGCAGCTCGTCGCATGGGAGCTGTCCTCAAGGCTGCCGGACAATGTCATTCTGACCAGCGATTCCGGTTCGTGCGCGAACTGGTATGCCCGCGACATCAAGATACGGACCGGTATGATGGCGTCGCTCTCGGGCGGACTGGCATCAATGGGTGCTGCGGTTCCCTACGCCATCGCCGCCAAATACGCCCACCCCGAACGACCCGTCATCGGGCTGGTCGGCGACGGCGCCATGCAGATGAACAACATGGCCGAGCTGATCACCGTCTCCAAATACTGGCGTGATTGGGCCGATCACCGCTTTATCATCTGCGTCTTCAACAATGAAGACCTCAACCAGGTAACGTGGGAACAGCGGGTGATGGAGGGCGATCCGAAGTTCGAGGCCTCGCAAAGCATTCCCAACCTACCTTACCACCGGTTTGCAGAGCTCATCGGTCTCAAGGGCCTGTTTGTCGATCGCCCAGAAGCCTTGGGGCCGGCCTGGGACGAGGTGCTTACCTCGGATCGCCCGGTTCTCCTTGAGGTCAAAACCGACCCCGAAGTCCCGCCGATGCCGCCGCATCTCACGCTTGAGCAGGTCACGAAACTCACAACCACGCTGATGAAGGGTGATCCCAATCAGGAAGGCGTCATTCGCGGCACAGTGCGGCAGGTGTTGAGTTCAGTCCTGCCAGGCAAGCACGAATAATCGAGCATCACGGCGAAATGGGTCGGAAGGGTTTAGCGCAGTAGCGGCCGCCTCAAGCCACTGTCAGAATTAAGCGTGCGATCGATGTCGGCCGCAAACCGCGGAGTTCGTGCCATAGCCGGTAGCCAACGCTATTCTGCGGCATGGCGGAGCGCAGACTGCCCCGCGGGTTCGACCCGCCCAATGATCTCGAATTCGGAGGGCATCGCGTGCTGGTCAGTCCCGAGCAGTGCAAGGGTCCAGTAATCCGGATCCCTTCCAAACACGGTCGAAACCTGGACGACGGTGGTCCGCCCCTCGAAATAATGAGACGACTTCGCCCAGTAGAATCCGTCCGGAACCAAACCCGCTGCAACCATGGCGCCTACTCCCTGTACCTCGCGAACGATAGCAGAAATCTCCAAAATCAGAACGCCTCACCCGTGGACGACATGGGGCTTCAGAACGTCTCTTGCGTTTTCTCTTCAGGCAAGCCGCGACCGCAGTCGGCCCAGTCCAATCTGCTTTCAACGCCGTAGTGCCCCGTTGGCCGGACCCTTTCAGGATAATCGAGCGAGCCGACGGTCACGCGTATCAACTCGTCGTCGTCGTACTGAAGGTAAAGAGGTGTTCCACATAGGTCACAGAAACCGCGCGTCGCAACGGGGGAGGAGCGATATGACCGAGGCCGGCCTTTCGTCCATCTGAACTCCTCGAGACTTGTCTGAACAAGGACGGCGAACGGCCCCCCGGTCGCCTTCTTGCACATGTCGCAATGGCAATAGCCGGTGTGCGGTGGGGCGCCGCGAAACTCATATCGGCATGTCCCGCACAGGCACCCGCCGATCCATGTCGTCTTTTCGCTCATGCCTCGCGAAATGCCCGCGCTCGTTTTTTGTTCCCTGGATCGTGCGACTTGGTGTCGAGCAGTCGCCCAGGGAACATCTTTTTCGCATCGCGATTTTCGACGAAGGGCGACCGTTTGCGCTTGTAATCAACTTTATTAGGAGAAAAGCCTTATAGGAGCTCGGGCATGCGGCCGGCATCTGATCCAGGCTTTATCTTGCTCGCCGTGGCTTTTTACTCGCGCAGACCTGAACAGGGATCAAAACGCATTAGAAGAACGGTCGGCGCGCGACGGCCCTTGCCGCAGCCGGCAGCGCTTGTCTGTCTCTCGACTTTGCTCGCTTGCCGTACGCTAGGGAACCGGCGGTGAATGGCGGGAACCAGTCTCGACACTCTTGTTTGATGCTCCCATGAGAGGGAAAATGATGATGCATGCAGTCGATTGGATGACGATCTGGCAGCCTTCGGCGTCCTGTTTGCCCACGCGTCCGTCTGGTCCTATTTTCTGTTCGTAGGCGCGGAAGCCTGGAGGCTGCCGCGCGCCGGATTTCTTTTTCCGCAAAAGGAAAGGTCGCGTAGACATTCGGCCGGTACGACCATCGTGGCCGGCAACCCGATTTGCCCAATGCCTTTGCCGACGGATCGACAGGACCAAACCCAAAAGCACATTCGCGATGGTCTCGCCGACGCGCCAGCCGGCTACTATCTCGGACGCGCCAAAATGAAGGGGTCGGTAGCGCTGCGGCTGGTGCTCGCGTAGTCCGCCGTCAGCAGCCGTTGGCCCCGCTCGACTGGGCCGAGCTAGCCGGAGCAGGATTTCCGGTGCTGCTTCCTGTGGTTCGCTGGCAATCGTTCGGATCGCCGCCGGAGGCGCCTGGAGTGGTATTGTTATCGGAGGGATTGCCGGCGTCTGCGCCAGAGGCGGCCGAGTTCCCGCCGGTGCTGTTGCCGTTCATGTTGGTGCCGCCCGCAGCACTATTGCCCGAGCCCGTGTTGGTGCCCGACGCGTCACCCGTCGACGAAGAACCGCCGGTCGATGTGCCGCCGCTTGTGCCTCCGGCACCTCCAGAACTTCCCGAGGACTGGGCCATGACAGATGTTGCAAGGCTGAGCGCAAATGCTGATGTCGCGAGGATCTTCAAAATCATGGGTATCACCTTTGGTTGGGCCATCGTTGCAACCGGCTAACCTCGAATCGCGCGCAAGGTTCCGCCGATCGATCGCCTCGAACCGAGGCGTCTGCCAACGTACAGAGACTGAGTCCGCAGAACGCTTATTATAAATTCGGAAGCCGGCGTCTGCGCACAACAGAAGTCCGATCTTATCGCTGGCCATGGACGTCGGCCCGATGTCCAGACGCCACGTTACTTGCCTGCGACGACAACGCACTGGTGTTGACGGTCGACGATAGTAGCGTTCTGTAGGAGTAAATGGCGTTTATCGACGGCGCTTACGGAGGCTTGAACGCTAATCGCAGTGACGCGGGCGCGTGCAGACAATCCGGTCATCGCGATGTTAACCCAATAATTTTGTGGGCGGCACGTAGGCCGGCCCAGTCGTAACAGCACGTGCGCATGGTTGGTGCGCGACCAGATGCTGCAAGGCGGGTGGTGTAACGAGTTTTGTTTATGATGACCCGTCCGGGATGGGTGACACAGCAGTGAAGCCAAATCACATCACCACAGCTATCTTGAAGGTGGGAGGCAATGAAAACGTCAAAGCTAAAGCTGACCGGTGTTGGGTGCCGATCGTCTGAATAGTTTCCGCTGGCTATCGGAGAAGAGTTGACTGGAGTCGACTGCAACTTCCGAGTTTGGTGGTCATATAAAATACGCTTTGCGTTGTGGAGTGGGGACGGCCATACGGTATTGACTTAAGACCTTAAGAATTCGTCTCGCAGCTCTCGGCGTGCGTATTCATGTTGAAAGGTTCCGGCAGAGGCTTGGCATAGGCCCGTTCCTGGATGCCACCGCTAGGCCAATATGTCTACTTCAACGGCAGCCGCGGTGAAGCACTCCCGAGCTCTCTCGAATGAGTTGTATTGTTCGAGCGCTCCTACGCAAGTAAGCTTTGCCAGCCCATAATAATGGCCACTTGCGGTAGGCCATCTGTTCAATAGACAGTCCAACGCCTCTTCGGGGCCGCTAATGGGCTCGGCCATTCCATGACCGGTCTTCACGCAAACGGGCCTGCGCCACATAGAAGATGTCGAGGATTTGCCATTTTCCCGCCTCATACAACTTCTCCTTCTGTGCGTCCAAGTCGACAATTTACTGCGCTCGATTTGGATCGTAAATGTGAAGCTGACTTTCGCTCGGGCAGGAGATTAAATCCGCGAACCACGGGTGCGATGGAAAGATCCTATCTGTCCACACTACGTCTTTTCAGGCTTTCATAATGCTTCTCGACCAGCCGCAAGGCCTTACCACGTGTTTCGGCCCACCCCCGCGGTGGCGTGACTGTCCGCGGCACCCATGGCGCAGCGGCGACGTTCCACCGCCAAAGTCCAACTTTGTTAGGAGTGGTTTGGTCGAGCTGAATGCGGCCAATCACTTCTTCGTCGTCGAGGCCAATAAAGTCATGGCGATTCTCACCGCTCCATGTCTCGCACCATTTGAATCTCTGTGTGTACCTCATCAGCATGGGCACATTCCTATTAACCGCAAAGTCATTGAAGCCTGGTTCGATTCATCTCCTTAAGATCAAAGACGAAAAACTTGAGATTGAACCCGCCACCCAATGCCTAAGGGGGTTTCAAAGTCGCGCTGTCCCGAGACAGCCGGAGAGCTGATTGTGGATCGCGCAGCGAACGCCAGGGATTGGAGGAATCGCAACAGGGATGGTTCGCCGCGCGACCCGCCCCTCAAACCGAAGTAACGGTCAAAAGTTCCTTTCCATAGACAAATTATCCTATTGCGGCGCGACCGTTAATCTCGGGATGACCCAAAATCGGCTGTGCCGACCCCCGTTGCCCGGCCACTCTTTTACGTCGGCGAAGCTAGGGTTCGGTGCTCCGGCTGCCGCGAAGCTATGTGGCCGCCCGCCTTGAGAATCGCACGATTGTTGCATTCCCTCATCGCAAAAGTGCCTCGTCAACGCTTCGACTGCTTGCCACCGTCGCCCAGTAGAGTGAGCCGCAGAAAATCCGGAACCAATACCTCGAAGGGAAGGTTTCCTCTGATGTCCATTGCGAGACGATTGAGAGGCATCGACATGACACAAACTGTCGGCGACTTCGTCGTTCCCGCCCTCTACGCGGGGCGTCCGGCGAATGTTCGGCTATCCAGGTGACGGCATCAACGGCGTGTTTGGAGCACTCAACAGAGCTAGCGGCCAGATTGAATTCATCCAGTTCCGTCACGAGGAAATGGCTGCCACATGAGCCGGCTGCCGATTAACTTATTCCTGAAACAATTCAGCCTCGGACTGTACGCTCTCAGACCAAACCCGACCGCCCTCAAGTCGCCCGTTGCCTTAAATGTGTGTACTTCCTAATATTCTAATGTCCTCGATTGGCTAACTGGGAGGATGGTGACGTTCCAGGATTTGCATGGCGCCAAGTGTGCCATTGGTCCGGAAGCCCTTTCAATAATCACGGAGGTGCACGAGGAGTGGTGCGCGGCTCGTTGTTGTCCGAAAGCCCTGTTGCCGTGAAGGCGGCGCAGAAACCAAAACGATCTCCTAACCATGATCGGGACATTGGCTTCGCACTTGAAACACTGACACGTGAAACGACAGCAGCCGCTTGTGGCCTGGGCGAGGCCTATCTGCGCGCCGCCTTTGTCGCCACGTCTTTCGCATTTGGCACCCTTGGGTAGCGCAGGAGGAGTTTGTCATGATATCGGGTTATCGTTTTGAACGACCCATCTTTATTCAGAATACGTTCTGTGTTGAAGAGATCGTCGATCTCGACGGCGCTCTTCGATTTCTCGACGACTGGCCTGAACCAAAAAGAGATATAGCCTACGACGTCATTCAACGTGCTTGTGTAACTGCCCGCCACGGGCGTTTTCCCGTGGAGGCTGCGGCCGAGAATTTCCGGCGGTTTGTGAAGCGTGCCGGACTTTCTTTAGAAGTGGACGGTTCGTCGGCGCTCCATTGTTGCGGTAGCGATCCGGCTTCCGTGGATTCAGCCGGCGCAGGACCCGAGCGTGAAATTCCACGCCAGTAAGTTCTTTACCGTTGTGGGAATTGTCGAACCGGCCATCGTTCCGATTGCGGTCTCGGAAGCGTTTGGTACCCCGACGGTAGCAGACGGCGGACTGGGAGCGCCGCGCATTGCACGTCCTCGGATCTCGACTACGACGGGTCGAACCGGTTCGATAGCATGTCGCGTCAGCGTCTTCCGTCGTACCAAGTTCTTCGCAACGGAACTTCTCATAAATCCGAAAGTTTCAAGTCCGCCAACACATACGCGACCGGCGGGGAGCCGGTGGTCGGATTATCGCCCTTTTTCTTGGAGGTCCGTCAATGAAGACAGCCGTCGCTCTCGTTACGGGAGCCGGGTCAGGGATTGGAAAAGCCGCCGCCCTGGCGCTGGCAAAGGAGGGCTTTAAAGTCGGTGCGCTCGGGCATACGCAAGAGGAGATCTCATCTACCGTTAATGCGATCTTGGCTGCTGGAGGTGACGCGGTGGCCGTCCTTGCCGACATATCAGATGAGCATCAGATGGAAGCAGCCGTGAGACAGCTAACCGAGCAATTTTCCCGGCTTGATGTGGTCGTCGCCAACGCCGGCATAAACGGCGTATGGGCGCCAATCGATGACCTCAAGCTCTCGGAATGGAATGACACGATTGCGGTGAACTTAACCGGCACCTTCTTGACGATCCGCGCGACGGTACCCGAATTGAAACGCTCGGGTGGCGGCTCCATCATCGTTGTTTCCTCGATTAACGGAACGAGAACGTTCACAACCCCGGGTGCGACCGCCTATTCGGCCGCCAAGGCCGGGCAGGTGGCGATGGTGCAGCAGTTGGCCCTTGAACTTGCCCGCCACCACATCCGCATCAACGCAGTCTGTCCCGGCGAGATCGAAACAAACATCGACGCTAATACAAGCGTGCGCAATGAAGAGGAAACGGCGATACCGGTCGTGTGGCCTGAAGGCCAGGTACCGATCACCGGAGGCCGGCCAGGTCGCAGTGAAGATGTTGCGGATGTGATCGTCTTCCTGGCTTCCGACAAGTGCCGCCACATTACCGGCTCTCCGGTGTGGGTCGACGGCGGTCAGGGGCTTCTCCGCTAGGATAGCATACACAAATCACAGAGGTGATGTATTGGATTATGCGTTTGGTCCGCTTGTTTCAGAAGCAGGCGTGGAGTTCCGGCTGTGGGCGCCCCTTGTTGAAGCTGTGTCTTTGAAGGTCGAGGGTGCCGAGCCGCATCCGATGGAGCAAACAAAGGACGGCTGGTTTCGTTGCCATGTCGCTGGCGCTGGGCCGGGCAGCCTTTACAAATTTGTGCTTCCCGACGGCAGCGAAGTCCCAGACTGTGCATCCCGCTTTCAACCGCGTGACGTTCACGGGCCCAGCGAAGTCGTCGACCTGAGAGCTTTCCAATGGGAAACTCGCGCCTGGGTTGGGCGCCCCTGGGAAGAATGCGTAATCTACGAACTGCATATCGGGTCGTTTACCGCGGAAGGCACATTCCGGTCTGCGATCGAAAGACTGGATCACTTGGCCGAGCTCGGCGTGAGCGCTATTCAAGTCATGCCCATCAGCGATTTTCCCGGTCGCTACAACTGGGGGTATGATGGCGTGCTGCCCTATGCGCCCGACAGCACCTATGGTCGCCCTGAAGATTTGATGGCCCTGGTGGACGCGGCGCACGCGCGCGGGATCAGTGTCTTCCTGGATGTCGTGTACAACCACTTCGGCCCGGATGGAAATTACTTGCCCGCCTACGCGCCGCTGTTCACCAAGCACCATAAGACACCGTGGGGAAATGGCATTAACTATGATGGCGACGCATCGACGGCGGTTCGGGAGTTCGTCATCCAGAATGCACTCTACTGGATCAAGGAGTTCAGGCTGGACGGTCTTCGCCTTGATGCAGTGCACGCCATAAAGGACGATAGCCAAGAACATCTCCTTCACGAGCTTGCCCGACGTGTTCGCGAAGCTTCCGGTGCCCGGCATGTTCACCTGATCGTCGAGAACGAAGACAATGACAGCGATCTCTTGAGACGAGACGGGCAAGGGCGGATCCATCAATTCACGGCTCAGTGGAATGACGACGTGCATCACGTGCTGCACATCGCCGCGACCGGAGAAATCTTCGGTTATTACAAGGACTATGCCGACGACGGTGACAAAGTCGGACGCGCGCTTGCGGAAGGTTTTGTCTTTCAAGGCGAACACATGCCCTATCGCGGCGCTAGTCGCGGCAAGTCCTCTGTCGACCTGCCCCCCACGGCATTCATCTCCTTCATTCAAAACCATGATCAGATTGGCAATCGGGCGGTCGGCGACCGCATGACTACATACCGGCCGCTCGAGCCCATCAAGGCTGTCACCGCAGTCTATCTGTTGTCGCCGCAAATCCCGATGCTCTTCATGGGCGAGGAGTGGGGCGCGCGCGAGCCGTTCCCTTATTTTTGCGACTTTGATGAAGAGCTGAACGAGAAGGTGAGGATCGGGCGTCGTGAGGAGTTGTCGCGCCTTCCTGGGTTCGATGATGATGACCTCATGGATCCGACTGCGCAGTCCACATTCGAAGCAGCGAAGCTAGACTGGCGTGGGCTGCACAATGCTGCTGCGGCACATATGCTGGTGTTCTATAAGACCCTTCTTAACTTGCGACACCGGCGGATTGTGCCGCTTCTTAAGGGCGCCCCTGGCGGAAGCGGTAGATTTCGACGTGAAGGAAACGTCATTGCCGTGGAATGGAGGCTGGCAAAGGGTGCGAATCTCCATCTCCAGGCAAACCTTTCAAATGAGCCAGGCAAGATCACGCCGCTGTCGGGAGTGGAACAGATTTTTACGTTGGGATCATCTGCTTCGCGCACTCTTGCTCCATGGTCGGTGATCTCGAGCATCAGCATTGCTCATAGCTGAACGCAGCCAAGCCGAGGCGGAGGGGTGCGAGATGCTCGCCAAAAAGGGTTTAGAACGACCGCAGCTTTGATTTCGATCGAAACTTGAAGCTCTGGAACATGCAGTTTCCAAGCGTGGACATTTCTCCGTATGGCGGTCTCGATCGCGAAGTCGCGGTAAGAATGTAGCGGCGGCCTAGAATTTTCCTCAAGCGCTCGACGTCACCAGCCTGCGGGAGCGTGGCGTCGCTGACAGAGTGCTCGCCCATCAGGCGCATCTGAAAGGCGGCCAACCTCGGCATGAAGGTTGCGAGGTTCTGCTCGAAGCCGCTTGGGTCATCGCCGCAACAGGCGACCTGGTGCCCCAGAATCTGCTACCAGATTGCCGCCGCGTCCGTGCCGGTCAGTGCGTCGGGATGCTGCTTTTCAACCTGCTTGTCGAGTTTGTCTCCTTTCAGACCGACCGATGTTTCACGCGGTTCGCCAACCATTGCCGCTCGCGCGGGTCTTGCCGGTTGCCTTGAGAAAATATGTCTTTGCAGGCCGCTTTCATGTCTCAATGGGCGCGGGTTCCGCCCTCGAGGCAAACACCGCTCGAAGCCTTTGAATTTTTTGTGATCGGAACATTATGGGCGCGCCGTGATTGATCCTCGGTGAAACCCAAGGAGAAAATCATGCACATGAAAATTATCGCAGTCTCACTGCTAAGCCTCGGCATGGCGACTTCTGCCTTCGCGCAATCGAGCGGCGGCGCCGGTGGCAACGCAGGCGCTGGGGGCAGTTCCGGCGGCAATATGTCTGGCAATTCGGGCAGCACTTCCCAGAGCGATAGCGGTTCCCAAAACAGCAAAAGCAATAGCCAGAATGGCAGCGGTGCCGATAGCAATTCCACCGGTTCGGTCAATGGCAGCAACAATGCCGGCAACAATTCACTCGGCAATCGCAGCGCCAATGGTGATAATTGCAGACCTAAGAGCGGTGGCTCCTCGACACAGAACGACGGGACAGCAAAACTCAGCCCGGATAGCGAGCAAGACTGCCACTAACAATAGCGCACAGCGGAATGAGAAAGGCCCAGCAGGCGGGGCCTTTCTGGTTTATGAGCGGCGACTGATAATAGGGTCCAGATAAATGATGCGTCCTCAACCTGTCGTCAGGAGGTGCCGGGGAGTGCTGAGTGGCGCGATACCTGCATTGATCGCTCGGGATGCGTTCGTTGGCGCTCGCCTTGAAGCCGGTATGCCGAGTGTTGCGGCGGGATGGGACAGAAAAACCTCAGCATCGCTGCGCGGGCAACCTAAGGTCGCCCTTTCCAGCGATAACCTTTGTCAAGCGACGACGATTTACACGCGCGAGCTAGGCGCTTTTTTCACCTTGGGTCGCTGCGATTGCGACGCGACAAGGCGGCGGCAAGTGTCGGAGCCTCAACCTTGCACTTGAAGCGCTTCTCCCCTTATCGCGCGGTTCGCGGTACCGAGGAGGACGGGGCCGAACCTGCCAAGACACCTGGGATCCAAAGGTGACAGGGCCCTGATTGATTGGCAACGCCGCCCGGGCGACTGCCACCCTCATCGAGCTGTTGCATCAATGGAAGCATCCTCCCTTGAGTTCTTGATGGTCTATGCCGTCGTGATAACGCGAATATCGCCTCGCCGATCAACGACATCGACTGAAACGTGGCGGCCCGAGCGGCGCACGGCGACGTCCGCCGAGCCATTGCCGATCCGCAAGTGACGCAGGATGACCTCGTCCAGAAAAGCCGGCAGGCGCGGTTCGTTGAACCTGATACGTCCAGCGTCGGCCTCAAAAACAAGGCCCAAGCAGGATTGCAACAAGAAGAGAGGCGCTGCCGCGGCCCATGCCTGGGGAGCGCATGCGACCGGATAAAAGGTCGGCCCCTGTGCGCGCTGACGTGACATCCCGCACAACAATTCGGGAAGACGGCGCAGTTCGATATAGGTCGACGCCGCAAAAAGTCCCTCGAAGATCCGCGCAGCTTCAGTTCGATAACCATAGCGCGCAAGGCCGCTCGCAATCATGGCATTGTCATGCGGCCAGATCGAGCCGTTGTGATAACTCATCGGATTATAGCGTGCCTCAGTGGACGGAACCGTACGGATGCCCCAGCCGCAGAAGGATGATGCGCTCATCAATGTGCGAGCGACCACGGCGGCCCGTTCAGGGTAGGCGATACCGGTGAGCAACGCATGGCCAGCATTTGAAGAACGGATGCGGCAGGGCCGTTTTTGCCCGTCGAGCGCCAAGATGTAGGTGCCTAATTCCTCGTCGAAGAAATTCATGTCGAAAGCACGACGCATGTCTTCCGCCCTCGCCAGAAATTTTACTGACCGTTCGGGGCGGCCAAGCCTCCTGAAGATCTCGGCGGCTGCCTGCCAGGCTCCATAAACGTAAGCCTGAACCTCGGCGATCGCGATTGGTCCTTTCGCCAATGTACCGTCGCCATGGAAGACGGAATCGTGGCTGTCTTTCCAGGCTTGGTTGATGAGACCTTCGTCCGTCAGCCGTCCGTATTCAACAAAACCGTCTCCATCTCGGTCGCCGTACTCGTCTATCCATGTCAGTGCGGCCTCGATATGCGGCAGGAGCCGCTCGATGGCGGCGAGATCTCCGGTCCGGCCGAGGTATTCCCCGGCGAGCATGATGAAGAGCGGCGTTGAATCGATGCTGCCGTAATAACGCCGGAAGGGAACTTCGCCAAGCTCGGCCATTTCGCCACAGCGCACTTCATGTAGGATCTTGCCCGGCTCTGCATCGGAAGCGGGATCTATGTCGGTCGCCTGATTGGCTGCCAGATGTCCAAGCACCCCGCGGGCGACTTGCGGGTCGAACCAGAGGGTTTCCAGCGCGGTGATCAACGCATCGCGCCCGAACACGGTGCTGAACCAGGGAATGCCGGCATAGGGATATGGCCCTTCCGGCTTGTCGGTGATGAGCATGTAAAGGTCCGAAACGCTGCGCCGGGCCATTTCGTTGAAGATCTCGTTAGACGTCGTGATCGACGCCACTCGCGAGCAAGAGGCGCGCAAGGCCCGCCGGGCATCGCGTAGCGCCAGGAAAAAGGAAAGATGGCCGGGATCGCCATCTGTCTGGTCGCACCCGATTTGGAAGAAGAGCGATTTTGTCTCATGCGGTTCAAGAGACAGATCGTAGGCGACGAGATTGCTGCGGATGTCGTCTGGTTGTGGCGAGAAGCATAGGCGAGTGGATCGCTTGCGCTCATCGAGGCCAATGTAAGAGAGAAGGATCGAGTCACGCTTTATGACGGCGGGAAGTTGGCGCCCTTTTCGTGCTCTTGAGGTGCCGCGGACTTCGAATAAATCAGCGAAATCTGCGCCAAAGGCGATTTCGATCCGGACCTGCTGGCGTCGGTCATCGTAGTTCCTGATCGCCAAACGTTCATGACAACGTTCGTTCCAGAGAAAACGGGTCCTGCGAATATGAATGAGATCATGACCAAGGATGAGTTTGCCCTTCTCATCGAAGAGATCAGGATTGGTCAGATCACAGGTGAGCGTGGCATTGTCGTCTCGAAGCGTCGACGACAGCAACATTGGACGCTCGCCGTTGATCGTCAGATAGAGATGCGAGAGATATCGCGTATCACGGTGGAAGAGACCTTCCGGGCTGCCCACCCCAGAAGGCGCGTCGCCATTATGGTCGAAGACGGCGAACGTGTCGCCATGTTTGAGAGTGCGCGGCCGCCGCTCCTGAAGTGAAGCGGTGGCAGGAATGAAGAACTGGGCAATCGGCGACGGTGCTCGTGTCTTGGAAACATCGTTGATGGTTGTCATCGCGTTCTACCCGCCTCTCCTTATGCGACGACCTGCAGGTCGCGAACGGACCCGTTGGGACGGTGCGCGCTTGAAGTACAGGTGCGAACGCCGGGCAGGCTGCGGTAGATGTCGAGGTAATCGCGCGCCATGCGTTTCGCAGAAAAGCGCCTCTCGAACGTCTTACGAACCTTGCGACGATCCATGCGCAGAGCCCATTCAACGTTCTCCGCCGCTTCTGTGACTGTATCAACGATGATCCCGGAGATCCCGGCGTCGATCACTTCCGGAACGGAACCGCAGCCGAAGGCAATGACCGGCGTGCCGCATGCCATGGCCTCGATCATGACGAGACCAAAGGGCTCTGGCCAGTCAATCGGGAAGAGCAGCGCACCCGCATTGCCGAGGAACTCAGCCTTCTGATGTTCGTTAATCTCGCCGATGAACTCGACGTTTGGGCGGCTCTTCACCAGCGGTTCTATCACCGTGTCCCAATAGGCCTTGTCGGCATCGTCGATCTTTGCGGCGATCTTTAGCGGCATCCCCGCCTTAGCAGCGATCTGGATGGCGCGATCGGGTCGCTTCTCCGGGGAGATGCGACCAAGGAAAGCAAGATAGTTTCCTTTCGGCCTCGCGGTGAACGGTAGAATATCCGCTGCAAGACCGTGGTACACGGTACCGACCCAGTTGACAGGCGGCATAGGCTGGCGCTGATCGTTCGAGATCGACACCAGCGGAATGTCCGGGAAAGCCTGATAAAATGGGCGAAGGTCAGGCAGGTCCAGACGCCCGTGCAGCGTCGTTACGGTCCGTTCGGCAAAATCCCGGATCAATGGGAAATGCAGGAGATCGACGTGGAAGTGAAGGACGTCAAATTCATGGGCGCGCCTGCGAACTTCCTCCAGCATCACTACCTGGTGTGGCAGGTGATCCTTGACAGCCGGGTTAAGCCTGAGCGCGACATCCGAGCATGCCACTAGCTTGGCGTCCGTAATGGAGTCGCCGCTTGCGAATAGGGTAACTTCGTGGCCCTGACGGACCAACTCCTCGGTCAGATAAGAAACGATCCGTTCCGTGCCGCCATAGAGCTTGGGCGGAACACTCTCGGCAAGGGGTGCGATCTGAGCGATCTTCATCGGCAAAACCTCCTCAATTGAGCAAAGAGTCGTCGGCAAAAATCAAGCCCGCGTCCTCGAACAGGCACACGGCAGCTGGTGGCAGTGTTTAGATCCCAAACGTCTGTCGGCGGTGGTCTCCTTTCCGGTAGCTGCACAGACCAACGCCGCCAAACCGGCGCGACGGCGAGCGACGGCAACGGCTTCTTTGCATGTCGAGGAAATTGGATGCACCCTGCTCCTCGGATTGCCAATCAGACTGGTCCAGAGTCTTCAACGCTTCGATGATCTCGTCATAAGAGACGGCTTTATCCGTGCCGGGATAAAGACGAAGTGCCGGATTGGACTCGATGGCAAAGAGGTCGGATGCCCACGATGCGAGAATGGCGCGTTTTGCGTCATCGCCGATATCGCTGGCAACAAGCACGTCACGGGGGTGATTAATATGCTTGGACGGATGAAGCAGTTGCGCGGCGCTGATTGCTGCTTCGGTACTACGGTTCGTTCTACTGTTATTGATGGCCTCTCTCATCTTCTGGCTCCATAGATAAATCGATGGTACCTGTGGTGATGTGCCGGAGCTCGGCAAGAAGCGGACGGTGCTCCTCGTGCGCCACCGGTATTTCGGTGATTGCCATTGCTTGCGACAGCAGTCTGTCCCGGTCTCGCACGCCCCTGCTGAAGAGCCTGGCGACCGTCGCGGTCAGCCGACCGATAGAGGCCGGCTCGCCCGTTATTCCTTTGGAGCGGGCAACCTCTTTCACGACACTGGCGCAGAGGCGCGCATCTTCTTTCGATGGCAAACTCATGTTTTCTCCGCGAGTGGCTCGCCCCGCGGCGGCTGGGACGAGCCTTACCGATCACTTCTTAGAAGTCCATTCCTGCGCCAGGCGGCATGGCCGGAGCAGTATCCTTCTTCGGCTTTTCGGCGATCATGGCCTCGGTTGTCACGAGAAGGCCCGCGACGGAGGCCGCGTCCTGGAGTGCTGCGCGTACGACCTTTGCAGGATCGATGACACCCTGTGCATAGAGATCGCCGTATTCGCCGGTCTGGGCGTTCCAGCCGTAGGAGAACTCGGCCTTTTCGCGCAGCTTGCCGACGATGATCGAACCTTCTGCGCCGGCATTCTCGGCAATCTGGCGCACCGGGGATTCGATTGCGCGCCGCACGATCTCAACGCCGACACGCTGGTCCTGGTTGGCCGTATTAAGATTGTCGAGCGCCTTGACGGCGCGCAGCAACGCGACACCGCCACCCGGCAGGATACCTTCCTCGACAGCCGCACGCGTGGCATGCAGCGCGTCATCGACGCGGTCCTTCTTCTCCTTGACCTCGACTTCCGTCGAACCGCCGACGCGGATGACGGCAACGCCGCCAGCGAGCTTGGCAAGACGTTCCTGCAGCTTTTCGCGATCGTAGTCGGAGGTGGTTTCCTCGATCTGGGCGCGGATCTGTGCAACGCGACCGTCGATCTCGGCCTTGGAACCGACGCCATCGATGATAGTGGTATTCTCCTTCTCGATCGCCACCTTCTTGGCGCGGCCGAGCATGTCGAGCGTGACGGACTCGAGCTTGATGCCGAGGTCTTCGGAAATCACAGTGCCGCCCGTGAGGATAGCGATGTCTTCCAGCATGGCCTTGCGGCGATCGCCGAAGCCCGGAGCCTTGACAGCGGCGATCTTCAGGCCGCCACGCAGCTTGTTGACGACGAGAGTTGCAAGGGCTTCGCCTTCGACGTCTTCAGCAATGATCAGCAGCGGCTTGCCGGACTGCACGACGGCTTCCAGGACCGGTAGCATCGATTGAAGATTGGAGAGTTTCTTCTCGTGGATCAGGATATAAGGATCCTCGAACTCGACGCGCATCTTCTCGGTATTGGTCACGAAGTAGGGCGAGAGGTAACCGCGGTCGAACTGCATGCCTTCGACGACTTCGAGCTCGGTTTCAGCGGTCTTGGCTTCTTCGACTGTGATGACGCCTTCATTGCCGACCTTCTCCATTGCTTCGGCGAGATAGCGGCCGATTTCCTCGTCGCCATTGGCCGAGATAGTGCCGACCTGGGCAATCTCCGCATTGTTGGAGATCTTGCGAGCGTTGGTCTTCAATTCCTTGACGACCGCGTCCACGGCAAGGTCGATGCCGCGTTTCAGGTCCATCGGGTTCATGCCCGACGCGACCGCCTTGGCGCCTTCCTTGACGATCGCCTGGGCAAGAACGGTCGCCGTCGTCGTGCCGTCGCCGGCTATGTCATTTGTCTTCGAAGCAACTTCGCGCAGCATCTGCGCGCCCATATTCTCGAACTTGTCTTCGAGTTCGATTTCCTTGGCGACCGAAACACCGTCCTTGGTGATGCGCGGTGCGCCGAAGGACTTGTCGATCACGACGTTGCGGCCTTTCGGGCCGAGCGTCACCTTCACGGCGTTGGCCAAAACATCGACCCCTCGCAACATGCGGTCACGGGCATCGATATTGAATTTCACGTCTTTCGCAGCCATTTCTTTAACTCCTCAATAGGCAGCTATTGTTGACTGATGGGTTGATAGCCGGATGCTCAGGCAGCCTGCTTCTGCTCGCTCTGGGCTTCGATGATGCCCATGACATCGCTTTCCTTCATGATCAGCAGATCCTCGCCGTTGATCTTGATCTCGGTGCCGGACCATTTGCCAAACAGGATGCGATCGCCTGCTTTGACGTCGAGGGCCTGGACCTGGCCGGCCTCGTCGCGCGCGCCGGGACCCACGGCGATGACCTCGCCTTCCTGCGGCTTTTCCTTGGCGGTGTCGGGAATGATGATGCCGCCCCGGGTCTTCTCCTGAGTTTCGACGCGGCGGACGAGAATGCGATCATGCAGCGGTCTAAACGACATGTTTTCCTCCATCGGACAAAAAAGATGACGCAATCCCCTGGCCGGACCGGATGACCAGTCCGGGCGGGTGCAAAACCTCTATCGAGCGTTTTGCGCAAAATGATCTGGTTTTGCGATTTTTCGATTTCAAGAGGGCCAAGAGAAAAAATTAGCAATCCACGACAGGTGCTGCTAACCTACTGGAAGGGAACACAAAACTGGCTTCACTCGTTCACAGACCCGTTGAAAGCCGCAAATTCTTGCGGCAAATTTCAAAGGTCATGAAACGGAGATGAGCATGCAATTTTCATCCGACCTGGAACGTCAGCTCAATGGCTATGGTCTCACCACCGCCCATATCCTTTACCGCATTCCCGATTTCGAATCCCTGTTGCAGACCTATGTCTGGCAGGACTACGATCTGGCGCCCGATTTTCCCGAGATGCACAAGTTCCTGGACTTCTGGCAGGAGAGCCTCGATGGCCCACTGCATTCCGTCCGCTACAGCCATCAGCGCCTGATCGGGCCGAACGAATGGCGTCGTGTTGAAGGCGAGTTCAAGCTGAACTGAATCTTGAATCCGGATTTTCCACTTCCTAGTTCACGTGATGATCGGGGCTTGATGAGCCCGGTCGCTTTCCCACGTCTGCATGGAGTGAGACCACATGGAAGAGACCATCAATATCATCAGAAGCGCCAGCATCCCGGAGAGGGAAGAGATCATCATCGATTTCGCCCGATGGCTTGAGACCGCTTCGCAGGAGGCTCAGGTCTATGGTGAAGGGCGGTTCGCTTTGATGTCTGCCAATATGGCGGAAGCGATCCGCATAAACGCCGATGAACTCGCACGCGACAATCCCGAAACGACTGAGCGGGTATTGCAACAGGCGTGCGCAATGATCTCGCAGTTCAAGGCGGCGTACCCGCATCGCGTTCTCAGTCGTGCAGTCCATTAACCGGGCGTCCCAACTCGTCACCGGTGCGCACGATATTGGACGGCGCACCGAGAGGTTCTTTCTTGACTACACAAGGGAAGCGCATCCAGTCCTCGCGGCGTGCTGAATATCGGAGGCGACAGGACAAGGGCGCTCCTGAGCTCGGCTCGCGGGCGGTAAAAATTTTTGTCTGAGCAGATCTCGAATCAGGAAATCGGCAAAACACGAATTGAATTCCACCCTCCGCTGAAATCAGGGCTGGCTTTGCCGGGAGCGCCGCTTTTGGCACTCCCGTACCCTCGTTGCTCCTAGGATATGGCTATGGCAACGTCTTACGACTACGCACATCTCTACCGCCCGAGCGTTGGCTTCGAGCGGGTCTTCGATCTCTCGAAGGCAGCCATCAGACCTGAGCCATACCCCCATCAACGGCTATTTCTGCACCGGTGGTAAAACTGCTCTCGTCGCTCGCAAGGAAGAGGGCAGCTGCCGCCACCTCATCAGGTCTGCCCATACGTCCGAGAGGGATCATACTAGACAGTGCGTCTCGAACCTCCTGTGAGGTCCTTGCCATCATCGCCGTATCGGTCGGTCCAGGGCTGACAACGTTGACGCGAATGCCTTTGGGAGCAAGTTCGTTTGCCCATGTGCGAGTAAACGATCGGACTGCGGCTTTCGTCGCACCATAGACACCATATCCTCTTGTGCCGATATCGCTCGCAATCGAGCCAATCAGCACAATCGTACCGCCGGGCTGCATGATGTCGATGGCACCCTGTACCGCAAATACAAGGGATCGGACGTTCAGGCCAAATGTCCGATCAAAATGATCTTCGGAAATCTCATCAAGGGGTGCGTATTCGGATAGGCCCGCGTTCACGACAAGCACGTCGATGCGGCCTTGTTCCGATCGGATCTGCTCAAAGACGCGCTGAAGATCGGCGTTGTTACTGGCATCCGCCTGGATCGCGTAGATGCTGCCCATGCCGGTTAAGTCTGGTTGGCTCTCCGCGCCCTTGCGGCTGGTCGCGTAGACCTGCGCTCCCTCGCTGGCGAACCTTTGAGACACGGCTCCGCCGATGCCGCCGATACCGCCGATAACGAGGGAAATCTTGTTTGCTAATCTGGTCATGTTAACTCCACCAACAATGATGAAGCTAAGGTATATCCTCTATACCTACGGTCAATTACGCACTATATGTAAAGCAGATATCGAGGAGTATACCCATGTCCGCAGTGAAAGAAGGTCCGCTCATCAAAGCTTGCTCGTCTCATAGCCACAAGGCTGTCTCTGCAGAGGCGTTGCTGGACGTTGAGAAGGCGCGGCCCGTGCTTGAGCAGATCGCCAACAAGTGGTCGGTCTTGATCCTGACCGTCTTGTGCACCCGGCCATCGCGCTTCAACGAGATCATGCGGCGCCTGGACGGGATCACTCACAAAGCACTCGCCGACGCATTGAAGCGCCTGGAGCGCAATGGCCTCGTTCGCCGCGACGTGCTTACCACGACAACGCCGGTCGGTGTCGAATATACCATCACCGCGCTCGGCCGCTCCCTTCAGCAACCGTTCGAGGCGCTCTACGCTTGGTCCATGACCTACGGTCCGGAGCTCGAGCGCGCGCAAGAAGAATACGATAGGGTTCGAGACTAACTCGACTGATAGAGAACTTCGCCAGGATGGGAGGCAGTACATAGGCCCCGAACCAGTCCGCTGATGAAATGCGCAGACTGCCTTTGAGATTCTGCTCCGCCCTGCAAGCCGGCGTTTCACTGCCAGTGCACCCTCTTCCATCTGCTCCGCCAGCCCGATGATCCCGTTGCCCTCTTCGGTCAGTACGAGAGGACGCTAAACTCCGACTTTGGAGCGCTGGATGTACAGGTGTGGAAGATCGACGGCAGTCACGCCCTCTACATCTCGCAGGCCCTTGCCGTTGCGAAGGTTGTCGAGGGAGCAGCCAAAGCTACCAAGTAACATAGGATAGCGGCTCGCAATTGGAGCGCCTCTCTATGGGCTCGCTAGCTGCGTCGCGTCTGAAGACGTTACGCAGCTCCTTTGGGACTTGACCATTTAAAGTTAACGGCGAGCCCGGATGGCTGCTTGACGGCTAAATCGGCCCCGCCTGGGAAGCGATATCTTGCTTCAATTGGCCATGGAGGTCTCGGAGAACGGACATGCCGTGTTCAGGCGCACCCGCCACACTTGGCCCATGGAGATAGTCTTGTTGATTTGACTGGCATGGCGCGCGATCGGTCTGCCGACCATGACGCCTGTTTCTTATGTTGTCTGCGACAGCGAACTCAGATGAATGAAAAGGGAGCCATTCGCGACCTCAATTTTCTTGAGGAGATCCGCGCTGACTTCGTCTCTTGTCACCGCTTTAAAATGACGCCACTTCTGGTTTGTGGCGTCTGCGGGTATTGCCTTTCCTTCACGCAAAAACAGCGTCAAGTCGGGTTCGTCATCCGATTTGTAGATGCAAATCCTCATCGCCGGCCCCGTTTTGCAGTGCAAAAATATTGTGCGCCGCAATGTTAATGATGGCAAACAATATTTTGCCGGATAAGCGAAAATCGTGACCGGTCAGAGTAGATGCTATCGAGATCGCCGGCGGCGCTTAGAGATAAGGCGCACCGAGTTAGCTGACTGATGGAAAAAGATCGAAAGGGAGGGGCCTCGCTGCTACCGATGCCCTGCTGCCTCAGAACAACCGCTAAGCGGATAGGCGAATGCGCTAACCAGCGAGATAGCAACTCAGCGAGTGTTCTAACATGCGTATCCGTCTCTCGGCCAAGCGGTGCCCGTGCGAATACGTGAATCGGTGATTGCGCATATGAGATGGGCCGGTGAATGAGGAGAGCAAGACACTCCCCGTCACGCACCTGTGACGGACCCAGAAGTTACCAAATCCCTAACATGTTGATTTATAGAGCTGCTGCATTTGAATATTCTGTTGCCGCCCGGCAACAACCTGTCGCCTTTGGCGCAGTACGGGTCCCTTCGTGATAAGCCGATCTTGCCTGACAGGCCGAACCGGCGCAAAAAAGCACATCCTTAAATCGTATTGATATTAGCAACAACTTTATGGAACCAGGCATGAGCGACGGTGCTGTTGGTAAAGGGAATATCGGAAAATGGAGGCTTCTTGCGGGTGTCAGCGCTGCGGCGCTGGCCATCGCCTGCGGGCTCGCCACGGTGGCATCGGCGCGGGAATACCTGGTTGGCAACGAGACGGAACTGCGCGACGCCATTACGGCGGCGAACACAGATGGCGATAGCAGCGCAATCATCAAACTGACATCGTCGTTCCCGCTTAGCGGCACAGTCCTTCCGATCCCTGCCAAGCCGATCACTATCGACACGCAGGGCTTCACACTCACCGGCATTCAGATGTCGACGACAAACGGCCATGCGTTGACCTTCTCCGGCACAATTATCGGTGCCACGGCGCAACGCGGGATATTTCTCAATAGTGCGCTTGTTGTTTCCTCGCTAATAAACAACGGTTCAATAACTGGGGGAGCCAACGGAACATCCACTACTAGCGCCGGTGTTAGTCTGGCTGGCCCGACGACCTTCGTTAACAACGGGACGGTGACCGGCGGATCCAATTCCCTTGGCGGGCAAGCCGGCTTTGGTCTCCAGGCCAATCGAGGCTCCACCATCACCAACTATGGCTCGGTCCACGGCGGCGACGGCGGTCCAACCGGAATCGGTGGGCCCGCTGTGTTCCTGGGCGGGATCGGAACAGTCAACAGCACACTGACCAATTACGGTACGATCCGTGGCGGCGATGGTGGGACGGCATCGGGGGTTGGCGTAGAAATGCGTCGCAACGGAGAACTTTTAAACCATGGCACGATCGAAGGCGGCAGCAACGCCGCAGGCGTGACGGTCGAAACGACGCCGGGTGCCTCGATCGTCAATAGCGGAACGATCCTCGGCGGTCTTACGGCTAGTGGTCGAACGGACGCCATCGCCACGGACGCGACGTCCAGCCTGAACCTCGAACTTAATGCAGGCTCCAACATCATCGGCAATGTCGTCGGCAATACCACGTTGTCAGATACGCTTCGGCTCGGCGGCACGGGCACCGGCAGTTTCGACGTTTCGGCAATCGGCGCTGCCCAGCAATACCGGAACTTCGACACGTTCGAGAAGACCGGCACCAGCACCTGGCTGCTGACGGGCGTCGCCACCACCGCGACGGACTGGACGATCTATGACGGAACACTGCTGATCGGCGACCACAGCGCCGCTTCGAGCATCATCGGCGACATCACCAACTTCGGCACGCTGGGCGGCAGCGGTACCATCTTCGGTGACGTCACGAACTCGGGCACGGTCTCCCCCGGCAATTCGATCGGTACGCTGACGATATCGGGCAACTATATCGGCAATGGCGGCACGCTTTTTATCGAAAGCGTGCTCGGCGGCGATGCCTCGCCGACCGACCGCCTTGTCGTCACGGGCAACACCTCGGGCACGACCAGCGTCAAGGTCACCAATCTCGGCGGCGGCGGGGCACAAACCGTCGAGGGCATCAAGATCGTCGATGTCGGCGGCAGCTCGGCCGGAAATTTTTCGCTGCTCGGCGACTATGTTTTTCAGGGAGATCAGGCCGTGGTCGGCGGTGCATACGCCTATCGGCTCTACCAGAACGGCATCGCAACCCCGGCCGATGGCGACTGGTATCTTCGCTCGGCACTGGTCAATCCGGCCGCATCAGGCGCATCCGCAGCCCCACTCTATCAGCCCGGCGTTCCGCTTTACGAAGCCTATCCGCAACTCCTGCTCGCTCTCAACGGACTTTCCACGCTGCAGCAGCGCATCGGCGACCGCACCTGGCCGGACGAAGGCACGGCGACGCCGACGAGCGGTCCTGACAATATCTGGCTTCGCACCGAGGGGACCCATGCCGGCCTCGAGCCGGACACAAGCACGAGCGGCACCACCTATGACTACGATCTGTTCAAGCTGGAGGG
>UCCS01000199.1 GCA_900470965.1 Hyphomicrobiales bacterium
CGCCGCCTGCGGCGTCACCTCGAGCGTTTTGGCCACCATCCCGGCCGACACCAATGGTTTTGCCATCACCAGCTCGACCAGCTCCGGCAATTTCGAAGAGGTGCGTCGCCCCTCCAGTTTTCGCTCCATCATTGTTCGCGCCAGCGCCAGCCTGTCGTGCTCCTTCAGCCCGATCTCGGCGGCCGCGATCAGCCCATGCGCAATCGCCAGCAGCCGGGTTTCACGATCGCGATGGCGGCGTCGATCGACGGGAATGGTTTTCAGGCCAAGATTGATGGCGGCGAGATGGGCGCCGGTGGTGATGCCGGCTTCTCGCAAGATGGATGCGGCAAACAGCCGGCCGAGCCAGGGCGCATGCTGCAGAACAGCCAGCTCGTTCCAGGCGTCGAGTTCGACAATGGCCTGCAGGACCGCCGGCAAGTATCCGGCCTGCCGCAGCACGCCGCGCCATTCCTCCAGCCGCGCGTCCTCGTCCCAATCGAGGTCATAGACCAGCGGATCGGCCGGAGCCCGGCCGGGCTTTGTGGCTCGTTCGATCGCAGCGTCAGAGCGCGCGAGCAGCGCATCGATTGCGGCGATATCGACACCCGGGAGACTGACGCCATCATTGTTGTCCTCCCCTTCCCCGTCCGGATCGATCGCGACCGCCGGCCGAATAACTCCAGCCGTCGTCGCCTCGTCCCCGCCGCCCGACCCGATCTCCGAGGTTTTCCGCAGCGAGCGGATGCCGTCGGCGGACAGCGCCCAATCCGGCAACTGGCCGGCAATGCGCCGGCGGGTACGCAGGACGTCGCGGGCGATTGTCAGCTCATGGGTGGGTGTGCGAATATCGCGGGTGTGGTCGTGGAGGACGAGGTCTTCGAGATGAACGAGTTCGCCGTCGATCCACAGCGATGCGCAGGCGTCGGCAAAATGGGATCGTTCGAGGAAGCCTTGCCCGACCGGCGAGCGGGCGATGCGCTCGTCGAGACGGGTGAGACCGATCCCGGCGTCGAAAGCCGGCCGCATCAGGGCACTCATGCTGATTTTCGCGAGATCGTAAGCCATTGAAATCATGGTAAATGATTTGCTAAAGGAACGCTATACCGATGTTGCTGTTCTTCACATGATATGATGGCTGGTTGAGGTTTTAACCATCGATAAGTACAGGTTATCGATGGTAGATTGATTTCGGCATGCAAATCGGAAAGAATCGGGGCAAATCACGGTCTCAGAGGCCGCCGAAACCGTCCTTTTGGAGCGCCTGTGGCCAAACCGAAGACACCACTGACCGCCGTCGAGCGCCGCGCCGAAGAACTCGACACCATCGCCGCCGTGCTGCCGATCGAGCGTCGCGACGAGCTCGCCGAACTTTTGACCGACCAGGATGTCGAGACGCTGCGCCATCTCGTCAACCAGGGCATGGGTGACAATACGCTGCGCGCCCTGACTTCGGATCTCGCCTATCTCGAAGCTTGGGGTATGGCCGCCACCGGACGCTCCCTGCCCTGGCCGGCGCCCGAGGCGCTGCTTTTGAAATTCGTCGCCCATCACCTCTGGGACCCGCAGCGGCGCGAGACGGATCCCGATCACGGCATGCCTGATGATGTCGACGAGAACCTTCGGCGCCAGGGGTTTCTGAGATCCGTCGGTCCGCACGCGCCATCAACGGTGCGCCGGCGGCTGGCGAACTGGTCGACGCTGACCAAATGGCGCGGGCTCGATGCCGCCTTCGCCTCCCCTTCCCTCAAATCCGCCATCCGCCTGGCCGTGCGCGCGGTCCCCCGGACCCGGCGCCGCAAGAGCGCGAAAGCCGTGACCGGCGATATTCTGGCAAAGCTTCTCGCCACCTGCTCAACCGACAGCCTGCGTGATGTCAGGGATCGCGCCATCCTGATGGTCGCGTTTGCCTCCGGCGGCCGGCGGCGCAGCGAGATTGCCGGACTGCGACGCGAACAACTGACCGACGAGCCACCGATCGAGG
>UCCS01000181.1 GCA_900470965.1 Hyphomicrobiales bacterium
ACGCTGAAGGTCGGCCCGCGCGGACCAGCCCTGATGGAGGATTTCCATTTCCGCGAAAAGATATTCCACTTCGACCATGAGCGCATTCCCGAGCGCGTGGTCCATGCCCGCGGTTACGGGGCGCACGGTTTCTTCGAGACCTATGAATCCCTGTCGAAATACACGAGGGCCGATCTCTTCCAGCGCCCCGGCGAGAGGACGCCGGCCTTCGTGCGCTTTTCCACCGTCGCCGGCAGCAAGGGATCCTTCGATCTCGCTCGCGACGTGCGCGGTTTTGCCGTGAAGATCTATACCCAGGAAGGAAACTGGGATCTGGTCGGAAACAATATTCCGGTCTTCTTCATCCAGGATGCCATCAAGTTTCCGGATATCATCCATTCCGTCAAACCCGAGCCGGACCGCGCCTTTCCCCAGGCGCAATCGGCCCACGATAATTTCTGGGACTTCATCTCGCTGACCCCGGAAAGCATGCACATGATCATGTGGGTCATGTCCGACCGCGCGATCCCGCGATCGTTCCGCTTCATGGAAGGCTTCGGCGTGCATACCTTCCGCTTCGTCAACGAGAAGGACGAATCCACCTTCGTCA
Organism: Hyphomicrobiales bacterium; assembly: GCA_900470965.1. Classification (GTDB taxonomy): domain Bacteria; phylum Pseudomonadota; class Alphaproteobacteria; order Rhizobiales; family Rhizobiaceae; genus Rhizobium. The sequence continues at coordinate 590 of UCCS01000181.1, forward strand.
AATTCCATTGGAAGCCCAAGCTCGGCCTGCAATCGGTCGTCTGGAACGAAGCCGTCAAGATCAATGGTGCCGATCCCGATTTCCATCGGCGCGACCTGTGGCAATCCATTCAATCCGGCAACTTCCCCGAATGGGAACTCTGCGTGCAGCTCTTCGATCAGAAATTCGCGGACGAGTTCGATTTCGACGTACTCGACCCCACCAAGATCATTCCCGAGGAGATCCTGCCCGTCCAGCCGATCGGCCGGCTGGTGCTAGACCGGATGCCGGACAACTTTTTCGCCGAAACCGAGCAGGTCGCCTTCATGACCCAGAACGTGCCGCCCGGCATCGATTTCAGCAACGATCCGCTGCTGCAGGGGCGCAATTTCTCCTATCTCGATACGCAACTGAAGCGCCTCGGCGGGCCGAACTTCACGCATCTGCCGATCAATGCACCCAAGTGTCCCTTCAACCATTTCCAGCAGGACGGGCACATGGCGATGCGCAATCCCGTCGGCCGGACAAATTACGAGCCGAATTCCTCGGGCCAAGGCCCGCGGGAATCGCCCGCCAGGGGTTTCCGCACCTTCGAAGCCGAGGAAGCGGGCCAGAAGGTGCGCCTGCGTCCCGAAAGCTTTGCCGACCATTACAGCCAGGCGCGCCAGTTCTTTATCAGCCAGACGCCGCCCGAGCAGCGCCACATCGCCGCCGCCCTCACCTTTGAACTCAGCAAGGTCGAAAACCCCGTCATCCGTGAGCGGATGGTCGCCCATCTGCTCAATATTGACGAAACGCTGGCGGCGACCGTTGCAGAAAAACTCGGACTGCAATCGCTGCCGAAGCCGGCGGACGCTGCCATTCCGACCCGTCAGGACCTCGAGCCCTCACCGGCGCTCAGCATCGTGAAACGCGGTCCTGGACGCTTCGAGGGGCGCAAGCTTGGCATCCTCGTTACCGACGGCGTAGACGCCAAATTGCTCAAAGCCCTGAGCAAAGCGATTGCCGACGAGAAAGCCGTGGTGGAACTGATAGCTCCCAAGGTCGGCGGCGTAGTCGCATCCGATGGCAGTCTTGTGGAAGCACACCACATGATCGACGGGGGTCCCTCCGTGCTTTTTGATGCGGTCGCGCTCCTTCCCTCGCGGGAGGCGATGGATGACCTTGTCAGAGAAGCAACCGCTCGTGACTTCGTCGCCGACGCGTTCCAGCACTGCAAGTTCATCGGCTATGTTGAAGCGGCCCTGCCCCTGCTCGACCGAGCAGGGGTTTCTGATGCGCTCGATGAAGGAACGATCGTCGTGCCACACGAAGGCGAGCTCACCGCTTTTATCGGAGCGCTTGGAAAAATGCGTGTGTGGGCGCGGGAACCTTCTGTAAAGCTTGGAAAGGCATCCGAGCCTGTGGTTGATCCTTGAGTTGTGGCCATATGACCGAGTTGCATATGGCTGCGAGCCGGAACGAGGAACCTATTCGGCACGTTGTTGCGCCCTTTGCCTCCTCGTGCCGGCTAAGACCATGCAACAGCAGCAGTTTCGAAAAGGAAGACACATGGTTCGACAGGGCGGTTGTTTATGCGGCGCGGTGCGGTTCCAGGTTGAAGGGGAGCCCTATCGCACCGGACTGTGCCACTGTGCGGATTGCCGTAAGGAAAGTGGTTCATCGTTCGTCTATTTTGCCCACTGGTCGCGTGACGCTTTTTCGGTGACCGGCGATCTTAAGGCATATGCGGGGCGAAGCTTCTGCCCTCATTGCGGTTGCAGGCTGTTTTGCTTGAACGAGCAGGATGTCGAAATCCGGCTGGGCTCCCTGGACGAGGCGCCGAGTAGGATTTTCCCGCAGATGGAGGTCTGGACGAAGCGTCGCGAGCCCTGGCTGCACGCTTTTAGCGGAACCGGGCAATATGCTGAGGACCCGCCAAAGAACAGCTGAGCTCGAAATCGCCCAGCGTCAGGTCGCAAGATAAGGCTCTCTTTTAGGGTCGGTTTGTGAATTTGGGACCGCGGCCGGCGATGCGATAAGGCCCGGCGAGCCTGCCCGTCGCGATCAAACAACGTTTCGGAACTCATATGAGGAGCACTGCGTTTGAGCAGTTGTAGCGACCCCACGACCCTGATGAGCCGTATGGACAGTACCCTCCCGACTTCCGCCAAAACCTACGTTGGAACTATGCCGCCAAAGATTTTGGCGGGCGGCCCGTCCACTGACTACCCCTTCGGTGGAACGGCGCATTCGGTAGAATTTCTTGTCAACGGCAAGCTCTACTTTGAACGCCTTGCCGAGACGTTGCGCCAGGCGTGTGGTTCCATCTTCATCATTGGGTGGGATTTCAATCCGGACATAATGCTGGAACCCGGCAGATCGACTGAAACCCTCGGCAATTTGCTGAGGAGCGCGGTTGAAGCCAACCCCACGCTTGATGTCAGGATCCTTGTGTGGTCAATGGGGCCGATCTATTCGCAAAAGTCGCTCCGATCCTTTTATCGCACTGACTTCCCGGCCCATCCGCGCATCAAGTTGCGCTTCGCCTCCCACAAGCACTGGTACGCCTCTCATCATCAAAAACTTGTCTGCGTCGACGACGATGTCGCCTTCATTGGTGGTATTGACCTGACCTCGCGACGGTTCGACGACCGACGGCATGCCCCCTGCGATCCACGTCGGCAGGACCCGGACGGAAAACCACACGATCCATTGCATGACGTCCAGGCCATGGTCACGGGGGAGGCCGCCTGGCAGATCGGTCGCATCGCGCGGCGCCGATGGACACATTCGAGTGGTCAGGAGGAAACGCTTCCTTATGTTGCATCGCAAGGCCGCCAACTATCGAGCCGCTCGGTATCGATCAATAACATTCCTGCCCGCTTTGCGCTGACCGAACGGGGAATGGGGATTGGCGGTGGCACACGAGACGGCATACGAATGACGCTCGAGATCATCAAAGACGCAAGGCACAGCCTTTATATCGAAACGCAATATCTGGCGTCCCAGACGATTGCCAAGGCGCTCGCCGCGCGCCTTAGCGAATTGGACGGCCCGGAGATCGTCATCATCTGTACCCGCAGCTCGCACGGATTCATCGAGCAGTTGGTCATGGGTCGCAACCGCCGTCGGGTCATCCGCTGCCTCAAACAGGCTGATCGCCACGATCGGCTGCGGGTCTTCTATCCGTCGGTGCCCGGTGTGGAGGGCGAGGCAGAGGTCCTGGTTCATTCGAAACTGCTGATCGCCGATGATGCTATCGTGCGGATCGGCTCGTCCAACCTAAATCACCGGTCGGAGTGGCTCGATACCGAATGCGATATGCGCCTTGACGCCACAACGCCCGACCATCTCGAGGCAATCGCCAATCTGCGTAACCGTCTGCTTGCCGAACATCTCGGAACGTCGGCAGCCACGGTCGCCGATCAAATGCGCCAGCTTGGCTCGATGATTAATACGATCGAGGCTTTGAACGGCGGTCCTCGGTGCCTGCGAGCGCTCGACACGGATATCGGTCCCGGCCGCCTCGAGCCGGTGATTGGAACCTTGCTCTTCGACCCGCAGGCGCCCGCCTTATCCTGATCGGGCCTCGGAGGGCGGTCGCATCACGGTCTTTCCATTCTTGCGCGATTGGCCTTTGCGCGGCGCGAATTCCGAGATCAGCAGCAAGCCCGTCCCAAGCATGAGCGGCAGCACGAAATAGATCGCCCGGAACGCAATCAGTGCGCCGATCGTGGCAGCATGCGGAACGACGTGCCTGACCGTTGTCTCCAGGACGCCGAGACCGCCTGGGATGTGGGTCGCAAGGATCGCCGAATTCGCCAGTACGAATGCCGTCACCGAACGGAGAAATGCGACCTCGGCGAAGGCGCTCAAAAGTGCATGCAGGCATGCCGATACGAACAGGAAATTCACCGTCCCAATCGCGACTTGGCAGATAGCGATCGGGAGCGGAGGCAATTCAACCGACCAACGCCAGAGATGGAGGCGGGCCCGCACCAGACCGGATGCCGCCACATAAGTGAGGGGCGCCAACAACAGGGCAGCACCTGATAGCCGGGCGCTGCCTTCAGACAGCCGCAACAGAGGCGCTGCGTCTGAAGCGTTGACAATCAGGGCAAGGGCGCCGAGCGTGACAAGTCCAAGGCCGACAGTGATGCCGCAGAAGAGAACGATCTTCGCCACGTCCTCGGTCGATAAGCCCCAGCGGGAATAGAAACGATAGCGGAAGGCGCCGCTGCTCAAGCCGGCAAAACCGATATTGTGGCCGAGCGAAAGACTGACGAAGGACGCGAGCGCGACCTGCCGATAGGCGAGTTGTTTGCCAAGCGACCGGACCGCCAGAAAATCGAAACCTGTCAGGCAGATATAGGAGCCGGCTGCTGCGAGCGTAGCAAGCAGCAAGCTTTGAACGGGGATGCTCGCAAAGGAATCCAAGATCTCGCTTGCGCTATATTGGCGGAAAATCCGGTAGAGAAGAAAGGCGGCGAGGCCGATTGCGGCAACGAACAGGCCTTTCCAGATCAGCGATTTAAGAGTCATGCATGCTTTCCCGGACGCGCGGAATGGCGTCGTGAAGTTGGAACGAACGAGGCGCTGTTGTGTTCCTCGCAGGGGATCAGAGGTTTGAGGACGCCCTTGGCAGAAAACATCACGCTCATGACCTATAACGTCCACAGCTGCGTTGGCACCGACCGGAAAGTTGATCCTGGGCGCATTGCTCAAGTCATCGCACAGGCCAAGCCCGACATTGTTGCACTCCAGGAGGTCGATGTCGGCCGGTCGCGCACAGGGGGGCTGGATCAGGCGAGGGCAATTGCCTCGCTCTTGAAGATGCAGGCCCATTTTCACCCGGCACTAACCGTGGCGGAGGAACTCTACGGAGATGCAATCATCACGGCACTTCCGACCGGCGCAAGAAAAGCCGGTCTCCTGCCCTCGATGGGTGAGCCACGCGGGGCGATCGCGCTCGAAATATTCGTCAGCGATCAAAAGCTGCTTGTTATCAACACCCATCTCGGTTTGCGCGGGCGCGAACGCATACAGCAAATGAACACATTGCTCGGTGCCGGATGGATTGGAGATCATGACGGTCCCGTCATCCTCTGCGGCGATTTCAATGCGATCCCCGCATCAGCCGCCTACAGGGCTGCGGCCCGCCGGCTTCGCGACGTGCAACAGGAAAATCGGACCGGTTTCCGTCCCACCTTCCCGTCCCGGTTCCCTGTTATGCGGCTCGACCATATCTTCGTGACGGAGGCAATAGGTGTTGTCGACGCCTATGTCCCGAATGACCCGCTCGCAAGGATGGCTTCGGATCATCTTCCGCTGGTTTCGATACTTGCTCTTTCGCGATAATGGGTGTCGGTGACCAGCGGCGGGGCCTGTCTGAGGGCTATTTAGTGCCCGACCCAGGCTCTGCCATTTTTGCATGCTGATGCGCGAGTACGCTGGCTGGCGTCACATTGGCGACGGCGGCCTGCAATTTGTTCTTCCAGCCGCTGACGACATCACCTTCTCCGTCGAGCATGGCGTCATAGCCGATCCGCGCCACATCGGCCGGATCGTCCTTCTTTGCCTGACCGATCGACGTATCCATCAAGTCGGCTCGTTTGAAGAATTCCGTTTCAGTCGCACCGGGCATCAAGCAGCTTACGGTTACGCCGCTGCCTCTCAGTTCCTCGCGCAGCGCGAAGGAGAAGCTGTTGATGAAGGCCTTCGTGCCGTTGTAGACGGCCTGGTAGGAGCCCGGCATGAAACCGGCGATCGAACCGGTCAGCAGGATCCGCCCTTCACCACGGGCGCGCATATGATTGCCTATTTGCTGAACGAGATAGATCGTACCGGTGATATTTGTGTCCACCACCTTGCGCACGTCGGCGAAATTCTGATCGAGAAAACCCTTACCAAGACCACGGCCGGCATTCGCCATCAGGAGATCGACGGACCGACCGTCGGCCTCGATGCGCTCGATCAATCTATCGGCGCCCTCAAGAGTCGAAAGGTCAGTCTCGATGGGCTCGACCGCGACACCGAAAGCTTTCAGTCGGGACGCCGCCTGCACGATGCGGGCTTCGTCGGCGGCGATGATGAGATCGTAACCATCGCGTGCGGCGCATTGGGCAAGCTCGAAGCCGATGCCGGTGGAGGCGCCGGTAATAACGGCCATGCCTTTCGTCGAAGCAGTTTCGGCCATTTTGTTTCTCCTAGGGCTTGAGGACAACCTTGATGCAACCATCCTGTTTGTCGCGAAACGTTTTGTAGAGATCAGGACCGTCCTCCAAAGACGCCCGATGTGTTATCACGAATGAAGGATCGATTTCGCCTTTCTGAATGCGCTCCATCAGAAGCGGCAGGTAGCGTTGGACGGGCGTCTGGGCCATCTTGAACGTCAGGCCACGGTTGATTGCAGAACCCATCGGGATCTTGTCGAGATAGCCGCCGTAGACGCCGACGATCGAGACTGTGCCGAAGTTCCGGCAGCAATGGATCGCCTGACGCAAGACGTGGGCCCGGTCGGTCCCCATGAAAGTCGCGACCTTGATGCGGTCGATGCGCGAATCCCAGCTTGCCGAGGCGTCCGCCTCGGTGCCTACCGCATCGATGCAGGCATCCGCCCCGCGGCCGCTCGTCAGTTCCATGACCCTGTCGTAGATATCCTCATCCCGGAAATCGAGCGTGATGGCACCCGATCTGTGCGCGAGCGCCATGCGCTCCGGCACGGTGTCGATGGCGATTACCCGTTCGGCACCAAGAATAAAGGCGGACTTGATCGCCATCTGACCCACTGGCCCGCATCCCCAGACTGCGATCGTCTCGCCGGGCTGGATGTTGCAGAATTCAGCCGCCATGTAGCCGGTCGGAAAGATGTCGGAAAGAAAGAGAACCTGCTCATCGCTCAGACCGTCCGGGACCTTGATCGGACCGACATCGGCATAAGGCACGCGCAGATATTCCGCCTGTCCGCCGCTGTAGCCGCCGAGCAGATGCGTATAGCCGAACAGGCCGGCGGGCGAATTTCCCCACATTTTGGTGACCTTTGAGGGATCGGGGTTGGACCGTTCGCAACCTGAGAAGAAGCCCCGCTTGCAGAAGAAGCACTCGCCGCAGGAAATCGTAAAGGGAACGACGACGCGATCGCCGACCTTGAGCTTGGGATTGTCCTTGCCGACTTCCACGACCTCTCCCATCGTTTCGTGGCCCATAATGTCGCCACTGTGCATGTCGGGCATGACGCCATTGAAAAGGTGAAGGTCCGAGCCGCAGATGGCGCAGGCGGTAACCTTAATGATCGCGTCGCGACCGTCCTCAATCTCCGGATCGGGTACGCTCTCGCAGCGGATGTCATGTTTGCCGTGCCAGGTAAGCGCCTTCATGCGTCGTCCTCCTCTTGTCAATTCTGCTGCCTTTGTTCCTGCATTGTCGCAAATCGGAAGCCGCTACGGCACGCGACGATCTTTGGCAGGTTCGGTTGATGATCCCAAACCTCAGCGTGGCGACCTTGTTCCCTACAAATCGTTCGCCGGTGCTATTGCGATCCCGATGCTCGCGATCATCGCGAATCCGATCGTGTTTCTTGCGGGGCCCAGGGTCGCCGGGTTGACAAGCAATGGCTGAGGCGCCTTCAGTATTGATGATCGCAGCCATTGAGACGGGCTCGCGCGCAGTCAATACAGCGGTTCAATCGGCCTGGCGCCCTAGCGTGTCGGCAACATAGGCGCCGCGTGTGCCCATCGGCCGCGGCGCGCCGGTCGTGGTGTCCCTTGTCGTCTGATGCTCAAGCTCGGCATTGAGCTCGGCGCCAATGATGAGGATGGTGACGGAGAGCCAGATCCAGACCAGCAGGCCGATCAACGCGCCGAGTGTCCCGTACGTGGCATTATAGTTGGCGAAGTGGTCCAAATAGAAAGCAAATCCAAGCGACATTGCCGACCAGGCGATCGTCGTCAACACCGCTCCCCAGGTCAGCCAGCGCAACCTTGCTGGTTCGCGGCTCGGTGCGAACCGATAAATCGTCGTGACCGCGCCGGCGACGATGATGAGCAGCAGCGGCCAGCGGCCAAAGAGGGCGAGCTTCTCTTTCAACCCGTCAAGCCAGACATAGGACAGAATGAGCGGTATGACCGCAATCAGTGCCACCACCGCAATTGCGCCGACTATGGCGCAAAGCGTAAAGGCAAGGCCTATAAGGTTGAGGCGGACGAGGCCGCGTTTTTCCTTTTCCTCGTAGGCTACGTTCATCGCGTCAAAAAGGGCGAGCGTGCCGCTATGAGTGCTCCAAAGCGCGAAAGCGAGGCCGACGAAAAACGTTATTCCCAGACTTTCTTCCCGTCGGCCGGCGAGCGCCCGGATCTGGTCGGCAACGATGTCAAAGGCTCCGGGTGGCAGCATGATCGCAAGCTTGCGCAGATGATTTGCGATGGTCATCGGATCGGCGGCGAGGCCGTATAGGGAAACGAGAGCAGCAAGAGCGGGAAACATCGCTAGCAACAGGTAGAAGGTCACACCGCCCGCGATCAGCATCACCCTGTCTTCGCTGACCTCCCCGACGACGCGCCAGAAAACGTCCCGCAACCCCCGCATTGGGATTTCTTCCGGAACATCGGCCTCTCTGCCGCGACCAACATCGTGACCGGGCGCAGCGTTTGTCTGCGATCGACCCCTGCCCCCTCCAAGGGACAAAGCGAGGCCGACAACAGCCGCAAGCCCCAACACAATCTTGGGTACATTGTGCCGTTGCATTCCCATATCCATCTGCTCCGTTGCTTGCCGCCAGGCCCTATGCAATGAGGTCAACCAGATATCAAAGCTATCGCTGATCGCTCAGTCCGCGGCTGCTGATGGCGCAATCGTGCAAAAGGCCGATTTGTTCCAATCATCTCATTACTCTTCTGCTCGAGGGTCTGCCTGATCGTCGAGCGCCAAAAATATGAACGCGTTAAGACCGGAAAGGCTCCTGTCTGGCCTCGGGACCATCGACCCGCGACTGTGTCCTCCGGTGAGACCAAAACCGCCGAAAGTATTAGGGTCACTTGAAGTACAGCCGAAGGTACTCGGAGCCTCGTCCGTCGAAACATCGTCCCTTCTGCCCCGTCGGTCGTGTTGATCAAGTTCACCAGATGGCCAGACCATCAGCGCGGCTTTCCAACTGTTGGCAAGGTGAAATCCGGCGCCAGTGCGTGGCAAGCTGCAGAAGGCTGAAACCGAAGACGAGGTCAGAAAAGCTTCGGAATGCTCGCCTTGGTCCTGTCCGCGTCGCAAGTGCGAACCACCTCGTCGCGGCTCAGTTTTGTCCCAGGCCACCTCGCCTGAAGTCAGGGGTCCATATATCCGGATGCCCGGATCGTCAGGTTGGCCTCAGTGACGGGTATCGAAAAGATCAACGCGCCCGTTGCCAGCGACTGTGCCGGCACGTAGTCGAATGTCGCTTCCGAGACCTCTGTCCCGCCGTCCAGCCTTTTGGCCTCGCCTTGAACGTGCACCGCAGAGGCGGTCTTATTTGCATCATTTTGGACAGCGAAACGGACCTGATGGTCTGAATCCCCCGCCATAGGCGGAAGCCTTTTGATCGAGAGGCGAGGCGGCAAAGGCGATTGTGTGATCGCCTGATAAAAGATGAAACCGATCATGGCTGTCACGAGCAGCGTACTCGCCAGCCCGACCGCCCATTCGACAGGGTGGGGCTTGTTTGCGGTGCCGTTCGGCTTATCGTCCACTGGACTCCTCATAGTATCAGTCGCGCGGCGGCCGCGCCGATCGAACACGGCAGGCCAAGAACGATGACGGCGGTGAGCATCGGCCAGATCGCCGCATCTCCAAAACGCTCGAAAGTCCACAATGCGTATGCGCTGACAAGAAGGGACATCACATATCCCGGCAGTGTGAAGCGGATGATGACATGCCAGGCTGGCACCTCGTCGCCGATCTCATGTCCGCCCTTGAAGGAAACGGCATAGACGAAACCGTGCATGACAAGGAGGGAAAGTGCAACGACAGCCAGGACGTGCCATGGCGTCATTTTGTAGGATAGCAGGATCATCTCCTCGGTCGGCGCGACGTTAAGGCCAAGAAAGAGCGCGCCAATCGCCATCAGAAACATCTCGCCGGCATAGTCTGCCGGCCCCTCCTGGATCGGATCGTCGTCGTCCTCGGTGTTGTCTCCCGTATCGCCGTTCAGCTGGCTACGGGCAAGAAGTGCGCCGATGCTTGCCGGAACAGCCTGCACGGCGATTTTTCCAACGACCTCGTGAAATGGCTGACCAAACTGCAGGACACCGACCGCGGTCAGGACTGCGGTGGAGGAGACGATGCCAATTGCATAGGCGATGGCCGCGTCCCGGATCGCATCGCTCCAGGTATGGGTAGCCTCGAAACCGACATTGTTGGACAGAACAATGAGCAGCGGAATGTTGAGGAGAAGCAAGATCAGTAATCGGCTACGATCCATGTAGAAGCCAAGTTCCCACATCTCCATCGTCATGAACATCGGCAGGGCAAATATCAGCGCGCCTGCAAGCCCGCGGCCGAGTCCCGCAGCAAATCGGGTGCCGTTCCATTTTCCGGATTGTCTCTGCTGTGCGTTCAAAACCATGATCGCCATAAAACTAGGCAAGCGGTGGCGCCTGGCCAGTGCCACGAGCGGCGCGCAGGCAACATTGGCAAAATATAGACATATTTGAGAGATGCAGGTCGCATGAGGCTAGGATCTTCACGAAGTCGAGCATGACCTGGTTCCCGCCAGGACCGTCTAGGACGGCAAGGCATCCTTGAACCGGACCGTGGCGGCAAGCAATCCTTTCTCGTCAACGATTTCGAACGTCTGTCCGTCCATTTCCCGGCCGGACTTCAGCCGTTCTGCCATGAGTTCACGCGCATGCGCCTTTGCTTCCTCGATTGCGACGGCAACGTTGGCGCACACGCTTCCTTCGGGGTCGCAGATCAGCTCGTCGCCATTCCTGATGTGAAAATAGTATCGCATGCTTCACCGTTTGGAGTTGCCACGTCCGTTCGCTCCGATCAATCGCTCGTATTCATGCTCGGGAACGCCGTAAGAGCCGGCCGCAAATTCTTCCAGACCCGCACGGTTGCGGACTATGATCGACCCCCTTAGCGAGCGGATCAGGTGATGGCCTTCAAGGACGTGGAGCGAGGTCGTCACACCGGGGCGGCGCGCCCCTAACATCAGCGCGATATAGTCGTGCGTTATCGCCATCTCGTCGGTGCGAAGGCGATCGTGGCACATCAGAATCCAGCGTGCCAGTCGTTGCTCAAGCAGGTAGCGGACATTGGCAAGTGCGGTGTAGGCGACCTGGGTTGCGAAAACATGCATGTATTTGATAAGGGGGACCTGAAAGTTCGAACTCCTCATGGTCGCTTCGCGCATCGCGGCGATCGGAACGCGGTAACCTGCTCCCCCGACATTCATTTCGATCAGGTAAGGGACAGTATCGTCGCCGATGATCGTGGCAGTGGGCACAAAGCCTTCCCAACCGAACATGCCGGCTTCCGCCATCTGGCCTGTCGACGAAACAGTCATGACAGCCCCGACGCCGCTTTCGAGAAAATAGACGTGTTCGAGCTTTTCCCGAGGCGCGGCAATCCTGAATTGCGACGGGAGATCGACCATCTCCAGGTAGGGCGCAAGGAGGCCAAAATCGTCCCGCTCGAGAGCCGTCAGCATACGATTGGATATTTTGTCCTGGCTAGGGCCCATCTCTTCCTCCCATCGCCACTGGCCAGGAGCACGCCGTAGGGCCGGCCCGGAGGCGTATCAATCTCTATTGAACGCCATTTCAGAGCTCGTGGTTCCGGTCGTGCTCGCAGATAAACATCATTGTCGCCAGAGGCGGAAGATCCGCGAGAAGCGATTGACCACGACCATGCGCCTCGACGGGCTGCGTGTCCCGGTCGCCAGCTCCTACGCCCGCGCCGCCATATACGGCCGCATCGGTGTTGAGTATTTGCCGCCAGCGGCCGGAAAATGGGACACCGATCCGGTAACCGGGCCGTGACATCGGGGTGAAGTTTGAAACCACCAGTATCGCAGAGCGCCGTTCGTGGTCATAGCGCAGCATTGCGAGGACCGAGTTTTCCGCATCGTCGGCAACTGCCCATTCGAAGCCGTCAGCTTCGGTGTCGCCATAGTGCAAGCAGGGAAAATGTCGGTAAATGCGGTTGAGATCCCGCACGAGCCGCTGCAGGCCAGCGTGAACAGGATCATCCAGAAGATCCCATTCGATGGAACCGTCATGGCTCCATTCCGATCTCTGGCCGATCTCGCATCCCATGAAGGTGAGCTTCTTGCCGGGGTGGCCCCACATGAAACCGAAAAGGGCGCGCAGATTGGCCAGTTTCTGCCACTTGTCCCCCGGCATCTTGGAAAGCATCGACGCTTTCCCGTGAACGACCTCGTCATGGGAGAATGGCAGAATGAAACGCTCGCTATAGGCATAAATCATGCCGAAGGTCATCGAGCCGTGATGGTATTTCCGGTAAATCGCATCGTCGGACATGTAATGAAGCGTGTCATGCATCCAACCCATGTTCCATTTCATGTCGAAGCCCAGGCCGCCTGCTTCAGGTGACTTGGTCATGTTTGGAAAGGCGGTCGATTCCTCCGCGATCATCAGTGCATTCGGGTAGCGTTCGTGGACGATGCTGTTGAGGTGCTTGAAAAATTCGATGGCTTCGAGGTTTTCGCGCCCGCCATAGCGGTTCGGTACCCATTCGCCATCCGCGCGGCTATAGTCGCGGTAGAGCATCGATGCGACGGCATCGACGCGCAATCCGTCGATATGATAGTGCTCCAGCCATTCGAGCGCGCTGGCGATGAGAAAGCCTTTGACCTCGTTGCGGCCAAGATTGTAGATCAGGGTATTCCAGTCTTGATGAAACCCTTCTCGCGGGTCTTCATGCTCGTAAAGCGCAGTCCCGTCGAACTGCGCCAGGCCCCACACGTCAGTCGGAAAATGCGCCGGAACCCAATCAAGCAAGACACCGATACCGGCGCCGTGGCAGCGATCGACGAAATAGGCAAAATCCTCGGGTGTGCCGTAGCGACCGGTCGGTGCGAAGAGACCGAGTGGCTGATAGCCCCAAGATCCACCGAAGGGATGCTCCATGATCGGTAGCAGCTCAATGTGAGTGAAGCCCATGTCGCGAACGTAGGGAATGAGCCGCTGCGACAGCTCTACCCAGTCGAGCGCGCGTGCGCCATCCTGCATGTCGCGCAACCAGGAGCCGGCATGAACCTCGTAGATCGAGAATGGCTCGCCCAGCCGGTCCGCCCC
>UCCS01000021.1 GCA_900470965.1 Hyphomicrobiales bacterium
CGGCTCGGGCAAGACGACGATAACAAGGCTCATCCAGGGGCTCTACCAGAGCCAGGAGGGGCTGGTGCGCATGGACGGCTATGACAGCCGCGAGATCGACCTCGTGCATCTTCGAACCAGCATCGGCGTCGTGCTGCAGGATAATTTCCTGTTCCGCGGTTCGGTACGCGACAATATTGCCGCCGCCAAGCCCGATGCCAGCATCGAGGAGATCATGGAGGTCGCCCGCATCGCCGGCGCCGAAGAGTTCATCGAGCGCCTGCCGCGCGGCTTCGACACGATGCTGGAGGAAAATGGCTCCAACCTCTCGGGCGGCCAGAAGCAGCGGCTTGCGATTGCGCGTGCGCTGATCACCGATCCGAGGCTGCTGATCTTCGATGAGGCCACAAGCGCGCTCGACCCTGACAGCGAGGCGATCATCCGCGACAACCTCAGCCGCATCGCTGCCGGCCGCACTGTTATCATCGTCTCGCACCGGCTTTCGACGCTCGTCGATGCCGATGCCATTCTCGTCATCGATCGCGGCAAGGTCGCCGATATCGGCCGGCACGATCAGCTCGTGTCGCGCTGCATGACCTACCGCCACCTCTGGGCACAGCAGATGAGGCAGGTCGCATGAACGCGCACGTCAGAAAATCCGACGAAAACCTGCCGGTACCCTCGGACAAGGGGCCATCAGACAAGGGCCCGGAGAAGGGCAGGGAACTCACCGCCCGCCCGCCGCTGCCGCCGGCAATTGCCGAGTTCCAGTCCGACGCCGTCGAACTCGAGGAACGCGCGCCGCCGCGCGTCGCCCGCATGACGCTATACTGCATCACGGCGTTGCTTGCCGCGGCGATCACCTGGGCCTCGGTCTCCTCCATCGACGAGGTGGTGATTGCGCCGGGCAAGCTCGTCACCACGCAGCCGACCATCGTCGTCCAGCCGCTCGAAACCTCGATCATCCGCACGATCGACGTGAAGGCCGGCGAGGTGGTGCGTGCCGGCCAGACGCTGGCGACGCTCGACGCCACCTTCAGCCAGGCCGATGTCGGGCAGCTGAGGGCGAAATTTTCCGCCCTCGACGCCCAGGTGAAGCGCCTGGAGGCCGAGCTTGCCGGCGAGGATTATTCGAAGATTGCCGGCAACACGAAGGATGAGCAGCTGCAAGTGCAGCTCTTCGGCCAGCGGCGGGCCTTCTACATGGCGCAGCTGCAGAATTTCGAACAGCAGATCGCCGGCCAGTCGTCCGTGCTTGCGGCAAACCGCAATCAGGAGGCCGTGCTGAACGACCGGCGCGACAACCTTTCGCAGATCGAGGCCACGCGAAAGAAACTCTATGACAAGGAAAGCGGCTCGCTTCTCACCATGCTCGGCTCGCGCGACGCCCGCCTCGATGTCGAGGCCGATATCACCGCCGTGCGCGGCAAGGCCGACGAGGCAGTCCACGCCTATGCGAAACTGCGCGCCGACCGCCAGGCCTTCATCGAGGATTTCCGCCGCGCCGCGATGGAGCAACTGGTGGACCTGCGCGGCCAGCGTGACATGGCGGGCGAAGAGCAGAAGAAGATGGAGCTTCGCCGCAACATGGTGGCGCTGACCGCACCCGCCGATGCCGTCGTGCTCGATCTCGCCCAGCGCTCGGTCGGTTCCGTCGTGCGCGAGGCCGAGCCTGTGGTGACGCTGGTGCCGATCAACGTGCCGCTCGAAGCCGAAGTCTCGATCAACACCCGCGACATCGGCCGCATCGCCGTCGGCAAGGAAGCCCGCATCAAGCTCGACGCCTATCCCTTCCAGAAATACGGCACGGCGACAGGCGAAGTGCGAACGATCAGCGAGGACACTTTCCTCACCGGCCAACCGGAACAGACCGCCACCCCGAGCCAGCCATCCGCCCCCTTCTTCAAGGCGCGCATTCTGCTGGCTGATACAAGGCTGAATGCTGCCGGAGCGCCGGTAAGATTGCTGCCGGGCATGACCGTGTCGACGGAAATCAAGGTCGGCCAACGGACGGTGATCTCCTATTTCCTCTATCCGCTGCTGCGCGGGCTGGATGATGCGATACGCGAACCGAATTGAGGGGTCCGCCGGCGAGGTGTAGGCGAGGGGCCACCTACACGAGCCAGGGAATGGGGGTGGCGCCGAGGCTTTCGGCGGCCGCCCCCAAACCTTTTTGAGGTGGCCGGTATTTAGATCCGCGAGGTCGGAGGGAGAAGCGGCGTTCCCTAAAGCCGGCCCCCGAGCGGCATCCACTCCTATGCAGCATAAGAAACGCTACCGGCATTAGCCATCGAGCGTAAGATCGTCGCTTGTTACGGCAGTTTGACTTCGCGGAACGCCTCGGTCAGTTGAAGCGCCGCGCTGCGGCGGTCGCCCTGATCAACGAGAACATCAAGGATGCGCAGCAAGGGCGCAGCCAGTGTAACCGGCATCGGAGAGTTCTCATCGGCGAACAACTGCACCAGACCGGCGATCCGCGCGAGGAGCGTCGTTCCATGCCATTTTGCAAGAGCCTCATCACCCAGCAATAGGATCGACAGCACTTGGTCCGCGAACTGCTCAGCTGGGTATTCAGCCCGCGCGTGCTCGCATAGGGTTAGGAAGTGGGACATGACCGCCACGGACCAGCCTGCTGCACGGACCAACCGATCAACCGTTGGAAGGATTAACGAAATATCGTGCCAGTCGCCATTGGCGAAGCGACTGGCCAGCGGTGCATTTAACGCGGCCACGAACAACAGAGCTTTGACCAAGCTCGGCAGGTCAAAGCCGCGCAATTCGCCCGCGCGATAGCCATCTCGATCAAAGCCGCGCCAAGCAAGCAATCGTTCGAGCGAAACGCTCATAACCCGTTCGGTCGATGGCGCGACAATCGGCGGATCGAGCACATGGGCGCGCAAGAACCAGTCGACTAACGGAGAGAGTAACGAAAAACAAGGATCGGATCGCAGCGCCACGATTGGCGCGAGAATGTCGTGCTCGACTTGGTCAGGCGGAAGATGGCCGGCTATCCGGGCGAGAAGACGAGCGAAGGCGTCACGCCATTCATAGAGATCGGTACCCCGATTGTCCGCATCGCGACCGTCCTCGTCCCAACTCGGCGCAATGCTTTCGATTGTCCAATTCAACATGCTGGCTGTAAAGGATAGAAGGGCCTCGCGTGCACCTGGCGTTTCGAGAACCTTTACCACAGGAATGAACTCAATGATCTTGGCCGCCAATTGGGAATGCCAAATCCCCGGCGACGGTCGCCAGGCGCCATCCACGACGAGCTCGTCGTCAAACTCCCCTGGCGATACCATCACACCTCGCCGCGACGGCCGAGCACCCGGAACGAAGGTCCAAGGTGCTTCCGGCGCTTGTGGCACAGGCCAGCCCTCATTTACTTGCATCGCCGCCAGCGCAGTCGCGAGCGCCTGGGTTCGGCTAGCCGAAGCAGCCTCGCCACGGTCCTCCTGCGCGGTCGTGCGCGGCGGCAGAATGCAGAGGTCGATGCTTAGGTATAAGCCCGTCCAGGCAAGCCGCGGCATTACATCGAACAGCGATAGCAAGCTTTCCATCGCGACGAGCGCGACACCCTCGAGGGGATGTGCTGCAAGCGTCAAAAGATCATTGCTCGCGGACGCCGCCGCATCACCGCTACGCAGGTCGGCAGCGAGTCCGCGCGCCGCGAAGATACCGGCATGCCAAGGAATAACGCTCGCCGAGAACCATGACGGTTGCATTTGTTCTGGCGCGCGGGCTATGCGCGCCAGCAGGTCACGCGCCCAGGCCCGCTCTTCTACGGTGCTGATTTCTCGAAAGCGCAGCGCGACGGCCGCCGCCCCCGCCACGCCACCAGAAGCCGTAGAACCAGGGTCACTCTCGACACGCCCCCCAGAATCCGTTTGCCGAGCACGTTCGAGTGCGTCGGTATAGGCGAATATCTCCTTGATGGCGCCACTATCGAGACTCTTTTCTGCCCATATGAACAGCGTCTGTTCTGCCAGCATCAGTCGCGCATTTGCCTGTCGGGCTTTTGCTTCAGGTGTCATCATCTCGGGATCGACAAAATAGACGGCCTCGAGAGCGTTGCTCTCTTCCTGCTGGACAGCGTGATAGTTGGCGATGTCCGCCCAATGCGCCATTGAGGCCGCAAACTCGGCGAGGCTGCGCCGAGCGTCCGGATCGGTGACTTGCTCTTCAAACTCGAACTGTAGATCCTCAGCGAAACGAATGATCGCCGCGCGCATGCGCTCCGACCGAGCCTGCTCGCCGACTACAATGGCTCCAGCGAGATCGCGGATATCGCCGTCATGGATCGGACGCTTGTTAAGCGCATCGACCGCTGCGGCATGCGGCCTGTCAGCTTCGCTGGTGAAACCGATGAGTGTGCTGGTCTTAAAGGTGAATTCTTCCTGGGCGCGTCGTATGTCCGCCCGCCAAAGCCGGGGGGATTCAAGGAGCGGTTGCGCCATGTCGGACATGGCACCTGCCTGGCGTGCGATCGTCAGCGCCAAACCGAGGCTGGCAATGCAGCTATTGCCTTCGACAACCTGTCGGATCAGCGAATCTGGATTGGCGCCGCGGTCGAGTTCCGCGAATGCCCAATTCTCGGCAGCGAGCCAGGCGCAGCCAAGCGACTTCGGTGCCCATACGCCCCGCGACCAGAGATATTCGCGGGCCGTTCCCCAGAACTGCTGCGCACCCCACGGAAAGGTAATTTCCAGCGGGATGGGCTTTGCCTCTCGCTGCCAATCGAGCCGGTGGAGCTGCCGCCAGGCTGTCATTGCGTGATTGGACAACTCACGCAGCAGGCGAAGTGACTCGTCTGGTGCATGAGCGAACAAGCTGTGAAAGGGCTCGCGCAGTGGCGATTCTGGAAAATAGTTGGGCCGGTGATCATCAAGCGCGAGACTTTGCCAGTCATGCGATGAGTAGGAATCAGTACCGATGTGAGAGAATATTCCGTCGATGGCAAGCTGATCGTGCCGGGTGCGTTCGGCTTTGGGTTTGGCGAGCGCCTCGTCACGCCGCGCTCGGGCCACCTCTTGCTCGCGCTCGATGCGCTCAGCGGCATCGGCCGGCAATTCTTGCTGCAGGTGCAACAGTGCTACATTAACCAGCGCTGCTGGATGGGTTTGAGATAGCAAGAAAGAGAAAGCGAAAATCTCTTCGACTACGTCGGCGTCGATTTCCTTCTGACCAGCGATGCGGCGGAGATAAGCCTCCGTCAAGTCGGGCTCAGCACGGCCCGCTCGCAGGATCAGCCGCCGCAGGTCCGAGGCCAAATCTATGGCACTCGTGCGCAGCCCACTCCAACAATCTTCCTCTTCCTCCGATGCCTGCCTCGATCTCAACCGGCTGGTTCGCAACATCGTACGCGCTTCCAGGCTCTGTAGCCATTGATCGGCCTTGGCGAGCAAAGCCTTCGAGATCGCATTGGGCAGATCGGCGAAGGCGTTTTGCCAAACCTCGAAGATCGCAACGATCTGAGGAACAACATGCGCAGGCAGCTCGTCACACTGACGCAGCAGCAGTTGGATAAGCCGGCTCCATGTCGCGAAATCCGAAGGCCAGCCCAAAAGGTCGGCAGCGCGAAGCCGCCTCTCGAAGCTCATATCGGTAGCGCCGGTTTCCCCTTTGAGGACCGTTGGATTGGGAATGGTGCGCTCGGCCTGGAACCAGACGAGGACGCGCCCCAGTAGCTGGCAATCGTTGGCGATAACGACGGCTAGGAACCGAGCCTCATTTTCGTCGAAAACCGGTGATCCAATTGGCCCGAGCAGCCAAGCCCGGAGCCATTGTGAGCGCATACAAGCGCTTTCGAGCCGCTGCAGGGCCTTGACCCACTCCTCGCCAGCAGCGAACGCTGCCTGCGAAAGCAGGTCGACGATCCGCCCGAACATCGGCGGCTCCCCAATCGTCTGCAACTCGTCGGTCCAATTGGCGCCAGCATTGAGCAGGATATGGAAGCAGGTCCATTCGAAGAAAATGTCGTGGGCGAAGCGCACATTGAGACCAGCACGCCCGGTTTGAAGAATGCCGTCGGAGACGAGCTGATGGATCATCGCCACCGAGTCTTGCCTCAGATCGGTGAGCGCTATCGGTCCGCCTAAATCGCGTGCGCGCCGTCCAGCAACATCTAGCAGGGCCAGCCTGCGACTGATCGCCGATTGCCCATCGGCATTATAACCGCCACGCTGCCACCAGTTCTCGATAAGGTCGATCTCGGATTGCGGCATAAAGGAAGCGTCCCCATGCGCAGATGCGAAATTCTGTCCAAGGATCTTGGCGAAGAAGGGCCGGCGAACGATTTCCCGCACGGCCTTTGGGCCGAATAAAAGCGGTTCAAGTGCCGGCTGCGCATCCGCGAGCGCGCGCGATTCCGTATTGTCGAGTTGCTCGACGGTTACCACCCCGAGGATATTCGCCTCGAAGAGCGGACGCGGCAGCCAGGTTCGCAGATGCTCGACGCCGGTGTCTCGAAGAGTCGCGATGATCGACCAGCCTTCGAGAGCTGGCGTAGCAACGATCGTCCGAACGAGATCGAGGATGATGGGTCGCTGCGCGAGTTCGATGCGGTCTATGCCGTCGATGAAGAGCGTTGGCGTCCCGGTAGCAGCAAGTTCAGTCAGTAAGTCTTCAAGCGAAGCAGTGCTGAGACCTATGCCTGCGCCAAATGCCGCCCAGCTCGTCCCCTGAAGCCGATCCGCTTTGAGAAACAGTACGTTCCCTTGTGCTAGCACCTCTTCGACCGCGTGGCGCAGTAAGACCGATTTGCCTGAGCCCGGCAGACCCTGCACCTGAACGAAGCGATAGCGGGCGCGGGCCTCCTCAAGCTGTTTGCGCGGAGTGGTCCGCTCAAGCCGCGTTCCTTCGACGTCGTCCTCGATGTCGGCAACAGCGCTCCTCGCAACAGTATTCAGCAACTCCAGATCGCCACGCAGCGCTGGCGCCCCGGCGAGTCTGACCACGGGGGTTAGTGTTGCGACAAGATCGCGTCGTAGGAATTGGCCCGCCCGGCCGGCACCAGCGCGTGCGAGCTGGCATAAGTGGTCCCAGACAAGGGGCGCGCGATCGGTCTGCGCCGAAGCGAGTGTCGGGACCAGCACTGCGATGGCCTCCGCTGGACCACTGGCCGCATCGGCGAGCTGATCGAAGACAAGCAGAACGAAATGACGCAGGAACCGGTAAACCTCGTCCTGTGAGGGGGGCGAGGTCTTTGCTTTGGCGATCAAGCTGACGATGTCGGCCCTGATCGCGGCGACGGCAGCGCTTGCATCGCCTTCAGGCAGAAATCGCGCTTCAAAGTCGGCCAATGTGGGGCTGGCGCGAGCGAAATCGCACAAGCTGTTGAGGTCGCGCCGCTTCTGGACTGCCACGCTCTCAGTGGCCGCACCAAAACGATCTACATCATTCTGGAAGTCCGGTTTCTGCAGAGTCAGCCAACAATCGCGAACGATGTCCCGGAAATCCTCGTTTGTGTCGGCATCGCTGATTGTCAGCGACCGCTTGAGCTGGAGGCTCAACCGCGCGTCGTCCTGCCCCGACTGGAAATCGACGATTAGATCGTCGAGCGGCTCTCCCACGTTGCGCTGCTGGAGAGCTACCCGTGTGACCGTCCGGTCGGCGATCCCGGGCGCGCCCGTTTGCGCAAGCATAGCCGCAAAGTAGCGCGCAGTGACCCTATCTTCGAAGGTATGTCCAGCGCCGCCAGCAAGTTCGGGAGATTGAGACAATCAGGACTCCGTCGGATTGAACGCACTATTTTTTGCCACACTCTCTTAAGAGTCGCAAAGAGCATGACGTTAACTAAACCAAGGGACGCCCAGCCGAATGACTCTTGCTGCGTGAGGCGGCATTCCGCCGCAGCCATCAGGCCTCTCATTTTCCGGCGAAATCCATGTCACAATCCTGTTGGAATTGATGGCTAGACGGGCGAAAAATCGGCAGCGAGGATCAGCAGATGGCAGAAGAGAAGCCCCTGGATTTAACGGGCGAAATCGTCGACTTCGATGCCGGCCATGGGGAGGCCGCCACCGTCGAGATGGACGACTATTCCAAGAGCCTGGCGCAGGCGAAGGCAAAGTCCGTCAAGCTGGTGGACGCGATCACAGGCCACACCCTGAAGAAGAAGGACGCCTTCCATTTTGACGATCTGCGTCCCGCGCTTGCAGATTTCGTGCGGCAGAAACACCCTGGCATCCGCTCGGACGACTATATCAGCCGCAAGATGGTCGATGACTATCGCGGCCAGTACATTGCCGAATTGCTGCGCGACGAACGCGGCGAGCTCTCCAACCTCGAAGACGAGGTCGTCGAGAGCCTGAAGACCCATGACACGCTCGCCGAAAACATCGAAGAGGATTACGAGGAACACCGTTCGCTCGGCGATCGTGTCGCCGATGTCGTCGCGACCTTCGGCGGAAGCTGGACCTTCATCATCTCCTTCTGCTTCTTCCTCGCCGTGTGGATGGGGATCAACCTGGTGCTTGGCGAGAAGGCTGCCTTCGACGTCTATCCCTTCATCCTGCTGAACCTCATCCTCTCGACCATTGCCGCCCTGCAGGCGCCGATCATCATGATGAGCCAGCGCCGCCAGGAAGCAAAGGATCGGTTGCGGGCGCTCAACGACTACAAGGTCAATCTCAAGGCCGAGCTGGAAATCCGCCAC
Organism: Hyphomicrobiales bacterium; assembly: GCA_900470965.1. GTDB lineage: Bacteria > Pseudomonadota > Alphaproteobacteria > Rhizobiales > Rhizobiaceae > Rhizobium. The sequence continues at coordinate 8,636 of UCCS01000021.1, forward strand.
CTGCATGAAAAGGTCGATCACCTGTTGAACCGGCAGTGGGAACGGCTGACCGAGATCCAGCAGATCCAGATCGAAATGATGCTGGAACAGGCCAAGGCCGCCAATCGCGCGCTGAAGTTGAGCAAGGCGCAAAAATCCAAGACCAATGCGCTCAAGAGCCTCTTCAGCACCAAGCCCACGGCGGACGAGACCGACGAAAAGGGGGAATAGCCGGTCGGGCGATCACCATGAATTGGGGCCGAGATCGCGCTTGCCGTTCATGACGCGCACGGAGTTCGGGCCGGTCTTGTTCCAGGTCTCGCAGATTTCCTTTCCGGCGTCCCGGCCGCCCTTCCAGGTTCGGCAAAACTTGTTGCCGGCGATGTGCCAATTGCCTTCGATCGGGATCACATCGCCGTTGTCGAGCTTGACCTGACCCTTGGCGGTCCCGTCCTTCGATATGGACAGCGTGCCGCTATATCCTTCCTTCGGCCCACCAAGGGTGAGTTCCTTGCCGTTTGACAACAGGGCCGTCAGTTCCTTGCCGGTCATCGCGGTCGCGGCGATTGCGGGGAATGCGCCGAAAACAAGGATCGTTGCGAGAGCTGCGATGCGCTTCATGGTTCTTCCTCCACCTGGATGTTGATGATCTTCGACTGCGTCTTCCCAACCTGCCGGGGAAATGATGCACTCCAGGTGCCGATAACAACAATTAGCCATTGCTGATTATGGTATGAAAGATCATTGGCGCCCGGAAAATGTTCTAACAGATGTTGCGCTATCCTGAATTGTGCAACCATGTTAATCCCGTCAGGGTATATGCTCACGGTGCTCAAGACGAGATCGTGGCAAGGGCAATCAGGCTGACGAAGACACTCAGCGGCGGAAGGTGCTGAGTGTCGCGGTGGCGCAGAACAGTGAAAATCGCGGCTGCGATGACGACCGCCCCGAGCGCCAGGCCAGGAATGCGGCTGGCGGGAAGCGCAGTCAGGGCGGCGCTCGATATTTCAAGTCCGCCCGTCAAAATACCCCACCAGCGCGGATAGCCCCACCGGGCAAAATCGCTTCGCGTCCCCGATGTGCCGATCGCATTTGACGATCCCCGCGCCTGAGAATGCGACAACAAGGAACCAGAGTGAGAGAGCATGAACCATCTCACTGCGCACCTGTGATCATGGGAACGGCCACCAGGAGCATGATCACAGCCGTGAGGCCATGAATGCCGAAGGCGCTTTTCGTGGAGCCTTTCGCTGCGAGAATGACCAGCATGTCGCCGACAGGGATCATTGCCTCAATCAGCAGGACTATGCCGATCTCGCGTTGGACACCCCACAGCATGAAGGCAAGCACGAGCAATCCCGCCGCGATATCGCGAACACCCTTGAGCCGAAGCCACGAGGGGATGTTTGGGTCATCGCCCGGAAGCGGCAGGCCAAAACTGCGCACCATGGTCGTCGGGCTCGCAATATAGCCGGTGCCGATCGCGATAATTGCGAGGGCCACAAGCAGGCCGATCCCATTCAGAAGCCAATCCATCACGCCATCCTTCTAGCAGTTTGAAATAATCTAGCAGTGCTAGATGTAAGCTAGCGTTGCTAGATATTCAAGCCGTGATATGATCCAGATGTCAGCGGGCAGGGCATGGAGGTTGGGAATGGGTATCGCAGAGCGAAAAAGCCGGGAACGCGCCGATCGCGAAGATCGTATCGTCGCGGCAGCCCGTGCAATTGCGGAGGGCGAGGGATGGGACGCCGTCACGATCCGCCGTCTGGCCAAGGAGATCGAATACAGCCAGCCGGTTCTCTATTCACATTTCGAGAACAGGGACGCGATCGTAGCGGCAGTCGCAGTCGAGGGCTTCAGGGAGCTCACGGCCGTTCTTCGGGCGGCGGTGGACGGGGCGCACGACCGACGAGATGTCCTCACGGATGTCGCCATGGCCTATTTTGCCTTCGCGCATAGCCGCCCGTCGCTCTATCAGGCGATGTTTATCCTCCCGACCCAATTGCGGTTCGCCGAAGCCGACACGCGAGCGGAACTTCGGGCCGGTTTCGAGGTGCTGGCAGCAGCGGTCTCTCCGTTCTGCGCCGATACCGAGATCGTGACCGAGACCTTCTGGGCAGCCCTTCACGGACTTGCCGAGCTCGAACGGTCGGGCCGCATTCGGCCCGGCATGCGCGACGAACGTATCGCGCTCGTCGTCCGGGCGATCGTGGATGCAGGAAGCAACCCGCCGAGCCGTGACCCACGCGACCCGGGCGAATGACTGCTGGTGCCGGGCAGGGCGGAGGAAGCTTGAACTACCCCCGCAACTCCCCCTTCAAATGATCCGCCAGCCTCAGCGCCAGCGCCACCGCCGGCAGTGTCGGGTTGGCCTGTCCGGAGACCGGGAAGACCGAGCTGCCGGCGACATAGAGGTTTTCGAGGTCGTGGCAGCGGCAGTTGCCGTCCACCACGCTCGAGCGGGGCGAGGCGCCCATTCTGGTGAGCCCGATCTGGTGGTAGCCGTCGAGCGCCTGGCGGCGGACGGCGGTTTGCAGGCCGTCTTCGGGATGGAGCCATTCGAAGGTGCCGATCCGCCGTTTGCCGATCCATTCCGCCAGCGCATGGTGGCACCTGATCAGCGAGGCGAGATCTTCCTCGTCGAAGTCGAAACTGACGGCCAGCCGCTTCAGGCCGGTTTCATCGACCTCGGAGCTCAGCCGCACGCGGTTGGAGGCGACCGGCCGCTGTTCGCCATGATAGGCGAGCCAGTAGAGATGCTCGCCGTTCTTCACGAAGAAATTCGGCTGCCGTTCGGATTTCAGCGCTGCCGTCGTCAGCTGCAGGGCCGCGTTGAAGCTTTGCATGGGGTTTGCGACCATGTCGGAAAGCGAGGTGGTGTCGGATACGCTCGCCTTGAAGGACAGCCGGCGCATCTTGCGCCGGCCGGTGATCGCCCTGAACATGTTCAGCGTGGCGCGCGCGCCTGCCGTCGCGTAGACCTCTTCCAGCGGCGGGCTGCGCAGCCAGAAGACGCTGTTTAAAAGATCGCGCTCGTTCTGCAGGGCGATGCTCGGTATCAGCCGCGAGCGGAACCAGGCGCCGGTGCCGTTGCGCCGGAAGAACATCTTTTCCATGAAGCTGCGATCGGTGAAGCGGATGCGGGCGAGCTCGCCGGCCAGATGTCCCATGTAATAGCGCCCGAGCGGGCCATCGACGCCGCCGAAAAGCCGCGGCGCGATTTCCTGCGCAGCCAGCAGCAGGCGGGCATTTTCGCGCCCGCCGCAGGCCAGCACGAAGATCGTCGCCCCCACGGAATGCAGCTTGCCGCGATGCCACACCATGAGCCGTTTCGTGCGGGCGCCTTCGCGATCGAGATCGAGCCCGATCACGGTAGCCTGGGTGACGAGGTGCAGGTTCGGTAGGCTTTCGATCAGCGCCCCATGCGCCTTGGCCATATCCGGCTCGCGGGCCCAGCTCTCGATCGAGGGTTCGAACTCACCTTCCATGTCAGGCATCTCGACGTCAGGCAGTTCGGCGCCGAGAAAGGTGCGGGCATCGTCATAATAGGCCCTGAAGGCGCTGTGCTCGATCGGCCAGCGGGCATCGCCGCGCGCCGGCCTGCCATCGAAATCGCTGTCGTCGAACTCCACGCACCGGCCGCCCCAGGCCTTCGAGGTGCCGCCGACTGCGCGGCGGATCGTCAGGCTCGCTTCGGCATGGTGGGCGGTGCTGATGGAGGCCGCAGACGCCAGCCGGTTCGTCTTTTCCGAGATCGCCTTGCCGCCGGATTCCAGGAGCGCGACCGAAAGCCCCGACCGGGCAAGCGCGATGCCCAGCGCCAGACCGACAGGCCCAGAGCCGACGACGCAAACATCGACGCGCCCCGCGAGCAGGTTTTGAAGCGACGAAATCATTTCACCACCCCTGGCTATGATGGCGGGATCATAGCGGTATTTTGCGGTGTGGTGTAATGTAATTTTGGAGAATTCAGCCTTTGGTTGTCGCGGGGAACCATGAAGGCTCGCGGCATCGACAATGCGGATTGCAGCTTCGTCCTTTGGAGCAAACTTCGATCGGGTCACGTCGCTGTTGCCGTTTCGATCGAGGGGAGGCGGGGAATGCGAGGTGGGAGGCGCACGGCGGCTGACGCCCTTGCAGCCCAAGTCCACGAGGCTTCGGCCTCTTCCTACTTCTCGCTGGCGCAGAAGTGATGACCTGTTGACCCCGTTGCCCTGTTTTGCGAGCGACTTGGCCAGCCGCAAATGCTAGAGCTTTCCCAGAGCCCTTCAAGCGCGGAAAAGGACCAGGGAACCATGACCACCGCACTCCTCATTATCGATATGCAGATGGTCATGCAGGAGCGGCTCAATGCCGGGCGCGAGCGTGTGAACGGCGAAGCGGGAGAAAAGATCGCAGAGCTCGCCGCCACCTTCCGCGCCGCCCGCAGGCCGGTCATCCATATCCGCCATCGCGACGCCGACGAGAGTTCGGCGCTGCATGAGACGGCGCCCGGCTACCAGCCGATGCCCTGCGCCGTGGCGCGGGAGAACGAACCTGTTTTCATCAAGTGCACGTCGTCTGGCTTCGCCTCGACCGAGCTCGAAGGCTATCTGCACGAGGTTGGCATCACGCATCTTGTCGTGGCAGGGGCGGTCGCCGGCTTCTGCGTCAATACCACCGTGCGCGCCGGCTCCGATCTCGGCTTCAAGATGAGCGTCGTCAGCGACGCCGTGCTCGGCTTCGACCTGCCGGATGCGCATCTATCGGCCCGCGCGATCTTCGACGTGACGATGGCGCATCTGAAATCCGATTTCGCCGAGATCGTCGAGACGCGGCAGCTGACGGCCATGCAGCCTGCTTGATGGGGCGGCCTGAGTTCAGCGCCTAGGTCGTGTGGACTCTTGGGATTCCCAAGGCTGAGCAAATCAGATTCAAGACTGTCTTCTGGAGGCAGTCATGGGTGTTTTGGATCGTCTGATTTTGCGTGATGAGCAATGGGAGCGGATATCGCCGCATAACGCGCTTCGAGAAAACGGCGAGAAACTACCTCGCCGTCGTCACCATCGCAGCAATCGTCCTATGGATCAGATAACAGTCCAGGCCGTCTAGAGAGAAATAGCTTGGCCCACACCCAGGCGTTTGGCCTCGCGGTAAGCGAGGTCGGCTGCCACCATATCCTCCATGGCGACGCCCATGGCCTTGTAGATCGTGATCTGCTGATCAGACGTCCGGCCTGATCGCTGCCCCAGCAACATCGCACCAAGATCGGTGCCTGCCTCGGGATCAATATTGGCGAGTTCGCAGCAGCCCACGGGTGTTGGCGCGAACGAATCCCGCGTCTCAACAAAGAGGGTGCCGCGAGCGATCAAATCGATCGGAAGTTCGCCGCCGGGCGGCGCGACACCAACCGAGGACACGTGTGTTCCTGGTCGAACCCATTCTGCGGATATTGCGGGGACATAGGAGTGCGTCGCGAGGCACACAACATCTGAAGAGCGTATCGCCGCCTCGAGGTCCTCGACGGCAGTGATGCCTTGATGACGTGAAGCCAGCGCCTGCGCATCAGCAAAATCTTTAGAGAACACTCGAATTTCCTGGAAATCGCGAACGAGCGGCAACAGGTGAAGGTGCTGGCTAGCTTGAACGCCCGCGCCCACGACGGTTGCGACCTTGGCATTGCGCCTGGCGAGCTCTCGCACCGAGAGGACCGCTGAGCCAGACGTGCGTACGGCCGTGATGTAGGTACCATCCATAATGCAAACAGGCATTCCTGTTTCTGGATCGAAGAGATGTATTGTTGCGAGGTGACTGGGGATGCCCCGGGCGATATTGCCTTCGAACACGTTGACCAGTTTTACGGTCAAATGCATTCCCTTCATCCAGGCCGGCATCGCCAACGAATAGCCCGCATTCGGAATATCGAGTTGTGGCCGCGCTGGATTGACGACACGACCGTCGGAGAGCGCTTTGAACCCGTCCGCTAGCGCGTCGAGCAGCTTGCGCAGGTCGATGCATGTTTTGACCTCCGCTTCGCTCAGCGAGAGAATCTTGATCTCACCTTTGGTGTGAGTGCTTAAGGCAGGTTGGGTTCTGTCCATGATGTTGCTTGCCTTCGTCTGGTTGGGGTTTGGTTACTTTCCAACCGTATTGCGGCAAACAGCGCGACGAAATATAGTAATTTCGACTTCTTTGCGTGATTGTCGCGCATTCTAACCCAAGAAAGTGTGAATCAGAGATGAGTGACTTGGACCGTGTCGATCGGATGCTGCTCGGGCTATTGCAAGAAGATGGTCGCCGGACTGTTCTTGACCTCGCCGAACGCGTTGGATTGTCACCCACCGGCGCATCGCAGCGCATCAAGCGGCTTTTCAGTGAAGGCTTTATCCGCGCCGTGCGGGCTGTGCTCGAGCCTTCAAAGATCGGACGCGGCACGCTCGTCTTTATCGAGGTAAGGCTCGATCACACCGCGCCACACGTCTTCGACCGCTTTGCAGAGGCTGTTGCGAAGGCACCCGAAATCATCGAATGTCATATGGTGATTGGTGGCTTCGACTACCTGGTCAAAGCACGAATAGCGGATATGGCGAGGTTTCAGGAGTTCCTGCAGCGGGTCATTCTGCCGCTTCCTGGCGTCAGAGAAACCCACAGTTACGCATCAATCGGTGATGTGAAGCCTGACGCATTGTTGCCGCTTTGACACCTCCGATTTTCCGGACCGGTTGAGACTGGAAATGCCAGTCCAGACGGAGTTTTCGGCATGAAAAAAGTCGAAGTTCACGGAGGTGCAGATCGCTTTCATTCTGCGGCAAACCGGGGAGCGAACGCCGGTTCCCCTGGTCTGTCGGTAGTCGCGCGTCGCCGCCATCGTCTTATCGATCAGACAAGTGTCCACGCCACCTAGCCCTGCTTCTCGCCCACAAGCCCGAGGATCGGCCCGTAGCCGCCGTGCCAGGATGTATCGTTGCGGCCGAGCGCCGGATTATAGAGCCCGGTGCCGTTTCCGCCGTCGAGGAAGAGCGCGTCGGGGCATTTGAGTTCGTCGCGGAAGAAGCTTGCGAAATCGTGGAAATTCACGTCGCCTTCGCTGATGACGAAGCGGAGCGTGCCGTCGGCTGAGAGCCCGACACCGTTGCGGCGCGTGCGGTCGCTCGAGCCGGGTATGAAGATCGGATTGATCCTGTTGTCGATGACAAGCATCGGGCCGGATTGCGTGGCGAGGCGCGTTTTCAGCCGCTGCTTCAGGAAATCCCCGGTAGGGATGATGTGGGCGCCGGTCTCATCGAGATAGAAGATGCCGTTCGGTGTCTTGTAGAAATTCGGCACCGGGCCGGAAACCTTGGGTGGCGCCTCCGTATTGGCCGGGATCAGCTCCCTGCCATCCTCGACATAAAGCCCCATCGGCGTGAAATCCTCGCGGTACATGCCGGCATTCATGGCAAAGAGGAGCCGATGTCCTTCACTGGTGACAGTATCGGCAACGCCCGAAAACCTGCGATAGGGCTTGCCCCCGGCATCCTTCCAGAACAGGCGCAGATCCGCCTTTGCGGGATCGACATCGCAGACGATATAGGCGGCGCCTTCGAAGCTTTGGCGCGTGCAGGGGTCAGCAGGGGCCGGCGTGCCGCCTGCATCGGGAGCCTCGGCCCTGGCGGCAAACGCGCCGGCAAGGAACAGGGCAAAGGCGAACATGGTGCGAAGCATGGCATCTCCTGACTCGTAACCCGTGACACGTAGCTGATGACGGGGAAAGAAGGCGAGAGCGAGGATCAAATTAACGTCTGCCTGCGAAGCTGGCCGCATGCACACTCTGACCGACCTGCTGCCATGGATATTGGCCCTGCCGCCCGCCCTTTGGGAGACCGGACGGGTCCGGAAGACCTATGGCGCAGCGCTCGGCGCAGTTGCCGGTATCATCGTCTTCGGCGGTATTTTCCTCTGGGTGGTGGCACTGGCATTGGTCATCTCCGACCTCGATATGCGGTTGGGTCCTGTCGTGGTGCTGCAGGCGCTCTGCCTGCTGGTCGCACCGCCGGCGGTCACCTGGTGGGTCGGGCGGAAGTCGAGCCTTGCCGCCGGCATTTTCGCAGGCATCGCCGCGGGCTTTTGCCTCCTCTTCGTCACGAGCGTCATCTGGCTTGCCGTGGAGGGCGTCTGAGCAGCAGTGCGGGAGAGGCCGGTTGGTCAGCGCCAAACCCAGCGGTCAATTCAAGCCCCATTTGACCAGCCGCACCCGTGGTATATCCTGCCCACCAGCCAGTGACATAACCGCAAAGGATGCACTCATGGAGACGATCAGGATCGGCGGTTTGGCGCTGGAATTCCTGCACAGCAAGGATGATACGGCCGGCAGCCTCGATCTCTTTCGCATGACGGTCGCGCCGCAGGCCAAAGTGCCGGCGCCTCATTATCATGAGAGCTGGGATGAGGTGGTCTATGGTCTCTCGGGCACGCTCACCTTCCGCATCGACGGCGCCGATCATGTGATCGGGCCGGGCGGGTCAGCCTTCATTGGCCGCGGCGTGGTGCATTCCTTCCGCAATGACAGCCAAGAGCCGGCAACCGTCTTGAACGTCCTGACCCCCGGCGTGCTCGGCCCGGCCTATTTCCGTGAAGTTGCCGATGTCATGGCCGCCGGCGGGCCGCCCGATCTGGAGAAGGTGAAGGCGATCATGAGCCGTTACGGGCTGGTGCCGGCAGCGGGGTAGGCGGCGGCCGCAGCATCGGCCCGAAAATCGGAATCGATTTTCGCAAAGCCTGATGCGTCGGTTCAAAAGTCAGAGCGTCCTCCAGCGAGGATGGCCACCGCAGTCCGTCATGCCGCGAGCGTTCCCACGAAATCCGCATAGGCTGCCTTGCGGATATCGGTCTTGAACTGGCCCCACATGCCCTCCAGCGCCGTGTTGGTCAGCGTCAGCACGGTCAGCCCGTTTTCGGGGTCGATGAACCAGTTGTGGCCATAGGCGCCGCCCCATTGCAGCGTGCCCGGCGCCTGCGGCGAGGCCTCGGCGGCGGGATCTGCGAGCACGGCCCAGCCGAGGCCGAAACCCCAGCCGGGGCCGTCGGACTGGGCGGATGCGCCGATGCGGTCGCGCCGCATGTCGGCAAGTGTCTCCGGTTTCAGGATGCCGCCGCCATCGGTGCGCATCGCCTCGAAGAAGCGCAGCATGTCATCTGCCGTGCCGATCATGCCCGCACCACCCGAGGGATAGGCGGAAGGGGAAAGCGCGCGTGACGGCGAGAAGATGGCGTTGCCCGTGGTGCTGCCATCGCGCATCGCCTCCGGCTCAGGTGTGCCATCCAGATAGGGTTTGACCAGACGTTCCGGCGCGCGGGCCAGAAAGCCGGTATCGGCCATGCCGAGCGGGCCGGTGACATGCTTTGCGACGATCTCCTGCAGCGGCGCATCCGCCACGCGCTCCAGAACCGCGCCGATCACATCGATGCCGAGCGAATAGCGCCAGGCGCTGCCGGGTGCAAAGGCGAGCGGGGCTTCACCCAGCCGGCGGATATTCTCGTCCAGGTCGAAATCCACGAGGTCGAGCCCATCGGAAATGCCGAGCCGGCGATAGGCGCCCTCCGGCCCCTCGATGAAGCCATAGCCGAGGCCGGATGTGTGGGTCAGCAGATGTTCCAACGTGATGACCGGCCGGCTGCCATCGGCAAGCGCCGGGCGGAAATCCGGCAGGGTGGCGGTGACGGGATCGGAGAGCTTGATCGCGCCCGTCTCGACGAAATGCATGGCGGCAGCGGTGACGACCGGCTTGGTGAGCGAAGCGAGCCGGAAGACCAGCGAGGCTTCCATCGGGCGGCCGGCTTCGCGATCGGCAAGGCCGGCGCTGCGGCGATAGACCATCTCGCCGTCCTTCAGCACGGTCACGACGGTGCCGACGATGCGCCGCTCGGCGATGGCGCTGTCGATCGCCCGATCAAGCGCCGGCGATGTTTTTTCTGGCCCCGATCTTTGCTCTGGCCCCGATATTTGCTCTGGAATAGACATCACGATCCTCCTATTATCACAATGACCACTCCAGAATAACGGAGCGCCAAAGGATTTCAAGAGTGATCACTGTGATAAATGAAGAAAAGCGCCGCCGCGGCCGTCCACCGGCTTTCGACCGCGCCGAGGTGCTTAGCAGGGCGGCCATCCTCTTCTGGCAGCGCGGTTATGAGGGCACCTCGATTTCGGACCTGACGGAGGCCATGGGCATCACGCCGCAAAGCCTCTATGCCGCCTTCGGCTCCAAGGCCGAGCTCTACCGCGATGCGGTGAGCTGGTATCTGCACAATGTCGGCGAAAGCGGCTGGCAGGAGGCGGAAGACGTGGTCGATGCCTTCCGCGCGCTGCTCGAGGACACGGCCGTCAATTTCACCCGACCCGGCTATCCGCCTGGCTGCATGATCTCGACTGCGGTGCTGACGGCCGCCGTCGAGAATATCGATGTCGCCGCCCATATGAGCCAGCTGCGCGAGGCCAATGTCGGCCGCTTCGTGGAGCGTTTGCGGCGCGCCATCAGTGAAGGGCAATTGCGCCCGGATGCCGATGTGACCGCGCTCGCCCGCTTCCTCGGCGCGATCATCCAGGGCATGGCGGTGCAGGCGCGCGATGGCGCGGATACGGCGACCTTGCGAGACATTGCCGACATGGCGATTGCGCAGCTGGAGCGCTGGCGGGTGTGATGGTGGAGGAGGCGGCGGGTTGGCGCCAAGAGTGAGGAGGGGCGTGCCGCGTGGGCGGTGCTGCCGTCCCGCTATCGTCGACCGCAGCTTACCTAAGGAGAGCGGTAGGCGGAATTCCACCCAGACGAGCTTCACGTAACGGAATACACCCTTGAATCCGTTCAGTTTTCTCGAAAATCTTCGCAATCGCGCAAAACATCACCCGATTGGGGGTGGCGATTGCCCGGCTAACGGCTAGGGTGAGGTCGGCCTTGTGGAGCTGGGCCGACTTGACGCGACTTGGAGGCCGTCCTTCCCGACGAGCCTCCTTTTTTATGTGCCATCCCCGGCCGTGCGAGAGCGCACAAAAACTACCGGGCGTGAACGCCCAGCAGCTCGAACTCGTCGATCAGGCCAACCACCTTCTCGCCATCGAATGTCTCAGCGCCGATGATGCTTTGCCCGTCATATTTCTCGGCCTGCAGGATGATGACGTATTTGTCCTGTTCGCGGAAATAGCCGTATTGCGGGATTTCGATATCGAGCGGCTTTCCATCGCTGCTGCCATCATGCCCGGCTGCGAAGATCGCCGTTCCGTTATCGACATCTTCGGGTGCAGCACCGCGGCCGATCAAAAAGCCCGAGTTCGGCAAGGCCGGCCACTTGGCGGCGCCGCTGAAAAGCAGGGCGGCGCTGAGTGCTACCGCGAGCGCCCTGATGGTCTTGAACTCAGTTGCCTTTGCCATGGTCCACTCCTGCCATGCGAAGAAGGGCGAGGGGGCTTCATTCTATGAATTCTCCCTGCAGCCAGAAGTTCCCAAAAACCGCCAACCGGAGGCAGGCGCAAGACAGGAGAGCCGCACTGCACAATTTTATTCGCGATGGCGCATATAGGGCACAGGATATCCGGTAGCCGGATACCGGTGGAGGGTGCCAAAGCTCACTCCGGCTGTGGTGTCGGGGTTTTCATGTAGTCGCAGATCCCAGTGAAATAGAAGGTCTGCCCGCCCTGTTCGGCTTTCGACAGGCCAAATTCCCAGACGGCGAATTTATCGGAATCGTAATAGATGGCGGCACCCAGGAAAGCGTCTTGCCTTCGATCTTGCCCTTCAGCACCTTGTCGATCTCGAAATCGCCGCGTGTCATACGGGTCGGCTTCGCATCGGTCAGCGAATCCGGAAGACCGACGCCGTAGGTCACCAGCTTCATGCGGCCTCTCACCACGAGGTCGGAACTGGAAAATCTCTGCTTATCGGATATTTTCTTGCAACTGCAGGCGGCAGCCTGTGAGGCTGTCAGCCCCAGAAAAAGCGACGCAAGGATTGCGGCTGCGACACGACATGACTTCATCGAAATCCCCATTTTAAAGAACGCATCATCCACCGCGGCCACTTCTAGGCATGATTGCAGAAAATGGCGGACCGATGGCAGAACAGTATGCCCGTCTGATCTTTCTGAAGGGGCTGGGCTACGGGCCGTTGCATTGCTGTAACAGCTGTTTATCTTCGTTTGCTGTGGTCGAATCTGCAGTGTTATGGCACGGCATAAATTCGCAATTCAAAATTGACTTTCCATAGGGTTCGGATAGGCCTGCAGCTGCATGCCGGAGGGGATATTGTGAAAAAATTCATTGCAACTCTGGCTCTCATTTCCCTGGCGGCAAGCGTGTCCGGCCCGACGGAAGCTGCCGACAGCTATCAGCGGCAATCCGTATCCAGAACAGTGATGACGGGCGTGCGGTCGAAGCTCGGTCAGCACTGGCACATCAAGAATAACTGCAGGCTGGCAGATGTGCCGGTCACCCGTATCGTCGAGGCTCCGAAGCACGGACGTGTCGAGATTGCGCGTGAGCGTGTCTTTCCCGATGCGAGCGGACAGTATGCCCGCTGCCGGAATGTCGAGGTACCGGGTCTCGTTCTCTATTATACCGCCAGGGGCGGATATACGGGCAAAGACAAGTTCGTCCTGCGCGCTCCCCACGGCGACGGGTTGATCAGGGACACCACGTTCAATGTACTGGTGCTGAACTAGGCTTCTACGCCGGTCAGCCGACGTCCTGATCCGCTTCGCGTGTCATCTCTACCATTGTCGGGCGAAAGCCCATGGCGGCGAACAGGCTGCGGGCGGTCTCGTTGCGGTAGGCGGTGGAGAGCACGAAGCGTTCGGCGCCGAGGGATTTCAGGCCGGCCATCGTCGCTTCCAGCAGCATGCGGCCAACGCCTTCGCGCCGCCGCGCCGGATCGACGAAGAGATCGTGGATGACGCCTGCCGGCCCGCGCAGGGACATATAGTCGAAGCCTTCGAGCGCGGCATAGGCATAGCCGACCAGCGCGCCCTCATCTTCGGCGACGAGGAGCACCGTCTCCGGCAGAGCGAGCTCGCTTTCGAGGAACTGCGCATAGCGCGCCGGCGTGCTTTTTGCCGCTTCGATGAAGCGCTTGGCGTCCAGTTCGTGATGCAGCGTGACGAGCAGGGCTCCGAAGCCGCCGAGGGTTTCCATGTCGGCGGGGCTGGCGAGGCGGATCCTTACAGCATGTTCAACCGGCTTCGTCGCCATATGTCGTTCCCGTTGGCTTTTAATCGAGGCGCTGCTTTTAATCGAAGCGCTGGGGGTGCGCCGAGATCCTTCCTACATCGGGGCTGGTTCCAAGGCCATATCTTCCACGCGTGATGAAGTCTCCGGCTGCCAGACGCCTGTTATCCAGCGATGGGTGGGGCGGGCACATATTCCGGAAACTCGGCCGCGCCCCGGCTCAGCGCCTTCACCATCAACAGCCCGTCATCGAAATATCCGTTTCTCTGATAGAACTGATGCGTGCGCTCACGGCCGAGGATCATGGCGAGGCGGATGACGGCGCATTCCGTGCGCTCTGCTTCCGCCTCCATCCAGGCCATCATCGCCGCACCGATGCCGCGGCTGCGCAGTTCCTCGTCGACGGAGAAATTGTCCACCTCCATATATTTGCCGCACCAGAGCTGCGTGCCGATCCAGAAGCCTGAGATGCCCACCATGCGCTCGCCCATATAGGCAGCGATGCAGCGGTAATTGCCCTGCGCGATCATCGCCGACATGCGATCGCGGAAGACGGCCTCGCTCAAATGGCCGACCTGGCTGTTGAGCGGAAAGATCGTCGCGATTTCATCCATGCCGAAAAGCTCGCGGATGATGATGTCCCCGGACATGACATGCCCCCTTGTCACTGTCGTCAGACTGCATCCGATCGGTGTCGTCGTCCAGAGGGGAGCCGGTGTTCCCAGCGAATCTCCACCACCTGTGGGGGAGGTAGCCGGCAGGACAGAGGGATGGCCACACGGCATACGGTCAGCTTTTTCGACGTTCCGCAGCCCTCCAGCAGCAAGAACGCGAGCAAATATTCCGGCGTTAAATCAGCCGTTTACAGCCGGAACTTGCCAGCGATTTTAAGTTTTTCTGCTGATTTCTGTTGCCAAATTTAAATTTGACCTTATATTGCCTTCATCGACCATTGCTTGTGACGTCGTTGAAGAGCCTATGCGCTCTCGTCAGATTTCCTTCCAAATAATCGACCCAATCCCGCAGGGTATCGCGGGGAACTTCAACGGTTGCTTTGAAAGGAGATCGTTATGAATACAGGTACAGTCAAGTGGTTCAACGCCACCAAGGGTTTCGGTTTTATCCAGCCGGACAACGGCGGCACCGATGTTTTCGTCCACATTTCTGCAGTTGAACGCGCAGGTCTGCGCTCGCTCGCAGATGGACAGAAGGTCACCTACGACATTGTGCAGGACCGTCGCTCGGGCAAGAGCTCTGCAGACAACCTCCGCGCTGCCTAAGAATTTGTCACGACTTCGCGCGACCACGGATGTACTGGCGCGCGGAGACGAAGACAGAGGCCAGAAACTGGCCGGGGAAGGTCGGGAGTAGTCCCGGCCTTTTATTTTGATTTCATGTGGAGAACGATATGGTAAGCCGTCGTTACCGGCCGGGTGACACCATCATGCTCAAGCATGGCGTTCTCGGCAGCGTCCAGCCCTCGGGCTCGGGCAACATTCTATCCGTCCTGCCGGCCGCGCAGGGCTTCGTCCATTATCGCGTCCGGTTCCAGAGTGAGAATTTCGAGCGCAGCATCCGCCAGGATGATATAGACGTCGCGGCATCGCCCTCGGCGCCCCTGCCCACCGAAGTGCGGGCGGCTTCCGAAAGTTCTAAATCGAGCTGGATCAATTCGAATTCGATCCGCATCAGGAAATAACAGCAGCAAAGCTGATTAAGGAGAAATCTTGCAGGTACTCGTCCGAGACAACAATGTCGATCAGGCCCTCCGTGTGCTCAAGAAGAAGCTGCAGCGCGAAGGTGTGTTCCGTGAAATGAAGGAACGCAGCGCCTATGAAAAGCCGTCGGAAAAGCGCGCCCGCGAAAAGGGCGAAGCAATCCGCCGCGCCCGCAAGCTCGCCCGCAAGCAGGCGCAGCGCGAAGGCCTGCTGCCGGCACCGAAGAAGAAGGTGATGCCCGCCCGCGGCGGTCGCTGATCTTTTCCCGGTCTCCCGATCCATCGAGAAGGAGGAAGCATGACCGAGACGAAAGACACGTTCTTCAAGCCCGAAAAGCTTTCGCCGCAGGCGAAGGCCGAGCAGACGACGTCTGTCGCCAGGGACATCCTTGAAAGCGAAGCTGCCGCCCGGCAGAAGAAAACGGAAAAGCTGCGCGCGCTGAGGCTCGCCCAGCCAGCCCCCGAGGCGCCGGCGAAGAAGACCAGGGCGCCGAAGAAGGGGTAGGGGCTTTCGAGCCTCGCCTTGCTATGGCTTTGGTAGGTTGATGATTTTGAAGCGGTGCTCTTTGGGCGCCGCTTTTTGTGTTTGGTGATGGCGCTACATCGATTCGGCTCGCCGTCAGGAGGGCAAGAGGCTTTAAAGGTCGGGGTCGTCCTTGCAAACTCCAGTCATCGCACATTTGGAGCCGATTGATGTTTTATGTGGCAATTGGCTGAGGATCTCGCATCTCCACATGTGTTGCGCAAAATCGGTATCCATGTCCGTCCCGTCAATCATGACCGTTCGGCCCCTGATGACGGGCCGGACTGTCCCGTTTGCAATATCGAGGGCGATTATCCTGATGGACATATTCGCGTATTGGCATGGCCGCATGGCCGCTGCAAACTTCGTCCGTTCATCTCCTTCACGTTGAGCCACGCCCGCTATTTCTGAAAGCAGAGGCCCGTCTTCGGCTTCGATCCGCTCACCGAGTCTTTCCAGGCCAACCTTATCGGCCTTCTCAACCAGCCTAGCCAGTTTGATTGCTAACTGCTGAGCGCCATTGCCGTCATTAAACCGTTCGAGTGCAGATATCAGTTGTGCCGAATCCATAGCAAACGTGGACGCCGGCAACGTAATGACGGCGCAGAAAGCGGCTACAAATTTATTTGGGGACATCCAAGGTACCTGCCGATGCATTCTAGCGTCGGCAATATCGACTGCATCTTCGGGTTGTTCAAGGCTGGGAACGGTTGTTTGCGGCCGCTTTCGCAAAAAGCCTCTCGCGCCCCAAGACTGGGGCGCGCTGGATTCCTGTGACATCCCTCGTGCCGGCACGAGGAGGGAATGAGGGAGTGGTGGTGGGTGACCGCGCCGTACTAGCTCAACCCAACCCCACTCAGTTCCGCACCTCGAAGATCATGTTGAACGGCGTTTCACTCGAGCGGCGGAAGTGGTGATATCCCGCATCCAGCGCCACTTTGCGCAGTTTCATCTCGCCCGCCTGCGCGCCAAGCCCGAGGCCGACTTCCTGGGCCATGGAGGCTGGTGTGCAGATCATCGTCGAGGCGCCGTAATAGACGCGGCCGACGGGGTTGAGATTGTCCTTCAGCCCGTCATGGGCGAAGGGTTCGACGATCATCCAGGTGCCGTCCTTTTTCATCGTCTCGCGGATATGGCGGCCGGCGCCGACAGGGTCGCCCATGTCGTGCAGGCAGTCGAACATGGCCACCAGATCATAGTCGCCGGCCGGAAAATCCTTGGCCGATGCCTTGCTGAAGGTCACCCGGTCGGCCACACCTGCTTCCTTCGCAGCGCGCTTTGCCCGCTCGATCGACGGACCGTGATAATCGAAGCCGTGGAAATGCGATTTCGGGAAGGCCTGGGCCATCAGGATCGTCGAGGCGCCGTGGCCGCAGCCGACATCGGCGACTTCGGCCCCGCGTTCCAGCTTTTCCTTCATGCCCTTCAGCGCCGGAATCCACTCCGTCACGAGATGGCTGTTGTAGCCCGGCCGGAAGAAGCGCTCGGTGCCCCGGAAGAGGCAGGTGCTGTGCTCATGCCAGCCGAGCCCGCGTCCCGTTTTGAAGGCTTCCTCCACCTTCGGCTCGTCCATCCACATGGATTGTACGATCTCGAAGGCGCCGCCGAAGAAGGCGGGGCTGTCCTCATTGGCAAAGACCAGGGCCTGCTCGGGCGTCATGGCGAACTTGTTGGAGGCTTCGTGATAGGTGATGTAGTCGGAGGCCGCCATGGCGGCCAGCCATTCGCGCACGTTGCGCTCCGTGAGGCTGGTCGTTTCCGCAAGCTCCATCGAGGAGCGCGGCCGCCCATCCATCATCGCCTTGAACAGACCGAGATGATCACCGAGCACGACGAGAACGCCTGACACCCCAGCCCCGAGATCGCCTACGAGGCGACCGACGAGGGCGTCGACTTTCTGCATGTCAGGTTGCTGCATGCCGTTCGGCATATCGGCTTTTGGCTTGGCCTGTTTTGATTTTTCAGCTTTCGGCAGATCAGTATTAGGCATGGCACCCTCCTCAAGATGCGTTAACCCCAGCCCGATGGATCGACCTTGTGGAGATTCTAGGTCGAGGCGCGGGTCAGTCAATGCTGCATTCGGGTGACAAGGGCGGGTGAGGGCGACGTGGAAAGCTTGGAGGCGATCCGATCGTGTCAACGGCCACAGGTTGAAGCGTTGCAGCAACATGGCCTGTCCTTCGCATGTGATAGCGACAAGCGCAGAGATCTGGAGGGAGCGAGCGGTTTTGCGGAATTCGGCAGCAGAGCCGCCAGCGGTGGCGCAAGACGGATCGACCGCCGCGGGAGAAATGGCGACTAAAGTCAGCCCGGGAACACCGTCCCGGCTTGGAAATTAAGTGCCACGCCGTCCTTTCCGCGTTATAATGATCGGCTGCGATTTAGACGGAAAGGTGAAGCCAATGAAGAGGCTCGCAATCATTGCCCTGTCGCTTACGGCGGCGCTGACGAGCGCCCTGCCGGCCGAGGCGTTTCCCACCATTGTCGCCCCTGATGCCGAGGCGCTGCAGGCGCAACCGGTGCGCTACCGTGGCGGCTATGGCGGCTATGGCGGCTACTACGGCGGCTATCACGGCGGATACTATCGCCACCATGGTGGCAACGATTGGGGTTGGGCGCTCGGCGGCCTGGCCGCAGGCGCGATCATCGGCGGAATGCTGGCGCAGCCTAGATATTATGGCCCCAGCTACTACGATCAGGGCTATTACGGCTCGACCTATGAAGGTCCGTACTACTACGGCTCGACGCGATATTACGCGCCACGCTATTATTATCGCCAGACCTTTTATGGCGGCAATGGACATGTGCGCTGGTGCTTTGCACGTTACCGGTCCTACAGAGCTTACGACAACACGTTCCAGCCCTATCACGGTCCACGACAGGCGTGCGTCTCGCCTTACTATTGATGGGCGCGTAGAGCGGCCGGCTCACACTCATCGCCTTGCCTTGATCGCGTCGTTCGCCTGCCTACGGAAGTTCGATTTCGCCTGCTACCACGTGGTTGAGGGCGGTGCCTTCCGCCGTCAGCGTCATGCGGACCTTCAGCTTTTTGCCGCCGATCTGCCCATCACGCACCGTCTCCTCGATCTTGCGCTGTGAGGTCACGCCGACTTCCTTCAGGAACTTGCGGATCGACATGTTGAAGGCGTCTTCGCTCATGGTGGAGTCCTCTGTGTCCGGAAGGGATTGTAAGGGAAGGCGAGCGATCAGGAAAGCCGGGGGAGGTGCGGTGGCAATAATGCAGCCGCCGGAGAATCCTAGAACTCCTCCCGACTGGTGTCGTAGCGCAGGCGGTTATCCTCGATGTTCTCCCTGTTTTCGGCCGCCCAGTCGGCGAGCTGCCGCACGGTTTCCGACAGGGAGTGCCCGAGTGGTGTCAGCGTGTATTCGACCTGCGGCGGCGTGCTGGGGTGAACGGTTCTTTTGATCATGCCGTCGCGTTCCAGCGTCTTTAGCGTCCGCGTCAGCATCTGCTGCGAAATGCCGCCAACCTCGCGCTTCAGCCCATTGAACCGTCGCGCACCCAGCCGAAGTGCGACGACGACCTGGATCGTCCATTTGTCGCCGACCCGGCTGAGGATCTCGCTGACACCTCTGCAGTCGGCTCCTGCCGGCCTGGCAGTCACATCCATCTGACCAGCTCCCAAAGATATGCTTTTGACGGATAATTCTAGGTCTCATAAATGGCCGTGGTCAACATTGTAGACCTTATCTCCCAGCAGAGATGGGTCACCACCAGGAGACCATTATGAACCTCTTCTACTATCCCGGCGCCTGCAGCCTGGCCGATCATATCGCGCTCATCGAGACCGGGCTTTCCTACAGGCTCATCAGCATCAAGCATGACAAGAAGACGGAGGACGGCCGCGATTTCCTTTCGATCAATCCGAAGGGTTATATTCCCACGCTCGAACTCGAGGACGGAACGATCCTGACCGAGAACCAGGTCATCCTGAACTATATCGCCGAGAAGAGCGGCAAGCTCCTGCCGGGAGATCCCATCCTTCGGTGGCGGGCGCTCGAGGCGCTCGCCTTCATGTCCTCCGAGATCCATTCGCGGTACCAGCCCTTCTTCAGGAATTTCCCCGAGCTGGAAAAGGAGCGTGCCCGCGAAAAGCTCGCGCAGGCCTTCGCGATCCTGGCCGAGCAGATGGGCGACAAGACGTTCCTTGTCAGCGACGAGATAACGATCGCCGATTGCTACCTGTTCTGGGTGCTGATGGTCGCG
>UCCS01000201.1 GCA_900470965.1 Hyphomicrobiales bacterium
TCGGCGCCATCGCCATCGGGCTTTCGCCGCACTGGTCGATCCTGATCACGGCGCTCATCGTCCTGCCGGTCGCGCTGATTGCCAGCTTGCGCCTGCCGAAACTGCCTGAAAGTCACCATGAGGAGAATTCGCAGGCAAAGACCGGCTTTAAGCCGCCAAGCCTTGCGCTGCTCGGGATCTGCGCCTTTGTCTTCGGCGTGACGATGACCGAAGGTGCGATCGCCGATTGGTCTGCAGTCTACCTCCGCGATGTCATGAATGCCGAGGGGGCGCAAACCGGCCTTGGATATTCGGTTTTCGCTTTCATGGTTGCGGCAGGGCGTTTCAGCGGGGATTACATGAAAGGCCGTTTCGGCGCGGTTGCCATTGCCCGCGGCTGCGGCATCGCCTCGCTTGCCGGCATGCTCGTCGTTCTCTTTGCGCCAGCGACGCCGCTTGCCCTCATCGGCTTTGCCGCAGTCGGTGTCGGCGTTTCGGTCGGATTTCCGCTCGCGGTGACGGCCGTCGCCTCGCTGACCGATCGCCCGCCTGCGTCAAGCGTTGCGACACTTTCCTTCGCAGCCCTGAGCGGCTTTCTCATCGGGCCGCCGATTATCGGCTTTCTCGGCGAACTCCTGGGCTTGCGTGTGGGGCTTGCGGTCTTGCTGGTACCGCTTTTCGTCAGCCTGCTCTGCACCCGTTTGCTGATCCCGACGCAGAAGGAGATGGCGGGCGGCCTCGTCGAGCGCGAGGCGGTGTAAAAACCTATTTCCCAGGGCTGACTTTCCCTGTGGGTTCTTGACGGTTTGACGACAACAGTGCCTGCGAATCTGCTAGAGACGGGCCGGGAATTTGTAAGGGGAATTGGACGTGCAGGTTGGCATCGATATGGGACTGGCGTCCGGCGCTCCGGCGACGCTCGATATCNNCTCCGGAAAATCGCATCTCCTCCGCCGTCTGCTCGAACAATCCGCCCAATGGGTGCAGCAGGTCATCATCGATCCCGAAGGTGACTTCGTCACGCTCTCCGACCGGTACGGCCATGTCGTCGTCGATGGCGAGCGCACCGAAGCCGAGCTTGCCGGCATTGCCAACCGTATCCGCCAGCACCGCGTATCCTGCGTTCTCACGCTGGAAGGGCTCGATATCGAGCAGCAGATGCGGGCCGCTGCCGCCTTCCTCAACGGCATGTTCGATGCCGATCGCGAATATTGGTATCCTGTTCTCGTCGTGGTCGACGAAGCGCAGATGTTTGCGCCCTCTGTCGGCGGCGACGTGTCGGAAGATGCGCGCAAGGCCTCGCTTGGCGCCATGACCAACCTGATGTGCCGCGGACGTAAACGCGGGCTTGCGGGCGTCATCGCCACGCAGCGTCTTGCCAAGCTTGCCAAAAACGTCGCGGCCGAAGCCTCGAACTTCCTGATGGGCCGCACCTTCCTCGATATCGACATGGCGCGCGCCGCAGACCTGCTCGGCATGGACCGCCGCCAGGCGGAAATGTTTCGAGATCTCAAGCGCGGCCATTTCGTAGCGCTCGGCCCGGCATTGTCGCGCCGGCCGCTGCCCATCCAGATCGGCAATGTCGAGACCTCGGCGCGCTCTTCCAGCCCGAAGCTGATGCCGCTGCCGGATGCGCCACAGGATGTCGAAGACCTGATCTTCACGCCCGACCCGGAAGAATTCCAGCGGCCGATGGTGCGGCGTACGCCGCCCGCACCACGCCCGACCACCGATATCCTTGCCGAACTGTCGCGTTCGACGCCATCGGCTGCCCCCTTGCAGGCTTCGGAACCGCGTGTGGCCCAGCCGGAAATCTCGGCAGAAGAGCGTGAGGAACGGCTTGCCGG
>UCCS01000094.1 GCA_900470965.1 Hyphomicrobiales bacterium
GATGATGTCCCAGGGAGTGGTGTAGCTCGTTCGATCGTCGAGCTTTCCGGGCAGGGCCGGGAACGGGTCAACCTGCCGCGGGCAAGTTGATCAGCGGATCATCGCTCATTGTCGCGATGGTTTCCAGTGTCATGTATCGCGAGCGCTGAACAGCCCACTCGTCATTTTGCTCTAGCAGCAAAGCGCCGACGAGTCTGACGATGGCATCGTCGTTGGGAAAGATGCCGACGACCTCTGTCCTTCGCTTGATCTCGCCGTTCAATCGCTCAATGGGGTTCGTGCTGTGAAGCTTGGTCCAGTGCTGCTTGGGAAAGGTCATATAGGCGAGGACATCTTCCTCGGCGCTATCCATGAGGCCGGCGAGTTTCGGCACTTTCGGCCTGATCTGATCGGCGACGTTGCGCCACTGTTGGCTGGCAGCTTCCGGCGTGTCCTGGGCAAAAGCCGTTGCAATGAAGGCTGAGACAACGCGTCGCCCGCTCTTGCCGGCATGCGCCAGCGCATTGCGCATGAAGTGAACCCTGCATCTTTGCCAGGTAGCGGAAAGGACCTTGGAAACGGCGGCTTTGATGCCTTCGTGGGCATCGGACACGGCGAGTTTGACGCCACGCAAACCGCGCCGTGTGAGCTTACGCAGGAACTCCGTCCAGATCGGCTCAGCCTCAGAGGTGCCGATTTCCATGCCGAGCACTTCGCGTCGACCATCCGTGTTGACGCCGATCGCGATGATCACCGCGACGGAGACGATGCGTCCGCCACGCCGGACCTTGAGGTAGGTGGCATCGATCCAAAGATATGGCCAGTCACCTTCGATGGGGCGGGAGAGAAAGGCCTTCACCTTGTCGTCGATCTCTTCGCAAAGCCTGGAAACCTGGCTTTTGGAGATGCCACTCATGCCCATCGCCTTGACCAGGTCGTCCACCGAGCGGGTCGAAACGCCCTGGATATAGGCCTCCTGGATCACCGCGGTCAGTGCCTTCTCAGCCATGCGACGCGGCTCCAGAAAGCTTGGGAAATAGCTGCCCGTGCGTAGCTTCGGAATACGAAGTTCGACAGTTCCAGCGCGGGTCTCCCAGTCGCGATCGCGATAGCCGTTACGCTGAGCAAGCCGAAAGTCGTTCTTCTCGCCGTAGGCCGCACCGGTCTTGGCACCGACCTCCAGCTCCATCAGCTTCTCGGCCGCAAAGCCAATCATCTCGCGCAGCAAATCCGCATCAGCACTCTTCTCAACAAGAGAGCGCAGGTCCATCATGTCATTGGTCATCGGTGGTCTTTCCAAAAGGTTGTGCTTGAACAACCCAACCCTACCGGAAAAAGCCGATGACCACCGCTATCGACCTACACCACCTCTAGGGACATCATC
>UCCS01000034.1 GCA_900470965.1 Hyphomicrobiales bacterium
GCCCTGCATCTGGCTGACGACCGCCTCACCGCTATCCGTGATGCCCGAGAAATTCAGCGATTGCAGCCGGCTGCCACTCATGGCGATCTGCGCCTGGAAATTACCGATCTTCTCGTCATTGAAGCCGATGATGTTCTGCAGCTTTGCCCGCACGCTCACGCTGCTGCTGTCGCTGCCGTCGCCATCGCTGTCCGAATCCGATTTCAGCCGGGCGATGATCGGTCGCGCATCGGCGCTGGCGCCCGATACGGAAATATCGAAGCCGCCCTTGCTGCGCTTCAGCGACAACCCGAAATCATCGAGGGAAGACAGTTTCACGCTATCGAAATCCGCCGATATCAGGCCGCTTTTGCCGATGGTGAGCGCCCCGGTCGCCCCGAAGCCATCCCCCTTCAGACGGAAATTCTTGACCTGCGTATTATCGGGCGGGCCGGAAACCTCGAATTCGGCATTGGCGGGAATACCAGTGCCCTTCGACCAGCCGATCCAGGGGAGGTCGAGCGATGCCTTGCCGAGATCGAGCTGCACGTCCTGCCGGTCTTCGTCGAGGCGCGTCAGTACCAGCTTGACGCTGCCGCCGAGGATGCCGGACAGGCCGGGCAGCAGCCTGTCGCGCTGATCGCCGTTTAGCGTTGCCGTGATCACGCGCTGCGGCTCGATGCCAGAAGATTTGTCGACGGGCTCCAGCATATCGATATCGGCGGAGACGCCATCGATGTCGGCCTTGCCCTTGACCTCCACCTGCTGCGGATCGGCATCGAGTGTGCCGTCGAGATTGGTGATGACACGCCCCGAGAACGGCTTGGCAAGCGCGACATCGGTGAGCTTCATCTGCGCCTCCCATTCGGGAGGCGGCGGGTTCTGCGAGGACAGAAGTCCGAAATGCGCCTGCACATGGGCGTCGATAGTGCCCTTAAGGTCGTCGGGCACAAAGCCTGCGCGCTGCAACACCTTGATCGGCTTGTAGGTCAGAAGCTCGCCCACCGCATCCGCCGAGCCTGAAACGGAAATGTCAGCATCTGCCATCAGCGGCTTGTCATAGACTGATGGCATCACGAAGGTGCCCGGCTGCACCGCCACCGAACGCCCGGATGGGAAATAGGAGGTGCCGCTCTTGAGTGAGATCGTAGCCTTTCCGCCCGTCAGGTCGAAATGCGCCGCAGTATCGCGCACAGGCGGGATCTCGCCGGCGACATTCAAGCGCGTACCGTCGATGTCGAAGGCGATGCGAAGCTGGTTTTCGTCGAGCCGCAGGCCCCGTCCTCCTGCCGCCTCATCCAGACGCCCTGGCGGAATGTAGACGGAAATGGAAGCATCGGTCACTACGCCGCCGAAGAGGTTTCCCAGCACCCAGACCCGCGCTTTGGACGCCATCCAGAAAGGCCAGAGCTGCTTGACCGCCGTCGTCTGCATCTGCTGCGACTGGCCGGCAAAACTGATCTCCGGTGATTTCTCGTTCAGCCGGATGTGCAGCGCCCCATAGAGGGAGCCGAGCGGCGAGGAAGCCACCATATTCGTGAACTGGAATTCGCGGCCGGCGACGAGATAGCGTCCGGTCGCCTGCAGATCGAAGGACAGCGGCTGCTCGCCGGAATTGGGTGCGGCCGTGCCGCCGCTGATCAGCACGTCGATGCCGAACCCCTTGCCCGCATTCGGATCGAGCTTGTCGAGGTCAATCAGTGCGCCGCTAATCGGCAGAATGGTCGCGCCGAGATGCAGCTGCGATTTGGCGATCTCCAGCGTCTGTTTGTCGAAGTCATAGGCCAGATTGAGTTGCCCGTCCGTCAGCTCCTGAGAATCGCCGTCGACGTAGATGAGGCCTGGATCGAATTTGAGAGCCGCATTGAGCGATGGCTTGACGCCGTCGGCAGCTCTGACTGCGGAAATGGTGAGATCGCCGAAGGTATTGAGGCCCTGGCGGATCTCGCCCTGTTCGTTGCGCTTCAGTGTAAAGGGCGTCAGGTCGGCATGCGACAATGTGGCCACGAGCCGGGATGCGTGCCCGCCCGCCTGTTCGGTGATCACATTGAGGTCGGCCGCCTCGCCGTTGATGGAAATCTGGCCGCTCAATTGCAGCGAGTTCGGCCCGGCATGTTCGAAGGCGAGACTGTCGACGACGAGCGAAAGCGGCCCATTTGCCGTATCCGCGAGCTTGATATCGATGCCGGAGATGCGCACGGAGTCGGTAGCGCCGCGCTCGACGAAGCTTTCGAACAGGTCGAGATGCGAGAAGATCGTCTCCATTGCCGCTGGAATGGCATCGACGCGCAGGTCGTCAAGCTTGATGGGAGCGCTTGATGGAAGCAGCGACGTATCAAGGGCAATGCCGTCAGCTTCGACCGATGATACGGCAATGCGGCCGCGGAAGAGCTGCAGCGGATCGAGCGCCATGCGCATGGAGGATGTGGTGGAAAGATGCTGGCCGCTCTGCTGGTCGATCATGTTGACGTCGCGCGCTTCGAGCGCCAGCCGCAGGCCGGAGGTGAAGCGGATGACGGTGGAGCCGACCTCGGCGCGGTAGCGCGGCCCGAGAGCGCTGTTCAGCGCCGACTGCGCCTGCTGCGACAGCGGCGCGTCGATAATCCCGCTTTCGATGGTGAAGACGATCGCCGCCAGGATGAACAGGATCACCACGCAAAAGCCGCCGGTGACCTTTGCGGTGCCACGCATGCGCGAGCGCGGCGGCGGGCAATGCACGATCAGAGGATCCTCCACTTGCGCGGAAGGCAGGTTGTGCAACGCGACGATATCCTTCTTGCGAAACGTGACTTTTTCGCCGCGGATGGCTGACATGCGCCTTGGGAAACTCCTGAATCTGATTTGAACGGCTCTGGGCGGGACGCCGTTTCATCCACTATATAACCCGTCTGATATAGTATCCCTCCTAAACCCGGCAAAAGAAAGTTTTGAGAATGTCCGCTCCCGGTATTGGCTCTCCTGCTCCCGATTTCAGCCTCCCGCGCGATGGCGGCGGGCGCATTTCACTCTCGGATTTCCATGGAAAGCCGGTGGTGCTGTTCTTCTATCCCAAGGATGACACGACGGGCTGCACGACCGAATCGCTGGATTTCACGGCACTTGCCGGTGAGTTTGCAGCCGCCGGTGCCGCCGTCGTCGGAATGTCGCCCGATTCGGCCACCTGCCACGACCGCTTCATCAAGAAACACAAGCTGACGGTGGCACTCGCCTCGGACGAAGAGAAGACCGTGCTGCAGGCCTACGGTGTCTGGAAGGAAAAAAAGATGTATGGCCGCACCTTCATGGGCGTCGAGCGCACCACCTTCCTGATACGCAAGGACGGCACGATTGCCACCATCTGGCAGAAGGTAAAGGTTGCCGGCCATGCCGAAACGGTGCTGGCAGCCGTCAGGAACCTCGCTGCGTGACGACCATCACCTCGCTGCGCGGCGGCGCGATCGATGCGATCTGCTCCGCCGATCTCGACCGCAAGACTGAGCTCGCGCAGGAAAGCGCTACCAGATGGTTCGCCCGGCGCATCTCGCTGCGATCGCCGCTGGATGCTCCCTTGCCCGAGCGTCCCGGCCGGCCGGAAAAGCCGCTGCTGGTGCCGCCGACGCAAGTCGGAAAACGATCGCTCCATACCGTTCATGGCCGCATCGCCCTGCTCCACGCGATCGCCCATATCGAGCTCAATGCCGTCGATCTCGCGCTCGACATCGTTGCCCGATTTGCCTCGGCGCATGTACCGAATTCCTTCTTCGACGGCTGGATGCAGGTGGCCTACGAAGAGGCCAAGCACTTCCGCATGGTGCGCAAGCGGCTCAATGATCTCGGCGCCGATTATGGCGATCTGCCCGCCCATGACGGCCTCTGGCAGGCAGCGCATTCGACCCGCAACGACCTGACGGCCCGGCTTGCCGTCGTGCCGCTCATTCTCGAAGCGCGGGGCCTCGATGTTACACCTGCGCTGCAGGGCAAGATGCGCGAGACCGGCGACCTCGAAAGTGCTGCCGTTCTCGACGTCATCTACAACGACGAGAAGGGCCATGTCGCCGTCGGCGCCAAGTGGTTTCGTTTCCTCTGCGCCCGCGAAAAGCGCGATCCTGCAAGGACATTCCAGGAGCTGGTGCGGGCCAATTTCCGTGGTCCGCTGAAGGCGCCTTTCAACGATGTGGCCCGCGCCGAAGCCGGCCTGACCCCCTCCTTCTACCGCGCGCTCACCTCGACCAGCCAGAGTTGAGCGGCAAGCTCCAATAGGTCTGCGTAAACCGACTGTTAACCATAAAAGTATGTAATCATTTCCCAATGAGGCTGGGCGCTAAAAGCGAATCTTTGGGAGACCCTTCGTGACGAACGGACATCACAGTCGGGTCTTCGGCAAGAAGGCACAGGAACACGTCCTCATTCTTGCCAGTGGTGACAAGGTGCGTCACATGACGGTGAAGCCGTGGATGGCGGCGCTGGCCTTCTGCTTCGTCGGCGTCTTTTCCATCGGCTATCTGCTCGCCACTTCCTACCTCGTGCTGCGCGACGATCTGATCGGCGCGACCATGGCCCGCCAGGCCCGCATGCAGCATGACTATGAGGATCGCATCGCCGCGCTGCGCGCCCAGGTCGACCGCATCACCTCTCGCCAGCTTCTCGATCAGCAGGTGGTCGAGGACAAGGTCGACAAGCTGATGGAACAGCAGATGGCGCTGACCTCGCGCCACGGCAAGCTCGATAACCTGCTCGATCGCGCCGAAAGCTCTGGGCTGACTGGCAAGAATGCGTCTGCCGCGGATGTGCCGGCGCAATCCTATGCGCCCGAGATCAAGGACAAACGCGCTTCGCTGACCGGCGGCGCACAGGCGATCGAAAAGATGCTGGCAGGCGACAACAAGCCGGCCGACGCCGAAACCCCCGACAATTCCACCCTTGCCTATGTTCCCGCTGAAGAAACCGTCGGCGATCGCTCCGACCGCATCTTTTCGAAGGTCACGCTCTCGCTGAAGACCGTCGAGCAGGACCAGAAGAACCGCATCGACCAGCTGACGAGCGACGCCGGCAACGCTGCCAACACGATCGAAGGCGTGCTCGACCGCTTCCATATCGACGTTCCGGCTGAGACGATCGCCGCCAAGGAAGAAGAGGACAGCGCCGTCGGCGGTCCTTACGTCGAGCCCGAAAGCAATGACGATTTCAACAATTCGCTCGTCCAGCTCGATGGCGCACTGACGCGTCTGGAAGCGGTGCGCAGCACCGCCGAATCCCTGCCCTTCCGCAATCCGGCCGTCGGCAAGGAAGTCACCAGCCCCTTCGGCAACCGGCGCGATCCCTTCCTCGGCCGGCTTGCCCTGCATTCCGGCATCGACTTCCGTTTCTCGCCGGGTGAAAGGATCCGCCCCACCGCGCCCGGCAAGGTGATCGCCGCCGGCTGGACCGGCGGTTATGGCAACATGGTCGAGGTCGATCACGGCAATGGCATTTCGACGCGCTACGGCCATATGTCGGAAATTCTGGTCAAGGTCGGCGACACGGTCGATCGCAACAATGTCATTGGCCTGGCCGGCAGCACCGGCCGCTCCACCGGTACGCACCTGCATTATGAGGTGCGTCAGGATGGACATGCCGTCGATCCGATCTATTTCATGAATGCCGGCCTTAAACTTGCCACTTATATAAAATAGCCGGACCGCAGTAACGAACGCTTCACCTCGCTCCTGGGGTGGAGCCGCTATTCCTTGACTTGCCGGCCGTTTAGGACTATGTCGCCCACCATTGCGGCATGCAATCCTGCCGACTCGCCAGAGACCGGCCGAACGGAACGGAAACAGTTTTCCCTTTGACGACATTTGCTGAACTTGGTTTGAGCCCCAAAGTGCTCTCCGCTGTTACTGATGCGGGCTACACCATCCCCACTCCCATTCAGGCCGGGGCAATTCCCTTCGCGCTTGAGCGCCGAGATATCTGCGGCATCGCACAGACCGGCACCGGCAAGACGGCATCCTTCGTTCTTCCTATGCTGTCGCTTCTGGAAAAGGGCCGCGCCCGCGCCCGCATGCCCCGCACGCTGATCCTGGAACCGACCCGCGAACTGGCCGCCCAGGTTGCCGAGAATTTTGAAAAATACGGCAAGAACCACCGCCTCAACGTCGCCCTCCTCATCGGCGGCGTTTCCTTTGAAGATCAGGATCGCAAGCTCGAGCGCGGCGCTGACGTGCTGATCTGCACGCCCGGCCGCCTTCTCGACCATTTCGAGCGCGGCAAGCTCCTGATGAGCGGCGTCGAAATCCTCGTCATCGACGAAGCCGACCGCATGCTCGACATGGGCTTCATCCCCGATATCGAGCGCATTGCCAAGCTGATCCCCTTCACCCGCCAGACGCTGTTCTTTTCGGCCACCATGCCGCCGGAAATCCAGAAGCTCGCGGACCGCTTCCTGCAGAACCCGGAGCGGATCGAAGTTTCTAAGCCGGCCTCGGCGTCGGTCACCATCACGCAGCGTTTCGTCGCCTCTCACGACAAGGATTACGAGAAGCGCGCCACATTGCGTGACCTCATCCGCGCTCAGACCGATCTGAAGAACGCGATCATCTTCTGCAACCGCAAGAAGGATGTCGCTGATCTCTTCCGTTCGCTGGAGCGTCACGGCTTCTCGGTCGGCGCCCTGCACGGCGACATGGACCAGCGCTCGCGCATGGCCATGCTTGCCAACTTCAAGGACGGCAACATCCAGCTGCTCGTCGCCTCCGACGTCGCAGCCCGCGGCCTCGATATTCCCGATGTCAGTCACGTCTTCAATTTCGACGTGCCGATCCATTCGGAAGACTACGTTCACCGGATCGGCCGCACCGGCCGCGCCGGTCGCTCCGGTGCTTCCTTCACCATCGTCACCCGCCGCGACCAGAAACATGCCGACGCGATCGAAAAGCTGATCGGTGAAAAGGTCGAATGGCAGAGCGGCGATCTCTCCTCTCTGCCCCCGGCCGAAGAAAGCCGCGACAGCGATCGCTCTCCCCGCCGCGCAAAGACTCGCGAGCGGGATAAGGATCGTGGCCGTGACCGCCGGTCTGCGAGTCATAAATCTGATATCAACGCCGAAGATAATGGCGTTGAAGTCGTGGAAGCAGCACCAGCAAGACCAGCAAGGGCCGAAACCGTGAAGAACGAGCGCAAAGCAGAACCGAAGCCACAGAACAACGCGCGCAACGGTCGGCAATATCCGGCGAATGATGACAATCGCGAGCGCCGCCGCCATCGCGACCATGACGACGGCCCGACGCCGGTCGGATTCGGTGACGATATCCCCGCTTTCATGCTGATCGCTGGCAACGCCAAGGTCTGATTGCCCGATGGGCAAGCCCGGCATCGATTTCCCAGGCTTCGGTGTAGGCCTGGTGATTTTGCGCGACGGCAAAATCCTCCTCTACAAACGCGTGCGTCCGCCTGAAGCCGGCTACTGGAATATCGTCGGCGGTAAGGTCGACCATATGGAGCCGGCTGAGGAAGCCGCGCGTCGCGAGGCGGAAGAAGAAACGGGACTGACCATCGGCCGCGTCGAGCGGATCGGCTTGACCGAACAGATCATCGAGGCCGACCGCCAGCACTGGATTTCCCTTCTCTATATCGCCCGCGATGTGGCGGGCGAGCCGCAGCTCACCGAACCCGACAAGCTCTCGGATTTCGGCTGGTTTGGCCTTGCCGACCTGCCCGAGCCGCTGTCGGCTTTCACCAGGGTCGCGATATCAGCTCTTCCAGCTGGCGAGTTGCGCTGATCATTCAGCCCGCAGCGCCGCTTCATAGGCAAGCCGCACCCAGCGCGCCATGACATCGGGATCGTCATAGGCCTCGTCGGGGATGCTCCAATAGGGCATCTTCACCGGAGTTCCCTTCTTGCCCTCGTAGAACCATTGGCTGGCGCCCGCCGCGGCAAATTCCGGTGCGCTCTCTTCATCGGCCTTCAGCAGGATTTCGTCGCGCACCTCGAGCGCCAGGATGCGGCCGAGATGGTAGATGCCCTTGCCGCCGAACATGCGCTTGATGGTGACAGGCCCAAGCGACTGAAACATTTCATCGATGCCGGCATTGTCCATGGCCTGTCCTCTTTCCTGCGCAGCCGAGCCTATATCGTGTGATAACCGCGGTTCAAATAAAGAAGCGCCGGGTGGATCTCGGTGAAGCGAACGGCAGCGACCTCGCCGAAGATGACGTTATGGGTCGGCATTTCCTTGATGTCGGTCACCCGGCAGTCGAAGACGGCAAGCGCATCGGCAAGCACGGGCGCGCCCGTTGCCAGCGTTTCGAAGCGGGCGCTCAAGAAACGATCCCCGTTTTCCAGATGCGTGCGGCCTGAAAAAGCATCGGCAACACCCTGATGGTGGGCGCCGAGCGAGTTCAGCGCGAAGATGCCGCTGCGCCAGAAAATCTCGTTCTTCGTATTGGTGTTGCTGAGGCAGACGAGAACGGAAGCCGGATTGTCGGACACCGAGCAGGCAGCCGTGATGGTGACGCCACGGCGGGCTTCACCGAGCGCCGTCGTCACGAGCTGCACATGGCCGGCATAGCGGCTCATGGCATCGCGATAGAGGCCGGGATCGATATGCTGCCTGTTCAACACATGCTTCTCCACAATCAGTGTCTTGTTTTTATTATTTCACCAATATGGCGGGCATCGGTTACCTTTTCTACAATGGCACCCTCTAAAAGCTGCAGAACACGCTTGTTTTTCTTTGACGATTGCCGCCGTGCGGATAAAAGGGCATGGACAAGACGAGAGACCTGCACCTTTCATGATGACCCTGCGTGTCATAGCCGCCCTTCTGTCGCTCATGGCGTTGACGGCCGAAGGCCGCGCGGCCGGCGTGACGATCGGCGTCGTGGCGCCGCAAGAGGGCACTTTCGCCTCGCTCGGCGCACAGATTTCCGCCGGCGCGAATTTTGAGATCCAGCGGGCGGGCAATACGGTCGTTCCTGTCAATGAGACCTGCCAGGACAATAGCGGCCAGGCGATCGCCGATGCGCTGATCGCTGCAAAAGTCCAGATCGCCATCGGCTTCCTCTGCAGCGAGACGCTGGAAGGCGCCCTGCCGAAGCTGAAGGACGCCAATATTCCCGTCATCACCGTGTCGGTACGTTCGCGCATCCTGATGGAGGATTCGCTGAAGAACGGCTGGCCCCTCTTCCGCCTCGGTCCGCAGGATAGTGATGAAGCCGCCAGGGTCATCCAGATCATCCTGCAGCAATGGACGGCGTCTCCGATCGCCCTCATCGAGGACGGCACCATCCATGGCCGCGAACTGACGGAAGCCGTGCGCAACGCACTGGAAGAAAATGGCCTGAAGCCTGTTTTCACCGACACCTACCGGCCGGGACAGGAACAACAGATCGGCCTCGTGCGCCGCCTGAAGCGGGCCGGCGCCACCAAGGTCTTCATCGGCGGTGACAGGAACGATGTCGCCATCATCGCCCGTGACGCCAAGGCTGAAAATATCCCGCTCGACATTCTGAGCGGCGACGCGATGCGCGCTGCAAACCAGCCGCTGGCGCTGGCTGATGGCGTACGCGCCGTTGCCATTCCCGAATATGCGCTTCTGCCGGATGCGGCTGCGACCGTCGAGGCCTTGCGCGCAGCCGGAACCGAACCGGAAGGTTATGTTCTGCCGGCAGCCGCAGCCGCGCTGATTGCCGATCAGGCCGTGCAGGCAGCGGTGGCCGAAGGCAAGCCGGTGGCCGAAAAACTGATCGCAACGCAGTTCAATACGCCGATCGGCCCGGTCATCTTCACGCCAGCCCACGAACTGTCGCAAAATCCCTATCGTCTTCTCGAATGGCGCGGCGACACTTTCGTCCCGCCGGCCGGTGGGACAGATTGACCTATTGAAATTTGCCGTGAGGCGCTCGCCGCTTCCGGTTGAGAGGAGACCGAGATCATGACGACACTGCCCATCCGCATCGCCCCATCGATCCTGGCGGCAGATTTTGCAAAACTCGGCGAGGAAGTACGCAACGTCACTGCGGCCGGCGCCGACTGGATCCATCTCGACGTCATGGACGGCCATTTCGTGCCGAACATCTCCTTCGGCCCCGATGTCATCAAGTCGTTGCGCTCCTATACGGATGCGACCTTCGATTGCCATCTGATGATCTCGCCGGCCGATCCCTATCTGGAGGCTTTCGCAAAGGCCGGCTGTGATCGCATAACCGTGCATGCAGAGGCCGGACCGCACCTGCACCGCTCGCTGCAGACGATCCGCCATCTCGGCAAGAAGGTCGGCGTCACCCTCAATCCGGCAACGCCGCTTTCGGTGGTCGAGAACGTGCTTGACGATGTCGACCTCATTCTCATTATGTCCGTCAACCCCGGTTTCGGCGGCCAGAAATTCATTCCGGCAATGGCAGACAAGATCGCAGCGGCGAAGTCACTCATCGGTGATCGCCCGATCGAGCTTGAGGTGGACGGCGGTGTGACGGTCGATACCGCGCCTGCCGTGGCAAAGGCCGGCGGCAATGTGCTCGTCGCCGGATCGGCAATTTTCAAGGGCGGCTCGGTCGAGACCTATCGCCAGGCCATTACCGCCCTTCGCAACGCGGCTGAGGGAGCTCGCTGATGACGAAGCGCATGTTCATGGGCGGGTTTTTCGCCGTCTTGCTGACCGGCATGGCGGCCACGGCCTCTGCTGGCGATATCGCCAATATGCAGCCTGTCGGCTTCTCCGCCGACGGCAAGGTCTTTGCCTTCCAGGAATTCGGCATGAAGGATGGCAAGATCCCCTATTCGGAGACCTATTTCATCAATACCGAAACGGGTGCTGATCTCGAGGGCACGCCCTTTCATTTGGAATTGACCGACAAGGATGCCGATCTGTCCAAGGCACGCCGCCAGAATCTGACGGCAGCCCGCCAGCAGATGGACAAGTACAACCTTCTGACCAATCCCGGCCTGATCGCCGCCTTCAACCCGCCGACCGAACTCGGCTCGCCGATGAAGACGATCCGTTACACGACAATCGCAAGTGACGGTCCGCCGCGGGGCGCCTATTCGCTGCTGCTCGGCGACGCCGAAGTCGCCAAGCCGGAAAGCTGCAAGGACGTCAATCGCGTCATCGGCTTCACCCTGCAGCTCATCGAGAAGGACGGTGCGCCGAACCGCCAGCTGGTGCATGAGGACAAGTCGCTTCCGGCAGATCGCGGCTGTACCGTGGAATATCGCATAGGCGGCGCCCTCGTCTATCAGCCGGAATCGGGCAAGCCTGTCCATATCGCCCTCATCCTGGCGCTGAGCGCCTCTCCTGACGGCCGCAACGGCCGCTGGATCGCCGTTCCGGTTCACCCCTGAGAATGAACCGTCTGCGGGCGGCATGGCCGTCCTTATTAGAACTTTTCATCGGCGCCCCGCTCTGGGGCGTCCAGATGCTGATCTCCGCCATGGCGGGTCTCTATCTGCGCAATGGTATGGAGACGAGCCACGTGCTCGATCTCTCCATCCTCTATTTCGGCGGCGGGCTGCTCTCCTGGCCCTTTAACTTGCTTGCCGGGCGTTATCTTGCGCTCGGCCATCAGGCGGAGGCGCGTTTTGCCGCATTCTTCCTGGTGCTGACGATGGGCACGGTCCTGATGACGGCCTTCCTCTTCGCCATGGACTACCGGATTTTCTATTCCCGCTGGCATTCGCCGTTCGGCTCGGTCATCTGGATGTTCCAGTTTGTCTTTACCGGCGCCAGCGCCGTTTATCAGTTCCTTGTCCTTGGCCTGGGGCTGTTTTTGCCCCTCGGACTGGTCTGTCTTTTTGCCACCAGCCTGGCTCTTGCCAAACGCATGCGTTGAGATTGCCGGCCGTCTTTGCTACAGGGGCCGCAGCTACTGTCACGAAATGAAGGCGCTCGCCCATGATCCCTCGTTATTCCCGGCCCGATATGGTCGCCATCTGGTCTCCCGAAACCAAGTTCCGCATCTGGTTCGAGATCGAGGCCCATGCCTGCGACGCGCTGGCAGACCTCGGCGTGATCCCGAAGTCGGCAGCCGCCACCATCTGGGAAAAGGGCGGCAAGGCGACTTTCGACGTTGCCCGCATCGATGAGATCGAGGCCGTCACCAAACATGACGTCATCGCCTTCCTGACGCATCTTGCGGAAATCGTCGGCCCGGACGCCCGCTTCGTCCATCAGGGCATGACTTCCTCCGACGTGCTCGACACCACGTTCAACATCCAGCTCGTGCGCGCTGCCGATATCCTGCTCGCCGACATGGACCGTGTTCTGACAGCGCTGAAGACGCGCGCCTT
Source organism: Hyphomicrobiales bacterium (assembly GCA_900470965.1). Lineage (GTDB taxonomy): Bacteria > Pseudomonadota > Alphaproteobacteria > Rhizobiales > Rhizobiaceae > Rhizobium. Next base: position 12,224 of record UCCS01000034.1, read on the forward strand.
CGAACACAAGGACACGATCCGCATCGGCCGCAGCCACGGCATCCATGCCGAGCCGACGACAATGGGCCTGACCTTCGCCCGCTTCTACGCCGAGATGAGCCGCAACCGCGCCCGCCTCGTTGCCGCCCGCGCCGAAATCGCGACGGGGGCCATCTCCGGCGCTGTCGGCACTTTCGCCAATATCGACCCTGTTGTCGAAGAGCATGTCTGCGCAGCACTCGGCCTCGTTCCGGAACCCGTTTCCACGCAGGTCATCCCGCGTGACCGCCATGCCATGTTCTTCGCCACCCTCGGTGTCATCGGCTCGTCGATCGAAAACGTCGCGATCGAAATACGCCACATGCAGCGCACCGAAGTGCTGGAGGCGGAAGAATTCTTCTCGCCGGGCCAGAAGGGCTCTTCGGCCATGCCGCACAAGCGCAACCCGGTCTTGACTGAAAACCTGACCGGCCTTGCGCGTCTCGTGCGCATGTCGGTCGTACCCGCGATGGAAAACGTGGCGCTCTGGCATGAGCGCGACATCAGCCATTCGAGCGTCGAGCGCGCCATCGGCCCGGATACCACTGTTACCCTCGATTTCGCGCTGAACCGTCTCGCCGGCGTCATCGAAAAGCTCGTGGTCTATCCCGAGAACATGATGAAGAACCTCGACAAGTTCCGCGGCCTAGTCCATTCGCAGCGCGTTCTCCTGGCGCTGACGCAGGCCGGCACCTCCCGCGAGGATGCCTATCGCCTCGTGCAGCGCAACGCCATGAAGGTCTGGGAACAGGGCAAGGATTTCCTCGAAGAACTGCTGGCCGATGCCGAGGTGCGCGCTGCACTCTCCGAGGCGGATCTCCGCGAGAAATTCGATCTCGGTTATCACACCAAGCATGTCGACACGATCTTCCGCCGCGTCTTCGGCGAAGCTTGATCGGCACAAGACAGGTCATGAGACGGCGCCCGTGAGGCGCCGTTTTCATTTTCGCTTCCGGGACGTAGTCGCCGGCGCAGCGCGCTTCTTTTTCTCCGGCTTGCCGATCGATGTATCGCCCGGCTCATCCGATATCTCACAAACCTCTGTCTCACCCCGGCCCTTAGCCGCCTTGGCCACCAGCAAGTCGAGGTGCTTGAGGTCTTCTTCGTCGAGATTTTCGATGCCGATGAAGCGGTTCTCGGCATGGCTCGTCAGGATGATTTCGTTGAGCTTTGCCTGGATGGCCCGCGTATCGCGTGTCTGCGCATTCTGCAGCACGAAGACCATCAGGAAGGTGATGATCGTCGTACCGGTGTTGATCACCAGCTGCCAGGTTTCCGAGTAGTCGAAGACGGGGCCGAGAGCAGCCCAGATAATGACGGCGATAAGCGCCAGAATGAAGGTCACCGGCTTGCCCGCCCACTCCGATATCTTGGTTGCGAAGTGGGCAAACACATGGCGTATGGTCACCTTGAAATCCTCCTTCGAAGTCGGCACAAGACAAACTCCAAGCAAGGTTCCGAGGTTCCGGGCTCTGTTGAAATTCCGGGGCATCGCGCAAATTCGCGACACCCCGGGATGTTGCCGTTACATGGCTTCGCGGGCGATCAGCTTCCGGTAAAGATGCCAGGTCGCATGGCCGAGGATTGGGATGACGAGTGCGAGGCCGACAAAGAGCGGGATTGTGCCGATGACGAGCGACGCGGCAACGATCAGGCCCCAGAGCAATACCGGTATCGGATTGACGAAGGTTGCCCGGATCGAGGCGACCATCGCGGCCACCGCCCCGCAGTCCCTGTCGAGCAGCATCGGGAAGGTCACGACGGTGATCGCCAGTACGACGAACGCAAAGCCGAGGCCGACTAGATTACCCCACAGGATGAGCTGCATGCCTTCCGGCGTACCGAACACTTGCTGCAGGAAGAGCGACATGGAGCGCGGGAAGACCTCGCCAAGAACGCCTGTATAGATGGTTTGCGCCGTGACCAGCCAGACGGTGAATATCCCGAACAGCAGGAGGCCGACGGCGATGATCGACGGCAAAGCCGGCGAATGGCGGACATCGAGTGCATGTTTCCAAGAGGAATCGAGTCCGGCCTCGCGCCGGCGGCTGATTTCGTAGAGGCCGATCGCGGCTATCGGGCCGATCAGCACAAAGCCCGACATCAGCGGAAAGATCATCGGTGCGAGATTGGCGCCCGAGCTCAACATCGTCAGGAAGATACCGGCGATCGGATACATGAGACACAGGAAAACGTAATGCGAAGGCTTCTCGCGGAAATCCTCGAAACCCAGCCTGAGCGCGTCGAAGACGTCGGCTACGCTGATCCTGTTGACCACGGGCCGTGCGAAGCTCTCGCCAGCACCCGTCATGACATGAAATGTCGTCATGGCTTTCTCCTCCTCAGCCAAGATGAACCGGAGGCGAATGTGTCGGCAACAAGGGGCCGACACGAGAACGCAACCGGCATAAAGCCACGTTAGCAAATTTTTTGAGCTAAGTCGCTCTTTCCCTTGACATCGCGGTTAAGCTTTCTCACATCGGCGGCACCATGAAAGCTTCAGACGCAGATATCCTCATCATTCCCGGCTATACCAATTCCGGCCCCGACCATTGGCAGAGCCGCTGGGAAGCAAAACTCAGCACCGCGCGCCGAGTCGAGCAGGCGGAATGGTCCAAGCCCGTGCGCGAGGACTGGACCGCGCGCATCGCCGAAGCGGTGAATGCCTCAACACGCCCCGTGGTGCTCATCGCTCATTCCCTCGGGGTGCCATCGGTGATCCACGCAATTCCGCTGTTTCAAAAGCGCGTGGCCGGCGCCTTCTTCGTCGCGCCGCCCGATGTTGCCAATCCGGATATCCGCCCGAAGCATCTCATGACCTTCGGCCCCTACCCGCGCGATCCGTTACCTTTCCCCTCGATTACGGTCGCCAGCCGCAACGATCCCTTCGGCACCTATGAGCATGCTGATGACATCGCCAACAGCTGGGGTTCTTTCCTTGTGGATGCGGGCGAGTCCGGTCACATTAACTCGGAATCCGGCCACGGCCCCTGGCCGGAAGGCACGATGGTCTTTGCCCAGTTTCTCAGCCGCTTGCCCGGCTGAGAAAGCCAAAAAATCCGGCATTTCCAGTGAATTAAGCGATCGCTTTCTAAGCATTTCTTAATGGAAAGACCGCAGACTGCGCTGACGCCAGAAAAGCGAGAGCGCCCGTGAAGCAAACCCACCCGCCAAAAGCCGCCAATGTCAGTTGCGACGAGCCGGCGGCCGATGGGTTCGCAAGCTACACCGACGATTCCGACATTGCGGAGCGCGAAAGCCGATGGAATTATGCGCTCGTTGGCTCCGGGCTCGGTGTCTGGGACCACAATTACCGCCTCGACAAGAAATATTACTCGCAGACCTGGAAGAGCATACGCGGCATGGCGCCGGATGAGGAGGCCGACGGCGACTACGAGGCCTGGCTGCAGCTCGTTCATCCCGATGATCGCGATTTCGTCGTCAACGCCATCGAGCGCCAGAATGCTGGCGACCCCGACTATCATGTCTTCCAGTATCGAGAGCGCCACAAGGACGGCCACTGGGTCTGGATCGAATGCCGCGGCGCACCCGTCGAGTGGGATGAGAACGGCGCTGCTCAGCGCGTCGTCGGCACGGACACGGACATTACCGCGCGCAAGGAAACCGAGGAGATGCTCGCGCAGCTCTCCCGCCGCCTCGACCTCGCTTTGCAGATCAGCGATATCGGCGTTTTCGAAGCCGATATCGATCACGGGACCGTCGAATGGGACGACCGCCTTATTGCCATCTACGGACTGAAGGATGCCGATCGTTTCTCGGCAGCCAATGCCTGGCTCAGCACTGTTCATCCTGATGATCGCGATCGCGTCAACGAAACCGTCGAAAGCAACGTCAACAACGAGACCGGCTTTCATCAGGAATTTCGTATCATCAGAGGCGATGGCGCCGAGCGCATCATCCGTGCCCGCTCGGCCTTCTTCGTCGACGGCAATGGCTGCCGCAAGCTGATCGGCGCCAATTGGGACGTGACGGAGGAAGTGGCGCTGCGCAACGAGTTGCGGCGCGCCAAGGATCTTGCAGAAGCACGCAACCGCGAACTCGAAGCCGCCAAGGAAAGCATCGAGCATCTGGCGTTCCATGATTATCTGACCGGCCTGCCGAACCGTCGCTATCTCGACAAGATGCTGGAGGAACTCTCCGCCCATTGTCGCGAGGAAGGTCTGGCGCTTGCCATCCTTCATATCGATCTCGACCGCTTCAAGCAGATCAACGATACGCTCGGCCACCGCGCCGGCGATTATATGCTCAAACATGCTGCCCGGGTGCTGCGCGATTCCATTCGCGGCACCGATTTCGTCGCGCGCATCGGCGGCGATGAATTCGTCGTTCTCTGCATCGTCGACACTCCCTCGAAGAAGATTGCCACCGTCGCCGAGCGCATCATCCGCGAGCTGCGCAAACCCATCAAATACGAGGGGCATGATTGCCGCTTCGGCGCCAGCATCGGCATCGCCATCGATAGCGGCCCCAAGCTCGACGAAAAGCAGCTCCTGCTCAATGCTGATATCGCGCTCTACCGGGCCAAGGGCTCCGGCCGCAACCGCCACGAATTCTTCTCCAATGCTGCACGCCGTACGATCCTGACGGCCAAGCGCCTTGCCGATGAAATCCTGATCGGCCTGGAGCGCAACGAATTCGTGCCCTTCTATCAGCCGCAGTTCGATGCCCGCACGCTCGATATCGCCGGCATCGAGACGCTGGCCCGCTGGCAGCATCCGGAACACGGACTGCTGGCGCCGGATCGCTTCCTGGACATTGCCGAGGATCTCGACGTCGTCTCGACCATCGATGCGCTGATCCTCGAACAGGCGATCGCCGACCGGAAGGCCTGGATCCGCGAAGGCTTCACCATTCCCCGCATCTCCGTCAATGTCTCCGGCCGGAGACTCTCCGATCCGCAGCTTGGCAAGAAGCTGCGCTCGCTGAAGATCGAGCCCGGCACGGTCTCATTCGAACTGCTGGAATCGATCTCGCTTGACGATTGCGACGAGGCGGTCACCGCCAATCTCAAAAAGCTGAAGAAGCTCGGCATCGACATTGAGGTCGATGATTTCGGCACCGGTCATGCCTCGATCGTCAGCTTGCTGCGGCTGAGCCCGAAAACACTGAAGATCGATCGCGAGCTGATCAGGCACCTGCCGCAATCGGCCGAGCAGCGCAAGCTCGTGCGTTCCATCATCGAGATCGGCCGCTCGCTGAATATTCTCGTCACCGCAGAAGGTGTCGAGACCGCCGATCACGTCCGCATCCTGCAGGAGCTCGGCTGCGACATGCTGCAGGGCTATGCGCTCGCCCGGCCGATGTCCGGCCTACAGTTCCCGGCTTTCATCCGTGGCGAAAGCTGGCGGCAACCGGAGGGTGAGGCTCGCGCACTGCAGAAGGATCTCCGCCATTCCGTGGGCCGGCCCATCTCCAAAACAGCCTCCGGATAAAGACCTGTATAACCCCTCCGAGATTTTGCCTTCATTCCACCGTAAAGAAAAAGGCGGTAATCTTTCCTTGGCAAGATTTCGATTCTCATTGCGGTTTTCCCGCCCAAGGCCGGAAACCGGGGAAGGAGTGATAGGCGGATTGTGAAACTCTCTCTTTTCCTTTAAGGGGACGCCACGAGATCGATCCACGCGCGCTATCCCAAGAGCGCCAACAGCTAGAGAATAACCACAATGAACCGTCGCCGCCGTATCTACGAGGGCAAGGCAAAGATTCTGTATGAAGGGCCTGAACCGGGCACGCTGATCCAGTTCTTCAAGGACGATGCCACTGCTTTCAACAAGAAGAAACACGAAGTCATTGATGGCAAAGGCGTCCTCAACAACCGTATTTCTGAATATATCTTCAGCCATCTGAACAAGATTGGTATTCCCACCCACTTCATCCGCCGGCTCAACATGCGCGAGCAGCTGATCAAGGAAGTGGAGATGATCCCGCTTGAAATCGTCGTGCGCAACGTCGCCGCCGGCTCGCTCGCCAAGCGCCTCGGCATCGAGGAAGGCGTGGTCCTGCCGCGCTCGATCATCGAATTCTACTACAAGTCCGATGCGCTCGAAGATCCGATGGTCTCCGAAGAGCACATCACAGCCTTCGGCTGGGCCAATCCGGCTGAGCTCGACGACATCATGGCGCTTGCCATTCGCGTCAACGACTTCATGACCGGCCTCTTCCTCGGCGTCGGCATCCAGCTCGTCGATTTCAAGATCGAATGCGGCCGCCTTTTCGAAGGCGACATGATGCGCATCATCCTGGCTGACGAAATCTCGCCGGACAGCTGCCGCCTCTGGGATATCGAGACCCACAAGAAGATGGACAAGGACCTCTTCCGCCGCGATATGGGCGGTCTGCTGGAAGCCTATTCCGAAGTTGCGCGCCGTCTCGGTATCATCAATGAAAACGAGCCCGTGCGCGGCACTGGCCCCGTTCTGGTCAAGTAAAAGCAGGGAAAACAAGTGATCAAGGCTCGCGTCACTGTCACGCTGAAAAACGGCGTTCTCGATCCTCAGGGCAAAGCCATCGAAGGCGCGCTCGGCGCCCTCGGCTTCGGCGGCGTCGGTCATGTCCGCCAGGGCAAGGTCTTCGACCTGGAGCTCGAAGGCACCGACAAGGCCAAGGCCGAAGCCGACCTCAAGGCCATGTGCGAGAAACTCCTCGCAAACACGGTCATCGAGAACTACGCGATCGCGATCGACTGACGATCATAGGCCCGCCACGCGGCGGGCCTTCAGGATGAAGCGTCATGGAAGCAAAGCTGGAGACGGAAGTCTCGAAATTCATGAGCTATGTTTTGCGCCATGCGCCGGAAGCCGCAGGCCTGACGCTTGATGCCGAGGGCTGGGTATCCTTCGATGCATTCGAAAAGGCGGTGACGTCGAAATACGACATCTCCCGTGCCGATATTATCGGGATCATCGAGAACAACCCGAAGAAGCGCTTTGCACTCGTCGATAACAGAATTCGCGCCAACCAGGGCCACAGCGTCGAAATCGATCTTGCGTTGAAGGCGGTCCAGCCGCCTGCAATTCTTTTTCACGGTACGTCACTCGTGAACTGGCCCCTGATCGAGCGCGAAGGCCTGACGAAGATGGAACGGCGCCACGTCCATCTCTCGGCGGATGTCGATACGGCCAAGATCGTCGCAACACGCCGCAAGGGCGACACTATTATCCTGCGTGTAGACGCAGCACGCATGTTTTCAGAGGGTCATTCTTTCTTTGTCTCAGACAATGGAGTATGGCTCGCCGAAAGCGTTCCAGTTCAATATCTTTCGCCAAACGCGGGGACCTTATGAAATCAGCCGTCGTTCAACTTCCGGGCCTCAACCGCGATCGCGACATGATTGCCGCTCTCACCAAGATCTCCGGCCAGCAGCCGGTGACGATCTGGCAGACGGAAACGGAAATCCCTGATGTCGACCTGATCGTCATTCCCGGCGGCTTCTCCTATGGCGATTACCTGCGCTGCGGAGCGATCGCTGCTCGCATGCCGGTCATGCAGGCGATCATCGAGAAGGCGAACAAAGGCGTGAAGGTGCTCGGCGTCTGCAACGGTTTCCAGATTCTGGTCGAGGCCGGCCTTCTGCCGGGCGCGCTGATGCGCAACGCCTCCCTGAAATTCGTCTGCCGCGAGATCAAGCTCGAAGTCGTCAACGCGGAGACGGATTTTTCCCGCGCCTATGAAAAAGGCCAGATCATCCGCTGCCCGGTCGCCCATCACGACGGCAACTATTTTGCCGACACGGAAACGCTCGCTGCCATCGAAGGCAACGGCCAGGTCGTTTTCCGCTATGCCGAAGGCACCAATCCCAATGGTTCGGTCAACGACATTGCCGGCGTTATGAACGCCAAGGGCAATGTGCTCGGCATGATGCCGCATCCGGAAAATCTCATCGAAGCCGCTCATGGCGGTTCGGATGGCCGCGGCCTCTTCGCCTCGGCGCTCGACGTCATCGCCGCCTGAATTCTGGCCGAAGAGCAAGATAGATGCACCCTCGCCTTTTCGCAGCCATCGCTAACGCTGCTGCCTTTGCCGGCCTTGCCGCACTCGTTGCTGCCTGCCAGTCCTCGACGCCTGCAAAGGGACCGGACCGCAGTGCGTTGTCGACGATGGAGCGTGTGGCGCTCGGCGCCAATGGTTGCTGGTTCAAGTCGGGCGATGCGGCTTTTGCGGCCTACAAGCTCGCACCGGAACTCAATTCCTTCTCCGGTCGTCCGCGCATTCTCGTCGTGCACAAGGGCAGCCCTGAAAGCCGGCCGCTGCTCGTCGTGCAGGCCGAAGGCAATCCGGCCAAGATGCAGGCGTTCGGCCCCATGATGTCCGAGCCGGTCGCCGGCCGCATCGCCGCCGATGTCACCCGCTGGTCGGGCGGCAATCGCGCCTGCAGCTAAGCTTTGGCTTAATCCCAGAAAAACGATTTGCTGACTTCGCGTGCGGCATCGGACCGCGACAGGCCGATATCCTTGAGTTGATCCGCTGTCAGTCCGCGCAACGCCAGGCGCCCCTCCCGCTTCTGTTGCCACAGAACGAAGACTGCCCACAGGCGGCCGAGCCGAGTCGTTGCCGGCGCCTGCCTCGGGAGGACAATTTCGTGTAGGCTATCGATAGAGACAATCGATACAATCTGGTTCTTCATTTGAGGTACAACGGACATCCTTGGCTCCTGTTGTTTCCGCTCCAGTGATTGTCACATAGTATTGACAGCAAGAGGGTGACAATCTATTCATTGTCACCATGACAAATTGGCTCCCAGATCTCTCGCAGGGCTCCGGCCCAGTCTATATGCGGCTTGCGGACAATATCGAATCCGCCATTGCTTCCGGCGCTTTGCCGGCGGGAGCCAAGCTGCCGCCGCAGCGAAATCTCGCTTATGACATCGGGGTGACAATCGGAACAATCGGCCGAGCCTATGCGCTGGTTCATGAGCGTGGCCTCGTCGCCGGTGAAGTCGGCCGCGGCACCTATGTACTCGATCGTGCCGATACGCCCCCGAGCGAACAGACGGATCCCCTTACCCTTTCGCTGAGCGGCACCCGCATTGCAGACGCCCCGGCAAACAAGCTCCGCTTCGACACGACCGCCGCCCCCGATCTTGGTCAGGGCAAGGTGATCGCCGGCATCATGGCCGAGATCGGCGAGCAGCATCTGGCGGAAATCTCCTCCTATTCACGCAGCTTCCCGCGGAACTGGTTCGAGGCAGGTCGTCTCTGGCTGGCGCGCAACGACTGGTCGCCGGAGGTCGAAAATGTCGTTCCGACGCTCGGCGCGCATGCGGCGGCAATTGCCGTCATCGCCGCCGTATCTGCACCCGGTGACAAGATCGTTTTCGAAAACCTCACCTATACGCAGGTCAGCCGCAGCGTCCGCTTGCTCGGGCGGCGCACGCTGACGGTCGAGTCGGATGAGAACGGCGTCATTCCCGAGGATTTCGAGCGGCTCTGCCAGCAGCAGCATCCGAAGCTGATCTTCCTGATGCCGACGGTCCACAATCCGACCCTTGCCATCATGCCCTATGAGCGGCGCGTCGCCATTGCGGATATCGCCAGACGGCATGGCGTGTGGATCATCGAGGACGATCTCTATGGCGGCATGGCGAATGACGCTACGCCGCTGCTTGCCGCAATCGCGCCCGATCGCACCTTCCTGGTCAACGGCCTGTCGAAATCGGTTGCTGCCGGCGTGCGTGGCGGCTGGGTCGCCTGCCCGCCACATTTCGCCCAGCGCATCAAGGTCACGCACAAGATGGTCACGGGCGGCCTGCCCTTCATTCTGGCCGAAACCTGCGCACGGCTCGTCCAGAGCGGTAAGGCGCACGAGATCCGCAATGCAAGTGTCGTGGAGCTATCGGCCCGCGTGGGCCTCGCCCGTGAGGTCATGCGGGGATTCGATTTCGAATCCCACCCGCATGCGCCCTTCCTGTGGCTGAAACTGCCGGAACCCTGGCTGTCCGGCACCTTCAAGAATGCCGCCTTCCGCGATGGCGTGCTTGTCGATGACGAGGACGAGTTCAAGGCCGCGCGTGGCGAGAAGGTCTATCACCGCGTGCGCATCGGCTTCTCCTCGCCGAAGGATAGAAACGAGCTTGTGTCGGGTCTTATGATATTGAAACGCCTATTGGAAAATGGCGGCTCCGCCTATGATGGAGAGATCTGAACTGTTGCAAATTGGTGTCAGGATTGTGGAAAAAGCCACGATCCGGACACGAGCGCTTTACCGTCGATACCTGCATGTTACCTCTTTCCCATTCCGCTGGTCGGGCGAGAATCAAGGGACAGCAGATGAAATCCGATTTCCGTTTAAGCCTGTCGAGTATCGCGTCGGTCGCAGTAATCGCCAGCAGCTTGGGAATGTCATCAGCGGCGCAAGCCGGAGACAAGATTTTCGACGAATTGCGCTTTGGCGCTTCCGCTTCCGTACAGGGCGGACATTCCCATGAAGATGGCGTTTTCCCCGAAATAACGGCCCTTTTCGATCCCTTCGGTTTTGAGCAGGCAACCGGCTGGAAGCAGCAGCTCATGCATCCGCGCGTCCATGTCGGCACCTCGATCGGCACGGCGGGTGAAGCCACGCAGTTCTTCGCCGGTTTCACCTGGACGGTCGACCTCAGCGACAAGATCTTCGCTGAAGCCGGCTTCGGCGGCGTCATCCACACTGGCGAGCTTCGCGATGACGACGACCACCCCGACCTCGGCTGTCGTGTGCTGTTCCACGAATATCTCGGCGCCGGCTATCGCTTCAACAGCAACTGGAATGTCATGGCGCAACTCGCTCATTCCTCGAATGCCAATCTCTGCGACGGCCCGAACGACGGCATGACCCGCGCCGGACTGATGGTCGGCTACAAATTCTGACGAGCCTCGCCCGTTAAAGACAGCATTGTGAAGCTTTTGATGCCTGCCCTCTGTTGACGGCAGGCATTTTCCTATCGCGCGCAATTCCTACTTAAGCTAAAGACACGGCAAACGCGCTAGGGCATGTCCGTTGTTCTTCGAATCTCGGTCATGCTCTATCTCTTTGTTTCACGCAATTCCGGACGCAAAACCGCTGCGCACTTTTGCTGGATTGCTCTAAGGCAGGGACTTTCGAGAGCTCATGACCATCCCAAACACTATCAAGATCACGCCGGAACTCATCGCCTCACACGGCCTCAAGCCGGATGAATACCAGCGCATTCTGGATCTGATCGGCCGCGAACCGAGCTTCACGGAGCTCGGCATCTTTTCGGCCATGTGGAACGAGCACTGCTCCTACAAATCCTCCAAGAAGTGGCTGCGCACCTTGCCGACCAAGGGACCGCGCGTCATCCAGGGACCTGGCGAAAATGCCGGTGTGGTCGATATCGATGACGGCGACTGCGTCGTCTTCAAGATGGAGAGCCACAACCACCCCTCCTATATCGAGCCCTATCAGGGAGCGGCGACCGGTGTCGGTGGCATCCTGCGCGATGTCTTCACCATGGGCGCGCGTCCGATCGCTGCAATGAACGCGCTGCGTTTCGGCGAGCCGGATCATCCGAAGACACGCCATCTCGTTGCCGGCGTCGTGGCAGGTGTGGGCGGCTACGGCAATTCCTTCGGCGTGCCGACGGTCGGCGGCGAAGTGGAGTTCGATGCCCGCTACAACGGCAACATCCTCGTCAATGCCTTTGCAGCCGGCCTTGCCAAGTCGAACGCCATCTTCCTCTCGGAAGCCAAGGGTGTCGGCCTGCCGGTCGTTTATCTCGGCGCCAAGACCGGCCGTGACGGCGTCGGCGGTGCAACCATGGCATCGGCAGAATTCGATGAATCGATCGAAGAGAAGCGTCCGACCGTTCAGGTCGGCGACCCCTTCACCGAAAAGTGCCTGCTCGAAGCCTGCCTCGAACTGATGAAGACCGGCGCCGTCATCGCCATCCAGGATATGGGTGCAGCCGGCCTCACCTGCTCGGCCGTCGAAATGGGCGCCAAGGGCGACCTCGGCATCCTGCTCGAACTCGACAAGGTGCCGGTGCGCGAAGAGCGTATGACCGCCTACGAGATGATGCTGTCGGAAAGCCAGGAGCGCATGCTCATGGTGCTGCAGCCGGAAAAGGAAGAGGAAGCCAAGGCGATCTTCGTCAAGTGGGGCCTCGATTTCGCGATCGTCGGCAAGACCACGGACGATCTTCGCTTCCGCGTCATGCATCAGGGTGAGGAAGTCGCCAACCTGCCGATCAAGGATCTCGGCGACCAGGCTCCGGAATACGACCGCCCCTGGCGCGAATCCGGCAAGCGTGCGCCCCTGCCCGCCAACCTCGTTGCAGCGCCGGAAGATTACAACGAAGCGCTGCTGAAGCTCGTCGGCTCCGCCAATCAGTCCAGCCGCCGCTGGGTCTACGAACAATATGACACGCTGATCCAGGGCAACTCCCTGCAGCTTCCGGGCGGCGACGCCGGTGTCGTGCGCGTCGAAGGCCATCCGCTGAAGGCGCTGGCCTTCTCCTCCGACGTCACCCCGCGTTATGTCGAGGCCAATCCCTTCGAGGGCGGCAAGCAGGCGGTTGCCGAATGCTGGCGCAACATCACCGCGACCGGCGCCGAGCCGCTGGCTGCGACCGATAACCTCAATTTCGGCAATCCGGAAAAGCCCGAGATCATGGGCCAGTTCGTCGAGGCCGTTAAGGGCATCGGCGAAGCCTGCCGCGCACTGGACTTCCCGATCGTCTCCGGCAACGTCTCGCTCTATAACGAAACCAACGGCGTCGCGATCCTGCCGACGCCGACCATTGCCGGCGTCGGCCTGATGCCCGACTGGCGCAAGATGGCCCGAATCGGC
>UCCS01000136.1 GCA_900470965.1 Hyphomicrobiales bacterium
ACAGGCCGGAAAGGGTCGGTACACGGGTCATGCAGCCTGCATACAGGGCCTGTGACCCGACCCTTTCCGGCCTGTATTACGCGCTGCTCCCATAGAGCGGCGACGGTCATCTACGACACCCGAAACGCCGCACGGTCGGCGGCGCGTGTTCAGCAAAAGGTCTCCGGCCTGATTGGCCCTCATGGAGACCCTTGTGACCCTCAATTTCCAACCATCCACCAGACCCCGGTCGGAGTTCCTGCGTGTTCTCTCGGAGCGCGGATTCATCCAGCAATGCACCGACCTCGAAGCGCTCGATAGCTGGCTCGGTGCCGGGAGCGGTACGGCCTATAACGGCTTCGATCTGACGGCCGACAGCCTGCATGTCGGCCATCTCATCCCCATCATGATGCTGCGCTGGTTTCAGAAGACCGGTAACAGGCCGATCGCACTGATGGGCGGCGCGACGACCCGGCTCGGCGATCCTAGCTTTCGCGATACGTCGCGCCCCTTGCTCAGCGAAGAGCAGATCGCCGGCAATCTCGCTGGCATCCGACGCATCTTCGAACGGTTCCTCACCTTCGGCGACGGGCCGACCGATGCGCTCATGGTCAACAATGCCGATTGGCTGGGCAATCTGAAATACCTGGATTTCCTGCGCGATGTCGGCCCGCATTTTTCCGTCAACCGCATGCTGACATCCGAAAGCGTGCGCCAGCGGCTGGAGCGGGAGCAGTCGCTCTCGCTGCTCGAATTCAACTACATGGTCATGCAGGGATATGACTTTCACGTGCTTGCCGAAACGCATGGCTGCCTGCTGCAGCTCGGCGGTTCGGACCAATGGGGCAATATCCTCAGTGGCGTGGAATTCGGCCGGCGCGCCGGCGGACGAACGCTGTTCGGATTGACGGCGCCGCTCTTGACGACCGCCTCGGGCGCGAAAATGGGCAAGAGTGCTGCGGGCGCGGTGTGGCTGAATGCCGACCGGCTTTCGCCTTATGAGTTCTGGCAATTCTGGCGCAATACCGAGGATGCTGATGTCGGCCGCTTCATGCGGCTCTTCACCGACTTGCCGCTTGACGAGATCGCCCGGCTGGAAATGCTGAGCGGCTCCGAAATCAACGTGGCGAAGAAGGTGCTGGCGGATGAAGTGACACGGCTCTGCCATGGCGTAGATGCCGCGGCAGAGGCCTCCGAAACGTCTCGCCGCATGTTCGAAGACGGCGAAGCTGCCGCGGGGCTGCCTACTGTCATGGTGACCGGCGAAGGGCTTCGTGAAGGCCTGCCACTGCCGGACGCGCTTGTGACCGCCGGGCTTGTTAAGTCGAAAAGCGAGGCGCGCCGGCTGATCCTTGGTGGCGGGGTTCGGGTCAATAGCCGCAGCGTCAGCGATGAAACCATGCGGCTCGGTTATGCGGATATGGAGGGTGGCGTCATCCGCTTGTCGGTCGGTCGGAAGAAGCACGTGCTGTTGCTGCCGAAACCGTGATGCGATCGGGGGCGGGCGCCTATGTCACGTAGGCGACCGCTCCCCGATGTTACAGGGCATTGCGCGCGCGGAAATGCTGCTGCAGGAAAGCCTGGGCCTTGAGGAGGCTCCACGTTCTGGCAGAGCCGGGCATGAAATCTCCGTTGTTCAGGATATCACTTAGCGGTGACGCGAAGAGTTCGGCTGCCTCGTTGCGGTCGGGCGCATGGCGGGCGCCGTCGAGGATTTCGGCGGCGGTGGAGCGGCTTGATGCCATCAGGAAAAGCTCCGGATGGCAGTAGACCGGATCGTAGGCGAGACCGATGGCGAAGGCTGAGGAGCGCGCGATATCGGTAACGGCAACCTCCTCGGCAAGCTCACGGGCCGCCTCGTCGAAAAGATCGATCTCTTCACCTTTCGCTGGCTCCGCGTAGCCGCCGATCAGATAGAGAGCGCCGGGATTTTGCTCCGCAGTGAGGCTTCGCCTGGTGACGATCACCTGCTGGTCTGCGGTGACAAGAACGACGGTAAGCCCGAGCGGGTCAGCGCGCTCGGCCTGCGGGTGCTCCTCGGCAAAACCGGCATGGCGGGTCGCCACATAGGCGGAAAAGCAAGTGCTCTGCGCCGTGATGGTCAGCCTGTTGTCTTCGATGCGATGCTCTGCCATGCGCAGAAGCTGTCCGTCGAAGGCGGCGGGGTGTCTGGCGAGGAAGCGATCCCAGCCCGCCTTTCGCAGCGCCTCGACCGGATCGGAGAGGTGGAAGCTTCCGGCAAGGCGGCAATGGATATGATCGGCCGATATCGTGAATGCCTCGTCTGCAAATATCATATGCGCAATATCTTTCTCAGCATTTCGATGGTTTCGGTAATGGATGGCCCCTTTATCGGTGGCGGCTCGGCCCGCTCGCAGAATTCCCGCCAGACGAAGAAGGTCAGCTCGGCACCATCGGTCGGGGTTTCGCCGGGGCCTTCGGCGAAGGTCTGGAGCAGGCGATAGCGCTCGTCCTGCCAGAAGAGGTCTTCCACCCATTGATAGATCGGGATGATATGGAAATGGATGGGGTAGCCCGGCGCGTGGCCATAGCGACCAATGTAGACGCGTTTTGCGCCGAGCACCGTGCCGAGAGCCGTCTGCGCCCTTGCGATTAGCGGGCCGAGTTCGGCGAGGGCTTCGGGCGAGAGTTCCGACAGGTCGTTGGTGAAGCTTCGCGAGCTGACCATGAGATAGCCGGGCAGGGCGGAATTGATGCGATGGTTCACCAGCCAGCCTGATGTTTCGGATACATGAAACTGTTCGGGAATTTCCAAGGACTGTTTCTCCATCGCGTGGCGCCTGCGCGGATTCGCACAGTGGCCGACGATGACAAGCTTCGGCAAGGCAAGGGGACGTGACTTTCACCTGTTGTCGAGACAGATTGCGGACGCATCGAAGGGAAATGTTTTTGACTGATATTGCATGCGCCATCTTCTGGCGGGAAGGCCGGGTTCTGCTTGTCCGGCGTGCCGGGCACAAAGAGCGCTTTCCGGATTGCTGGGATCTGGTCGGCGGCCATGTTGAAATCGGCGAAAGCCCCGAGGCGGCAATGGTGCGTGAGGCGAAAGAGGAGATCGGCCTGACCCCATTGCGGTTTCGAAAGGTCGCCAAGCATGTCGAACACGGTACCACCTACCATCTCTTTCTGGTGAGCGAATGGTAGGGCACAGATCCGATATTGCTTGGTGATGAACATACGGCGATGCAATGGGTCACGCCTGGGGAGGCCGAGGCCCTTCACGATATGGGGCATCCGCAATGGTGTTCGATCTTCCGCGAGCTTCAGGGACAGTCTCTGCCTGGCGACATGGATTGACAGCTGAAGCCGTCGTCCAGGGCGCGGAAATACATATAAATAAAACTATATTTAAAATGTGGGCCGGGTCCCCTAATGAACCCGACCCGCATTCTCTCATAGGCTCGTTGCCAAGTTCCAGTTATAGACGCAGCGATCAAGGCCGATGGCGATTTCGAGGACGAGAACGTCGTGCTCGACGGCCGGACCCTTTTTCGGCTGCGTCCTGTAGCGTTCGGGAAAATCCGTGCGGCGGGAGATCGAGCAGACTTCCATCCACTTGTCGCCGTTATCCACTTCCACATCGACTGTCGTCTGCGCGTAGGCAGGCAAGCGGTCAGAGGGCACGATGCGGGTTGGCAGCGGAATGAGCGAGGCAATCATGCGGCGCACGGGCTCCAGCGAAGCGGCGTGGTAATCGTTGCCGCTGTCGGCCGTGTAGGCGCACTGGAATTCCAGCTGCCAGAATTCCTTCAGGCGCATGTGCTTGGTCGGCTGCTCCTGCTCGCGCCGGTAGGATCGACCGGCCTGCCAGACGCAGAGAGGCAGGCGCGTTCTGGAATGATTGCCGAGAATGTGCTGCATGTAGCCGTAGCTGGAGGGCGTCGTTTCCGGCCGCAGTACGAGCGGTGGATCGGTTTCGGAAAGCTGTTCCTGCACCCAGATATCGGCATTGCTATAGGCATCCGAGATGAGGGCGCGCGGCGTCAGCGCCGGCGCCTCGACCCGTCTGATATCCCAGGCCGGATTTGCTGAGCGGAGGAAGGTTCGCACTTCCTCGGAGAAGAAGCGGACCATATGGTCGCGCATGTTGATTTCACGCTCCTCCCAGTGGACGAGCGAATTGACATTGAAAAGATTGAGCACGGTGCCTGTCTCCCTGGCAGCCCTGAGAACTTTTCCGTTTTCTTCGAAGAACGGAAAAGTTCTGCCTATTTGCTTGTCGCAATTCTGGACGCAAAACCGCTGAGCACTTTTGCTGGAATTGCTTTGCGGAGGGGCTTTACGTCCAGCAGTTCGCCGGACACCTGGGGCATCCGGACGTCACGACTGGACGCGGAGACCTCGTCCGCCAAAAGCGCGCAGAACGGCAACCTGCAGGCAGGTGCGGTCAAGACGGGAGAGGGGCGCGCTGTTGGAACTCATGGCAAGCTTCGTACTTGCAGGGCGGGCGCTTGTCAAACCGGCTTTTCGCATTGCGGCACCCGGGCCATTTATGCATTCTGGCGGCATGAGCGATCTGGATCTGGACCATATTCTTAGAGAACTTGCTGCCCGTGAGCCGATCTTCCACAGGCGGGAATTCGGCACGTCGCGGGCCGATCTCGCGCGGATGACTGATAGCAATTTCTGGGAAATCGGTGCGAGCGGGAGAGTTTATGAGCGCAGTTATGCGATCGAAACATCGCTTGCGCGCTACGCGAACGGGCCAGAACCGCATGATTGGCCCTGCCGGGATTTTACCGTCACGGTGCTGGCGGATGGGCTGTTCCTTCTGTCCTACATACTCGAAGAGCCGCAGCGTGTAACGCGCCATTCGACCATCTGGCGCCGGACAGACCAGGGCTGGAAGATCGTCTTCCATCAAGGCACGCCGGCGGGCTGAGCCGACGAGATGATGCTCTGCCTCTTCCAAAGCATCAGTTTTGCTGAAGCCTTTGATCAGCGCTTTGGATTTGACTGGCTGTTGTACCGACGTCACTCTCCCAACTGCTTCGGGGAGAACGGAAATGAGCGAACATCATGCAGGCGGGTGCCTGTGCGGCGCGGTGCGGTTCGAAACGCGAGAGAAGCCCGACGTCGTGGTCGGCTGCCATTGCTCGCAATGCCGGCGGCAGACGGGGCTTTATTATGCTTCGGCCGACGTGCCGGTTTCGGCACTGACTATTACCGGCGAGGAAAACCTGCGCTGGTATCAGTCGAGCGATGAGGCCAGGCGCGGTTTCTGCTCGCAATGCGGCTCGGCGCTGTTCTGGCGGAGGCTCGGCGGGCCGGCCATGTCCATCCTGGCCGGCGCTTTCGACGAGCCAAGCGGGCTCCACTTCGGCTATCATATCTTCTGTGCTGACAAGGCCGATTTCTATGAGATCCCCGATGGCGTTCCGCAATATGCAGGCCGCTCTTAGAGTTTTGCTTCACGCAATTCCGGACGCAAAGCCGATGCACGCTTCAGGCTTTGACGAAGCGGTAGGCCTCGCCCTTGCGCTCGGCATAACCGACGCCGGGATAGGACCAGTGATAGCCCAGCAGCTTGATCTTTTCCGAAGCGGCGCGGTCGAGCAGCATCCGGCGGTTTTTCAGGGCGGTTTCGGGATCGGTGTCGAAGCCGAAATGCCAGGCGGGATGTTCGAAGAAGATCACGTCATTGGTGCAGGCGTCACCCGTGATGAGGAGATTGCCGTCGCCGGCAAGCTCGAAGGAAATGTGGCCCGGCGTATGGCCTGATGTTTCGATCACTTGCATTCCTGGCAGAATTTCCTGTCCCGGCTTGACGAGGGTGAGCCTGTCTTTCACCGCGAAGAGATCGCGTTGTGCGCCGCGGGCAAAATCGTGCAGCGCTGATGGCATATGGGTCTCATAGTCCTTATCGGTCCAGAAATTCCATTCGGTCTCGCTGACGAAATAGTCGGCATTCGGATAGAACAGCTTGCCTTCGGCCACGGTCGTGGCACCCGAATGATCGGGATGGGCGTGAGTGAAGATCACCTTGGTGATGGCTTCCGGCTCGATGCCTGCTGCCTTCAGGTTGGCGGCGAGTTTGCCGGCACTGGCCTGGAAGTGGCTGCCGGAGCCGTTATCGATGAGGATCAGGTCGCTGCCGTGGCGGATGAGCGGGATATTGGCCTGAACCGGCGCGCCGGCCGCATCGCCGCCGAGCCGCGCCAGGATCGGTCGGCGCTCTTCCGACGTCGCATCGGGAAGCAGGACTTCGGCGGGCAGAGTGATGAAGCCGTCGCTGACGACGGTGATATCGAAGGCGCCGTGCGTAAAGCGATGAAACTGCGCCGCATAGGTGCCGCGCGGCAGGGCAAGGGCCGCCGCGCCCGAGAGGGCGCCAGCCAGCAGTTGACGGCGCGTGGCCGATAGGCCGAGATTGTCCGGATTGCTCATCTGCTCGTCTCCTCTGAGATATCACCATGAGGAGACAATAGCAGCACGGCGATAGGATTTCTTCTATAAAATTCAACATTATCAATGATTTACATTGATTTTCAGTTCTTTACGGCCGATGCCATGACACTATACCGGACAACCATTCCCTGACGACGGTGACGACCGCATATCAGGATGAAAAAGGCGCGCCGCAAGGGCGCGCCTTCGCATGTCTTCGAGAGAAAAACTTAATCCTTGATGAAGGCCAGCAGGTCCGGGTTGATGACTTCAGGATGCGTGGTGCACATGCCGTGCGGGAAGCCGGGATAAGTCTTCAGCGTGCCGTTCTTCAGCAGCTTGGCCGACAGCGGCGCGGAATCGGCATAGGGGACGATCTGGTCGTCATCGCCGTGCATGACGAGAACGGGCACGGTGATCTTCTGCAGATCTTCGGTGAAGTCGGTTTCGGAGAAGGCCTTGATGCAATCGTAGTGCGCCTTGGCGCCGCCCATCATGCCCTGACGCCACCAGTTTTCAATCACGCCCTGGCTGACCTTGGCGCCCGGACGGTTGAAGCCGTAGAAGGGGCCGGTCGGGATATCGAGGAAGAACTGGGCGCGGTTGGCGACGAGGGCTGCGCGGAAACCATCGAAGACTTCGAGCGGCAGGCCGCCGGGGTTCTTGTCCGACTTGACCATGATGGGCGGCACGGCGCCGATGATCACGGCCTTGGCGACACGACCTTCCTTGGCACGGGCGACATAGTGGACGACTTCGCCGCCGCCGGTCGAGTGGCCGATATGGACGGCATTCTTGAGATCGAGGTGATCGGTCAGTGCGGCAACGTCGGCCGCATAGGTATCCATCTCGTTGCCTTCGAAGGTTTGGGTGGAGCGGCCGTGGCCGCGGCGGTCGTGGGCGATGACGCGGAAACCCTTTTCGAGGAAGAACATCATCTGCGCGTCCCAGTCGTCGGCGCTGAGCGGCCAGCCGTGATGGAAGACGATCGGCTGGGCATCCTTCGAACCCCAATCCTTGTAGAAGATTTCAGTTCCGTCCTTGGTCTTGATGAAAGGCATCGTCTGGCTCCAATTTTCTGGTGATGTTGGACTGGTTGCGGCAAGCGTGGCTTTCGGCAGGGCGATGGCCGCAATGGCGGCGCCTCCTGCCAGAAGAACGTCCCGCCGTGTGGCATCCGCCGTCAGTGCAATGCTGCGTTCACTCATGATCGCCTCCGTGTGGCATGCTCGCCTCCTTGCGGGCTTCTCCGCGCCTCTTCGCCGAGAACAAGCTGACTCACTTCCGGCAGCGATACGAGTTAACCGTCGTAAATTGATGCAAAGCAAAAATGACGGCAATGCGCCATTAGACGTACTAACCTCATGAAGACAGTATGTTATCCGCAAGCTTTTTATTCTCGAAGCTGCCGGCGCTAGCGGGATTAGCGCCTTCAGAAGATCAGCAAACTGGATTGCCCGAAGCGATCATTGCAGATTGCGCCAGATGACCGGCCGGTTCTCGTTGAAAGATCTGGCCTCCTTCTTCCAATGATTGAAGTGTCCGCCCTCTTGCAGCCTGGTTGCCGCGTCCCGACCGACCATCTTCGCAACCGCCGTCTCGTCCCCCATGTGGTTCAGCACCTCTAGGACCATATCGAGCAGGCCGACATAGTCGCTGGTGCCATAGGCTGAACAGAGCAGCTTCAGTCGGCTGCTGCCATTGGCAAGGTCGCGGGCCGAGGGTTCGGCTAGGTCTTCGGAGGAAAAAGAAAGCGGTGCGAACCAATAGGCGAGGTAAGCGAGGTCTCGCAGATGCGGCCCCGGACCTGCGAGGTCGAAATCGATGATCGCGACCGGGAGACCATCCCGAAAGATCATGTTGTAGGGCGCAAAATCATTGTGACAAATCACGTCATTGCGTTCGGCAAGAGGGTAGGTATAGGCCCAACTGCCGTCGGGGACGAAGTCCAGGCTTCGGGTCGCATCGTGCAACTTCCGTAATATTGCGGCGGATTCGGTGAGGGCAGCGGTATTCTCCCAGAGCGTCTCCGGGATCATCGCCGTGCCTGCCATGTAAGAGAGGATTTCCCTTCCGCTGTCATCGATACCTAGGAAACGAGGCGCATAGGCAAAACCCCACCGTTCCAGTTGCTTCAGCAGCCTGTGCACGTTCCGGCTATTCGGGCTCATTGAACGGCGTACCGTATCGGCGACCCTGACGACGCCGGCATTGATATTACCACCTGCGAGTGGCGTTTCGTCATCTGATGTCGGCATCCTTGCTCCCCCAGAGCCATGATCGCACTTGCAACCAGATAGCGGAAATAGACAGGGTTGCCCACGAACAGTTCGGCAGTCTGCTTAGGAGGGGCTGGCGTCGGCGATCCGCCGCTTGTCGAAGCCACGGAAACTGCTGTGCGCCAAGGGAGCGAGCGTGGCGGCGAGATAGGCGAGACCTGTCAGAAGCAATGCGGTTGAAAGGCCCCACGCATCGACCAACGCGCCGCCGACAAGCCCGCCAAAGGGGAGGAGCGCCCAGCAGAGCGCGGCATTCAGCGATGTGACGCGGCCTATCAAAGGCTTCGGTGTGCGCTCGAAGAGCACGGCCGAGAGGATGGGATTGAGGAAGCCCGAGGCAAAGCCGCCAATGGCGAGCGTCGTAAAAATGAGCGCAAGCGGCGTTTCCACCGCAAAGACCAGAAAGCGCGGAAAGCCAGTCAGCAGGAATGCGACCGTGTAAACGGCAAGGCGCGGCAGGCGCTCGCCGATCATGGCAGCAATCACGGCGCCGATAATCGAGGCGCCGGAGAAAACGGCGAACATGGTTCCGAGCAGGGCCGGACCATGGCCCGAGGTCTGCGTCCAGACCGGCAACAAGACGGCGCCAAAGGCCTGATCGAGCAGATTGGTGGTTGCCACCATCAGCACGATTGCGACCAGCACCGCATCGCGGCGCAGAAAGCGCCAGCCTTCCGCGAGTTCACGGCCATAGGCGGCGATGCCGGTTGCTTCCGGCTTCGGAGCGCGCCGCAATTGGGGGATGCCGGCTGCGACGATCACGGCGGCAGCGGCGAAGGTGAGGGCGTTGACCGCAAGCGCCTGGCTTGGTCCGACAAGGGCGATCAGCGCGCCGGCGCCAGCCGCGCCTGCGGCCGATGCCAGGCGCTCGATGGCGCCAGCGACGCCGGTCACGCGTTCCAGCGGCACGGAGGCGAGTTCGGCAATGTCGGGGACCATGGATTGCTTGGCGGCATCCGAGGGACCGCGCAGCACGCCCATGGCGAAGACGATCGGCAGCAGGATCGGCATGGTGAGCAGGTCGAGAAGATGCAGCACGGGCACGAGGCCGACTGCGATCACCGAGGCGCTGTCGCAGATGATGGCGATGCGCTTCGAGCCGAGGCGGTCGATCAAGGGGCCGCCGAGCGCCTTGGCGACGACATAGGGCAGCATCTCCATCATGGCGACGAGGCCGGTTAGCACGGGACTGCCGGTCGTGCTCAGCACCAGCCAGGGGATGGCGACGCCGGAGAGCCGCGTGCCTGAAATGGAAAGCGTTTCGGCGACCGCGAGCGCGACGAAGGGACTGCGGCGGCTCATGGCTCGCTCTCTTCCTCGCCATGCGGCAGGCGGCCCGGATAGGGAAAGGCGTGCAGCATGACAGTGAAAGGCACTGTGCCTGATGGCAGTGGCTCGCCGAGGGGCGGGGCCTCGCGCATCGCTTCCATGAGGAGGTCGTTCAGCCGCTTCGTCAGGGCTTCGGCCTTGTCAGAAGTCAGCGGAATGATGATGTCGCTTGCGGTGCTGGCCTTCCGCCATGCGAGCGGCAGCTCGGCATATTCCTCGACTGCCTTCTGCATCTGATCGACCTGCAGGGAGAGGATCGCCTGCGTGAAGGCGACGTCCATATCGAAAGCCTCGCCTTCGGTTTCCGCCGGCTGCACCGAGGTGATCTCGTGGCATGCCCTCCACCAGCGGTCACGACGGGATGGCCCCGGCGCATCCTCGATAAAACCATACTGGGCAAGCTGGCGCAGGTGATAGCTCGTCGCGCCGCTGTTGAGCCCGAGCCGTGTCGCGAGCTGCGTTGCCGTTGCGGGACCATCGATGCGCAGCATACCGAGCATACGTAGGCGCACCGGATGGGCGAGCGCCTTCAGCGCCGTGACGTCGGGAACGACCCGGCTGACGTTGCGGAATGTAGATGACGCAGGTGTAGGAACAGGTGTTTTCATAGCGGCAGCTTAGTACCGCAAATGAATCTTTGCAAAGATTTCTTTGCATATGTGTCTGTAGACTGTCAGCCCGCCGACGTTACTGTCTTGCGGCCTTCCAGCACGACCTTGAGAAGCGCATGGGCTGACAGCAGCGGGGACGCTTCGCAGTCGGCGAGGATCAGCAGGCCGGTGGCGGCACCTTCGGGTGTTATGTCCAGACGCCGGCCGGGAATGACGGCGACTGGTTTGCCCGATGTCAGAAAGGCGCGGATCGTGGCTGCGACGCCCTCGGCGGACCAGAGCGGGCCGGAAAGGCCGATGCAGAAGGCGGCGTCGAAATCCTCTGTCACGATCTGGTCGAGGCGCAGCGTATCGGCGAGATCGTCACGTGCGGCGCGGTCGGTGAGGAAGCGTCCGACAGTAGGCTCCTTATGGACGCTCTGATGGACGGTCTGGCGCAACTCGCTGGTCAGATCGGCGAAGCCGCCTGATGGTGTCGCGAGGACGACTTCTGCCGGTGCATCCTTGAAAAGATAGTAGGCGGGTGCGAGGCGCGCGATCCTGACCTCGCTGTTATCTCCATCCGTCGCGAGAATGATCAGAAAACGGATGGGTATTTGGACGTCCATGGGAATGCTCCTCTTGGGGAGCAATGATGCACGGACAACGAGAAGCGGACGAGTTGATCGTTGTAAATCGGTGTAAAAGGGTTTAGCCGGCCGCGCCCGAAAGCTGCGCCGGTTCATGGCCGAGGGCTTCTAGATCGACGTTGATGCGGCGTTCCCAGCCGATCGCGCCATCCTGCCTTGCGGCGACGCGTGCCGCCTCGAGGATGGCTGAAGCGGCGTCCAGCCCTTCCGGGCTCTGTCCCTTTGCGGTGACCATTGCCTTCACCCGCAGGAGTTCGGGCAGGCACCAGCGTTCGCCGGAGGCGTCGCCATGCTCCAAGGCGCTGTCGATCACCGCATGGGCTTCCGCATGTTGACCGAGGCCGGACAGGGCCTGCGCCTCGATGGACTGGAAGTAGGTGCGGAAGAGGTTGAAGCCGGCACGATCGAGGATGTCCATCGCCGGGCGCAGCTTTGCGAGGCAGAGCCGGTATTCGCCGTCCCGCAGACGTAGTTCCGCTTCGAAGCCGTCGGCATAGGTGTGCCACACATCGAGCGACAGGGCCTTGGTATGGTCACGCAGAAGCCGGATCGCGGCAGCCGCTTCGCCGTCGTTCCCGGAGAGAAGCGCCAGCGGGCAGACGGCTTCGGCGAGAAGATTGCTGATCGAATGGTTATGGCCGATATCGCAGGCGTAGCGCATTGTCTCTTCGACCTCCTTCAGCGCGGCCTTCTCGTCGCCCAATATCCAGAGGCAGCGAGCAATGATGATACGCGCCGTCACGCGCTGGTCGAACTGAAAGCGGACGGAATGGCGGGCCTGCGGCACATGCTCGTAGTCGGCAAGCATCGCCAGAAGCTCCTGGCGGGCCTCGCCGTGGCGGCCGAGCCAGTGAAGCGTAGCAGCCTTCATGCGCCTGCCGATCATGACATCGGTCGGATCGGCGGAGGACGGAGCGAGGGCTGCGAAGCGTTCCGCCAGCTCCAGTCCCTTGCGAGGCTCGGCGCGGTTCAGCACAGCGACCCAAAGCGCCCAAATGGCGCGCAGCTGGTGATCGACATCGCCGAGTTCCTCGGCGATCTGCCAGGCCGTCGTCCAGGCGGCAACGCCGTCTTCGGGTGCATTGGTAGCACGAAGCTGCGGCCAGCCGAGCGCGGCATAGAGTTTCATGCGGCTTTTCTCGTCAAGGCCGGGGCGGGCATCGAGGAAGGTTATTGCATGGGTGAGGGCCGCCAGGCACTCGTCAAGCAATGACAGGCGAAAGAAAAGCGGCAGGGCGGCGACCGTCAGGCGTATGCCGAGCAGCGCATCGCCGCCTGATGGACCGAAGGCCCAGTCCAGGGCTGCGCGCAGGCCCGGCACCTGCTGGGCGAAATCATCAGGCCATTCCTCCGGCGAGGCGGCATAGAGATCCTGCTCGGCGCTTTCGAGCGCGATAGAGAGATAGGCGGAAAAGCGGGCCATGACATCGGGCAGTTCGCCCGAGGCCGCAAGCTTTTCGCCGGCATAGAGGCGGGTCGTATCGAGCAGGCGGTAGAACGTTTCGTCGGTCGCTGTCTCGACGACGACCAGCGATTTGGCGACGAGGGCGGCCAGCAAATCCCCGGGTTCCGTGCCGGAGAGGACCGCGGCTGCGGCCCCGCTGTTGAAGCGGCCGCGGAAGACGGAGAGTTCGCGCAGCGCCTGCTGCTCCTCCGGCGACAGGATGAGGTAGCTCCAGTCGAGCGTGGCGCGCAGCGTCTGGTGGCGGGGCAGAGCCGTGCGCCGGCCGCGCGTCAATACCCGGAAGCAGTCGGAGAGCGAGCGGGAGAGGGCGGCGATGCCCATCGCCTCCAGCCGGCCGGCGGCAAGCTCGAGTGCCAGCGCAATGCCATCGAGCCTCGTGCAGATATCGACGACATCGGCGGCGTCCCCGTCCGTCAGCTCATAACCGCCGAGGCAGGCATCGGCGCGTTCGACGAAAAGCTGGACGGCGGGCGAGGCCAGGGCAGCCTCTGCTGTCACGGCAGACAAGGGCAGGTCGAGCGGCAGCAGACGGTGGACACGTTCGCCTTCGGCGCGCAGCGGCTCGCGGCTGGTGGCGAGGATATGCAGATCGGGCGCTTCCGCCAGCAGGTCTTCGGCGAGCTTGGCGATATCGGACACCACATGCTCGCAGCTGTCGAGCACGAGCAGAAGATTGCGCGGCTGCAAATGGGCAGCGATCTCCACTGCGATATCGTCGCTGCGCGAGAGGATGCCGAGTGCAGACGCCACGACCGTCGGCACGAGATTTCCGGTCGCGACTTCCGACAGGTCGATCCAGACGATCTCGCCATCGAAG
>UCCS01000092.1 GCA_900470965.1 Hyphomicrobiales bacterium
GCCCTGCCCCGCCCGCGCCGCAGCAACACGCGGCCGCGTCGGCTCCTGCCTCGCGGCCACAACCGGCAATTCCCGACGGTGAAGCGGTGCAGCAGGCGCGGTTCGCAGCCGAGAGCGCCCGCTCGCTTGCCGAACTCAAGACGGCGCTCGAAGCCTTCAATGGCTGCAATCTGAAGAACAGCGCACGCTCGACCATTTTCGCAAGCGGCGATCCGGCAAGCGGCATCATGGTGATCGGCCCGGCGCCTGGCGCCGATGATGAGCGCGAGGGAGCGGCCTTTGCCGGCCGGCAGGGCCAGCTGCTGGATCGGATGCTGGCCTCGATCGGCCTCGAGCGGTCAGCCATTCTCCTGACGCAGATCATTCCCTGGCGTCCGCCCGGCAGCCGCATGCCGTCGGCGGCTGAGACGGAGATCTGCCGTCCCTTCATCGAGCGGCAGATCGCGCTTGCCGAACCGCGCGCCATTTTGCTGCTCGGCAACTATACGGCACGATTCTTCTTTGGCGAAACTGACACGATCCACGGGCTTCGCGGCCGGTGGAAGGAGATCGCTGTCGCAGATCAGGTCATTCCGGCCATCGCCAGCCTGCATCCGCAGGACCTGTTAACCGCGCCGGTAAACAAGCGGCTGGCCTGGAGCGATCTACTGGCCTTCAAGGCTAGACTTAAAGAGCTGTCTCTGCTTACAAATTAGCCAAGTTTGAAAATATTATGAATTTGTCCATGCAATATACGCATGGCTGCATCCTGCAAGGGTGCATTGAAGAATCAATGCTGCACTGCAATATAGAAGGCGTGTCTTGGGAGGAATGAACAGGAACCAAGGCCATGAGCAAGCGTTTTCGTCCTATACATTGCGGGTTTGAAACCCTGCGCCAAGCAAGCGATCAGGTTCGCACCACACAGGGCTACAGCCGTTTCGGCTTTGCCACAAACGAACAGATGATCGCCCGCGGTACCGGCATCAACGGTCGTACTTCGCGTCCGGTGATGATCTTCGCGGATTTCCAGGAATATTGAAAATTCCGGAATGATGATCCGGCAGGCGGTTCGCCTGCCTTTTCGCATTTCAAGAAGCAACGACCGATGTCAACAATTCTGATTTCACTGCTGCGCCACATCGACTCTTTCGAGCATATCCGTGCTGCCGTCTGCGCCGCGCACGAATATCGCCGCGAGCTTTGCGACGCGCCGTCCGAGGTCAAGAGCCCGGCTTCCGCCATCGCGCTCTGATCAGGCGCCTGCGCTCTCGAATCTTTCCTTGGCGGATTCGAAGGCTTCGTCCACATAGGCGAACTTGATCGCCTGCCAGCCGACATATTCCTTCAGGAAATCGCGCGACAGCCACAGTTGCGACTTCTTCGGCTCGTCGTACCAGCCGACACAGCCGCGCTGCGCGCCCTTGGCGAGTAGCCGCTGGAGATGTGTGCGCGACATCATGAAATCACCGGCAAGCGCGCGGGTTTCCACCTTGCCGATCGCCAGCCGTGCCGGATCGGTTCCTTCGAGATCGAGCCGGGACATGAAATGATCGATGACCATACCGCCCGCTTCCGTCCAGAGGAACAGCGCCACCTGTTCAGGCGGTTCGCGCCAGTTGATATCCTCGAGGCAGTTATAGGCAACACGCGGCTGGATCTGGCGGAAAAGCGTGGGATTTTCATGCAGGAACGCCGCCCGGTTTCCACCATCGATGAGATCAAGCGCGCCGAGGTTGGAGTACAACCAGCCGAACAATGCCTGGTGGCTGACTTCGGCCGGCTCGAAATGGCGAGGACGGCGGCGTTCGTCACCTGGCGTATGGGTGATGAAGCGGTAGGTGAAGAGCTCTTCGATGAAGGCAAGCACCGTGTTGCGGCTGGCGATCTTGTGCGCCGTGATCTTGCCGGTCAGCCGGACGGCGGTGAAACCCGAGGTCACGTCCCGCGGATCATATTCCAGATGCAGCGCATAGGCCGTCTGCGTCAGCAGCCAGCGTTGATGCGAGGCCAGCAGGCGCGCCAGCCGCGGCCCCGCATCAAACATGCCGCGCATCTGCCCGGCCAGGAAGCGAATGCTCACTACAAAAGAAGGATCCCGCGCCAGTTGTTCCGCCGTGAACGCCATGATGCTTTTCCTCAACCCTCGCTCGCAAGCCAGCGTTCGGAGCAGCGATACCGAAACTCCCCCGGCATCTATGGCCTATCGATTATGCACGGCTTTGAATAAATGAAAGTAATTCACTTTCATAACCATATTTTTGCGAAAAGCGATATCCCAAGATTTCACCATCCCATTCTCTTTTGAGGGGCGGATGACATAATTTTTCAATCAGAGCGATAAAAAATTCGCCTTGTGATATAGGTTCAGCCGCTCAGGATTGCGGCGCACCGGCTTTTCGCGCTTCGCGGCGCTCCAGGCCAAGCTGGTGCTCGCGGTAGATGATGAAGATGCCGGCGGCAATGACGATGACCGTGCCGAAAAGCATCGTACTGCTCGGAACGTCGCCGAACACATAGTAAGCGACGATGCCGCCAAGCAGGATCGAGCTGTATTCGAAGGGAGCGACGGTGGAAACATCCGCGTGCCTGTAGCTCTCGGTCAGGAGGATTTGCGCCACACCGCCGCAGAAACCGGCAGCGATGAGGAAAGGAGCCGAGGACCAGTCGAGCAGAAGCCAGCCGAAGGGGACGGTCGCAAGCGAGAAGACCGAAGCGGTGATCGAGAAGTAGAGGACGATCGTCGCCGTCTTCTCTTCCTCCACGAGCCGGCGCACCTGGATCATCGCCATGCCGCCGAGCACGGCCGACAGCAGCACGCAGAGTGCACCGACCGCCTGTTCAGCCGCCATGCCGCCCTCCCGGAACAGCGTGAGCTTCGGCCAGGAGATGATGGCGACACCGATGATGCCGAAGCAGACGGCGCTCCAGCGATAGACGCGCACCGTCTCTCCTAAGAAAACCGCCGCGAAAATGACGGCGACGAGCGGCGTGGCATAACCGAGCGCGATCGCCTCCGGCAGCGGCAGATGCAGAAGCCCGTAGAAGCCGAGCCCCATCGAGATGATGCCGAGCGTGCCGCGCTTCAGATGGCCGATCGGATTGGCCGTATAGAAGGCAGAGCGCAGCTGACGCCGGTAGCCGAGATAGGCCATGATCGGAAACAGCGCGAAGAAGGAGCGGCAGAAAGTCACCTGCCCCGGCGGAATATCCGACCCAGCCAGCTTGATGAATGTCTGCATGGCCAGGAAGACCACGACCGACGAGACTTTCAGCGCAATGCCTCTCATCGGGTTTCTGAGAACCGATTCCATAATCCAGGCTCTTATGCGGGCATGCCGAGCGGGGGAGACGCGTTCGACTCGAACGCAGCGGATGATTTCTTCATCGTAACCGAAGAAATGCACCGGTGGGAAAAAATCTGCGCGCAGTAGAGCGCTGTGCGTCCATTCGGACGCACAAAGGACGCCCTAACTCTTGGAATCTAAGTATCAGGCTTTCCGAAAANNATTCTGTGCAATTCCCTTTTCTGATGAAAAAACTTCGCGTTTTACGCTTATTCGCCCGAAAATGTTCGCATCCGCACCCGCTGCGTTAACCGGTTGCAAACCATGCCACCGCATCGTTCTCACCTAATTAATCATACAAAAGAATCGCATTCGTTCCGCAGCCAGTCGCGTCAGATTATTTTCAGGATCTTTTTGATGAAGCCGCTCAGCGCAGAGATCGTTTCCCAGTCGCAGAACGCAACGCCCCGCTCGATGCGTGTCGTCACCGATGGCATCAGCACGGATCTGGAGCGCTTCAGCGCCGACAACACCAGCATCGTCAAGCAGATCAAGCTGCTTGCCATCAACGCGCTGATCGAGGCGGCCCGCGCCGGCGAAACCGGCAAGGGCTTTGCCGTCGTCGCCAATGAAGTGCAGCGGCTGGCGCAGATCGCCACGGAGATCACCAACAAGTTCGAGAGCAATGTGCTCGGGCGCATCGGTCTCAGCCGTGCAATGGCGGATTCGCTCGTCACCGAGATGGAAGGCGTGCGGTTGACCGATCTCGCGCAGACGCTGGTTCAGCTCATCGTGCGCAACCTCTTCGAACGCACCGCCGACGTGCGCTGGTGGGCGACGGATCCGGCGCTCTGGCAGGCATTGCAGGAGCCGGAGAAGGACCGGGTCGCCTTCGCAGCCGAACGGCTCGGCGTCATCAACCGCTTTTATACTGTTTATCTCGACCTCGTCATGACCGATCTCTCCGGCCGGGTGATCGCATCGGCCAACCCAACCTTCCAGCGCAAGATATCAGGTTCATCGCTTGCCGGAGACCCCTGGTTCAGGGCCGCGGCGAGCTGCGCCTCCGGCGACGACTATATCGTCGATGAAGTAAAACCGAGCCCTCTCCACGACCAGCGCCATGCGCTCGTCTATGCGACCGGCATCCGCGAAGGCGGCAAGCTCGACGGCAAGCTCCTGGGCACGCTCGGCGTCTATTTCGACTGGCAGAATCAGGGTCAGGCGATCGTCGAGAAGGAAGCGAACCTGCCGCCGCAGCTTGCGGAAAAGACCACCGTTTTGCTGCTCGACGGCGCAAGCCGTGTGATCGCCAGCACCAATCCGGCCATGCTCTTCACCCATTTCGCGCTCGCCAACCAGACCGGCCAGCCTAAGGGCAGTTATTACGACAATAACGGCTCGATCGTCGCCTTCGCGCGCACGCTCGGCTACGAGGATTATGACGGGCTCGGCTGGTATGGCGTTGTCATCCAGCAGACGGAAAGCGACGCCGAGATCAAGACTGCGCTCAATCTCAAATAGCAGTCTTCTCCTTTCAGCTGCATATGCACGACAATTTGACCATAATAATTTGGCTGTGAACTTCGCATTCACGGCCGATTTGCTTTAACTTTAGTTCAGACTTTAATGTAATTATGGCGGCCAAATTTCAGCAGAGTGCGCCCGCCTCTGTAATCGGCCATTGTCCAATAAAGGTCTTCAGGCAACATGCGAACAGATACCGGTCAGGTCATCAATCTGGCAGATTACCGCCCAACAGATTTCGTGCTGGAACGCGTCGACCTGACCTTTGAACTGGATCCGACAGAAACAAAGGTGGAAGCGCGGCTGATCTTCCATCGCCGCGAAGGCGCCGATCTTTCCGCTCCCCTCATCCTCGATGGCGACGAGCTCAATCTTTCCAGCCTTCTCTTCGACCAGAACGAACTGGCGCCGGAACGCTATACGGTAACGCCCGAAAGCCTCACCATCCGCGACCTGCCGGAAACGGTGCCTTTTGAAGTGACCGTCACCACGATCATCAATCCGGAAGCCAATACACAGCTGATGGGCCTTTACCGCACCAGCGGCATCTATTGCACGCAGTGCGAGGCCGAAGGCTTCCGCCGCATCACCTATTTCCCCGACCGGCCGGACGTGCTGGCGCCCTATACGGTCAACATCATCGCCGACAAGGATGCCAACCCGCTGCTCTTGTCGAACGGCAATTTCCTCGGTGGCGCCGGCTATGGTCCCGGCAAGCATTTCGCCGCCTGGTTCGACCCGCATCCGAAGCCGAGCTATCTCTTCGCGCTGGTCGCCGGCGATCTTGGGGTCGTCGAAGACACGTTCACCACGATGTCCGGCCGCGAGGTCGTGCTGAAGATCTATGTCGAACATGGCAAGGAGCCGCGCGCGGCCTATGCGATGGACGCGCTGAAGCGCTCGATGAAGTGGGATGAGGAAGTCTTCGGGCGCGAATACGATCTCGACATCTTCATGATCGTCGCGGTTTCCGACTTCAACATGGGGGCCATGGAGAACAAGGGCCTCAACATCTTCAACGACAAATACGTGCTCGCCGATCCCGAGACAGCGACCGATGCCGATTACGCCAATATCGAGGCGATCATCGCGCATGAGTATTTTCATAACTGGACCGGCAATCGCATCACCTGCCGCGACTGGTTCCAGCTCTGCCTCAAGGAAGGCCTGACGGTTTATCGCGACCACGAATTCTCGTCCGACCAGCGTTCGCGCCCGGTCAAGCGCATTGCCGAAGTGCGCCACCTGAAATCCGAGCAGTTCCCGGAAGACGGCGGCCCGCTCGCCCATCCGGTGCGCCCGACCAAGTATCGCGAGATCAACAACTTCTATACGACGACGGTCTATGAGAAGGGCAGCGAAGTCACGCGCATGATCGCGACCCTGCTCGGCCGCGAGACCTTCAAGAAGGGCATGGACCTCTATTTCGACCGTCACGACGGCCAGGCCGTCACGATCGAGGATTTCGTCAAATGCTTCGAGGATGCAAGCGGCCGCAACCTCACGCAGTTCTCGCTCTGGTACCATCAGGCCGGCACGCCGCTCGTGACCGCATCCGGCACCTATGATGCAGGCGCCAAGACGTTCAGCCTGTCACTGGAACAGATGATCCCCGCGACGCCCGGCCAGCCGACCAAGGAGCCGATGCATATTCCGCTGAGCCTCGCGCTCTTTGCAGAGGACGGTTCCAAAATCGAGCCTGTTACCGTCGACGGCGCCGAATATGCCGGCGAGGTGCTGCATCTCACGGCGCGGACACAGACAGCCGTCTTCCACGGTATCGGCTCGCGCCCGGTGGTTTCGATCAACCGCAGCTTCTCTGCGCCGATCAATCTGCATTTCGATCAGAGCCCGGCCGATCTGGCGCTGCTCGCCCGCTATGAGACGGATCATTTCGCCCGCTGGCAGGCGCTGACGGATCTGGCGCTGCCGAACCTCCTGAAAGCCGCCCGCGATGCCCGCGAGGGTGCGCCGATCGTCTGCGAACAGACCTTCGTCGATACGCTGATTGCGGCGGCTGCCGATGAAAGCCTGGAGCCTGCCTTCCGCGCCCAGGCGCTGGCCTTGCCGANNACCTTGCCGAGCGAATCCGACATTGCCCGCGAGCTCGGCAGCAACATAGATCCCGATGCCGTCCATGCCGGCCGCCAGGCGATCATGAAGCAGATCGCCGAAGCCGGCAAAGCCACCTTCGCGGCCCTCTACGACGCGATGACCACACCGGGCGAATTCAGCCCGGATGCCAAAAGCGCCGGCCGCCGCGCGCTGCGCAACACCGCCCTTACCTACCTCTCCTATGCCGAGGGCAGCCCGGCTCGTGCCAAGGCCGCCTTCGATGGCGCCAACAACATGACCGATCTCAGCCATGCGCTGACGATCCTCGCCCATCGCTTCCCCGACAGCGCAGAGGCCAAGGCGGCGCTCGAATCCTTCCGCAGCCGTTTCTCGGAAAATGCGCTCGTCGTCGACAAGTGGTTTGCGATCCAGGCCGGCATTCCCGGGTCGGGCGCGGTCGATCGCGTCAAGGCGCTGATGGAGAACCCGCTCTTCAAGCGCACGAACCCGAACCGTATGCGCTCGCTGGTCGGCACGTTTGCCTTCGGCAATCCGACCGGCTTCGGCCGCGCCGACGGCGAAGGCTACCGTTTCCTCGCCGGCGAGATCCTCGACATCGACCAGCGCAACCCGCAGCTTGCTGCGCGCCTGCTGACCTCCATGCGTTCCTGGCGCTCGCTGGAATCGGCCCGCGCCGATCATGCACGCTCGGCACTGATCGAGATCGAACGGGCGGCCAACCTTTCGACCGATGTCCGCGACATCGTCGAGCGCACGCTCAAGGGGTGATTTTCCGCAAATGATTTGCCGCCTAGCTGTCTTCCACCCATGGGGCAGCTAGGCCCGCCATCGGCGAATCCCTCCGAAAAACCAGCAATCCCAAATGGTTAATAAATTTTTACCGCCGGCTCTGGACAAGGCGAATCACGCATGATTCTCTAGGTGTAGTTCGAGCGAGCGGCGCGCGAATCACACGAGGGATTAGGTTCAGAGATGATGGACGTGCGGCGGGCAACCGCGGCCGAAGGACGGCTGCGTGTCGATTTTGGCGGGCTCAAAGCCTGGCGCGACAGCCTGTCCGGACAGACCGCAAAAGCTCCTGAGCCATTGCTGCGCCACCTGCCAAAGGCAGAGCTTCTCCTGAAGCGCACGATTCCTGTTCTCATCGTCGCCTTCCTTGCTGTCGTTGCGGCCTCGCATTTCTTCGGCATGGTCAGCGAATATAGCCGCATGGAAGCCTCCGCACGGCATGCAACGGCGCTTTCGGCTGCAACGGCGGCCGCCGTCTTTGCCGATGCGACCGATCTCTTCGACGGCGGCAGTACCGCAGAGGCGCAGGCGCGCCTTGCAAAATTCCTGCCGCAGGACCGGCTGGAAAACGGCGCCTTCGTGCTGCTGGTGCAGGCAAGCGGCAAGGTGTTTGCGGCAACGACGGCCGGTGCCTCCTATATCGGCGCCGATGTCTCGGCCCTCTTCCCCGAGATCTCCGCGATCCGCCGCTTCGGCGACCGCACCGATGTCATCGAAACGAGCATCGGCGGCGAGCTGCACTATGCCGAGATCTCCCTGATGGGCACGGCGGGCGGCTATATCGTTTCCGCCACGTCGCTCAACGAGATCAACCGTCTCTGGCGCGAGGAGCTGACGCTCAACGTCACACTGTTTGCCGGCATCTCCTCCATCCTGCTTGTCATCCTCTACGCCTATTACATGCAGGTGAAGCGGGCGCGCGATGCCGACGACATCTTCCTGGAATCCAATCTCAGGGTCGAGACGGCGCTGTCGCGCGGCCGCTGCGGCCTTTGGGATTTCGATTTCCACAATCGCGAATTCTTCTGGTCGCGCTCGATGTACGACATGCTCGGGCTTGCCGGCTCCGACAAGACGATGGGCTTTGCCGATGCGGCAAGGCTCATGCATCCGGAGGATAACGGTCTGCATGAGATCGCTCGCGCCGTCGCCAAGGGCGATTCCGGCCAGGTCGACCAGATCTTCCGCATGCGCCACGCGAGCGGCCACTATGTCTGGATGCGCGCTCGCGCCCAGGTGATCCGCGGCCATTCCGGCCGCGTGCACATGATCGGCATCGCCATGGACGTGACCGAACAGCATCGGCTTGCTCAGCGCTACGCCGAAGCAGACCAGCGTCTGGCCGATGCTATCGAGTGTACCTCGGAAGCCTTCGTGCTGTGGGACAAGAACGACCGGCTCGTCATGTGCAACGCGCATTTTCAGCAGGCCTACGGACTTCCGGACAGCGTCCTGGTGCCCGGCACGGAACGTACGGTCGTCCATGCCGCTGCGGCGCGCCCCGTCATCGAACGGCGCATTGCCGATGCAGACGGCTCCGGCTATTCGCGCACGACGGAAGTGCAGCTTGCCGACGAACGCTGGCTGCAGATCAACGAGCGTCGCACCCGTGACGGCGGCCGCGTATCGGTTGGCACCGACATCACGCCCTTGAAGCGTCACCAGGAGCGCCTGCGCGACTCCGAGCGCCGGCTGATGGCGACGATCAACGATCTCTCCGCCTCCCGCCAGACGCTGGAACTGCAGAAGGCCGAGCTTTCGACCGCCAACTCCAACTATCTGGTGGAGAAGGAACGCGCGGAGGCGGCCAACAAGGCGAAGTCGGAATTCCTCGCCAACATGTCTCATGAGCTGCGCACGCCGCTCAACGCCATCCTCGGCTTCTCGGAAATCCTGCAGAACCAGATGTTCGGCCCGCTCGGCTCGGCCAAGTACAATGAATATGCCCGCGACATCCACGACAGCGGCAAGCATCTCCTCAACGTCATCAACGATATCCTCGACATGTCGAAGATCGAGGCCGGCCACATGCTGCTGTCGCGCGAGCCCACCGATCTTGCGCCGCTTATCGAGGAAAGCCTGCGTTTCACCGCCATTCCGGCCGCTGAAAAGAATATCGTCATCGAGCAGCGCATCTCCTCGGGCATGACGCTGATGGCCGACCGCCGCGCCATGAAGCAGGTGCTGCTGAACCTGCTCTCCAATGCCGTGAAATTCACCAATGAAGGCGGGCGCATTGCGGTTCGCACCCGCCGCGTCGCCGATGGCGTCATGGTCACCATCGCCGATACCGGCATCGGCATCCCGCGCGCAGCACTCATCAAGATCGGCCAGCCCTTCGAGCAGGTACAGAGCCAGTATGCCAAGAGCAAGGGCGGCTCCGGCCTCGGCCTTGCCATTTCCCGGTCGTTGACCCACCTTCACGGCGGCAGCATGAAGATCCGCTCCCGCGAGTCCATCGGCACGGTGATCGCGCTACGTATTCCCGATGGTGTTTAGGGACGGGGCCTGTGGCTGAGCGAGGACATGGGTGACGACTTCGAGTGCGTTCCGGCCGCTATTGGCCCGAAGCGGCCACACGAAAGAAATGCGTAGAGTGGCTCGGTCTTATCCTCCCGACATGACAGAGCTCCTCTCGAAACCTTCGCGAGGGAATGCCGTTGCCGCATCGTGGCAGCAGGTAGCGCTATGAATATATCCGATGGTGCCATGCGTCTGCCACAGACTGCGGTCCGGGCCATTATCTATTTTATCAAGCCAGCGGCAATAAGGGCGTACGCAAGAGAGGCTGCTGATTTGCAGGCGAAAGCCGTCCATTCAGGGCTTCGCTTGTAGCCGACGATATCGCTGAGGCCCCGTATCGCAAGCACCCGGGTCGAGCCGCCGCCGTCATGACGGGCGGCCACGTAGATTCCGCCTAGCTCCATTTCAACCGCGCTTGCATGACGCGCAGATTGCCCCCATTGCCGAGCAAGTTCAGTGTCCTTCACGAGCGTGTTGGCTGTCATAACGGGTGAAACGACGTAACGGGGAGGACGATGGGCTGCGCGCCCGGCAAAATTCGCCTCAATGGAATTGTGAACGCTCGATTTCCATTTCTCATCACCATAGTAACGGTCGTCGGGTTCTTCGGGTATGGTCTCAACCGGCCTTTCCATTCCTAAAGACTGTGCCGAATTCCATGTCTTGAATAGATGTTCCTTGGCCGGGAGATATGCCAGGAGTTTCTCGACCTCGATATGTGCAGGCCCTCCCTGCTGTTGATGCTCGAGCTTCCCGCCCTCCAACGCCGCGCTCACGGAAAAGTCATGGACACGGCTCGAAAGCACCACGTCGCCAAGTGAATATTCGGCGTTTGGAATCCCTCCGGCTATCCCAACCAAAAGAATCCATTGCGGAGCAAGTTCCCTAATCATGTCGTTGGCGGCCGCTTGCGCCGCGACCTGTCCTTGTTCGAAAGACTTGGTAATGGCGACACCGATTTCAGCCCCGTCGCGGACTGGAATACGTGCGTGTTCGTAAAATCGGTTGCGTCCTTCGGCACTGCGCCGCTCCGGAAAGTGTTCCAAAACGGCGCTAAACTCATCAGGTCGAATGGCGATAATTCCGATCTGCGTGGCTTTTTTGAGTGTTTTGGCCGGGAGGGTTTGAGTAGATGTCGCGTGCTGAGCTTTCATGATTGAAACCATCTCCCTCACAGACTTCTTCGTTTCAGGATTCAATGCTCCGTTCAGTTCCTGTGTGTGCTGCTGACAGATCCGGCCCGAAGATAGTGACTTTTCCAGGTCGTGCTTGTTGCCTTTGAAGTCGAACAAGCAGTCAAGGGTCTCGACGTGGGCCTTTATGGATGGGTTAACAAAGCTGAGGGCGTAGCGGATAAAATAATAACACAGGAAAGAGCGATGAAAATCTGCATAGAGATGCCAATCTCGCAGCGTGATCGCCGCGAACCCGCCCGCTGCTCTGCGTGATCCAAACAGGTTTTTATATCTGTGAGATCGGAGTTTCTGCGCAACGACGGCAATGAGGTAAGGGCGTGGGCCCCTGGCAGCTTTGCGGTAAGCTTCCAATTGCTCCCATAGCTCCGTCGTAACGTATTCTTCCCTCACGAAATTATAACCGAATGAGCGGAGGCGCTCGGGTGGCAAAGCAAACTCAAAGTCGGATTGGACCGCATTCAGGATGTTGATGGCTTCCAAGATCTCGGCATCGAGGTCATCGCCAAAACTGAGGATCTCGATATGATACAACATTTCGGCCGCGCTACGGCTGGACAATGAGGTGCGGGTCGTCCTCGTCGATATCAACACCGGTCTCAGCATCCGTAACGCTGATGCCATACTTGTAGTCGCCAGGATCTTCCGCAACGAACGGGCCTATCACCCCGGAGTGATCCGTGTTTCCGGTAGATGTCGGAATACCGGTGGTGGTTTGAAGATCCAGTTCGCGAAACGGACCAAAATAAACTGTCCAGAGAACTAGGCGGGTAGTAGAGTTCGGCCATGAAAGCCACCAGGTTACTTTCTCGCCGAGTTTAACTTTTGCGGGATCTGGGTCGATCGACCATTGGCGATTTTGGTATCTGACAAAGATATCCATGATAACCCCTGCGCTTGTAGTGTCGTTCTACTATCTTACCGTGCACGATGCGGAGTCAAGTTGGTATTATCTTGGGCAGGTCTGCTTTTACTTTATCTTCTTCCAGAAGCCGCCAATCTGATTTCGGTCACTTGCGGTCATTCATTTAAGCCGAGTTAATGTCCGCTACGGGCGCATAGCAGACCATGGCAAACTCAAGCTCCATCTTATGTGAAATCGCCTGCTGGAATCGCTAAGCCCTCACCATCGCCAAGAATATCTTCCTCACCGCCTTCGAAAGCCGCTTCACTTCTCCCTCCAGCGTCTTGATGTCAGGGCAATCGCCAGCACGGCAGACGAGCTCGATCAGACCGGCGGGCGCCTCTTTCGGATCGAAGTGAGCATCGATGCAGAGGCGGATGAGCTGCGAAAGCTCGGTATAGAGCGTGAAAGCCTCAAGGCAGGCGTCGAGGTCGGCTGAGGCCATCAGCTTGTCACCAAGTGCCTTCAGGGCTACCCCCGTGGTGAGGCCGTTCACGCTGATATCGACGCCCTTTGCCGGGGCGATCAGCGCCAGATACTGGGCGATGAATTCGATATCGACGACGCCGCCCGGAATGAGCTTGAGGTCCCAGGCGTTATCAGGCGCCTTTTCTTTTTCGATCAGTTCGCGCATCTCGGCGACATCATGGGCAACCTTGGCGATATCGCGCTTTTTCGACAGGACATCTGAGATGATGCTTTCGGCCTCGCCGATCAGGCTTTCATCCCCGCAGATCAGCCGTGCGCGCGACAGCGCCATATGCTCCCAGGTCCAGGCCTCCTCGCGCTGGTATTTGCCGAAGGAATTGATGCGGGTGGCGACCGGTCCCTTGTTGCCCGAGGGCCGGAGCCGCATGTCGACTTCGTAGAGCACGCCTTCGGCCGTCGGGGCGGAGAAGGCGACAATCAGGCGCTGGGTGATGCGGGTAAAATAACGCGTCGCGTCAAGCGGCTTTGCACCATCGGAGTCAGCGGCGGCATCGTCGTAGTCGTAGAGCAGGATGAGATCGATATCGGAGCCTGCCGTCAGTTCGAAGCTGCCGAGCTTGCCCATGCCGGCAATCGCAATCCGCCCGCCGGGATAATTTCCGTGGGCGACGCGGATCTCGTTCATGACCGCGTCGAGGGCGGCTTCAATGATGAGATCGGCGAGATGGGTGAAGGCGCGCGCGGCCATGTCGCCATTGATTGCGCCTGTCAGCAGGCGGATCCCGATCAGGAAGCGCTGTTCTGACGCGAAGATGCGCAGCCGGTCCAGCACTTCCTCATAGTGTCGGGCCTGCACCAGCGAGGCCTTCAGCCGCTCGCCGAGATAGTCGCGCGTCGGCAGCTCGGCCATCAGGCCGGGGTCGAGCATGCCGTCGAAGACATGCGGGCGGGCGGCGATGACTTCTGCGAGCTTCGGTGCCGAGGACATGATGTTGACGATGAGGGAGAGCAGCGCCGGGTTGCTGCCAAGCAGCGAGAAGAGCTGGATGCCCGACGGCAGGCCGGAAATAAAGCTGTCGAAGCGCAGCAGCGCCTCGTCCGCCCGCTTGCTTTCGCCGAAGACGCGCAGAAGCCCGGGCGTCAGCTCCGTCAGCCGCTCGCGCGCCTCGACCGATTGCGTGGCACGGTAGCGGCCGTAATGCCAGGTGCGGATGATGCGGGAAATATCCGAAGGGCGTTCGAAGCCGAGTTTCCTCAGCGTCTCCAGCGTATCGGGATCGTCGCCCTGGCCGGTAAAGACGAGATTGCCTGTCCCAACGGAGAGTTTGGTTTCCTGTTCGAAGAGGTCGGCATAACGCCGCTCGACCGCCTTGAGCACCTCCACCAGCCGCTCGGAAAAACTCGGCGTATCGGTAAAGCCCATCAGGAAGGCGATACGCTTCAATTCCGCGTCCGTCTCCGGCAGAAGATGAGTCTGCTCGTCGCGCACCATCTGGATGCGGTGCTCGACATCGCGCAGGAACCAGTAGGCTTCGGTCAGCTCGTCTCGGGTTTCCGCGTCGATCCATTTTGCCCTGGTGAGTTCGGCCAGCGTCTCCTCGGTGACGCGGGAGCGCAGAGCCGGCATGCGCCCGCCGGCGATCAGTTGCTGGGTCTGCACGAAGAATTCGATCTCGCGGATGCCGCCGCGGCCGAGCTTGACGTTGTGGCCTTTTACGGCGATTGCGCCGTGGCCCTTATGGGCATGGATCTGCCGCTTGATGGAATGGATGTCGGCAATCGCCGCATAATCGAGATATTTGCGGAAAACGAAGGGAGCGAGGCCGCGCAGGAACTGCTCGCCTGCCGCTATATCGCCGGCAACCGCACGGGCCTTGATGAAGGCGGCCCGTTCCCAGTTCTGCCCCCTGCCCTCGTAATAGATCATGGCGGCATCGACGGGGATTGCGAGCGGCGTGGAGCCGGGGTCCGGCCGCAGCCTGAGATCGGTGCGGAAGACATAGCCATCCGCCGTGCGCTCCTGCAGGATGCGCACCAGCCTCCGCATCATGCGTGGGAAAATCTCGATCGCATCATCGGGGTCGGGCACGATGCCGGCCTCTTCATCGAAGAAGATGACGAGGTCGATATCGGAGGAATAGTTGAGTTCGGAGGCGCCGAGCTTGCCCATACCGAGAACGATTACGCCGGAGCCTTCGCTGGGAGCGGCGATATTTTTCAGTTTCAGCTTGCCGCTTTCATGCGTCGACAGCAGCAGGTGATCGATGGCCGCCTCGACCGAGGCCTCGGCAAGTTCGCTGAGCCAGCCGGTTGTTGCGCGACCGTCGAAGATACGGGCGAGATCGGCAAGGGCTACGAGGAAGGCCACCCTGCGCTTGACGATGCGCAGCCTGCTCATCACCTGGCTTTCGCCGGGCACGCTTCCTTCACTGTCCGGTTTCCAGCAATCGCGCGCTTCTGCAATCAACGCTTCGATCTGCGGCTCCAGCGGGTCGCTGATAGCGGAAGCAAGGATTGCCGGATCGAGATTGGCGATTTCGCGCAGGTAGGGAGAGAGCGTCAGGACGGCGGCGATAAAGTCGCGCAGCGACCCCTCGGCTTTCAGCATCTCAGCCACGACAGGCTCGCTCTTGCCGATATCCTGCAGGTCGGCAAGCGCCGACTTCAGTTCCGCCTGGCTCAGCGGCCGCAGGAGTCCTTCAGCGACATCCTTGAGGCCGTGGTTCGATTTCGTCAGCATTTGCTCTCCCTGCCATGCCGCAATGCGACTTTAAACTAGGGTGTCGAAACGAAAGCGCCAATATGAAAATGATCAGGAAAATCAAGCCGCCTTAGCGGGGAAAACCATACTGACGGTGAGGCCGGGGCGTTCGGTATTGCCGGGCTCGGTGTCGGACAGCTCCAGCGTGCCACCATGCAGCTCCATGATCGCTTCGACCAGCGAGAGGCCAAGGCCGGTGCCCGGCTTCGAGCGGCTTTCATCCAGGCGCACGAAGCGCTTCACTACGTCCTCGCGCCTGTCGAGCGGCACGCCCGGGCCGTGATCGGCGACGGAAAGGCAGATGCCGTCAGGGCGGCGGCTGAGCTTCACCGAGACGGCGCCTGGCCCTTCGGTATCAGCGGAATATTTGATCGCATTGTCGAGCAGATTGAAGATCGCCTGGCCGATCAGTTCGCGATTGCCCTGGATCTCGATGCTGGGCTCGATCTCCGAGGTCAGCGCCATGCCCGCCTCATCGGCAACAGGCTCATAGAGTTCGGCGCTGTCGGCGACGATGGCGGAGAGCTCGATCGGCGACATTTCGGCGGCGACGGAACCGGCTTCCACGCGGGAGATCATCAGCAGCGCATTGAAGGTGCGGATCAGCTGGTCGGATTCTGAGATGATGCCTTCCAGCGCGCCGCGGCGCACCTCGCCGTCCTCAATGTCGAGCGCATCGGCGGCCTTGTTGCGCAGGCGCGTCAGCGGCGTTTTCAGGTCATGGGCGATATTGTCCGAGACCTGCCGCAAACCTTCGTTCAGCTTTTCGATGCGTTCCAGCATGTTATTCAGCGAGACGGAAAGTCGGTCGAATTCGTCGCCCGAGCCGGCGACCGGCAGGCGCTGCGAGAGATCGCCGGCCATGATCTTCTTGCCGGCGTCCGACATGCGGTCGATGCGTTTCAACGCGTTGCGGCCGATGCCGAACCAGATGATGATGGCGCCGAGGCCCATGATGGCGAGCGCGATCATCAGCGCCTGGCGCACCAGCACGCGGAAGCGTTCCGGCTCGCCGAGGTCGCGACCGATCAGCACGCGCAGGCCATTGTCGAGAACGAAGATGTTGGCAATCGCCGTATGCCGCACCACGCCGCTATCGGTATAGCGCTGATACATGAAGGGCACCGAGGTCCAGCCCTGCTCCTCGAAAACACCCGGCTGCACGGAGGCGACGTTGCCGGCAAGGATATCACCCGAGGGGCCTGCAATGAGGTAGAGATTGGCGCCCGGCTGA
The DNA here is from genome assembly GCA_900470965.1 of Hyphomicrobiales bacterium. Taxonomy (GTDB): domain Bacteria; phylum Pseudomonadota; class Alphaproteobacteria; order Rhizobiales; family Rhizobiaceae; genus Rhizobium. The sequence continues at coordinate 16,703 of UCCS01000092.1, forward strand.
CGGGCGCGGCGCTCCATCGTGCGCAGAAGCAGGTTCATGCCGCCGGCATCATAGGCGCGCTGGACCTGCGTCACCTCCTGGGCGACCGCATCGCGGATCTGGCCGGTCAGCAGCCGCTCGGACATCGCCGTCACATAGAAGACGAGCGTCGCGGCGCAGATGGCGAAGAGCAGAATATAAAGTGCCGAAAGGCGGACTGCGGTGGACTTGAAGAGAACCCGGAAACGGCTCATCCCTCATCCTTGATCATGTACCCCGCACCTCGGATCGTCTTCAGCAGCGGCTGGCTGAAGTCTTTCTCGATCTTGGAGCGCAGGCGCGAGACATGCACGTCGATGACATTGGTCTGCGGATCGAAGTGGTAATCCCAGACATTCTCCAGCAGCATGGTGCGGGTCACGACCTGACCGGCATTCTTCATCAAATATTCCAGCAGGCGGAATTCGCGCGGCTGCAACGGGATTTCCTTGCCGCCGCGGCGAACCTCATGGGAAAGGCGGTCGAGCTCGAGATCGCCGACGCGATAGACGACATCCTGATCCGGCGTGCCCTTGCGGCGGCCGAGCACTTCGACGCGGGCAAGCAGCTCACTGAAAGCGTAGGGCTTCGGCAGATAATCGTCGCCGCCGGCGCGGAGACCCGTCACGCGGTCGTCGACCTGGCCGAGGGCAGAAAGAATGAGAACGGGCGTGTGGATGCCCTTGCGGCGCAGCTCGCTGATAACGGAGAGACCATCGCGGCGCGGCAGCATGCGGTCGATGACGATGACGTCGTAAGTATTCTCCGATCCCATGAAAAGACCGCTTTCGCCATCGCTTGCATGGTCGGCAACGATCCCCGCCTCACGAAAGGCTTTCGTGAGATAGACCGCCGCTTCGAGATCGTCTTCGATAATGAGAATCTTCATGCGGCCGACATTACCCGCCGGTTGCTTTTCGGCAAGGCTCAAAGCGTCTTCCTGTTGGGGGGAGGTCATTGCGGGCGTCCTTCATAATTGAAGAATTTGGCATAATTGAAGAATTTGGCAGCTGTGAAGAATTCGTCAGACTTGAGGCGTTGGAGCCGCGCGGCATTTGCGCCTGCACGGCTCCGGCATTCTGAGGCCAGAAGATCAGCCCTGGCCGTTGATCGGAAGGGCGACGAAGCGGCTGCCGTCCTTCGACTGGATCTGGAACAGCGCGCGGGTGCGGCCGTCCTTCTTGGCCTGGTTGATGACGCGGACGACATCGTCGGCGCTGGAGACCTCCTGGTTGTTGACCGAGGTGATCGTTTCGCCTTCCTTGATGCCCTTGTCGGCAGCATCCGAATTCGGATCGATGCCGATGATGGCGAGGCCCTTACCGTCATCCGACGGGCCGACCGTCAGGCCGAGATCGGCAAGCGCCTTCTCGGAAGCCGGCGGCTGGGCCTGCTCCGGCTGGCCGTTGTCGTCACCAGCAGAAGCCTGCTGGTCGGCCGGCAGCGTGCCGAGCTCGACAGTCACGGACTGGGCCTTGCCGGAACGCCATACCGAAAGCTCGACCTTGCTGCCCGGCGTCATCGCGCCGATACGGCGGCTGAGATCGCGGGCATCCTTGACAGGCTCACCATTGACGGCAGTGACGACGTCGCCAGTCTTCATGCCGGCCTTCTGGCCCGGCGTGCCTTCCTGAGCGGAGACGACGAGAGCGCCATTGGCTTCGGAGAGACCGAGGGAGTCGGCGATATCCTTGGTGACCGGCTGGATCTGAACGCCGAGGTAGCCGCGCGAAACGGTACCGTCCTTCATCAGGTCGGCAACGACATCCTTGGCGGTGGAGGCGGGAATCGCGAAGGCGATACCGACACTGCCGCCCGACGGCGAGAAGATCGCGGTATTGATGCCGACGACCTGACCGTTGAGGTTGAAGGTCGGGCCACCAGAGTTGCCGCGGTTCACGGCTGCGTCGACCTGGAGGTAATCGTCATAGGGGCCGGAGCCGATATCACGGCCGCGGGCCGAAACGATGCCGGCGGTGACCGTGCCGCCAAGGCCGAAGGGGTTGCCGACGGCGACGACCCAGTCACCGACGCGGACCTTGTTGTCATCGGCCCAATTGACATAGGTGAACTTGCGGCCCTTGCCATCCACCTTCAGCACGGCGAGGTCGGTGCGCGGGTCCTTGCCGATCAGCTTGGCATCAAGCTCGGTGCCGTCGTTCATGACAGCAACGAATGCGGAGCCGTCGGAAACGACGTGGTTGTTGGTGACGATGTAGCCATCTTCAGTGATGAAGAAGCCCGAGCCCTGGGCGACAGGGCGCAGACGGCCCGGACCGCCCGGCTGGCCGAAGCGGCGCTGCTGGTTCTGACCCTGGTGGCCCTGGCCCTGTTCGCCGAACTGACGGAAGAACGGCTTCAGAGCGTCAGGCAGATCGTCAAAGCCGCGACCGTTGAAATCGAAGGAGAAACCGTCGCCATCATCAGAGGCCGGCTTGACGCGGCTTTCGACGCGGACGGAAACGACGGCCGGGGAAACGGCGTCAACGACATTTGCAAAGCTCGGAACCGAGGGGGACTGGACATTGACAGCCTCGGCATAGGAACGGGAGATCTCGACAGGGATACCGGTTGCAAGAACGGCGGCTGCCAGACCTGCAACGGTGGATGCCTGAAGCACCGTTTTGAGGGACGGACGTCCGCGGAAATTTTTCAGCATAAGAGTACCTTCTTTTCTTGTTCAGACCTTCGTTCCGGCGGTGCCGGACCAGTTATGACCGAGATATAGGACGCCGCACCTTACTACGAACTGTCCAGCCCATGAAAAATTCGTAATGTACCAATATTCTTTTGGTTGCATGCCGAAGGGCGAGATTAATTGACCAAACCGCATTTAACCGATCGGTTGACAATCGATATCGCGCCCTGTATTTAACCGCTGAGTTACATACGAGGCCCATCATGCAGACCGACACTCTGAGCGCCGCTTTTGCGGCGCTTGCAGACCCCACACGCCGGGCGATCATCGCGCGGCTGGCCGAAGGCGAGGCTTCGGTCAACGAACTCGCCGCCCCCTTCGAGATGAGCCTTCCGGCGGTCTCGAAACATCTGAAGGTGCTGGAAAAGGCAGGGCTTATCAGCCGGGGCAAGGAAGCCCAATGGCGACCGGCCAAGCTCGAACCGATAGCGATGAAGGGCATTGCCGACTGGCTGGAGCAATACCGGCGTTTCTGGGAATCGAGCTTCGACCGGTTGGATGGCTACCTTCAAAAGATCCAGAGAGCGGACGACAGCGGCCCCCGCAATTGACAGTCGCCCTCTCATTTTTCAATCACGATAGGGGAATACCATGGCCGATCAGCTATCGCGCCCCACATTGCATATGCAACGGATATTCAATGCACCGCGTGCCCTCTTATGGGCCGCCTGGACCCGGCCGGAAATGGTCGTTGCCTGGCTCGGCCCTGTCGAATGGCCGGCGGTCAGCGTCGTGCAGGATCTGCGCGTCGGCGGCACATACAGGGCATGCCTGAAGAATACCGGGGATGGCAGCCTGCTGTGGCAGAGCGGCGTTTATAGGGAAATCGAGGAACCCTCGCGTCTCTCTTTCACCTTCCAATGGGAGGGATCGCATGAGGATGGCGAACCAGTCGTGACACTCGTGACCGTCGTCTTCGAGGAACTGGCCGATGGCCGCACGCGGATGGATTTCACCCATGCGAACCTGAGGTCCGAAGAGAGCCTTACCGGACACAGATATGGCTGGGAGAGCAGCTTCGGCAGGCTGGAAAGCTGGATTGCAACTCAAGGAAATCAGAGGGAGTGAGGACCATGAAACTCGTAACGAATCTCGTCTTCAAGGGCGAATGCCGGCAGGCCTTCGAATTCTACGCCAAAGTGCTCGGCGGCAAGCTGACAGGCATGCACACTTTCGGGGAGGCGCCCGGCGACATGCCGATCGATCCGTCTTTCAAGGACAAGATCATGCATGCCTGGCTCGATGTCGGCGACCAGTCCCTGATGGGTTGTGACGCCCCTGCCGGATATCAGGAGGACATGGGCGGCTTCAGCGCCACCTATCACAGCCAGGATGCGGCGGAAGCGAAGCGTGTCTTCGAGGCGCTGTCGGAAGGCGGCAAAGTGACCATGCCCTTCAACGCGACCTTCTGGTCGCCGGGCTTCGGCATGTTCACCGATCGCTTCGGTACACCCTGGATGGTCAATACGATTCCGGCGGATCAGCGATGAGCGATAAGGCCATGATCTGGACCGGTCGTGTGCTGACCGGGCTTTTCGCGCTCTTCATGCTCGGCGCGTCGATCGCTCCCAAGCTTCTGGGACTTCCGATCGCCGAGGAGACGATGACCCAGCTTGGATGGCCCGGTGGATATGTGCTGATGATAGGCCTGATCGAGCTGAGCTGCCTCGTGCTCTACCTCATCCCGCAGACGAGCGTGTTCGGCGCCGTGCTGATGATGAGCCTGCTCGGCGGCGCCATGGCTACGCAGATCCGGGCCGGGAGCCCGCTCTTCAGCCATATCCTGTTCAGCATCTATCTCGGGCTGTTCATGTGGGGCGGCTTGTGGCTGCGCGATCCTGCGGTCAGGGCGCTGTTTCCATATCGAAAGGCGTGAGGATCAACCAATCCGCCGTGGTTTGTCGCGGCGGATTGGTTTCTTATTTTTCCAGCAACTCGGCGAGCTTCGCCTGCTCTTCGTCCGTGAGTTTGTTGCCGGTGGGTTTGCCTGCCCGCTTGCGGGCGAAGACGACGAGCGAGGCCCCGCCGGCGAGGATCAGCAGCACGGGTGCGCCCCAGAGCAGCAGCGTCCTCACGCTGAAGCGCGGTTTGAGCAGCACGAATTCCCCGTAGCGCGAGACGATGTAGCTCAACACCTGCTCGTCGCTATCGCCGTCGGTGATGCGCTCACGCACCAGCAGGCGCAGGTCCTTGGCGAGATCGGCATTGGAATCGTCGATCGACTGGTTCTGGCAGACCATGCAGCGCAGTTCGGCCGACAGTGTTCGCGCCCGGGCTTCGAGGGCGGGGTCGGTGAGCATCTCGTCCGGGTTGACGGCGAAGGCCGGTGCGGCCGCCATCATGAGCGCCAGGACGAGGAGGAAACGCCTTATCATTCCGCCGGCTCCATGGCCGGTGCTGCCGGCTTCGTCCTTGCCTTCCTGCTTGGTGCACCGACACGCAGGCGCCGGTCGCTGAGCGAGACGAAGCCGCCGAGGGCCATGATCAAGGTCCCACCCCAGATGCAGAGGATGAAGGGTTTCCACCAGATGCGCACGACAATGCCGCCGTCATGGGTGGCGTCACCCAGCGAGACATAGAGCTGGCTGAGACCGAAGGTGAGGATACCGGCTTCCGTCGTCGGCATCTGCCGGGCGGTGTAAAGCCGCTTGGCCGACCAGACATCGGCGACTTGCGCGCCGCCGCGGCGGATCGAGAAATGGCCGCGGTCCTCGGTATAGTTGGGACCGGTGGCCGGCTGCATGCCATCGAAGACGATGCTGTAGCCGCCGGCATCGGTCGACTGGCCCTGCTTCATCTCGACCACATGTTCGGTCTGGAACGTGGTGACCGCGACAATGCCGAGCACGGTGACGCCAAGCCCGGCATGGGCAAGTGCCGTGCCGAAGGCCGAGCGCGGCAGGCCGGAGAACCGGCGCCAGGCGATATCCGCCTTCACCTTGCCGATACCGGCGCGATACCAGAGGTCGGCCACCGCACCTAAGATCAGGAACAGGCCGGCGGCAAGGCCGAGCACAGCCATGACCGGGCCGCCATGTTCGAGATAGAAGAAGACGAGGGCGGCGACGAAAGCGAGACCGGCAACAACGTACAGCCGCTGCAGGGCGCCGAGCAGATCGCCACGCTTCCAGGCAAGCAGCGGCCCGAAGGGCACGACGATCAAGAGCGGCGCCATCAGCAGGCCGAAGGTCAGGTTGAAGAAGGGCGGCCCGACGGAGATCTTGTCGCCGGTCAGCGTTTCCAGCACCAGCGGATAGAGCGTGCCTGTTAGCACCGTGCCGCAGGCAACCGTCAGGATCAGGTTGTTGACGACGAGCGCGCCCTCACGCGAGATCGGCGCAAACAGGCCGCCGGCCGACAGAAGCGGGGCGCGGAAGGCAAAAAGCGACAGCGCCCCGCCGATGAATATCAAGAGGATGCAGAGGATGAAGACGCCGCGGCTCGGGTCGCTGGCGAAAGCATGCACCGAGGTCAGGACGCCGGAGCGCACCAGGAAGGTGCCCATTAGCGACAGCGAGAAGGTGAGGATGGCCAGCAGCACCGTCCAGATCTTCAGCGCCTCGCGTTTTTCCATCACGAGGGCGGAATGCAGAAGTGCCGTGCCGGCAAGCCAGGGCATGAAGGAGGCATTCTCCACCGGATCCCAGAACCACCAGCCGCCCCAGCCGAGTTCGTAATAGGCCCAGTAGGAGCCCATGGCGATGCCGAGCGTCAGGAAGGTCCAGGCGGCCAGCGTCCAGGGCCGCACCCAGCGCGCCCAGGCGGCATCGATGCGGCCATCGAGAAGGGCAGCAACGGCAAAGGAGAAGCAGACGGAAAAGCCGACATAACCGAGGTAGAGCAGCGGCGGATGGATGGCGAGCCCGATATCCTGCAGCACCGGGTTCAGGTCCTTGCCCTCGGCAGGGGCCGGATCAAGGCGGACGAAGGGATTGGAGGTCAACAGGATGAAGAGGATGAAGGCGACCGAGATCCAGGCCTGGACAGCGAGAACATTGGCCTTGAGCGTATCCGGCAGATTGCGGCCGAAGACGGCGACCAGCGCGCTGAACAGCGCCAGGATCAAGAGCCAGAGCATCATCGAGCCCTCGTGGTTGCCCCAGACGCCGGAATACTTGTAGATCAGCGGCACCAGCGAATGCGAGTTCTCCCAGACATTCTGCACCGAGAAGTCGGAGACGACATGGGCATAGGTGAGCACGCCGAAGGAGAAGGCGACGAGGGCAAAGAGCAGGACGGAGCCCAAGGGCGCGACATCCATCATCGCCTGATCGCCGCGCCGGGCACCGATCACAGGCACGACCGACAGGACGATCGCGGTTGCGAGCGCCAGAACCAGCGCATAATGGCCGATCTCGATGATCATGGCGTCGCCTTTGTCTCTTGCGCCTGGACTTCCTGGCCCTTGGCTTCCTGAGCCTTGGCCTCGCCCTTGGCTTCAGCACCTTGTGGCGCCTGACCTTGCGGCACCTCACTTAGCGATGTCGGGCCCTTGCCCTCTTCCCACAGGCCCTGAGCCTTCAGCTTGTCGGCCACTTCCTTGGGCATATAGGTCTCGTCATGTTTGGCAAGCACGGTATCGGCGGTGAAGACAGTGCTGCCCGTCTCGAAGGCGCCTTCGGTCACCACCCCCTGCCCCTCGCGAAACAGATCCGGCAGAATGCCCTGGTAACGGACGTTGACGATCTGACCGCTCGGATCGGTCACGGCAAACCGCACGACCGAGCCTTCGCCGCGCATGACGCTGCCCTCGCCGACGAGGCCGCCGAGGCGGATGCGGGTGCCGGGCGCCACCGGTGTCTTGGCGAGATCACCCGGCATATAGAAATAGGCGACCGACTGGCTGAAGGCGAACATCACGAGCAGCACCGCGACAAGGATGAAGCTCATGCCGCCGGCAATCACCGCCAGGCGTTTCTGCTTGCGCGTCATTCACTCAATCCTTCCGTCGCGATGCCGAGTTCCTTTGCCAGCGCGAGCAGCTGCCTGCCCTCGTCGCCCGATGCCGGGAAGGCGGCAAGCCCCCGCTTCAAGGCGCCGGCAGCGCGATCCTTGTCGTTCAATACGGCGTAAGAGCGGACGAGACGCATCCAGCCCTCGAAATTGTCGGGATCATCAGTCAGTTTGGCATCCAGGCTTTCCACCATGCCACGGATCATCTGCTGACGGTCGCCGCTATTCATGTTCTGAGCCGCCGCCACATCCTCCGCCGTCGGCCCGCCCGGGGCGGCAGGCTTGGCTTCTGGCTCGGCTGCAGGGGCGACCGCCGTGCCGCCGTTCTTGGCGATATGCTCGTTGACCAGCGGAAGCCAGGGTGCATCATCAGGCGATTGCTTCGCCAGATCCTCGAAGGCCGTGCGCGCCTGATCCGGCTGGCCCGCCTGCTCCAGGCTCAAAGCAACATAGAAGCGCGCACGCGGGTTGTTCGGCTCAAGCGCCAATGACTGTTCCAGCACCTTGCGCGCATCTTCGGTCACCACGCCTTCGGCCATCGCCATCAGCGTTTCTGCAAGGCCGTCGAGACGCGCGGGGCTTGGGCCAAGCAAACGGATGGCGTTGCGATAGGCGGTCTCGGCGTCGGTAATGCGCATGGTGCTGAAATAGATCGGCGCCAGAACATCCCAGCCCTTGCCGTCGTCAGGGTTCTGCGCCAGATGCCGCTCCGCCTTGGCCACGAGAACGGCCATATCATTGCCGGGATTGGCAAGCCGGGCTTCCAGCGGCTGCGACGGCAGGTCGGGCCTGCCGGTATTCATGTAAAGACAGAGCCCGATGACCGGCAGGAGCAGCACGATGAAGGCTTCGGTCAGGCGGTGATGCCTTGCAGGCTTGCGTTCTTCGGCCGGAGCAACGCCGGAAACGGCAATCAGCCGACGGCCGATCTCCGCGCGGGCGTAATCGGCCTCATCGGCACTGATCAGGCCGCCCGATAGATCCCTGTCGAGTTCACGCAACTGGTCGCGATAGACGGCCGCTTCACCGGCGCGCGTATCCTCAGCCGCCTTCGCCCCACGCAAAAGAGGGTAAAGCAGAATGGCGGCAACAGCCGCCGTCAGGACGGCCACGAGAATCCAGAACAGCATATCGGCCCAATTACTTGAAGCGCGCCCTCATTCCAACTGCCAATGCCGGAATGACGAAGATTTGAGGCTTTTGGCCGCAAGGATAACGAGCAAGGGCACTCAGCCGAGCGGCGACCAGGTGCCGTTTTCATTGCGACAGGCGGCACCGCGCGCCAGCGTATTCTTGCCATCGACCGTCACCGTATGGGTGTACTGGCGGCAGTTCTGCGAGCCGACCTGATAGGGTGCTGCCGCCACGACGCTGCCATTGGCATCGCGACCAGTCCAGGTCACCGGCTGCCCGACGGCTGCACTTTCGAGCGCGCGGTATTCGGCTTCCAGCGCCCGCTGCTTGTCGCTGTCATCAAGCTCCACGCCGGTGCGTCCGACGATGCCACCCTGCAAGGCAGAGATGAAAGCGGCCGAAGCCGGGGGCTTGCCGCCGCCGAAGAGGCCACGCGTTGTGGCTCCCTTCGTCGTCGTGCAGCCAGAGAGCGCAACGGCGACGAGAAGGGAAGAAACGATCATGCCTTGCGAACGTAGAGTCATTGCAATCGAACCACGATCAGGGGTGTCAAAACGAGCCGATCGAAGTGCAGCGTCCCCGTGTCAGCATTAAGGCAAAGCATGCTATACATTTGCCACTATCTTTGTGACATCAAGCAGTTGCTCATGCAACATCCTTTGTCACACCTGGCAGGATAAGCTTGGCTTTCAGTCCGCCCCACTCCCCGCGCGTGAGTTCCAGGCGGCCCTGGTACTCGTTGGAAATTTCGGTGACGATCGAGAGGCCAAGGCCGGTTCCGGGCTTGCTCTCATCCAGACGCCGACCGCGCTTCAGCGCTTCGCGGATCTGGTCAGGCTCCAGGCCGGGCCCATCATCCTCGACGGCAAGCTCCACCCAATGTTTTCTGGCACTGGCTTCTGTTCCCTTCACGTCATCGCCGGCTTCGACTGCCGAGAGGCGCACCTTGCTCTTGGCAAAACGCGCGGCGTTTTCCAGCAGGTTGCCGACCGTCTCCTCGAGATCCTGCTGCTCCATGGCAACTGCCAGATGCGGCGGCTGGACGATCAGTTCGAATTCGGTATCGACATTCAGGCGCCGCATGACGCGCACCAGCCGCTCGAGCGCCGGTTCGGCATCGGTGCGCGCAAGCACGGATTCACGCTGGGCGGCAATACGGGCGCGGTTGAGATAGGACTGTACCTGCCCCTGCATGGCTTCGGCCTGATTGCGCACTAGGTCGCCATGCGATCTCTCAAGCACACGCGCTTCATTGAGCAGCACGGCTATCGGCGTCTTCAGGGAATGGGCAAGATTGCCGACCTGCATGCGCGCCCGCTCGACGATGCGGCGGTTGCTGTCGATCAGCGCATTGACCTCATTGGCAAGTGGCAGGATTTCGCGGGGGAAATCACCCTTCAACTGCTCGCTTTCACCGGCGCGAATGCGCTCAAGGGCGGCGCGCGCCTTGTCGAGCGGCTTGAGGCCATAGAGAATAGCAAGCGCATTGACGATGAGACTGCCGACGCCGAAGCCGGCGAGCGCCAGATAGAGCCGGTGGGAGAAGTTGCGGACGTCGTCTTCCACGACATCGACATTGCCTGTCACGCGGAAGCGCGCGGCACGACCGTCGGTATCGAGCACCACTTCGGTTTCGGCCACCTGCACCCGGTTACCGGAGGCGTCCGTCACCTGGTAGTAGCGCTCGTAATTCTTGTCGAAGGGGGCTTCGACGACCGAGAGAACCGGGATTGTCGCGGAGCCTAGCGAAGGCGAGACGAGCGGCGCGGTCGTATAGGTGCCGAGCGGCTCGACCACCCAGTACCAGCCGGTCTTCGGCTGGGCGAAGCGCAGGTCGCCGAGCTGCGGGCTGCCCGAGAGCGCGCCCTGATCGCCGATCGTCACGGAATTGATGACGTTATAGAGCTGCGCGCGCAGGAGGTCCTGAAAGCCGCGCTCGGCGCTGCGTCTGTAGAGCGTCGAGATCAACAGGCCGATCACCACCAGCGCCACCGTCGACCAGACCGTGGTCAGAAGCAGCACGCGTGCGGTGAGCGACTTAATTCGCATTGGTCGGCGCTTGGATGCGGTAACCGAGACCGCGCACCGTTTCGATCAGATCGACGCCCATCTTCTTGCGCAGGCGGCCGACGAAGACCTCGATCGTATTGGAATCACGGTCGAAATCCTGGTCGTACATATGCTCGACCAGTTCCGTGCGCGACACCACCTCGCCCATGTGATGCATGAGATAGGCAAGCAGCCGGTACTCATGCGAGGTGAGCTTCAGCGCCACACCGTTGACGATCGCCTTCGAGGTCTTGGTATCGAGCCGCACCGGGCCGCAGACGATTTCGGAGGAGGCATGACCGGCCGCGCGGCGGATCAGCGCGCGGATGCGGGCCAGCACTTCCTCGACATGGAAGGGCTTGGTGACATAGTCGTCGGCGCCCGCATCGATGCCGGCCACCTTGTCGCTCCAGCGGTCACGGGCGGTCAGGATCAGTACCGGTACGGAGCGGCCGGCGCCGCGCCATTTTTCCAGAACGGTCACGCCGTCCAGTTCGGGAAGGCCGATATCGAGGATGATGGCGTCATAGGGCTCTGTGTCACCGAGGAAATGGCCTTCCTCGCCATCGAACGCCTGATCGACGACATAACCCGCCTCTTTCAGCGTGTCGCTCAGCTGTCGGTTCAGATTGACGTCGTCTTCGACTACCAGAATGCGCATCGCTTCGCCTTCATCCGCTGCAAATCACTGATGTTATGAATAAGCCGATTCCGCCTACATCGGAACCTTTACCGTCACCTTGCGCGGACGCTGGCCATTGCCCTGAACGAGAACGGTGATGATGCAGGCATTGCCCACCGGCTGCACGGAAAGAAGCTGGCCGCCCGTCTCTTCCACGACCTGCTGGGCTGCGGCGCTGCAATCGCCCGCCACACGCAGGACAAGCGTGTGCGTATCGTCCGGTGAGGGCGCCGAAACCGCCAGGCCGGCGGCCAATGCTGCGACGCTCAGAGGAGAGGCCATGTGCTGTGCTTTCAATGTAATGCCAACTTGTCCCGAATATGTACTCACGCGACCTGAATGGCAAATGAATGCACGGTAACGCAGGTTTTTTAGAACAATTCTCGACTATTGCGCGAAATATACGTGATTTCTGAATGATGCCGCTAAGGCCTTCTGCCACTGCGAGAATCCCGACACAAGGCAAATCCGTACTGGATTTGTTCGATCAAGCCTTTCACCATCTGGTTGAAACTGCTATCGCTCGGCCGTCTTCATCCATTTCATTTTCGAATCCATGCAAAAATCACTTTCGCTTCGTACGGCGCAGACAGTTGGCGTGCTCGCAGTCACCCAGCTTATCGGCTGGGGCACCACTTTCGATATGCTCGGCGTCATGGGCCGCGTCATCGCGCCATCGCTCGGCCTGCCGAATGAGGTGATCTTTGCCGGCCTGACGGTGATGATGGTCATCAGTGCCTTTGCCGGTCCAGCCACCGGGCGCTGGCTCGGCCGCTATGGCGCCGCGAAAGTGCTGGCGGCCTCGTCGCTCACCTTTGCTATCGGCCTGCTGCTGCTTGCCGCCGCCACCAATATCGTCGTCTATGGCCTTGCCTGGGTCGTCATCGGGCTCGGCGGCGCGCTCGGCCTCTCGGCGCCGTGTTATACCGCCGTTATCGAACGCGAGGGTGCGAACGGCAAACGCGTCATTGCCATCCTCATGCTGTTCACAGGTCTTTCCGCGACCATCTTCTGGCCGATCCTCACGCTGCTCAACGAGAATTTCGGCTGGCGTGTCACCTTCGTCGTCAGCGCCTGCCTGCAGTTCTTCGTCTGCCTGCCGCTGCATCTCTTCGGCCTGCCGAAGCCGGTTGCAAGCCACACGCAGGGCACTGCCGCCGAAACACCGCCGGTGGAGCTTACGCCTGCCGACCGGCGCAAGGCCTTCCTGCTGATCGCCGTCTCCACCACGCTCTGCACCTTCATCACCTTCGGCGTCTCACCGTCATTGCTCGAAATCTTCCGCCAGTCCGGCGCATCATCGGCTCTTGCCCTGCAACTCGGCTCGGCCCGCGGCGTGATCGGCATTTCGGCGCGTGCGCTCGACATGCTGCTCGGCAAACGCGGAAATCCGATCCTGACGTCAGTGATGGGCGTCAGCCTGATGCTGTTCAGCTTCCTGATGCTCTTCATCGTGCCGCCATCGACGCCGCTGCTCGTCACCTTCGTGCTGCTCTACGGTTTCGGCTCCGGCGTGCTGGCGGTCGCCCGCGCGCTAATGCCGCTCGCCCTCTTCTCGGCCAAGGAATACGGGCTGCAGGCGGCGCGCCTGTCGATGCCGCAGAACCTTGCCAATGCCATCGCACCCGTCATCTTCACCGCCATCCTCGATCGCGCCGGCGCCGGTCCGACAGTCATCACCTGCGCGGTGCTTGCAGCCATTGCAATGGTCTTCGTGCTGATGCTGATGGCACTGGTGCGCAGCGCGAGGCCGAGCGAGCAGCCGGCCTGACCGGCGACAAAACTGAGAACCAGCACTGTGCCTTCAGGCAGAGGAGGTTCCGGTCATACAGCATCAAGAACTGCCAAGCCGTTAAGCTTTTGAATCATTTACGGCTTTCTTCTCAAGAGCTGCTTCCGGCCCTTCACAGATTGATTCATCTGCAACCGGCATCGCTTCCGATCCTCCCTATCTATTTGAAACTGAATAAGAATTTTCAGAATGAGCCTTCAGTGTAGTGTTTTTGGGGCTAAGTCATTGATTCTGAATAAGTGATCCACTTAACCTCAAAATTTCGCGTAAGGAATTTCAAAATCAGAAGCAGCGTTTGCCGAAATCGAATTATTAAAAGATTTTTGTGCTTTGGTGGATCACTTAAACACTATCAATGACTTAGCCGGAAAATCACGGCAAAATGCACCAGCACTAGAAAATACTTATTCATTTTCAATGAGATAGATCTTCGCCCTAAGCGGCACACTCTTCATCGTCAATCGTGCAGGAGCCTGGTGACCGCTTTGCTGCTATCGAAATCGGCCGCGGTCCTCGTATCCCGAAGCGGCTTTACCGTGCGTGTGGAGAGATCATAATCGGGATGCGCCTTGTAAGCGGCAAGCGCCTCCTCGCTTTCAAATTCGCCATAGACGACGAAATCGACCGCATTGCCCCACTGGTCCGTCTTGACGTTTTCGCCGATCTCCAGCTTCAGCGCGTGCGGTATGCCCGTCAGTATGGAGAGCCCCTTGCGCACTGCCTCGCGGTTTTCCTCCGGCACGGTGAAGAAGACGATATGGCGGATCACGCGGACACTCCTGTGGCAATTCTCTGAGCTTAGGTCGGGCGATAACACGCGCCGCCCAGGCCTTCAACCGGGCCACAATGCCGCGTCAGGATGGCTTGCGCATGGCGGCAAGGAATGTCCGCCCATATTCGGCGAGCCTCTCCGCCCTGTCGGTGCCGTTGACGATGCGGCGCGCATTCACCCAGTCTTCCCTCTCCTCATTGAGGTGATCGCAAAGCCGGTGGCTGGTGAAGCTGCCGCGCAGCATGCCCTCGATCAGGATCGTCACGGCGGGCGTCATCTCCATAGCGCGGTCAGGATGAGCGACGAGATCGATGCCGGTCACCTCGCTCATCGCCTCGTAGTTTCGCTTATGGGTGAGCTGCACCAGCCCGCGGCCAAGCCAGCACTTGCCATCCTCATCCGGCCGCCAGTAAGGCGACTTCACCCAGGAGAGCCGGCCGGATGCGAAGGCGGTCTCGAGGACCTCGACGGCGCGCGAATCGCTCGTTGCCAGCGTCTCACGTACAGGCTGCATCGTGTAAGCCGTCTCATGAAACGCAGTCGCCAATATATAGGCCAGCCAGCGCCGATCGGCGGTAGCCAAATTCGCGTCCCAGTAGTCGAGGATCGCGTTCATGCCTTCGATCTGGGCAGTGGTGAGACTGCCTTTGAAGAGGGCGTGCTGCACGGTATCGAAGAAGAACTGCCGGTCGAGTGGGACTGTCATGATACGCTTCTCTGAGGCCTGCTGTGGTTAACGTCGGCTTAATCGATTGAAATTAATTTAATCGTTTCAAGTGTGACCGGGGTAGATTTACACGCAGTTTTTGTTGTGCGATGCATCAATCCGTAAGCACACCCTTGCTGAGGAAGAGAGGCATATGATGCAGACCACCGCAGAAACTCCGACCAAGATCCCCCAGCACGTCGTCGACCAGATGGAAAACGAGTGGCGCCAGGTACGCACGCAGCGCGAGAATCCGCGCCCGGTCCGCCTGCCCTCCCAGAACGACTCTTAAGCACAATCTTGACGGGTGAGGACGTCCTGAACCCCTCACCCGCAGTTCTCCGCGTTGCCGGCATTCGTGCTCCTGCCAAGGCAGCGGCCACCGCCTATCCCCCACGTTTCGTCGCAGCCAGCCTGCCGGTCAGCCGATCCAGGGTTCTGCGGAACATATCCTTGTCATCCAGCGCCCGCGAGAGCACCAGCGCGCCCTGAATGCCGGAGACGGCCTCTTCGGCCGCGGCAAGTGCATCATCCTCGGCGTAGCCGGCGCGGACCAGTGCCTGGCGCAGCGCCTCGATCCAGCGGACGAAATAATCCCGGATGACAGGCGAAAAGCGCTGGCGCGTTTCGTCGAGCGCAAAGGCGCCGACAAGGCAGATGCGGCTGCCGGAGCGGAAATAGTCCATCACATTCGCCCACATCGCATCGATCGCCGCCCTGGGATCGTCACGCCGCAACGGCTCGTAGATAGCGCGTTCGAACCAGGCGTCGACATCAGCAAGGACTGCGGCCGCCATCTCCTCCTTGCCACCGGGGAAGAAGTGATAGAGGCTGCCTTTGCCGATGCCGGTGCGTTCGGTGATGCGGCTCAATGTCGTGCCCTCGTAGCCGAGCTCGCGGAAGATTTCCGCAAGCAGCGGCACGACATCGGCACGTTCATAAACGGTCTTCACAATTCACCCTCGGGTCACCTGCAGGCCTCAAAGGCCGAGGTCGGAAAGGCCCGGATGGTCATCAGGCCGCCGGCCGAGCGGCCAATGGAACTTGCGATCCGATTCCTTGATCGGCAGATCGTTGATGCAGGCGAAACGGCGCTGCATCAAGCCCTCTGCATCGAATTCCCAATTCTCGTTGCCATAGGAACGGAACCAGTTGTTGCTGTCGTCATGCCATTCATAGGCAAAACGCACGGCGATGCGATTGTCGGTGAAGGCCCAGAGTTCCTTGATCAGCCGGTAATCGAGCTCCTTCGCCCACTTGCGGGTCAAGAAGGCCACGATCTCGGCGCGGCCGGTGACGAATTCGGCGCGGTTCCGCCACTGGCTGTCGGGCGTATAGACGAGCGATACGCGCTGCGGATCGCGGCTGTTCCAGCCGTCCTCGGCAAGGCGGACCTTCTGGGTTGCGGTTTCATGGCTGAAAGGGGGAAGCGGTGCAGGCATGTCAGGTCTCCTTGATTGAATTGTACCTTTCGTCACGCATTGTACCGATCGGTACATAAAACGCAAGAGGCTTTGATATCCATTTCCTGCGGCATTTTGGCTTCAGACAACGACGGCCGCTTGCGCAGCAAAAAAGGCCGCTCGATGTTCCGAGCGGCCTTTCATACGCAAAGATCAGGATATCCCGCGCGATCCTTGACTACCCGAGATCAGGCGAGCTTGCCCTCTTCGGCCTTGTAGAAATACTGGCTTGCGACCAGCCATCCCTTCAGCGGCCTCAATGGCGGAATACAGGTGGCGAACATGAAGGGGCCGGTGACCAGCAGCTGGACCCAGAGCGGCGCGGAGAAGGCAACTTCCAGCCACACGCCAAGCAGCACGCTCGGCACGCAGGCGAAGCAGATTACGAAGAAGGCCGGGCCATCGGCCGGATCGGCGAAGGAATAATCCAGCCCGCAGACTTCGCATTCCTTCTTCAGCGTGAGGAAACCCTTGAACATATGTCCCTGTCCGCAGCGCGGGCAGCGGCCCCGGATGCCGGTCTGCATCGGAGGGAGAGGAGGATATTCGGTATCCATGGCGATCTCGCTTTTCGACGTTGCGAGGCATTGGCGTAATCCATTCAATGCCTCATAATGTATGCATACAATATAATTACATTAAAAGCGGATTGCCAGTCTATTCGTCAGAATGACGCAGAGATTCTTTGAATCGGGTTTGGGGGCGTGAAGGAGTGAATGGCGGACGCACGAGCAGGCAAGCCGGAAGATCCGACGGCGGCCGTATTTTGTGCAAGGGAGAGTCATTCACCGCGCAGACGCGCGGTGGCTCGACCCTCATGACATCCCTTGTGCCGGCACGAGGGCAAAGGGATGAGGCAACATTAGAAGAACGAAGCGGACATTTCCGGCGGGCCTTCCAGGGCATGAGCCATGAAGTCCAGTGCACCTTTCAGCCTGTCGCGGCTGATCGGCCCGCCGAGGCAGACGCGCACGGCTTCAGGGGCGGCACCTTCCACGGTGAATGCGTCGCTTGCCACCACGCCGATGCCTGAGGAGCGCATGTGGCTTCCGAAAGTGGAGCGGGTCCAGCCATTGGTGAGCGGCAGCCAGATGTTGAAGCTGATCGGATCAGCCTTGTAGCTGCCGTCGGGCAGGATATTCGCCACCATCTGCTGGCGCGCCCCTGCTTCCGCGCGGATGAAGCGCAGGATCGTGTCTGCCGTGCCATCCTCGATCCAGCGCGTCGCAAGCGCCACGGTCATCGGCGAGGCCATGACATTGTTGGCGCGCATGGCGCTGACGAAGGGCCAGATCGCCTTGGTGTCCGGGGCGACCACATAGGCAAGACGCAGGCCGGCGCCGATGCATTTGGCGAGACCGCCGATATGCCAGGTCAGATCGGGCGCGATAGCCGCGAGTGGCGGCGGGCCATGCAGCGGGATGAAGCCATAGGCGTCATCCTCGACGATTGGCACGTGATATTTGCGGGCAACGGCAGCAATCTCCTCGCGGCGCTTTTCCGGAATGGTCAGCGTCAGCGGGTTTTGCAGAGTCGGATTGAGATAGAGTGCCTTCGGGGCGAGGCGTTCGCACGCCTCCGCAAAGGCGTCGGGCAAAATGCCCTCCTCATCCATCGGCAGGCCCGAGAGATTGAGCCGCAGCTGGGCGGCGATTGAGCGCATGCCGGGATAGGTGATGTTTTCCGACAGAACTGTCTCGCCGGGCTTTGCTAGCAGGCCGAAGATCGCAAGCAGAGCCGGATGGGCGCCGGGTGTGACGAAGATGCGCTCCTGCGACGGCACGAGCCCGCGACGGCTGAGCCAGGCGGCGGCGGCCTCCTTATCCATGCCGGAACCGCCGAAACCCTGGTAGCGCAAGAGCGGAATGAGATTGGTCGCCACGGCCGACATGCCCTCGCGCATGCGGGCGATCAGATCCTGATCATCCGGCTCCGGCGGCAGGTTCATCGAGAAGTCGACGACGGAGGCGCGGCGCGGATCGGGCGCCGCATCGGAGGCGAAGCCGCGGCGCTCCCTGTCCTGCCCGCCAGTCACGAAAGTGCCGCGGCCGACATGCGAATCCACCAGGCCGCGCTTCTGCGCTTCCACATAACCGCGCGCCACTGTGGTGAAATCGATGCTGAGGCGCTTTGCCAGCTCGCGCTGCGGCGGTAGCCGGTCCCCCACCGCCAGCACGCCGCTCCTCAGATCCATC
>UCCS01000042.1 GCA_900470965.1 Hyphomicrobiales bacterium
TCAACAATGCCGGCTACGGCAATGTCGCGCCGATCGAGGATACGAGCCTTGCGGAATTCAGGACGCAGATCGAGACCAATCTCTTTGGCACAATCATCATGACCAAGGCGGCGATCCCGGTGATGCGCGGGCAGGGGGCGGGCCACATCATTCAGTTCTCGTCCGTGGGCGGCAGGATCGGGCCTGTCGGGCGNNCCTTACGCGGCAGCGAAATGGGGTGTCGAGGGTTTTTCCGAAGTGCTTTCCAAGGAAGTCGGGCCGCTCGGCATCAAGGTAACGGTGATCGAGCCTGGCGGTTTCCGCACGGATTTCGCCGGCTCGTCGACGGCGATTTACGAAGGCCGCCCGGAATATGCCGAAACGGTTGGTGCCATGGCAGATTACCAACGCAGCTATAATGGCCGCCAACCAGGCGATCCGGCCAAGGCGGCCGCCGTGGTCCTGCACATTGCCTCGCTCGATACGCCGCCGCTACGCCTACTGCTCGGCAGCGATGCAGCCGCGGCCGTGGAGAAGGCGGATGCTGCGCGAATGCAAGCCGATCGCACCTGGCGAGTCGTCAGCCAGTCGACCGATTTTGAACAGGACGGAAGTGCCAAGCCCATGCCCTGGGAGAAGAAGGCCGGCTGAGGTGTGGCCAAAAGAAAAGCGCCGCACTGTGGCGGCGCTTTTCGTCAGAATATCTTCAGCCTATCAGCTGGCGACGCAGAAGTGTTCGCGACCGTCATTGCCGACATAGGTGCCGCTCTGCGGATCGAAGCTGCGGTAGCGATAAGAGCAATAGCGCTGCCATTGAGCACTCCAGGGTTCCATGGCGCTGACTGGGCGACCATAGACGGGGCGGCCGTAGGCCGGCTCGGAATAGACGGGTTCGGAGTAGACCGGACGCGCGCGGTAAACCGGGGGCGGAGCATATTCCGGCTCATAGACCGGCGGGTCGATGTAGCGGCGCTCTTCATAAACCGGGCCATTATTGGCATTGGCGATGGCGGAGCCGACGATCAGGCCAGTGGCAAGGCCGACCGCACCACCGACCAGCGCATCGTTGCCGTGGTCGTGGCCATGACGCCAGTAGCGATCGCCTGCAGAGGCTTCGCCGATGGCCGAGAGGGTAAGGGCGGCAGCGGTTGCGGTCAGAAGAATGGTCTTTGCAAGCCTGTTCATGGCGTAAAATCCCGGTATCGGGAACCGGAAGCGGTCCCTTCTCAATGGTTCTGAAACTAGCGGCGTCATGCTGAACGAAGGCTGAACGACAAAACCCGGCATCGCTGCCGGGCTTCAACTCGAATTCCACGCCTATGCGAGGGTTCAGCCTGAAATCTGCAGATTGACGGCCTTCGGGCCCTTGCCGCGGCGATCCGGCTCCGTGTCGAAGCTTACTTTCTGGTTTTCCGTCAGGCCGGCCAGACCGGAAGCCTGAACGGCAGAAATGTGAACGAAGATATCGGCGCCACCTTTGTCCGGCTTGATAAAGCCGAAGCCCTTGTCGGTATTGAAGAATTTTACAGTGCCAGTCTCGGCCATGCCTCAGGTCCTTTTGTCTCCGCCCGCCATCCACACGGGCAGCACTACGCTATTGCCTTCTTGCGAAGACGCTGGCAGGCAGATCTTGAAATGTGAGAAAAAGGTCCCCTCTACCTCCGCCGATTCCAGACAGGACTTAACGCCTGCTGTTTTTTGGGACCGGCTGACCGGAATATTAGCGTTTCCGGCTCGCAAATTCTTAAGGACTTCCCATGCTCGCAAAATGCCCGAACGCGCGAAGAGTGCTGCGTCTGAAGGATTTTGGCAAGCAAAAGTTTTTTAACGTGTCCCTAAGAACACACCCGCAAATATGGCCTGTTTTCGCAAAAACGCAAAAAATCCTCCGTCGGGAGCAAATGATTAACGTTTTATATCGTCTGCAATATAAGTTCCGGGCAGATTTTACCAAAAATGCAACGCTAGCGCGTCTTAACACCTGCTTAAAAAAAATTTCAGATGGCACGAAACGCCCCACAAATGGACGCGTGTTCAGGCTGTTTGCGAGCGTCGGCGGGTCATTTCGGGCACGAGCTCGACTACAAGCATAGCGATAAACATCAGCGCACAACCGACATAGCCGAGCGGCGGCATGCTCTCGCCCAAGAGAAGTGCGGCGAGCGAGGCACCGAACAGTGCTTCGGCGGAGAGGAAGATCGCCGCCTGTGACGGCGTGGTGTAGCGCTGGGCGACGACCTGCA
This sequence comes from Hyphomicrobiales bacterium, assembly GCA_900470965.1. Lineage (GTDB taxonomy): Bacteria > Pseudomonadota > Alphaproteobacteria > Rhizobiales > Rhizobiaceae > Rhizobium. The sequence continues at coordinate 2,223 of UCCS01000042.1, forward strand.
GCACGAAGGCGACACCCGAGGAGAAGATGCCGACATAGAGGATTTCGGGTGCTGCCGCGCGGATATCTGACAGGCTGATCGGTTCGAAAATGGCAGCGATGATGAGCGCGCAGACTGCCGTGATCGCAAACTGGGCGCTGGACAGAGCAAGTGGCCGACCCGTTTCCCCAACCGTCGTTCCGGCAAGCGTGATCTGGACCGACCAGAAGATGGCGCAGACGACAGTCAGCAGGTCGCCGATCGTAAGGGCCGAAAGTTGGCCGCCGGAGAGCAGGTAAATGCCTGACACGGCCATGATAGCGCCCGGCCAGATGATCCAGTGCGGCGAGCGGCGCAGGAAGAAGACGGCAATCAGCGGCACGAAGATCACATAGAGGCCGGTGATGAAGCTGGAATTGGTGACGGTCGTCGTCTGCAGGCCGACCTGCTGTGTCGACGCGCCGCCGAAGAGCGCCAGTCCGATCAAAAGATAGAGACCGAGATGTCTGCGGCTGGTTGCGATCTTTGCCCTGCGGGCTTCGAAGAGCGTGAACGGCAGGGTGGCAAGTGCAGCGATGGCGAAGCGCAGGCCGATGAACCAGAAGGGACCGATCGCCTTCATTGCCGTCGACTGGGCGACGAAGCCTCCGCCCCAGATGGCGGCTGCAAGCAATAGAAGGAGGTTCGCCTGAATGCGCGTCATTTTCACCCTCGATGTTGGGGAAGCGTCTGGGAGCTATGCTCAGCGGGTTAGCAGTTGCATTTCTTTTCGGCAAGGATGAGGATTCCCCATATGGTTCGGAGGACATGCAGATGAGGGGGCAATTGATTGCCGTCGCGACAGCAGTCGTTCTGGCGGGGCTTGAGAGCGCTTCAGCCGAGGCTTCCTCGTCCGTCCGTCTGATTTCGCTCTTTGCCGATCTGCCGGAGTCCGTGCGGGCGGATATCGAGCCTGATGATGGCGACTGCCATATCGAAGAGCGGCGCCTTGCCTATGGCGACGCCTTCGAAGTCACTCAGGAGAAGGGGATGAGGCTGATCATCGTGCCCTGCGGCCCGGCCGGTGCCTACAACATGCCTTCCGCGATCTATGGCGGTCAGGGCAGCCAGATTTCTCGAACGGTCTTTCCGCTGAAGTTTTCAGAAACGACAGGCGATACGGGTTTCAACATCCGCTACGATGCGATGGAGAGGCGTTTCACTTCCTTCGTGAAGGGGCGTGGCATGGGCGATTGCGGCAGCTATTATGCGTGGCGCGTCGCAGAGCCTGAGAACACGGATTTCCTTGTTCTCGAGGAAGTGCGCATCAAGGAAGAGTGCGATGCAAGGGCCGATGGCGGTCCGGCAACATGGCCGCTCGTGTGGAAGCGCCAATGACGGCAGGATATTCCGGCACGCCGCTCGCAAGGAAGCTGGGGCTCAAACCGGGACAGACGGCCTTGCTCATCAATGTTCCCGATGGGTTGGCCGAGATCAGCCGGTTCGAGGGTTTCGCTACGGTCGAACGAGTCTTTCTAAAGGCCCCCGATCGGCAATTCGATTATATCCACGTCTTCGAAACACATCGTGTGGCGTTGGAAGAGATGGCGGCGGCGTTATTCCGTGTGATCAGGCCCGATGGCATGGTCTGGATATCCTGGCCGAAGAAGAGCTCGAAGGTGGCGACCAGCATCACGGAGGACGCGTTGCGCGAGATTTTGCTGCCGACAGGCCTCGTCGACGTCAAGGTCTGCGCCGTCAACGAAACATGGTCAGGGCTGAAATTCATGATCCGCAAGGAATTGCGGAACTCGCTTTAGCCGGCACGGTCTGGGGCGCGGGAAACCCGAAGCAATTCGCCGTCATTCTCATCGGTCACCATCAGCAATGCCCCATCGGGGGCCACGATCACATCGCGGATGCGGCCGTAATCGCCTTCGAACATGCGCTCCTCGGCGGTGAAGGCGCCGCTCGCATCCCGCTGCATGCGCGACAGCAACTGGAACTTCAGGGCGGCGACGATGAAATTGCCGTTCCATTCCGGAAACATCTTGCCGCGATAGACCACGAGAGCGCCCGGGGCGATCGAAGGATCCCAATAGTGCAGGGGCTGCTCCAGGCCCTCCTTGGCGGTGCCTTCGCCGATCTTGGCGCCGGAATAGTCGCGGCCATAGGTGATGATGGGCCAGCCGTAATTCTTGCCGGGTTCGGGATTGTTGATCTCGTCACCGCCGCGCGCGCCATGCTCGACGGTGTAGAGCTTGCCGTCGGCACTGTCGAAGGTGATGCCCTGTGGATTGCGATGGCCCTTGGACCAAATTTCCGGCAGGGCTTTGCTGCTATTCTTGAAGGGATTGTCGGCGGGAATGCTGCCATCGGCGTTGAGATGGACAATGGAGCCGGCGTCATCCTTCCAGTCCTGCGAGCGGTTGCGGTCACCGCGGTCGCCGACGCTGATGAACAGCGAGCCGTCGGGGGCGATCGCGATGCGTGAGCCGTACTGGATGTTCCCGCGGGTAAAGTGCCGCATGGTGAAAATGGGCGTGACGTTTTTGAGGGTCTTTTCATCTGAGGACAGTGTGGCGCTGAAAGCCTCGGTGCCGGAGCCCCGGTCGCTGGCAGTTGCGGCGGTCAGGTAGAGCTTTCGGCTGGTGGCGAAATCCGGGGCAAGCGCGACATCCATCAAGCCGCCCTGGCCGCGGGCGCTCACCTTTGGCACGCCGTCGATCGGATCGGAAACCTTGCCGTCGCGGATGATGCGCAGCCGCCCCGGCCGCTCCGTGACGATATAGCCGCCGTCAGGCAGGACCTCGACTGCCCAGGGATGCTCCAGCCCTTCGGCGAGTTTCTCGACACGAACCGAAGCTTCCTGCGTCCTGACGATGTCCCCGATCTGGGCAAGGGCTGGACCTGCAAAAGCAGCGGCTCCTGCCAGCAGCGCGGCGAAACGGAAAGTCGAAATGGCGTCCATCATAATCCCCCGTCGTCAGTTTAAGGGGAAGGTGGCGCGGGGCACGGTGCGCTTCAACCGTAGTCGGCGCTCCATAACGGTTTCGTGTTCTCGGATTGAATGAGAGCAGGTCAGTTGATTACGCGGGGAGGGAAACGGGTATCGAAATCGGCCTGTTGCAACTCCGCGCTCATTATCCGCTGTGTGATGTAGTAGCCGGTGCGCTTTGCTTCAGCTTTCAGGAAAAGTCCGCAGCCGATCAGCGCCATGCCGTAGAAGGCGAGGCAAACGATACCGACGGCGACCAGTTTCTCGACGATCGAAAGCCCGGGGAGACGGGGTCTTAGCGGTGCAGGCGGTGCCTCGTGGGCAGACGCGGCGGCCATTGCCAGCTCCATGTAGGTCGGCAGCGGCTCGAACGTGTCCGCTTCCTCGGTCCAGCTGGAACGCTGCGGCTTAGCGGGCATCGCGCCGGCCTCCCGAGAGGACAAGGCCCTTAATGCGACGCAGCCAGATGGCGAGCCCGTTTGCGGCGACCAACGCGGCGAAAAGCACTGCTACGCCATCGGCAATCTTCTGGTCGGCATAGGAAGCGTGGAGCGAACTGGAAGCCATGGCCGGTCCTGCTTCGGCGACTGAAAAGAGGCCGAACGCCGCGACGACACAGCTTGCAAATGCGATGACCGCCACCATCAGCGACAGAGAAACCCGGCTTGCGCGCAGACGTCCCGCTGCGTGCTCGTCTTCCAGAAACATGGCATACCCTCAATAACCAATGTCGGATGGTGATAGAGTAGCGGTTTGATCTCGGCGCTCTCACGACCGAATTGCGGCATGCCGCGGCATTTGTTGCGGCTTATTCGTGGCAAATGGTAAACGGGCGATAACCTTGATTTTAAGGAATAAAACAGGGACGACTTCAGAAACTGATTCAACTTCCTGTGAGCCTGGATCCACCGCTTGCGGCGTCTCTTCGAAGCTTGGTTCAAAATTCCAGAGGCAGGTGCGGCAATCGATCAATAAGAATCATTGCCGCCATCACGCCTTTGCGCTTGAAATGCTGTCATACATTGGACATAGAGCTTAGCGCAGAACTCCGGTCCCGGCCTTCTGCCCGTTTCAACCTTGTAGGACCGATATCATGGCTTTCCTTGCCGATGCCCTTTCCCGCGTGAAGCCTTCAGCCACCATCGCCGTTTCTCAGAAAGCGCGCGAGCTGAAAGCCAAAGGACGCGACGTCATCGGCCTCGGCGCAGGCGAGCCCGATTTCGATACGCCGGAGAATATCAAGAAAGCCGCCATCGACGCGATCAATCGCGGCGAGACGAAATACACGCCGGTGTCCGGTATCCCCGAACTGCGTAAGGCGATTGCCGCCAAATTCAAGCGCGAGAACGGTCTGGAATATTCCTGGGAGCAGACGATCGTCGGCACCGGCGGCAAGCAGATCCTGTTCAACGCCTTCATGGCGACGCTGAACCCCGGCGATGAAGTCGTGATCCCCGCGCCTTACTGGGTGTCCTATCCCGAGATGGTGGCGCTCTGCGGCGGCACACCGATTTTCGTTTCGGCCACCCAGGAGCATAATTTCAAGCTCCAGCCCGCCGATCTCGAAAAGGCGATCACGCCGAAGACCAAGTGGTTCATCTTCAATTCGCCGTCCAACCCGACGGGCGCTGCCTATACGCATGACGAGCTGAAGGCGCTGACAGACGTGCTGATGAAGCATCCGCATGTCTGGGTGCTGACGGACGACATGTACGAGCACCTGACCTATGGTGACTTCAAATTCGTCACGCCCGTCGAAGTCGAGCCGAAGCTCTACGACCGCACGCTGACGATGAACGGCGTCTCCAAGGCCTATGCGATGACCGGTTGGCGTATTGGTTATGCGGCAGGCCCGATCCAGCTGATCAAGGCTATGGACATGATCCAGGGGCAGCAGACATCGGGTGCGACCTCGATCGCCCAGTGGGCGGCTGTCGAAGCGCTGAACGGCACGCAGGACTTCATCCCAGAGAACAAGAAGATCTTCGAAGGCCGCCGTGATCTCGTTGTTTCCATGCTGAACCAGGCCAAGGGCATCGTCTGCCCGGTGCCGGAAGGCGCCTTCTACGTCTATCCGTCCTGCGCCGGGCTCATCGGCAAGACAGCCCCGTCCGGCAAAGTCATCGAGACGGACGAGGATTTCGTTTCCGAACTCCTGGAATCGGAAGGCGTTGCCGTCGTTCACGGCTCGGCCTTTGGCCTCGGCCCGAACTTCCGCATCTCCTATGCGACCTCGGAGGAGCTTCTGGAAGAAGCGTGCCGCCGCATCCAGCGCTTCTGCGGCGCCTGCAAGTAATCATCGGCTATCAGCCGCATTAAAAAAGCCCGCCAGGGATGGCGGGCTTTTTGTTTGTCCTGACCTTCTAATTGAACGCGCTGCGAAAATGATTCCGATTGTCGCGTTAAGCCGCTGATTTCAGATTCAAAGTCCGATCGCCGTCAGCATGATGAAGGTGGCGAAGAGGATGAAATGGGTCATGCCTTCGATGGCATTCGTCTCGCCGTCATTGAGGTTGATGGCGGCGGCAATCAGGGTAATCGCCACCATGACGGTCTGGACCGGCGACATGGCCATGATGAAGGGCTGGCCGGTATAGAGCGCGATCGCTTCCATGACCGGTACCGTGAGGATGACCGTCGAGAGAGACGCGCCCATGGCGATGTTGACGGTTGCCTGCATACGGTTGCGGAGCGCCGCCCTCAAGGCCGTCAAAATTTCCGGTGCGGCGGAGATGGCGGCAACCACGATGGCAGTCACGGCAACAGGAGCGCCGGTATCGCGGAGGCCTTCGCTCATGAAGCCTGACATGAATTCGGCAAGCGCGCCGATGATGACCACGCCGATAAGGATGATGGTGATCGAGGTCGCGACCGATCCCTCTCCGTCATGTTCCTCGGGATGTTCCTTCTGCCGTTCCGAACGCGGATAGCTGTAGGAGAAGAAGTAGCTGTGCTGGCCGACCTGCATGCGCAGGAAAAGGCCGTAGAGCGCGATCATGGCGATGATGGTGAAGCCGGAATAATAGTGCCACTTGTCGCCGGGCACGAATTCCGGAACGATCATCGAGATGCCCATGGCGGTCAGGATCATCACACCATAGGTCTTTCCGGAATTGTCGTTATAGGGCTGCTCGCCATGTTTCAGTCCGCCGAGCAGGGCGGCAAGGCCGAGGATGCCGTTGATATCGAGCATGAGAGCCGAATAGATCGTGTCGCGCACGAGCGTCGGCGACGTTTCCTCGCCGCTCATCATGATGCCAAGGATGATGACTTCGACAGCGACTGCCGAGAGCGTCAGGATCATCGTGCCGTAGGGGTCGCCAACCTTGACGGCCAGCAGTTCCGCGTGATGGGCGACGCGCATGGAGGCGAGCACGATGGTTGCAATCAGCGCGGCGGCGGCGAAAAGCGCCATGCCCCGGCCGGCCTCCGTGACCGAATGTTCCAGCAAGTAGGTGATGACCGCGACAATGACCGCCACGATCAGGAATTTTTCTTCCTTAAGATGCAATGCCATTTCTACCACCAGCGCCGATTTTGATTCCCTCGGGGAATCTAAGCCGGTGATTTTTCTATGCAAGCAGACTCCCCACTGATGAAATTTGCAGTCTGTGACGATTAATGAAATACTGCTTTTTATACGGCAGCCGGAACCCAGATCGCGGCGTCCTGGAAATCTTCTCAAGCGGCCCGCGCTGAACCGGACATGATCCGGGAGCCTACGGATGCGCAACGAGAAGAAGAGGAGACACATGCATGGTCAAGGTGGTCTACGAAGTCGTACCGCATGACGGCGGCTGGGCCTACAAGCTTGGAGACGTCTATTCCGAGGCATTTCCGAGCCACTCCGAAGCGCTCGAAGCAGCCCGTATCGTTGCGGCCGAGCAGCAGGTTGGCGGCGATTCCGCCGAGATCAGCTGGCAGGATGCGCAGGGCAAGTGGCACGAAGAATATGCCGAAGGTGGCGATCGTCCCGAGACCGAGGTCGTGGACGGCTTTACCAAAGGCCGTTCGCCAGAGGTTTCCCCGGAGCCCTGATCCGGTTGATTTTCTGAAATCCTTCAGCGCGTCGTCAGGCGCGCGTTTCCCTGTATGACTTGATATAGTTCAGCAGACCCTTGACCAGCGCGTCGAAGGCGACACGGCAGCGCGGCGAGGTCTTGAGGCTTTCGTGCATGACGACCCATGTGCCGAGCTGGATTTCGAATTCATCTGCTAGAATGTGAACGAGATCGGAGTTGGGACGGCCAAGCCCGGTCTGGCAGATGCCGATTCCCACACCGGCGCGAATAGCCGTGTAGTGCGCCAGATGATTGCTGGTTCGGAAGGTGGCGGTGAGTTCATCCACGGCCGGGTAGAGCTTTCGCATCATGCGGATATAGGCTGTCTGCCTGTCGAAGCCGATGATGCGATGACCGGCAAGCTCGGCGAGGGTTTGCGGTGTGCCGTGGCGTTCCAAATAGCGGCGATGCGCGTGAAAACCGAGCGGGATATCGCCGATGCGCCGCACCAGAAGTGCATCCTGCTGCGGTTCGGCCATGCGCACAGCAATATCCGCCTCCCGGTTCATGAGATCTTCCAGCGCATCCGATGCCGACAGCTCCACCTGCAAGCCCGGATAGGCTTCCTGCAGATCGGCGATGATCGGCGGCAGCACTTCGACGCCGATGACCTCGCTGGCGCTGATGCGCACGGTGC
>UCCS01000009.1 GCA_900470965.1 Hyphomicrobiales bacterium
CGGCGCCGAAGGCCAGTTCTATCTTGGCGCCATTACAGTTGCCGCACTCGGCTCCAAGCTCTTGGCCGGACTGCCCGCAGCGTTGCTTATCCCCGCCTTGCTGATTGCGGGCGCCGTCGCCGGCATGGTGCTGATCCTCGTGCCGCTCTGGCTGCGGCTGCGCTTTTCAGTCGATGAAGTGGTGACCAGCCTGCTTTTGAATTTCGTCGCCCTGCTCTTCGTTTCCATGCTGATCGATGGTGTGCTGAAGGATCCGCTCGCCTTCGGCTGGCCGCAATCCATGCCGGTTAGCGATCATGCGCTGCTACCGAAGCTGGTGGCGCGTTCGCGGCTGCATGTCGGCTTCATCATCGCCATCTTCATTGCGCTCGCCGTCCACCTCCTCCAGTCGCGCACCGTCTTTGGTCTGCGCTCACGCGCAGCCGGCCTCAATCCGGCCGGCGCCGCCTTTGCCGGCGTGCCGCTCGGCATGACGCTGGTGAAGGTCGCCTGCCTTTCCGGAGGGCTGGCGGGTCTTGCCGGCGCAATCGAGGTGATGGGCGTGAAGGGCTATGTGACGACGGATCTGTCGCCCGGGTTCGGCTATTCCGGCATCATCGTCGCCATGCTCGCCAACCTGCACCCGATCGGCGTGATCTTCGCCGCCCTCTTCACCGCCACGATGTTCGTCGGCGCCGACGGTATGAGCCGGGCACTCGGCATACCGACCTATATCGCCGACGTGACGGTTGCCGTTTCGCTGCTCACCATGCTTATTGCCCTGTTCTTCACCCAATACAGGATCCGCAGATGATGGCTCTCATCGACATCGTCTCATCCGCAGGCCTCTGGGCCGCCGTGCTGCGCATCGCGACACCGCTGATCTTCGGCACGCTCGGCGCGCTTCTCTGCGAAAGGGCCGGCGTGCTCAATCTCGGCATCGAAGGCATCATGACCTTCGGGGCGATGATCGGCTGGCTTGCGGTCTTCCACGGCGCCGATCTCTGGACCGGCCTTCTGGTCGCAGCCTTCGCCGGCGCGGTCTTCGGCCTGCTGCATGCGCTTTTGACCGTGACGCTCGGCCTGTCGCAGCATGTCACGGGCCTTGGCATCACACTCTTTGCCTCCAGCCTCAGTTATTTCGTCTTCCGCCTGGTCGTGCCGCTTGCCGGCACGCCACCGACGATCGTGCCCTTCCAGCCGCTCGACATCCCGCTTCTCTCCAGCCTGCCCTTCCTCGGCCCCGCCCTCTTTGCACAGACAGCGCCGACTTATCTGGCGATCTTCCTGGCGCTTGCGATGGGCTATCTGATCTTTCGAACCCCACTAGGCCTGACGATCCGCATGACAGGCGAAAATCCGCATGCGGCGGAAGCCCAAGGCATCGATCCGATCAGGATCCGCTATGGCGCGATCATTGCCGGAAGTGCGCTGATGGCCGTCGGCGGCGCCTTCCTGACGCTCGCTGCCTTCAACAGCTTCTTCCCGACCATGGTCCAGGGACGCGGCTGGATTTCCATCGCGCTCGTTGTCTTCGCCTCCTGGCGGCCGGGCCGGGCCCTCTTCGGCGCCCTGCTCTTTGCCTTCTTCGATGCCTTTCAGCTGAGGCTGCAGACGGTGCTGGGAGGGTACGTGCCCTATCAGCTTTTCCTGATGACGCCCTATCTCCTGTCGATCGTAGCCCTTGCCGTGATGGCGCGGCGCGCCCGCGTGCCGCAGGCGCTCATGCAGCCCTATCGCCGCGGCGAGCGCTGATTGCCATGCCCAGAAACCTCAACAGACCGGTGCCGCCATGTTTGACCTGATCATCAAAAACGCAAATCTTCCCGATGGCCGCAGCGGCATCGATATCGCCATTCAGAAGGACAGGATCGCCGAGGTCGCTTCCAGGATCGACGCCGAGGCGGCCGAGGAGATCGATGCGAGCGGCCGCCTCGTCAGCCCGCCTTTCGTCGATCCGCATTTTCATATGGATGCAACGCTCTCGCTTGGCCTACCGCGCATGAACCGCTCCGGCACGCTGCTTGAAGGTATCGCGCTCTGGGGTGAACTACGGCCAATCCTGACGCGCGAAGCCTTGGTGGAGCGGGCGCTGCGCTATTGCGATCTCGCCGTCTCGCAGGGGCTTCTCGCCATCCGCAGCCATGTCGATACCAGCGATCCGCGGCTGGTAACTGCCGAGGCGCTAATCGAGGTGCGCGAGAAGGTCGCCTCCTATATCGACCTGCAGCTCGTCGCCTTTCCGCAGGATGGTTATTATCGTGCGCCTGAGGGCGTCGAAGCGTTGAACCGTGCGCTGGACATGGGCCTCGATATCGTCGGCGGCATTCCACATTTCGAGCGCACCACCGCTGATGGTGCGGCCTCCGTCGCAGCTCTTTGCCGCATCGCTGCTGATCGTGATCTGCCGGTCGATATGCATTGCGATGAAACCGACGATCCGCTGTCACGCCATATCGAGACGCTGGCAGCAGAGACGGTGCGGTTCGGCCTGCAGGGTCGCGTTGCCGGCTCGCACCTGACCTCCATGCATTCGATGGACAATTATTACGTCTCCAAGCTCATTCCGCTGATGGCGGAGGCGGAGATCAACGTCATTCCCAATCCGCTGATCAACATCATGCTGCAAGGCCGCCACGACACCTATCCGAAGCGGCGCGGCATGACGCGGGTGCGCGAACTGATGGAAGCCGGCCTCAACGTTTCCTTCGGCCATGACTGCGTAATGGACCCCTGGTACTCGATGGGTTCCGGCGACATGCTGGAAGTCGGCCATATGGCGATCCACGTGGCGCAGATGGCCGGCATCGAGGACAAGAAGAAGATCTTCGACGCGCTGACCGTCAACTCCGCCAAAACCATGGGCCTCGAAGGCTACGGCCTGGAAAAGGGTAAGAATGCCGATCTCGTCATCCTTCAGGCGCGCGATCCGCTGGAAGCGCTGCGGTTGAAAGCGAACCGGCTGATCGTCATCCGCCGCGGCAAGGTCATCGCGCGAAGCATGCCTCGCTTGAGCGAACTTGAGATCGAGGGCAGACCGGCACGGCTAGACGCATCGGATTTCTATCCTAGCCTACCGGGCTGACGACGGGTTTTTCTAGGAACGAAGCGCCGTTGCCGGTCCGACCATATCCTGATCCCCGAGCGCCTGCTCTCGCCCGGTCGAGGCGGCGCGCCTTTGCGGTTGTCGGGGCGTCGCATTCGACTCAGGGACAGATGCGGACTTCCTCACTTGGCGCAAAAATTGCCTTTCATGAGCGATGGAGAACACCATATGCTCGACATTGACCCGCGAATATTCTCGATAAACCGGCCGTCGCTTCAGCAATACAAAGCGTTCGTTCAGCGCGACCTCATCATAGAGACTTACCACAGCTCGTCCGGCGAGATGGTCTCGCAGGGCTCACTTCACAGGATCTCGATCAACCGCACTGCTCACCGGAAGTATGCGCACCGATATGGTTCGGCAAATTTCAGATCTGTCGATAGACCGTCCTTCACATTGGGCTTCCAGCCGGCTTTGATAAATTTCGAAGTCGAAGGCGACGCCGCAGACTACATATCGATCTTCCAGGCTCCGAAGCTCTACGAGAACCTGGGCTTGAGAGATTTCGACCCTGACCGCCTCAACGACGATGCATTCAGTGCAGCATCGGACCCGACCACCTTGCAGGTGGCCCTTTCACTTGCTGCAGCCGTCGAGCAAACCGATTGCGTGGACCCTCTCTTGATGGAGCACCTTGGCATGGCGCTCGCCTGTTCGGTCGTCAGGCTCCTGGGGGCAAAAGCGCCTGTCGGGATGCGGTCGATCACGTCGGAAAAGCTGAAGCGGGTGACCGAGTATGTCGAGGATTACCTTTATCGTGCCGACCTCAACGTCGATGAGTTGGCCGGCGTCGCCCACATGAGCCACTTTCATTTCAGCCGCGCATTCAAGAAGGCCGTCGGGAAGCCGCCGCATCAGTTCATACTCGATCGAAGGATTGAGAAGGCTCGAATTTACCTGGCTGATGGCAAGGAAACTCTCTCTGAGATCGCCTATGCCATCGGCTTTTCCAGTCAGGCACATTTCTCAAGCGTATTTCGCCGGATGGTCGGCGTAACTCCCGCTAACTATCGCAAGTCATTCCAATGATCGGCGCTGATGCGCAGAAAAGCAGCTTTGCGAAAAAATATCGCACGATTTTGAAATCGCACCCCGCGTTTGCAAGACACACTCTCAACAACAAGGGAGTATCGAATGTCTGCCTTTGCGCAAGTTAATCCAATCACCGATATTTGCTTTCTGGTCGAAGACATTGACCGGGCAGTGGCCTTCTACGTCGATAGCCTCGGCTTCAAGCCACGCCGGCGCGCTCCAGGCTTTGCCGATTTCAAGGGTGCGGGCGTTACCCTCGCCCTTTGGGAGATCGACCATATTGCTCAAAATACCGGCGTATCCGGCCTGAAGGCACCGCCCGGTGTTCACAAAGCCTGCGCTGCGATCGAGCTTTCTTCTCCCGCGGCCGTGGACGCAGCCTACGCCGAATTGGCAGCTGCGGGCGTCACCTTCCAGGGGCCTCCACAGGATTACAGCTGGAACGCGCGCTGCTGCTATTTTGCAGATCCTGATGACAATCTCTGGGAACTCTATGCCTGGGCCGAGGGCGGTCCGGTGGGCGATCTCGACTAAACAAGTCTCTGCCGCCGATTGCTGGCAAGGGCGTTAACAGAAGGGGAATGGCGATGACGATGAACCGACGCAGGTTTTTGGCCAACGGTGCGCTTACGCTTGCTGCTCTATCCGGCGGCCTAAGTATCTTTACACCCACCAGGGCGAACGCCCAAAGCGCAAAGGTTGTCATCAAGTACGACTGGTTGATGAGCAACGGTCAGATCGGGGACATCGTCGCGGCGAAGAAGGGGTTTTTCCAAGTTGAGGGACTGGAGGTGGAGTTTTCCCCCGGGGGTCCCAACTCCGCGACCGTGCCTCCGGTCGTTACCGGCCAGGCCGGGCTCGGCCAGTTCTCGGACTCGGCGCAGTTGCTGCTCGCACGCGCCTCAGGGGTACCAATCAAGATCATCGCTTGCGGATTTCGCATGGCGCCTTTCGCGTTCTACTCGCTGCCGAAGGCGCCAATCCGCGCTGTCAAGGATATGGTCGGCAAACGCATCGGGATTCAGCCAACCGCCCGCTACGTCCTTGATGCAATCCTTCTCAAGAATGACATCGACCCGTCGAGCCTCACGATCACAAACATTGGCTTCGACATGACGCCGTTGACGACGGGCCAGGTCGATGCGGTGACGGGCTGGATCACCAATACCCAGGCTCTATCCGTTATCGGACCTGACCGGATCGATTTGATGATGAAGGATACGGGGCTGCCGTCTTATGCCAACGTCTATTTCGCAACCGACGATGCGATCGACAAGCACTCCGACACGCTTGCGAAGGCAATGCGAGCCATAGCCAAGGGCTGGTCATGGACGCACGAGCATCCAGAAGACGCAGTGAAGCTGACGGTCGAAGCCTATCCGCAGCTCGATCTGGCAGTGGAGTTGAAAACGATACCACGGATCATGTCGCTGAGCTTCGATGAGACGACGGCAAAGGATGGATGGGGTACCTTCGATCCCAAGGGCATCGCCGAACAGATCTCGGTCTATGACAAGGTTGGCCAGTTCAAGTCCGGCCCACCAAAGCTCGATGAATGCTTTTCGACCGCCATATTGGAGATGACGGCAGGAGACCGTCCGAAGATCGGATGAGCCCTGTGACAAACGAAATTGCAATCGAGGCGAGGAGCCTTGGGCTCGGCTATCCGGGATCGAGTGAGGCGGTTCTGGAGGGCGTCGATCTCAGCGTCGCCAAAGGCGAGTTTCTGACCATTCTTGGCCCGTCCGGATGCGGTAAGTCGACGCTCCTTCGCGCAATTGCCGATCTGCTGCCGCCGATCAACGGCCGGCTTTCCGTACTTGGGAAGTCGGCGGCGGAGGCGAGAAGGCAGCGGGAGGTCGGATTTGTATTCCAGGAGGCCACCCTGCTTCCCTGGCGCACGGTGCGAGACAATGTTTGCCTGCCATTGCAGGTTGGAAAAGGCCGCATAGCCAAATCGGTCCAGCCAAGGGCCGACCATTGGCTGGAGTTGGTCGGCCTTGCCCATCTATCGGATCGCTATCCAAACCAGCTTTCGGGCGGACAGCGCCAGCGCGTTTCGATTGCACGCGCCTTGCAGTGCGAGCCGGACATCCTCCTGATGGATGAGCCCTTCGGCGCGCTCGACGAAATCACCCGCGACCGGCTCAATGATGAGCTTCTCTCCATCTGGCGTCGGACACACGCGACGATCCTCTTCGTGACACACAGCATTGCCGAGGCGATTTATCTCGGAGGGCGCGTACTGGTGCTTGCAGCAAACCCTGGCCGGTGCCAGGCCCTCATCGATCTGGCATCATTGAAGGACGAAAACGGCGTCTGTCGCAGGGAAAGCCCGCAGGCACAGGAGATAGCAGCGCAACTGCGTCGGCTGCTGCGCGATGGTGGAGCGTAATCCCTTGAAGAGAGACCAACTTTCCCTGTTGGAAGCGACTATTCTTCCAGTTGCCGGCGCGCTCTCATTACTGATCGTCTGGCAATGGGTGTTACCGGCGCTCGGCGTTCCGGCTTATATCGTCCCCACGCCACTCTCGGTCCTGCACACATTTGGCAGTGAATGGCGGGGGCTTGTCCAGAACGCGCTACCCACCTGGTACGAGGCTCTTCTTGGCTTTTTTCTCGGCAATCTGACTGCAGTGATCCTTGCCATTGTCTTCGTCTACAGCCCGCGTGTCCGGGCGGCATATTTTCCCGTCGTGCTGCTCTTCAATACCATTCCGGTTTTGGCCCTGGCGCCGATCATCATCCTCGTCTTCGGTCTCGGCATTTTACCCAAGGTCGTGATCGCCGCCCTCCTTTGTTTCTTCCCGACTCTCATCAACATGGTCCGTGGTTTGACATCGGCGACAAGCAACGAGCTGGAGCTCATGCATGTTCTCTCGGCGAGCCCATGGGAAACCTTCTGGCGTCTGCGGGCTCCACGATCGGTGCCGCTTCTGTTCGCCTCGCTGCGGATTTCGGCAACGACCTCTGTAATAGGCGCGATCGTGGGGGAATGGATCGGATCAGATCGCGGACTTGGCGCCGTAATCATCCAGTCGACGTTCAACTACCAAGCCGAAAGGCTCTTTGCGGCGGTACTGCTTGCCTCGCTGTCCGGCATCATCTTCTTTGCGATCGTTGGCCAAATCGAGCGAATCTTCCATCGGCTGGCATCCTCTTGAATTAGGTATGTCCTTTGACAAGCAGGAACGTCTGAATGGATTTTGATCTCATTGTGCAGAATGCCAACCTGCCAGATAGCCTCAGCGGCTTGGCGGGCGTCCGACAACGGTCGAGGGGCTGCCCGTGCGCCGATCATCCCAACCGCAAGATTGAGTGGAGCGATCAGCGCTCACCTTTGACCTGGATGAGGTAGGGCGGCGTCAGGCCTGAAGGCATGGCGGGCAGGTGCTGGAGGATTTTCAGGTTGGGGTCGAGCGCCCGGCGCAGGTGGTCGGCAAGGGCTGCACAGGCCCTGTCAATATCGCCGGCGAGCAGCGCGTCGTAGACACGGGTATGCTCCGATATCATCATTGAAATTTCCGCTTCGGTGCGCAGCTTGGCGAAGGTCGAGTGGGTGGCGATGAGGACGCGTTGACTGCGGCGCACAGCCGCAAGAAGCACCGTATTGGGGCAGGGCGCGAGTGAATCGAGATGCAGGTCTGCTTCCGCCCGCTCCAGCTTTTCCGGCGCCTGTGGATAGGGGCCGAGGGATTTCAATCTCTGCCGGCGCTCCTCAAGACCCTCCTTCTCAAGGAAAGGATAGGCCTGGCGCAGGGCTTCCGGCTCCAGCAGGCGACGCATGTCGTAGTGATGACGAAAGACCTTGGCGCTGAGCGGACCGGCATACCAGCGGTTATTGCTGTCCTGCTCGATGATGCCGCTGCGCTCAAGCTGGGTGAGCACTTCATGGGCTATGGTGCGGCTGACATCGTAATGCTGGGCAAGTGCTGACTCGTTCAACAGGAAACGGCCATAGGCAAGACAGACGGCAACGGCATGTTCGACTTCCGGGTAGATCTGCTCCCGGCGATTGATGACCGGAACGGTGAGCGAACGTGGCAGGTCGAGGCCCGCAGCAAAAAGGTCGCCGCGCTGCGGCTCGCCGCCCGGCACGATATAACCGCGCCCTTCGAAGGTCTGGATCAGGCCTTCCGACAGGAGCCGCGCCAGCGCGATACCGGCCGGAATACGGCTGACATTGAAAGCGCGAGCGATGCTTGCCTGCCCGAGAATGAGGCCGGGCTCCAGCGCACCCCGCTCCAGATGGTCACGAAGAACCTGATAGATCGTCAGATAGATCGGCTCGGACCGCACAGCCGTGGCCGCGGTTTCAGCCCCCGCCCCGCTTGCCATCGTCATGTCTGTTCCAAAGTCCGTCTGCCCATTTCCCGATGCGCCCGATCAGCTTGCGGGCGGTTTTTCCTGCGCGATCCATGATGAAGAAGCCATGGATGGTTCCCTGCCATTCCTCGTAACAGACGTCATTTCCGGCGGCAATCAAGCGCTGTGCATAAGCGCGGCCCTCGTCGCGCAGCGGATCGTGGTCCGCGGTGATCAACAGCGTCGGTGCTAAGCTCGAGAGGTCGGCGGCGAGCAGCGGCGAGACGCGAGGGTCGGAGGGTAGCGTGCCGCCCGAAAGATAATGTTCCGCAAACCAGATCATCGTCGACAGTTGCAGGGAAAAGCCGTTCGCGAATTCCCGGCGGCTTTCTGTCGTGCCGGAGAGATCGGTAGCCGGATAAATTAAAACTTGCCCGGCAAGCGGGATGGCGAGATCGCGCCCCCGGATCGCCAGCGATGCGCAGAGGCTGGCGCCGGCGCTGTCACCCGCAAGGATCACCTTGCCGGCATCAAGTGCAAGCACTTCGCCATTTTCCTGAAGCCAGAGAAGTGCCGTCTCGGCGTCCTCGAAGGCCGCCGGAGACGGCGCTTCCGGCGCCTTGCGGTATTCGACAGACAGCACATTGGCGTGGGCGGCATTGGCGAGCGTACGAACCGGCCCGTCATGGGTCTCGATGCTGCCGACCATCCAGCCGCCGCCATGGAAGAACAGGATGGTCCGCGTGGTGCCGGCCACGCGGTAGAGCCGCGCCTTGAGCCTGACGTCGCCGCTTGGAATCTCCACATTCTCAATGCTGGAGACCGCGTCCTTCGCACCCCAATGAAGGGCGAGCCGGATTTCGGAATCGGCGCGCGCCTGTTGCGGTGGGAGCGTCTCAATCGCAGCTCCGCCAAGCGCCTCCTGCTCCTCCAACATGGTCCGATATTCCGGCAAAAGCCTCGACCGGTCGACACGCGCCCCGTTCTCTTGCGGCTCCATCAACTCCTCCTCGCCGATTGCCTGGTGCGATGGAAAGGGAAGATGCCAAAAAAGTCAATAAGCGAATATTGCATGCGATATTCGATCGTGCTAGCGATTGGGTATGGCAATGCTGGAAGAGGACCGGACTTGCCCAAATCGGGAGGATGTCATGACAATTCGCAGTCTCATTGCTGCAGGCCTTGCATGCTCCGTGGCAGTCGCGCCGCTCAGCGCTTTCGCCTCGGACAACAAGATCGCCCTGGTTCCGGGCGGTCCGCACCCCTATTTCGCGCCCTGGGAACAGGCTGCCGCCGATGCCGCCAAGGATTTCGGCATCGCCGCTGTCGAGTACAAAGTGCCGAGCGAATGGAAATTGGAGGCGCAGACTGAGCTTCTGGAAAGCCTCGCGGCACAGGGTACCAATGGCTTCGGCGTGTTTCCGGGTGACGCAGTCGGCGTCAACGCCATAGTGTCGGAAATGAAGAGCAACGGCATTCCCTCGGTGGCACTTGGCGGCTGCGCGCAGGATCCGACCGATGTCGGGCTTTGCCTGGCGACCGATGTTTCGCAGTCGGCCTATCTCGGCACCAAGGCGCTGATCGAGGCGATGGGTGGCAAGGGCACGATCGTTCATCTGGCAGGCCTGCTCGTCGATCCGAATACGACGCTGCGCGTCAAGGCGGTCGAAAAGGCCGTCGGCGAGACGAATGGCGCCGTCACCCTGTTGCAGACGGTCGGTGATACCGACAGCCAGGAACAGGGCGACCAGAAGATCAATGCCCTGCTTGCCGCGCAGAAGGACAAGATCAACGGCCTGATCGCCACCGGCTATATTTCCTCGGTGGTGGCTGCAACCGCGCTCAAGAACCTTGGCGATAAGAAGATCAAGCTTGTCGGCATCGACGATGACAAGATCATCCTTGACGGCATCCGTGACGGTTTCGTTGCCGGCACCATGGCGCAGAACCCCTATGGCCAGGCCTATATCGGCGCCTATGTGCTTGATCAGATGGCTGCAGGCTGCAGCGTGAAGGCGGACGCCCCGTGGATCGCCACACCTCAGACGGCGCATTTCGTCGATTCCGGCACGCTGCTGATCTCGGAAAAGAACGTCGACAGCTACAAGGACGATCTGAAGGCGCTGACGAAGAAACTGCAGGGGAGTTTCAAGGACACCTACCTCTCCTGCAAATAACGAGAGCGGCGTGGGGTCGAAAGCGCCCGCCGCCCAATCATTCCTGTTCCACGAGACCGGTCATCCCAGCGCATGGCACCCATCGACAATGATAGCCCCGTCCCCGATGCAGGCAGACACAGCCTGCTGGGATTGCTGACCAGGGGGCCGGCGCAGCTCGGCCTGCTGATCATCCTTCTGATCCTGTGGGCCGTCTTCACCAGTCTGGCGCCGGGCTTCCTGTCGCGCTTCAACCTGAATTCCATGGGCCGCTCGGTCGCAATCGATGTCGTGGTCGGCTTCGCCCAGATGGTGGTGCTGGCGACCGGCGGCATGAACCTCTCGGTCGGCGCGATCGGCGTCTGCTCCGTCATGGCTGCGGGCTATCTGATGCAGACGGCAGGCCTGCCCATTCCGCTTGCGATCATCCTGACGCTCGCTTTCGGCGGCCTTCTCGGCGCGCTGAATGGGCTCGCGATCGTCAAGACCGGCGTCAACAGCTTCATCGTCACGCTCGCCAGCGCCAGCCTGTTTTCCGGCGGCATGCTGATCTTCACCAAGGGCGTGCCGCTGAACGGGTTGCCGGCGAGTTTCGGCGCCTTCGGCCGCAGCGGCATCGGCCCGGTGCCGTCGCTGGCGGTCGCAGCACTTTTGATCGGCGCCCTGCTCTACATCCTTTTCAAGCATACGGTGCTCGGCCGGCAGATCCTGGCCGTCGGTGCCAATGCGCGTACGGCGGAAATGTCGGGCGTCCCCGTCGGACGGATTACCATCTTCGTGCATGTGCTCTCGGGAATGCTGGCCGCAGCAGCAGCCTTGATGCTGACGTCACGATTGTCAGCGGCCATGCCCGGCGTTGCCGGCGACGACTGGCTGCTGCCCTCTTTCCTTGCCCCCGTCATCGGCGGCACCGCGCTTGCCGGCGGAATGGTGTCGGTGGTTGGTACGATCCTCGGTGCAATGCTGGTCGCAACCATCCGCAGCGGCCTGCTGGTGCTGCAGGTCGGGAATTTCTGGCTGCAGCTCTTCCTCGGCATCTTCCTGCTCTCGGCAATCCTGTTCGAACGCTACCGGACGAAGCTCGCAATCCGCGAACAGACGAGGCGCGCATGAAGACGCTGATTTCCCTTGCCGCAAGGACACAATGGTCCGGCATCCTGGTCGGCGTCATCGCCGGCGGCATCGCGCTCGCCTTCGCCTCCCCCGCTTTCATGACGGAATTCAATTGGTTCGTCATGCTGCGCAGCATCTGCGTATCGCTGCTCGTCGCCTTCAGCCAGATGGTCATGCTGGGCGTCGGCCAGATGAACCTTTCCGTCGGGGCGCTCGGCGGGCTCGTCGCTGTCGTGACCGGTGGACTTATGGATGTCTGGGGACTGCCGGCCATCGCCGCAATCATTGTCGGCCTCGCCTTCGGCGGCCTTGCCGGTTTCATCAATGGCTGGCTGACGGTGCGCACCGGCATCAACGGCTTCATCGTCACACTCGCGACCGGATCAGCCTTTGCCGGCGTCAATCTCGGCATCACCAAGGCCATTCCCTTCTACAATCTGTCGCCGGCCTTCGTCGCCTTCGGCAATGGACGCCTCGGTCCCTTCCCGCTGCTGCTGATCGTGCCGCTGGTGGTGACCGTGCTGCTCATCATCTTCTTTGTCCGCACGGTCGAGGGACGCTACATGCTGGCGGTCGGCGGCAATGCCCATGCGGCGGAGCTGTCGGGCATTTCGGTCGCCCGCGCGACGATCATGGCGCATGTGCTTTCCGGCCTGCTGGCCGCAACTGCCGGCGTGCTCGCCGTCGCCCAGCTCGGCTCAGCGCAACCGACGATCGGCGCGGACTGGGTGGTCATTTCCTTTGCGGCGCCGATCATCGGCGGAGCAAGCCTTGCCGGCGGCTCGATCTCCATCCTCGGCACCCTCATCGCCGTGTTGCTGGTCGGGCTGATCCAGAATGCCATGGTGCTGCTGGCGGTCGATCCCTACTGGGTGACCTTCCTGCTCGGCGCGCTGATCCTCGCTGCCGTCTGGATCAACCGCTACCGCGCAGTCCGGGTCGGGGAGGATTGAGATGGCACTCATTCTGGACCGGATCGGCAAGTCGTTCCCGGGCGTGCGGGCGCTCAACAATGCATCTCTGACCCTCAATGGCGGCGAGATCCATGCGCTGATGGGCGAAAACGGCGCCGGCAAATCGACGCTGATCAAGATCATCACCGGTGTCCATCGGCCAGACAGCGGGACAGTGACGCTGGACGGCACGCCTCTATCCCTCTCATCGCCCCGCGATGCAATCGCGCTCGGCATTTCGGCGGTGCATCAGGAGCGTAACCTGATCCCTCGCTTCTCGGTGGCCGAAAACATTCTCCTGGAGGGGCTGCCGGTTCGAAACGGACTCGTCGATTTTCGCCGCGCCAACGAACAGGCGCGCGAACACCTTCGCAAAGTCGGCCTCGATGTCGATCCGGCAACGGAAGTGCGCCGCCTCAGCGTCGCCCAGATGCAGATGGTGGAGATTGCCAAGGCGCTCAGCCACCAGGCCAAGGTTCTGCTGCTCGACGAGCCGACGGCATCGATCACCGATGCCGAGACTGAAATCCTCTTCAGGCTCGTGCGGCAGTTGCGTGATCAGGGAACGGCGATCCTCTTCGTCAGCCACAAGCTCGAAGAGGTTTTGAGCCTTTGCGACCGGGTCACGGTTCTGCGCGACGGAGAGACGACACTGCGTGGCCCGCCGATGGCTGGGATGACACGGCAGACGCTGATCGAGGCGATGATTGGCCGCGCGGAGCGGCCGGTGATTGCCCGCTCCGGCAAGCCGCAGGAAGGTGCACCAAAGATCGAGCTTCGCGATGTCGCGACAGCGACCGGCCACGGCAATATCTCTTTTTGCCTCCGTCGCGGTGAAATCCTCGGCCTCTACGGCCTCGTCGGTGCCGGCCGCACTGAGCTCGTCCGCGCTATCATTGGAAAGGACAAGCTTAAGTCGGGCACGTTTCTGATCGACGGCAAACCAGTGCGGATCGGCTCGGTGGAGGAGGCGATCAAGCGCTTTCGCATGGGCTATGTCAGCGAAGACAGGAAACACGAGGGCGTCATCCTCGCTCATCCGATCCGTTCGAATATCGCCATGACCGTCTGGGGCAAGATCGCCTCGACCTTCGGCCTGATCGGCGCCGGCCAGGAGCGCCGGACCGCCGCACCACTTGCCCGGCAGCTGGAAATCCGCACGCCCAATCTCGAACAGCTCGTCGGCAATCTCTCGGGCGGCAACCAGCAGAAGGTGTCGCTTGCCAAGTGGCTCGCCGCCGATGTCGATATCCTCTTCATCGACGAGCCGACCGTCGGCATCGACATCAAGGCCAAGGCCTATATTCACGAGCTGATCAACGGGCTTGCCGACAAGGGCATGGCGATCCTGCTGATCTCCAGCGACATGCCGGAAATGGTGGCGCTCGCCGACCGCATCCTCGTCATGCACGATTTCAGGATCGTCCACGAACATGAAAACGACCGCAAATATGAGACGGCAAGCCGCGCCATCATGTCGGCAATCCACGCGGCCGAACCCCCCCAAACCCGCGCGGCACGTTAGGAGGAACCATGCCATGGCCCGCATTGAAAAGATCGAACTGCGCATGGTGGACCTGCCGCCGAAGGTGAAGCGTACCGATGCGATCCAGAGCTTCGTCAGCCAGGAAACGCCAATCGTCACCATCACCGATTCCGACGGTGCCTCGGGTACCGGCTATTCCTACACGATCGGTACCGGCGGCTCCTCCGTCATCCGGCTTCTGTCGGACCATCTGGCGCCGCTCTTGATCGGCGAGGATGCCGATTGCATTGAGGCGATCTGGCACAAAATGGAATTTGCCACGCATGCAACGACGATCGGCGCGATCACGGCGCTGGCGCTCGCGGCCGTCGATACCGCACTCTGGGATCTGAGAGCCAAGAAGCAGAAGCTGCCGCTCTGGAAACTTGCCGGGGGTGCCAAGGAAAGCTGCCCGCTCTATACGACCGAAGGCGGCTGGCTGCATATCGAGAAAGAGGCGCTTGTCGAAGACGCCCTGCAGGCGAAGGCGAAGGGTTTTAGCGGCTCGAAGGTGAAGATCGGCAAGCCGCACGGCGCTGAGGATTATGCCCGTCTGTCTGCGGTACGCGCCGCCCTCGGCGATGGCTTCGAGATCATGACCGACTGCAACCAGGGCTTTACCGTCGATGAAGTGATCCGCCGGGCAGAACGGCTGAGGGAACTCGATCTCGCCTGGATCGAAGAACCACTGCCGGCCGACGATCTCGACGGCCATATCCGGCTGTCGCGCTCGACCCCGACGCCGATTGCCGTCGGCGAATCCCTCTATTCGATCCGGCATTTCCGCGAATATATGCAGAAGGGCGCCTGCTCGATCGTGCAGGTGGATGTTGCCCGCATCGGCGGCATCACACCCTGGCTGAAGGTTGCGCACGCGGCCGAAGCCTTCGATATCCCCGTCTGCCCGCATTTCCTGATGGAGCTGCATGTCAGCCTGGTCTGCGCCATCCAGAACGGCAAATATGTCGAATATATCCCGCAGCTCGACGATCTGACCACCAGGGGCATGGAAATCCGCGACGGCCACGCCATCGCCCCCTCCGAACCCGGCATCGGCATCGAATGGGACTGGGATGCCGTCAAGAAGCGCAGCATCGCCGAATTCACGACAGAAATTACCCGAGGGCGGTAGCAATATGCAGCGAATGGGCATGGTGATCGGCCTGGAGCCGGACAAGGTCGCAGATTACAAGGCACTGCATGCCGCCGTCTGGCCGGAGATCCTGTCACTGATCTCGGCCTGCAACATCACCAACTATTCGATCTTTCTGAAGGAGCCGGAAAACCTGCTGTTTGGCTATTGGGAATATGTCGGTGACGATTTCGAAGCCGATATGGCCAAGATGGCCGCCGATCCGGCAAATCGGCAATGGTGGGCCGTCTGCATGCCCTGCCAGAAGCCGCTTGCAACACGCAAGGACGGTGAGTGGTGGGCGATGATGCCGGAAGTATTTCACTTTGATTGAACTGGCGTTGCTCAGGCGCTCGAAGCAGAACGCTTCCGGGAGCCATGGAATTGCAATTCTGATATCATTGCCTTATATGCAATCAATGATATCAGGAGGCTTTTGTGGCCAGCATGACTATCCGCAATATCGATGATGCGCTGAAACGGCGCCTGCGAATCCGGGCTGCGAGCCACGGCCGGTCCATGGAAGACGAAGCGCGCGATATTCTTCGATCGGCACTGGCCACCGGCGAGACACCACGCAACCTTGTTCAATCCATCAGGGCACGCGTTGCACCGACCGGTGGCGTTGACCTTGATATTCCCGCACGTGAGCCTATTCGTGACATGCCGGACTTCGAACAGTGATCATCCTCGATACGAATGTTCTTTCCGAGCTGTTGGTGTCATCCCCGAGCCCAGCCGTCATCGACTGGTTGGCCGAGCAGGGCCCAGCTTCGGTATTCACGACGTCTATCACCGAGGCAGAAATCCTATACGGCTTGCGGTTACTACCAGAAGGTCGCCGCCGTCGGGAGCTAGAGGCCGCAATATTACCGATCTTCAATGAGGATCTTGCAGGGCGTGTCCTACCCTTCGACCGCGAAGCAGCGGACGTCTATGCCACTATAGCGACCAGGCGGCGCGCTCCGGGTCGCCCAATCAGCCAATTTGATGCACAAATCGCAGCCATAGCCTTATCTCGCGGCGCGTCGCTTGCGACGCGCAACGAAGCCGATTTCGAGAATATCGGCCTGGCGATCGTGAACCCATGGAAGGCAAGCTGATCTAAATAGGCGATCTCATCAGGGCCGGGGTCGGTCCGTTGCAAATTTTCCGACTATCCACGCCTGGGCCCGCCCCCTCCTTGCTGATCATTCTCGTCAGTGTGGCGGTGCTGCTCGACGTCCGGCAGGCAAGATAATTGCCGGGCCCATCGCGAGTGCGACAGCTGTGCTTATTGAACCCATTCAATACGCTCTGTCGAAACCAAGCTCGAACCAATCCATCACATCCGGCGAGACAAGGTCTTCTTTCGATAGGCCATTCAGCATCCACTTGCCATAGCTATCGCCTTTGGATGGCCGTCCAATCTTCAAGCGCTCGGCAATCTGCAGGGCAATGATCGTTTGATCCCTCGAACTCAGGAGCAAAGGCAATCGGCCCGCGAGGCTCGTGCTGCTTCTCCTCTTTCCATCGAGCACTCCGGCCACGCAACCGGTAAAATAGCCAGCTCTCTTCGCCCTTGGAAACCAGGTGCTGCCGTCGTCATAGGCGGGTGCACTCAGCATCTCGCGGATGGATTTATCCGGTTTGCCCCAATGGAGCACGGCGTCAAGCTGATCAACCACCTCAGGCGTTCTGTCGCTTGCGAACATGACGCGCATATATTGGCAAAGCGCCGGCGCGCCCCTGCTTCTTTCTATCTCGGTACTCACGCCGTCGGGATCGGCCATGATCGCCGCACCGAGGTCATTGAGGATTTTTTTCCGTTTGTGCTCATTGAGAGCGGCGAGATCGCGCCTGTCCCGGATGAAGTCGCTCCAGACGGAGGCTGGCTGGCTCTGAGCCATTGTCGCGACCACCGATGACAGCAGCACAGCAGCCACAAGGACCGCGTGCCTGCAAGCGGATTTTATCATTCTGCGAAGCCCCAGGATCCGACCTTCGATCTTGTTCAGCCTGCATTATTATCCAGATTCGGAGGCCAGACGAAAGCTTGCCATCAGCTCCTGTCCACCTCTACCGTCGCCGTCAGGCCGGCGATCAGCCTGACATCATCAGGCACGGCGTCGATGCTGATGCGCACCGGCACGCGCTGGGCAAGGCGCACCCAGCTGAAGGTGGGGTTGATGTTTGCGAGCAGGCCGCTGCCGGCGGTGCGTTCGCGGTCCTCGATGCCGGTTGCAATGCTTTCGACATGGCCGTCAAGGCTTTTCGTCTGGCCCATCAGGTGGATGGATACCTTGTCGCCGGGGTGGATGCGCTGCAGCTTGGTTTCTTCGAAATAGCCTTCGACGCGCAGCGAATCCGTATCGATCAGCGCGATCTTGGCGGTTCCGGCGCTAACATAATCGCCCGGGCGCAGGCTGAGATTGGAGACCGTCCCGTTGACCGTCGCCTTGATCTCCGAACGGTCGAGATTGAGCGCAGCCAGATCGCGGTTGGCGGCTGCCTGGCGGAAGGCGGCTTCGGCCTGCTCTTCAGCCGTCTGCGCCTGTTCCTTCTGCTGCAGCGAGGCGGCTTCGCCGAGGCGCTCCTGGCGCTCGCGCTCACGGTGTGCCTGGTCGAGCGCGGCCTTGCTGCCTTCGAGTGCCGCTTCGGATTGAGCGAGCGCTATCGAGAAACGTGCGCGATCGACGCGGAAGAGGATATCGCCCTTCTTCACCGCCTGATTATCGATGACGAGCACCTCGCTGACGAGGCCAGAGACATCGGGCGCGATCCCGACGACATCGGCGCGCAGTCGAGCATCGCGCGTCCAGGGCTCGTCCATATAGTGGCCCCAAAGCCCGCGGCCGACAAAGACGGCGGCGACGACCACGGCAAGAGTGACGATGAGGCGACCAATGAATTTCAGGGAGTTCATGCGAAATACCAGCGTGTGAAGGAGGAAACGGCTCCAAGGACGAGCACGTAGAGGGCGAGGTCGAAGAGACCACGGTGCCAGACGAGGGAATAGGCACCGAGCCAGGCCAGCATCCGTCTGATGACGATCATTAGCATCAGGCTCAGCACCATGAGAACGAGGAGGCGTGGGACATAGACGCCGTAAACATCAAATTCTGCAGGCATGACAATTACTCAGCGGCAAGCGGGAGGAGTTGCGGCGCAGCCTCGGCCGCGTGCCAGCTTGCTGGCGGGGCTGCGTCAGGGAAAAGGGCGCGCCTGAGGCCGACAAGGGCGTCGATGCTGTCGGCGCCGCGCCTGTTGTCTTCGAGCGCGATGATTTTGAGGCTGTCGTCGATCGACTGACGCAGGCCCTCTTGCGGAGCGAGCGCCCGACCGGCCGCAATACGGTCATGATAGAAATCGGCGATGCCGGAGAGAACCGCGCCAAGCGATGCGGCGCTCGCCCCACGCAGTCTCTTGCGTTCACCCTGCAGCATCAGCACGTTGAAGCCGATGCGCACTTCGGCAAAGCCATCCACCTTCTTCAATTCCCGGTCCTCGACGACGGCAAGGCGCGGTACGAGCTGGCCGAGGCGATCGAGAATGCGGCCGGAAAGCCGCTCGTGATCGGCACGGCGTTCGCCTGCCGCCGTCTCGGCAAGATCGGTCCAGCCGGCGCGCACCAGCCGCCAGGCGGCGAGTTCGGCGCCGAAAGGGCGGGCGATCAGCGTCCATACCAACGCAAAGCCGATGCCGGCGAGCGCGGCGATCGCTTCATTGGTGAAGGTGGTGAAATCGGACGTGTAACGATCCTGCAGCGCGATGAAGGAGGCGCTGTTTACTGTCAGCAGCATGGCCAACATGTTGAACTGCGGCTTGGGGATCATCAGCCCCAAAAGCAGGAAGGGCGGAGCGAAGACAAGAACCAGGAGCTCGTAGCTGTTGACCATCGGCAGGATGCCGAAAATATAGACGAAGGAGATGATGAGGCTGATGCCGCACCAGATGAACATCGAGGTGATGAAGGGTGCAGGCCGATCAAGCGCCGCGAAGAAGGAGCAGGCAACGGCTGCCATGGTGACGAAACCGGCGCCATTCTGCCAGCCGCTATAGATCCAGAACAGGCAGGCGACGAGAATGCCCGCAACGACCGCGCCGGCCTGGAAGGCAAGCAGCGCATAATCGAAATGCCTGATACGGCCGACCATCTGGCGATGGCGAAAGGCCGGCCGCCAGGGGCCGGAATGTCTGCCGCTGACGATTTCGTCGCGCAGCGTCAGGCAATCCTGCCAGAGATCGACGATCTCCTTCAGCCGCGCCAGCGCACTGGAAAGCAGCAGGTCGCCCCAGCGCCGATCCGGGTCGGCCTCGCGGAGACTATCGATCCGCTGCGCCAGCTTTTCAGCCGTGTCGTCAGCTTGAGATTTTGCGCCGAGGCTCAGCCAGTCGGCGACCTCGTTCAGCAGGCAGATCAAATCTTTTGGCAGCACCTCGCGCTCGGTCTTCAGTGCATGAAGGCGATCGGCGAGCGAGGAGAAGAGCGGCAACAGCATCAGGAGACGGCCGCGCAATTCGCGCGAATGGCGCACAATATCACGGCTGCCCGCGTCGTAACCAAGCTGGCTGATGATGAGGTCGAGGCCGGTGACGTCGGCGGCAAGCTTCTGCCGTTTCAAGGGCGTTGCCGGCGTCGCACCCTCGCCGCGCAGAATATCATTTGCCCAGCTGCCGGCATCGTCGAGCCAAGTGGAAATGCGCTGGCCGAGCACGCTGCGCACACTGGTCGGGAAGACGACGGCACTGACGAGGCTGGCGCAGACGATGCCGATAATGATCTCTTCCGAGCGGGCAAGGGCCGTGTCGAAGATGGTGTCAGGCGAACCGACGGACGGCAGCGCGATAAGCGGCAGGGAATAGCCGGCCAGCATGAAGACGTAGCTGCGTGAAGAACGGTCCAGCATCGAGATAAACAGGAGCGTGCCAGTCCAGAGCGCAATGACGATGCTCAAAAGCTCCGGCGCATTGACGAAGAGCGGCACGAAGAAAACGGCCGCACTTGCACCGAGAAGGGTGCCGAGCGCGCGATAGAGGCCCTTCGAACTTGTCGCACCCGCGAGCGGATTGGCGACGACATAGACGGCCGCCATTGCCCAGTAAGGCCGCGGCAGGTCCAGGGACAAGGCAATGAAAAGGGCAAGCATGGATGCGAGGAAGGCCTTGGCCGAGAAGAGCCAGTCCCGCCAGGAGGGAAGGGTCACGATGTTTCCTCAAATTGCTGTGCGATCGCCGCAACCTGCGACGGGCTGATCTCTTCGAAGGCCTGCAGAACGCGGACCGCCGCTTCGAGATCGGCTTCACTGACATTCGCGAGGATCCTGCCGCGCAGGTCATCGAGAACGGCCTCCATCCGGGTTGCGAGGCTCTGGCCCTCCTCCGTCAGCCAGAGACCCTTTGCCCGCCTGTCGATCGGATCATCCTTGCGCACCACGAGATCGAGCGCTTCCAGCTGGTCGAGTAACCTGACCAGAGAAGGCCCTTCGATGCCGACGTGATTGGCCAGCACGATCTGGCGCACGCCACCACCCAAACGGCCAATCCACAGCAATGGTGCTGCGCAGGCTTCCGAGATGCCGTGGGAGGTCAGCGCAAGATCCACCGCCCGGCGCCAGTTGCGGCCGGTCGACAAAAGGTTCGCGGTGAAGACGCGCTGAAGGGACGTAAATGAATGCATGCCATTCTAGTAGCATTAAAATAGTTAGGATTCAAACAATATTCTAAAAAGAACGGAAAATTGCTCCCGACGGATGTCCGAAGACAACTGGCGTGAGGATGGACATGGGCCGGATTTTCCTTACCTGGAGGAAGATTGCAGGGCAGCGACGCTCGCCCGCAGCCGGGGTACGGCGAAATCCAGAAAGTGGCGCATCTTGAGCGGCATCTTGCCACGGGCGAGATGGACCAGGTGGATGGGAGCAGGCTCCGGTTCGAAATCCTCGAGCACGAGTTTCAGCGCGCCGGCCGCGACCGCCCCTGCGACCTGATAATAAAGCAGCCTGGTGATGCCGGCGCCGCGAATGGCGGCCTCGGCCGCCGCCTCGGTCGTGGTGACGGAAAGCCGTGGGCTGATCGGCACCTCAATGGCCTTTGCTGCTCCGACCTTCTGGAACTGCCAGCCGACAGATGGCGTCAGGATCTCGACGCTGATGCAGGGCAGGCCCAGAAGATCGGCTGGCTCCTTCGGCACACCGCGGCCGGCAAAGAAGGCCGGACTGCCGCAGACGACCCTGCGAACCGTACCGACGCGCGTGGCGACCATGGCGCTGTCGGGCAAATTGCCGATGCGCACGGCCATATCGACATGCTCGTCGACGAGATCGATATTGCGGTCCGCCAGCATCAGCCGCACGTTGATCGCCGGAAAGGTGGCCAAAAAGTCCGTCACGACAGGCAGCACGTGAAGGCGGCCGAACTGCACCGGAGCTGTGATCACCAACTCGCCCTTCGGCATGGCGAATTCGCCGGATGCCTGACGTTCGGCCTCCTCCACCTGCTCGAGGATTCGTCTGGCGGCATCGACATAGGTCGTGCCTGCATCGGTCAAGGCGATCTTGCGCGTGGTGCGGGTCAAGAGCTTGGTTCCGAGCAGCGTCTCCAGATCGGTGATCTTGCGGCTCAGAGTCGGCAGGGGAATTTTCAGCGAACGGCTGGCCGCCGACAGATTTCCCCTGTCCACCACCTCCAGCAACATCGACATGGCTTCGAACCGGTCCAAATCATTCTTCCATTTTCCGGTAAAATTACTTTCATTTTAAGCATATTCTCTTGGTGAATGGAAATCGACACATTTGCATCCACAAGCCAATCACGGTTTGCCAGCAGCGAAGGAGATCTCCATGTCCCGCATTTTCATTCCCGCCAAGGACGATGTTCCAGAAGCAACAAAGCCAACGCTCGACGCCATCCAGAAGGCGCTGGGCTCCGTTCCGAATATCTTCCGCCTCGTCGCCAACAGCCCGGCCGCGCTGACCGCCTTCACCAGCTTCCAGAACGCCCTTTCCAGGACACTCGATGTCAAGACACGTGAGCGGATCGCTCTGGCCGTCGCAGAGGTGAACGGCTGCGACTACTGCCTGTCGGCCCATACCTATCTCGGCCTCAACCTCGCAAAGATCAGCCCGGAAGAAATTGCGCTGAACCGCAAGGGCGCATCAGCCGATGCCAAGGCGAATGCCGCCGTCGGCTTTGCGGCAAAGATTGCCGAAGCGCGCGGTCATGTCTCCGATGCCGATATCGCGAGCGTCCGCGCTGCCGGCTTTTCTGATGCGCAGATCGTCGAGATCGTCGCTCTGGTCGCCGAAAACACTTTCACCAATTATCTGAACGAAGTCGCCAAGACCGATATCGACTTCCCGGTCGTGTCCGCAGCCAATGCCGCCTAACGGATGACGAGCGGGTTAAAGCCCCGCTCCCACCCAACCTTGAGGAGATGGATCATGTCCTACGGATTTCTCGACATAGCCTCGACGCCCAGCGTGCGCGCCGCCCAGGCCGAAATGGGTGTTCAGGATTTCTGGACCAACCTGCCGACCGACCGCAGCTTCGACCGCTTCACGGAAAACGAGAGCGCCTTCATTGCGTCGCGCGACAGTTTCTACATGGCCTCCGTTTCCGAAACGGGCTGGCCCTACGTCCAGCATCGAGGTGGTCCGCAGGGCTTTCTCAAGGTGGTCGATGATCGCACGCTTGCCTTTGCAGATTACCGCGGCAACCGGCAGTATATAAGCGTCGGCAATCTCGCGGCCAATGAGCGGGTCTGCCTCTTTCTCATGGATTATCCCCGCCGCGCGCGGCTAAAGATCTATGCGCATGCCGAAAAGCTGGCGCTCGATGCGGAGCCTGCACTGACGGAGCTTGTCGCCACGCCGTCCTATCGGGCAAAGCCGGAACGCCTCTTCCGCCTGCGCCTCGAAGCTTTCGACTGGAACTGCCCGCAGCATATCACACCGCGCTATACCGAGGCGGAGATCGGCGTCGCCGTCCAGCCGCTTCGTCAGCGTCTCGCAGAACTGGAGGCCGAGAATGACGCCTTAAGGGCGCAGATCGCGCGAGCTGGAGGTGCAGAGTAGCGCCTGGCTAATGAGCCGAAACCATGCCCCGATCAGTGAGCGTCATACCGGCGAGATCAATGCCCATACCACGAGCGCCCTGGGCTGCTGCCCGGCCGACGGCCTGGAGCTGGTCGGGATCGCTTTGAGACTGCTCGACGGCGCTTTCGACCAGCGCCGCCTGCAGCAGCAGGGCTTCAGCCATCTCCTGCTTCGACGCGTCGTCTGCGGTGGTGACCATAGCGGCCGATGCCATGGCATTCATGACCTGCCGGCGCACGGCGGCCGTCGAAGCCGGGCTCGGGTCATCGGTCGTGCCGCGCGTCGCCTGCCAGCTGCTGATCAGCCAGACGGTATAGGCATCGACGACATTGTCGATCCTCAGGCCGTAGCGGGCAAGTGGTGGGCGCATCGCCTCGATGATATCCTGCGAGGCAAAGAGTTTGGCGAGCGTGTCAGCACCTTTCGGATCGACGGCTTTGGTCTTCGATACGAAATTCTCGAGATTGGCGGAACGGCGCGACTTCGACGGTGTATAGCGAAAGTCTGCGACGCTGACCGGTTTGGTGGCGGCAGGCGCTTGCTTTCCCGAGTTCGATCGCGGCACCGGGCGCTGCATCTGCCGACGCAGCGTCTCGGCGATCGGCCCCATATTCAAGGTGGCCTCGAAGGCACCGGGGCTCAGCGGCCCGGCAAAATCTGCCTGGGCGCCTGCGCTGACCGGCAGGCAGAGAACGAACCCAACGACGACAATCCGAGCATATCTCATCAATGGACCCCAAGGCGCAGCCGCGGCGAATATATGCGGCGTGTTCGCGTCGGCAAGGTGAACAGATGGCTTGGGGGCCACTTCGCGTCCCCGCAGTTTCGCATCCTCGCAGAACCGTATTGCGAATGTGCGACATTGACCGGCATCGAACATCCCCCCGCCTGTAGCCTGAGCAGCAACTGGACTTTGCCCCAGCCTCCGGGGATAGTTCGAGCAATATCCGGATAGAAACGATGGAGGCTCCGGTGAAGGCTCATCTTGCGGCATGTCTTGGTCTCACTCTCCTGGCATCGCCGGCAATGGCCGAGGGCAGGGTCGCCGAGGTCTTCACGAAGACCTGTCTCGCGCAGTTTCCGGATTTCAAGAATATCGATATGGCGCCCTATCACCCCTCCACGAACTCGACCACCACCGATAGGCTCAGCCCGGCGAACGTTCCGATGATGATGCCGACCAGCAAGACCTCCTGGGAGATCGGAACACCGGCGAAGAAATCACCCGACGATTTTCTGCTGGAGGTGAGCGAAGGCACCGTCTTGGAAAAGCCCGCAAAGGGTTGCATGGTTCTCGGAATGGGTGGCGGCAGCTTTCAGGAAGAGACGTTGCTCGCGACATTCCAGACAAGCCAGTTCGTCGGCGAGATGACGTCGTCAATCACACCGGGCTTTCGCTACTGGATCGTTGATGGCAGCGGACGAAAAGCCTTTTTCGGCATCAGTCTTGCCAATGCTTTTGCGCCTGCGGGCGCCTCGATGTTCCTTGTAGTGATCGACCCGTCGGTGGCGCAGCAATTGGGCGAGCTGCCCAAGCAGCAGAAAAACTGAGAACAGAGGCGCATTACACAACGCAAAACCGGTGACTGTTGCCGTCATTGGCACTCCAGAAATCCCGCCAGACTTGTTACTCCCGGTCATTGGCCGCCGGGCCTAGGCTCCTTGGCGATCATCAGGGAACCCCTCCTGATGACATGGTCAATTATAGGAGCATGTCTTGAACATCGAAAACAAAACGGTGCTGATCACCGGCGCCAATCGCGGCATCGGCCGAGCTCTCATGGACGAAGCGCTGCGGCGCGGTGCAAAGCACGTTTATGCGGGATCGCGCGGCGAGCAACAGCATGACGACGAACGCGTCACCTTCGTAAAGCTCGATATTACCGATGAGTGGGATGTCCAGAAGGCGGCCGCTACTGTCGGAAACCTCGATATCCTCATCAACAATGCCGGCATCTTCATGCCCGACGATCTCGGCGATACAGACATCATCAATCGCCATCTGGCGGTCAATTTCTTCGGGCCGCTGAGGGTGACCCAGGCTTTGCTGCCGGCGCTGACGCGGTCGAAAGGAGCTATCATCAACAATCTCTCCCTATCGGCACTCGTGCCGGTCGCGTCCACGCCGGCCTATTCGATCTCGAAAGCGGCGGCACATAATCTCATGCAAGCCTTCCGAGCGCTCTTGTCAGGCCGAGGTGTCGCGGTGCACAGCTGTTTCACGGGGCCGGTTGATACCGACATGACACGCGGCTTCGAGGTACCGAAGTCGCCGCCTACCCTGGTGGCAGCGGGAATACTCGACGGTTTCGAAAGAGGCGAGGAGGATATCTTCCCCGACCCCTATTCCGAACGCGTTGCCGATGGCTGGCGCACCGGCGTCAT
The DNA here is from genome assembly GCA_900470965.1 of Hyphomicrobiales bacterium. Taxonomy (GTDB): domain Bacteria; phylum Pseudomonadota; class Alphaproteobacteria; order Rhizobiales; family Rhizobiaceae; genus Rhizobium. The sequence continues at coordinate 25,762 of UCCS01000009.1, forward strand.
AAAGGCACTTGAGCAGGAATTTGCCGCTTACGTTCCGCCAGCGCCTGAAGTGGCTCAGGATTGCTGTCACCACTGACATTCTGTTTGCGCGTGAATGGCGTTGCCGCGCCGTTCGCCGCAAGCGGCTGGCTCTACTTCATATAAAGCGAACGCGAACGCTCCAGATGCTTGAGCACCGCCGCTTCGGCGCCATCGACGTCGTTGGCGGCAAGCTGCCCCAGGATCTCTTCATGTTCGGCGAGCGTATATTTTTCCTTGCCGGTCCAGATCAGCATTTCCGTATGATATTCCTTCAGCCATGCCAGCATGGCTTCGCTGACGGCCACATAGATCGGATTGCCGGAGATCTGGGCGATGCGGGTATGGAACCGCATGTCGGCGGAAATGAATTCTTCGGCGTGGCCGAGCGAGGCGCGCTGATGGTCGATGATCTCGCGGAGCGCTTCGACATCGGCCTGCTTGGCGCGCTGGGCGGCCTCCCGCGCCATGCCGCGCTCGAAGAAGATACGGGCACTCTTCAGGTGCTCCAGCGAATCCGCCGATTGCGACAGCATGATCTTCGCCGTCAGGTCGACCTGGCGAAAGATCGACTGGGCAGTCAGTTTCAAGACCTTCGCCCGCTCGCCGTGCGAGATGCTGACGAGGCCCTTGTTGGCGAGAGATTGCATCGCCTCGCGGATGGCGGGGCGGCCGACGCCGAAGCGTTCCATCAGAACGCGCTCGGAGGGCATTTCGTCGCCCGGCTGCAACTCTCCTGATGTGATCAGCCGTTCCAGCCGGTCAAAAACTTCATCAGACAGTTTTCGACGGACAATTGGCTCGATGGCTGAGGTCATGGCGTCTCGCTGGCTCAAATCTTCTCTCCCCTTAGCATTTTCACCGACCGACGACAAAGCGCGCCAAGCGAAATTCACACCTGTTGAAAATTTCCGTTGCAGAAAATGGAATACTCATTATACCAGATTACAAGTTGACGCCATGGCTTCTTGACGTGGCGAGAGGAGCAACCGGCAATTTCATGATGATAACCCTCACTTACCGCATCGAGACGCCCGGCAGCGTCGAAGCGATGGCGAACAAGATCGCCTCTGATCAATCGACCGGCACCTTCGTTCCGGTTCCGGGCGAGACAGAGGAATTGAAGTCGCGGGTCGCCGCCCGGGTGCTTGCCATCCGTTCGCTGGAAGATGCGGGCCATCCCTCCTGGCCGGAGGCGCCCGAAGGCGTACGGCTGCAGCGCGCCGATGTCGATATCGCATTCCCGCTCGATGCGATCGGCACGGATCTTTCCGCCCTGATGACGATCGCGATCGGCGGGACTTTTTCCATCAAGGGCATGACCGGCCTGCGCGTCGTCGACATGAAGCTTCCGGAGGCCTTCAGACAAGCCCATCCCGGCCCGCAATTCGGCATTCCCGGCAGCAGGCGCCTGACCGGCGTCGAGGGCCGGCCGATCATCGGCACGATCGTCAAGCCGGCACTCGGTCTGCGCCCGCACGAGACGGCGGAGCTTGTCGGTGAACTGATCGAATCCGGCGTCGACTTCATCAAGGACGACGAGAAGCTGATGAGCCCCGCCTATTCGCCGCTGAAAGAGCGCGTGGCGGCGATCATGCCCCGCATTCTCGATCACGAGCAGAAGACCGGCAAGAAGGTCATGTATGCGTTCGGCATCTCGCATGCCGATCCCGACGAGATGATGCGCAACCACGATCTCGTGCTTGCGGCTGGCGGCAACTGCGCCGTCGTCAACATCAATTCGATCGGCTTTGGCGGCATGAGCTTCCTGCGCAAACGCTCCGGCCTTGTGCTGCATGCGCATCGCAACGGCTGGGACGTGCTGACGCGCCACCCCGGCATCGGCCTCGACTTCAAGGTCTATCAACAGCTCTGGCGGATGCTCGGCGTCGACCAGTTCCAGATCAACGGCATCCGTGTGAAATACTGGGAGCCGGACGAAAGCTTCGTTGCTTCCTTCAAGGCGATCAGCACGCCACTCTTTACCCCCTCCGACTGCCCGCTTCCCGTTGCCGGCTCCGGCCAGTGGGGCGGCCAGGCACCTGAAACCTATCAGCGCACCGGCCGCACCACCGATCTTCTCTATCTCTGCGGCGGCGGCATCGTCAGCCATCCGCAGGGACCGGCAGCCGGCGTACGCGCCGTACAGCAGGCCTGGCAGGCGGCAGTCGCCGACATTCCGCTCGACGACTACGCCAAAGATCATCCCGAGCTCGCTGCATCGATTGCCAAGTTCAGCGACGGCAAGGCGGCGTGAGGATGCGCGACCTGCTCGTCAGTTATTACGGCGACGATTTCACCGGCTCCACCGATGTGATGGAAGCGCTCGCCAGCAACGGCATTCCAACCGTGCTCTTCCTAGGCATTCCCGAGCAGGCACTGGTTGACCGCTTCCGAGATTGCCGGGCTGTCGGCATTGCCGGAACGAGCCGCAGCGAGAGCCCGGCCTGGATGCAGGAACATCTTGCCCCGGCCTTCCAATGGCTGAAAGGCTTGCAGGCGAATATCTGCCACTACAAGGTCTGTTCGACATTCGATTCCGCGCCCGAAGTCGGCAATATCGGCAAGGCGATCGAGATCGGCAAAGAGATCTTCGAGCAGGAGCTGGTGCCCATCATCGTCGGTGCGCCACAACTCAAGCGCTATACGGCCTTCGGCAATCTCTTTGCCGCCTATCAGGGGCGCGTTTTCCGAATCGACCGCCACCCGGTCATGAGCCGTCATCCCGTCACGCCCATGCAGGAGGCGGATCTTGCCGTTCATCTCGGCAAACAGACCGACCTTGCCGTTTCGCTCGCCGATCTGACGCTGCTTGCATCACCTGATGCGGACGCGAGGACCGACCAGCTGATCGCCGAGGCGTCAGGCATCCTGCTTCTCGATGTCGATTCCGCCGAGAGCCAGACCACCGCCGGCCGGCAGCTGCAGCGCATCGCGGCTGCCAAGGGCAGTTTCGTCGCCGGCTCCTCCGGCGTCGAATATGCGCTCATCGATGCGTGGCGCGAAAAGGGCCTGATCGGCCAGGGCGTCGAGTTTCAGTCGCCGGGTAAGGTGGATCGGCTCGCCGTCGTCTCCGGCAGCGTCTCGCCGACGACGGAACGGCAGATTCGCACGGCAATTGCCGACGGCTTTCATGATATTCCACTCGATCCTCTGGCACTGGTCGGCACCAATGCCGAGGCGGCACTCGACGTCGCGGTCGCAGCAGGCCTTGCCGCGCTGAAAGCCGGCCGCAGCGTCATCCTGCACACCGCCCTTGGACCCTCGGCCGATCGCGGCGCCGATATCGACCAGCTACCCGGCGCCCGTCATCGGCTGGGTCGCGCGCTCGGAACCATCCTGCGCCGCCTTGTCCAAACCGAAGGGCTTTCGCGCACCGTTATTGCCGGCGGCGACACGTCGAGCCATGCGCTGAAGGAATTGCGCGTCGATGCACTGACGACCCTCTTGCCGCTGCCGCAGACCCCCGGTTCGCCGCTCTGCACCGCCCATGGCGGCTACGCGTCGACGGACGGGCTGCAGATTGCGCTGAAGGGCGGGCAAGTCGGCGCCGACGGCTATTTCGCGCAGATCCGGGACGGAAGGACAGCATGATGCAAGCGGGTGACTTCGTCCGCGAACGATAATGGAATGGTGATTGACTCATCATACCAGCTACGATACCAATCCCGCATATGAAGGTGAGGAAACATGACTGCAATTGCCCTCTTTGGCGCCGGCGGAAAAATGGGATACCGGCTGGCCAAAAATCTCAAAGGTTCCCGTTTTGATGTTCGTCATGTCGAGGTCAGCGACGCCGGCAAGGCGCGTCTGAAGAACGATTTCGGCATCGATTGTACGCCGGCCGATGCCGCGCTCGATGGCGCTGACGTCGTGATCCTCGCCGTACCGGATACCGCGATCGGCAAGGTTGCAGCTGGTATCGTCGACAAGCTGAAGCCCGGCACGATGGTCGTCGCCCTCGACGCCGCCGCCCCCTTTGCCGGCCACCTGCCTGAGCGCGCGGACCTAACTTATTTCGTGACCCACCCCTGCCATCCGCCGATCTTCAACGACGAGACGGAGATGCAGGCGAAGAAGGACCATTTTGGTGGCCTCTTTGCCAAGCAGCACATCGTCTCCGCCCTGATGCAGGGTCCGGAAAGCGCTTACGGCCTCGGCGAAGAGATCGCAAAGGTTATCTGGGCGCCGGTCATGCGCTCGCACCGCGTCACGGTCGACCAGATGGCGATGCTGGAGCCCGGCCTTTCGGAAACCGTCTGCGCCTCGCTGCTCGTGATCATGCGCCAGGCGATGGACGAATGCGTCGCCCGCGGTGTTCCAGCGGAAGCCGCCCGCGACTTCCTGCTCGGGCATATGAACGTGCTCGGCGCCGTCATCTTCAAGGAAGTCGACGGTGTGTTCTCGGATGCCTGCAACAAGGCGATCGAGTTCGGCATTCCGGCCCTCATGCGCGACGACTGGAAGAAGGTCTTCGAACCTCAGGAGATCGCCGACAGCATCCGGCGCATCACCTGATACTGCCGCGGCAGGGCTCGAGCCTTGCCGCCTTTGCCGGCCCGGGGGGACTTTGAAGACGGGCCGGTTTTCGATCTCGCATGGATTGAACCGAACCGGGATTGGTTCGGCCATGCGTCAAACCTGGGAGGAGAAACCATGAAACTTACACGTAGACTGACCCTTGCAGCCTTCGCCGGCGCCCTGTCGCTTGGTGTTGCGATGCCGGCCTTTTCGGCGGACCTGATCGCCATCATCACGCCGGCCCACGACAACCCCTTCTTCAAGGCGGAAGCGGTCGGCGCCGAAGCCAAGGCCAAGGAACTCGGCTATGAGGCGCTCGTCATGACGCATGACGACGACGCCAACAAGCAGTCGGAAATGATCGATACCGCCATCGGCCGCGGCGCCAAGGCGATCATCCTCGACAATGCCGGCGCCGATGCATCGGTTGCCGCCGTCAAGAAGGCTAAGGATGCCGGCATCCCCTCCTTCCTCATCGACCGCGAAATCAATGCGACCGGCGTTGCCGTCGCCCAAATCGTTTCCAACAACTATCAGGGCGCCCAGCTCGGCGCGCAGGAATTCGTCAAGCTGATGGGTGAGAAGGGCAATTATGTCGAGCTCGTCGGCAAGGAGTCGGACACCAATGCCGGCATCCGCTCGCAGGGCTATCATGACGTCATCGACGACTATCCTGATCTGAAATCTGTCGCCAAGCAGTCGGCCAACTGGAGCCAGACGGAAGCCTACGCCAAGATGGAAACCATCCTGCAGGCGAACCCCGATATCAAGGGCGTCATCTCCGGCAATGATACGATGGCCATGGGCGCAATCGCCGCTCTTCAGGCTGCCGGCCGCAAGGACGTGATCGTCGTCGGTTTCGACGGCTCCAACGATGTGCGCGACTCCATCAAATCCGGCGGCATCAAGGCAACCGTGCTGCAGCCGGCCTATGCACAGGCCCAGATGGCTGTCGAACAGGCTGATGCCTATATCAAGAACAAGACGGCACCGAAGGAAGAAAAGCAGCTCATGGACTGCGTCCTCATCAACGCCGACAATGCGGGCAAGCTCGAGACATTTGCCATCGCAAAGTAAAGCGGACGACTGCTGCAGGGAGCGCGGGAGACCGCGCTCCCTGCAGCCTATTCTCTTTCATTTCGAGGTTTATCGCATGTTGAGGATCAGGGGCGCCCTGATCGCCGCGCTCGTCGCGGCGGCTTTGCCCGGCTGCAAGATCATCAAGACACCGACTGCGGAAGAAAAAGCCGCAGCGGCGGCCAAGAGCGCTTTCGATCCGAATGCCAAGGTCGATGCCATTTGGCAGCCGCAAGTCGTGCCCTATTATGAAAAGCGCGCCGGCGCGCTGAAGGATGTCGCAGCACTTGCCGCTTCGAGCCCCGACCAGGCCGGCGAGAAATACGGCAATCCGCACAAGCAGACGAGCTCGCCCTGGACCTATGCCGTCAAGTTCAGCGGCAAGGTCGTCGCCGCCGATACCGCCTCGCGGGCAGCAACGCTCGATGTCGATGCCGATGGGGACGGCAAACCCGACGCAAAAGTCCAGATCGGGCCTGCCATCCGCGGCACGGCGCTGCGCGACACGCTGGATTTCGTCAATTTCAACGAGTTCAAGAACCAGATCGAATGGGCACAGTTCGGCAAGTCCTTCAATGAGCAGGCCAATAGCGCCTTCCTGTCGGCGATCCCGCGCGACGGCCTGGTCGGCAAGACGGTGACCGTGACCGGCGCTTTTCCGCTGCCTTCGGGCAGCGATCTGCCGCTCGTGACCCCTTCGGCGCTGACGGTGGCACCATGACGATCGCCGAGGCTCCAAAGGACGAGATCATCCTGCGCCTCGACGACGTGTCGAAGGTCTATTCCGGCATCGTCGCCGTCAAGCGTGCCAATCTCGAATTGCGCCGCGGCGCCGTCAACGTGCTGGTCGGCGAAAACGGTGCCGGCAAGTCGACGCTGATGAAGATCATCGCCGGCGTCGAACCGCCGACGCTCGGGAACATCATTCTGGACGGTGAAACCGTTTCCTTCGCCAGCCCCGCCGATGCGCAGGCGCATGGCATCGGCATGATCTTCCAGGAGCTCAATCTTTTCGCCAATATGTCGGTTGCCGAAAACATCTTTGCGACGCGCGAAGTGACCCGCGGCGTGCTCGGCATCGACCACAAGGAACAGGTCCGCAAGGCCAACGAATTCCTTGGGCGTCTCGATGCCGGCATCGATGCCGAGACCATGGTCGAGGACCTTCCGATCGGCCAGCAGCAGCTTGTCGAGATCGCCAAGGCAATGTCGCTGAATGCCCGCATCCTCATCATGGACGAGCCGACGTCGGCGCTGTCGGCAGCCGAAGTCGAGATCCTCTTCAAGGTGATCGGCGAGTTGAAGGCACAAGGGGTCGCGATCGTCTATATCTCGCATCGCCTCGAAGAGCTCATGCGGATCGGCGATTACATCACCGTGCTGCGCGACGGGCAGATTACCGGCCATGCCATGGTCAGGGATATCGACACCCGCTGGATCGTGCGTTCGATGATCGGCTCGGATGCCAAGGACTTTGCGAAATCCGACGATCATGCGCTCGGCAAGGAAATGTTCCGCGCCGAAAATATCAGCCTGCCGCGGCCGACCGGCGGGCTTGCAGTCGATAATGTCTCACTGTCGGTCAGGGCAGGCGAGATCCTCGGCATTTACGGGCTGATGGGCGCCGGGCGCAGCGAATTCTTCGAATGCGTCATCGGCCGCCATGCGCACTCGACCGGCAAGATCTTCATCGACGGCAAGGAGGTACGAGCGCGCGATACGACGCGGCGCATCCGCCGGGGCCTCGCGCTCATTCCCGAGGACCGGCAGCGCGAAGGGCTGGTGCAGGTGCTCTCCATCGCATCGAACCTGACGCTTGCAAGCCTCGGCCGCTTCACGCGCCTCTTCCATATCAATGCCAAGGCAGAGAAGAACGCCATCGTCGAGGCGATCCGCGATCTCTCGATCAAAGCGCCGAACCCGGACTTCGAGGTGACCTCGATGTCCGGCGGCAACCAGCAGAAGGTTGTCATCGGTAAGGCGCTGATGACCAATCCGAAGGTTCTGCTGATGGACGAGCCGAGCCGCGGCATCGATGTCGGCGCCAAGGCGGATGTTTTCCGCACCATGCGCCGGCTTGCCGCCAATGGCCTCGCCATCCTGTTTTCAACATCCGACCTCGAAGAGGTCACGGCGCTTTCCGATCGCATCGCGGTGCTCAGCAACGGCCATCTCATCGCCGTCTTCGACCGCGCGCAAGCAACGGAAGAGGCCATTATCGCGGCCTCCGCCAAGGGGCACGAACATCAAGGGAAACTTGCGTCATGACGGCGGCTACCGCATCCACTTCCGCGCCGAAGGGCGCGAACGGCTCCTTCCTCCTGACGCTGATGAAGCTTCGAACCTTCATCGCGCTCTTTGCCGTCATCATCTTCTTCTCGATCTTCGCGCCGAACTTCACCTCGACGGCGAACATGATCCTGATGTCGAAACATGTGGCGCTGAATGCCTTCCTGGCGATGGGCATGACCTTCGTCATCATCACCGGCGGCATCGATCTCTCGGTCGGCTCGATCGTCGGCCTGTGCGGCATGGTCGCCGGCGGGTTGATCCTCTACGGCATCGAACTGCCGATCGGCTATACGGTCTATTTCAATCTCGTCGAGATCGTGCTGATCACGCTGGCAATCGGTCTCTTCATTGGCCTGATCAACGGCCTGTTGATCACCAAGCTCAATGTCGCGCCCTTCATCGCCACGCTCGGCACGCTCTATGTCGCCCGCGGCCTGGCGCTGCTTTCATCCGACGGCCAGACCTTTCCGAACCTCGTCGGGCGGCCGGAATATGCGACGACCGGTTTCGATTTCTTCGGTGCGGGCCGCGTTCTTGGCCTGCCGGTATCGATCTGGATCCTGATCGTGCTGGCGCTGGTAGCCGCTTACGTCGCGCGCTCGACGCCGATCGGGCGCCACATCTTTGCCGTCGGCGGCAATGAGCGCGCCGCCCGCATGTCGGGCATCCGCGTGGATCTGGTCAAGATCTTCGTCTACATGTTCTCCGGGCTTTGCGCCGCGATCGTCGGCATCGTCATCTCCTCGGAGCTGATGGCCGCGCATCCGGCAACGGGCGAAAGCTTCGAACTCAACGCGATTGCCGCAGCCGTACTCGGCGGCACTTCGATGTCTGGCGGGCGCGGCACGATCGGGGGAACGATCATCGGCGCCTTCGTCATCGGCATTCTCTCCGACGGACTGGTTATGATGGGGGTTTCCTCCTTCTGGCAGATGGTCATCAAGGGTCTGGTGATCATCATCGCCGTCGTCGTCGACCAGGCGCAGCGTCGGCTGCAGCAGCGCGTAACCCTCATGCAGATGGCAAAGGCAGGTTGAAATGGCTGACGTGAAAGGTGCTTTGATCGGTTGCGGCTTCTTTGCGATCAATCAGATGCATGCATGGAAGGATGTTGATGGTGCCGCGATCGTGGCAATCTGCGACCGCGATCCGGAGCGCCTGAAAATCGTCGGCGACCAGTTCGGCATTAACAGGCGCTATACGGATGCGGCGGCCATGTTTGCCGATGGCGGCTTCGATTTCGTCGATATCGCCACCACGGTCCAGAGCCACCGGGCGCTGGTGGAAATGGCAGCCAGCCACACCATCCCGGCCATCTGCCAAAAACCCTTCGCCAAGACGCTTGCCGATGCCAAGGCGATGGTCGAAGCCTGCCGGAAGGCAGGCATTCCGCTGATGGTGCACGAGAATTTCCGCTGGCAGACACCCATCCAGGCCGTGCGCCGGCTCTTGGACAACAAGGCGATCGGCATACCCTTCTGGGGCCGCTTCTCCTTCCGCTCCGCCTATGACGTATTTTCCGGCCAGCCCTATCTCGCCGAAGGCGAACGCTTCATCATCGAGGATCTCGGCATCCACACACTGGATATTGCCCGCTTCATCCTCGGCGACGTGAAAGCGCTGACGGCGCGCACGAAACGCGTCAACCCAAAGATCACGGGCGAGGATGTCGCGACGATCCTGCTCGACCACGAAAGCGGCGCAACTTCCATCGTCGACGTCAGCTATGCGACGAAGCTTGGCACCGACCCCTTCCCGGAAACGCTGATCGAGCTCGACGGCACCGATGGCACGATCCGCCTTTCGGCCGGCTATCGGCTCGAAGTGACCAATGCGGCAGGTACCGTCGTTTCCGACGCTTCGCCGCAGCTGCTCTCCTGGGCCTCCCGGCCCTGGCACAATATTCAGGAAAGCGTCTATGCGATCCAGAAGCACTGGGTCGACAGGTTGAAAAATGGCGGCGAGCCGGCAACGTCAGGCGCCGACAATCTCAAGACCTTTGCCCTTGTCGAAGCCGCCTATGACAGTGCCGCGTCCGGCAAGACGATCGACGTGGAGGCGATGCTGAGATGACGACGGACGCCTTCGCCCTCTACGGCACGCATGAGGCCGAAGAGCATCCAGTCCGCCTGACCGCCGGGCGCCTCTCAGCCGATCTCGCAAAGGGCAATCTGCGCACGATCCGCTATGACGGTATCGAGGTGCTGCGCGCCGTCTCCTATCTGGTGCGCGACCGCGACTGGGGGACTTATAGCCCCCGGATCGAAGATCTCTGGGTCGAGCAGGGCAACGGTGCCTTTTCCGTCCGCTATGTCGCCCATTGCAAGGGACCCGAGGATAGCAGGCTTGCCATTTCGGTGCATATTGCGGCAACGGAGCGTGAACTGATCTTCGAAGCCAGCGCGCTTTCGCCGACCGGTTTCGAGACCAATCGCTGCGGTTTCTGCATCCTGCACCCGATCGTCGGCCTTGCCGGAAGCCCGGCCAAGGTCGAGCATGTGGATGGTCGCGTAAACGAGACGCGCTTTCCCGACCGGATCGACCCCTGGCAGCCCTTCAAGGATATGCGGGCGATCACCCATCATGTGCTGCCGGGCGTTTCAGCCGAGTGTCGTATGGAAGGCGATACATTCGAGATGGAAGACCAGCGCAACTGGTCGGATGCCTCCTACAAGACCTATGTGCGCCCGCTGGCGCTTCCCTGGCCCTACCAGATCGCCGCCAACGAACCGGTACGGCAGAGAATCGTCCTTTCCATCCGCGACACCAGGAGCGGACAAACGACCGCCGCCGGCTCCGCTGCTGGCGCGATCCGGCTCGAACCGGGTGAGCACAGCGGCACCATGCCGGCCATTGGCCTGATCGTCGCGCCTGATGAAGCCAAGGCCGTGCTTGCGGCCCGTGATCTGCTTTCGGGGATTGCCCCGCAGGAATTGCTTTTCCACTTCGATCCTAACGCCGGGCATGGCGCTGATGCATTGCAGGATTTTGCCGCGATTGCCGCGCTTCACCGCGGACGGTCGACGCTGGAGATCGCCCTGCCCTGCAAGCAGTCGCCAGCATCCGAAACTGCCGAAATTGCCAAACAGATGCAGGCTGCGGGTTTCCGCCCCGATGCCATCATGATCTCCCCTTCCGTCGACCGGCAGTCGACGCCTCCGGGCAGCAAGTGGCCCGAATGCCCGCCGCTTGAAGAGGTCTATGCCGCAGCGCACGAGGCCTTTGCCGGCATTCGCATCGGCGGCGGCATGCTGAGCTACTTCACCGAGCTCAACCGCAAGCGCGTGCCGGCCGATCGGCTCGGTTTTATCAGCCACTGCACCAACCCGATCGTCCATGCCGCCGATGATCTGAGCGTCATGCAGACACTGGAAGCGCTGCCCTTCATCACGGGCTCGGTACGCGCCATCTATGGCGACAAGCCCTACCGGATCGGTCCATCGACCATTCCCATGCGGCAGAACCCCTATGGCAACCGCACCATGGACAATCCCGCCGGCGGCCGCATTCCGATGGCAAACCGCGATCCACGCCACAATGGCCGCTTCGCGGAAGCCTTTGCGCTCGGCTACGCCATCCGCGTGCTGGATGCCGATCTCGAATGCCTGACGCTCGCAGCGCTGACCGGCCCCTTCGGCCTGGTTGCCGGTAAGGCAGAACCAACGGAAGAAGGCGGCAACAGGCCGCTTTTTACCATCGTGAAGCTGCTGTCCAGCCTTGCCGGGTCAGCCTGGATTGGCTGCACGTCTTCGCATCCGTCGAAGGTTCTGGCCTTCCTGTCGGGGTCGACGCTGCATATCGTCAACCTGACGGCCCAAGAGCAAAGCATCGATATCAGTGCCTTCGGCTCGGACTCGCAAGGCAAGAGCATGGCACTTGCGCCTTTTGGTACGGCGTCGATCAAACTCGCCGTTTAGGGCTTTCGGGCACATCGCGCAGACCGGTGGGCATCAGTGTCTGTGCCGAGGAGGATGCACCGTTTAAAAATCCAGGCCACGCACATTCTGTGGTTGGTTTTATGTTTCTATTCTCGTAAAACGTTTATATGCGAAATATCGGGCGAGCCGTTACGATGGATACGATTCCCACCGAAGGCTTTGACACTGACCGACACCCTTGATCATCTGCCGGCCAGCAAGCGGCGCGAACTTGCCCGCGAGCTGGAGATCATCTTCTTCGAGATCAAGCAGTTTCGGTCAACCAAGCAGTCTGCAAAGAAAGCCAATGGCAAGATCCTCAAGGTCATCCTCTACCGCTCTTGCGCCCGCGGCGACTGAGTGGAAGACCGGCTGAGTGGCTATCGCTCGGATTACGATATTCTCATCGTCGTCAATTCAGAGAGCTTTGCGCAGGAACAGGAGCTTTGGCTTTCGCTTGATGAACGGTTCCTGCAGGAACAGATGCCCACCGGATCGAGACGCCGGTCATTCCGATCGTCCATAGCCTGCATGACGTCAACGACCAACTGTCGCGCGGCCGGCCGTTCTTTGTCGATATCGCCAGAGACGGCAAGGTCCTCTACGAAGAGGAAGGTCATCCCTTCGTCCAGCCGAAGGCCCTGACGAAGGAGGAGGCGAACGTTGAAACGCAGCGGTATTTCGATGAACGGAGCCAAAACGCGAGAGGTTTCCTGAAGGCAGAAGACGCATTGGGACAGGAGTACCCTAAGCAACGCGCTTTCTTGCTTCATCAGGCTACGGAAGCACTGTATCACTGCCTGCTGCTGGCCCTGACGCTCTAAGACATACTTGCCGCCGCGCAGCAATCATGTCTAACGTCTCAAAGGTCAGCATTGCAGTAACACCGCAGCAAGCTGAGCTTTTGCGCGATGCGGTCGAAAGCGGTGCTTATGCCAGCAGCAGCAGCGAAGTTGTACGCGAAGCCATGCGTGACTGGTCTGCGAAATGGGCTAGCCGGAAGGACGATATTGTGCATCTTCGCGAATTGTGAGCGCAAGGCAAGCCGCAAGCTATTAATTTCGAGGCAACCCACGAAAAAGCCCGTCAGAAACTGAACGCCGCTCGCAATCATGGCGGTTAAGCTCGTTTGGTCGCCTCAAGCCGAGGACGACGTCATCAATACTTATGTCGAGATAGGTCTTCACCAACCTCAAGCCGCTGAACGCTATTATGAGCAGTTTAGGCAGAAAGTCGGCCTTTTGGCCGAAGCCCGATGGTGTCCTGACTTTCGACCGGCTGTCCTCGGTGTTCCTGTCGAACACCGATCACGAGGAAGACCAGCCGGTGCATCTCAAGGTCAAGGACATGGCGCTGCAGAAGTCGTCCGAGCACGACATCTATGCCGGTCCCTCGACCCGCTACTGTCCGGCCGGCGTTTGCGAATGGGTCGAGAAGGATGGCCAGGAAACCTACGTCATCAACGCCCAGAACTGCGTCCAATGCAAGACCTGCGACATCAAGGATCCCAACCAGAATATCAACTGGGTTCCGCCGCAGGGTGGCGAAGGGCCGGTATATCCGAATATGTGACCGTTGCATCGACGCTGCCGCCAACCTGGCAGGCGTCCGGTTCTTTGACAGTCACGCGAGGACAACATTCGCACTAGCACCGGCGCTCTTGACCCACCAACAACTCAACAGCTGGCGCCGAAGTTCACTTCCGCTCCACTCTCCATAACCGATGAGGCGAATTGCGCTCATAGCCGAGTTCGGCGAAGCTCGCGACTTCCAAAATCAACCCCCACGGGGCTCGGAAATAGATCCAATTGAATCCCGCCAATGGTCCGCTTTCAACTAAGTTGGGTCCATCCAGCATGTCGATGCCCTGCGCTCGCAATCGATTCGCGCACGCATGAACGTCGTCGACTTCAAAACAAAGATGCATGCCGCCGACCTCCGAGGATCGCTTCGGTCGGCTGTCTTCCTCGCCACTATATTCAAACAGCTCGACACTCGTCCCTTCGCCGCAACGCAGGAACACCAGATCGCGTATGGTCGATTGTGCGGATGCGCCCAGCTTTTTTGCCATGAAATCCTGGTCGACATCGAAGGGTCCAGTACGAAAGACCTCGATCGCACCGAAGACCGCCCGAAAGAATGCAATGCCCTCTTCAATATCCGGCACCGTAATGCCGATGTGGTGCATGCCGTAGACCCTGCCCGTCATATGATAACCTTATCCAATTTGTTGAGACGCTCGAAAATGCCGGACGTGCGTGTGCTGATAGAAACTGCGGCTTGCCATCAGTCGCGGAGGAGGTCGCCACAGCTAGTGTGCTGTCCGCCTGCGGGCAGCCGAATAGATCAGCGCCGCGACGACAATCAGGATGCCCTGGAACAGATATTGATAGGTCTGTGTGAGACTGAGGAATGTCACCGCGCTTAGCACTTCCGTCAGCAGGACGGCACCGAGGACCGTGCCGATGAATGTTCCGCGACCACCCGTCAGGCTCGTACCACCGAGTACGACCGCCGTGATGCTGGACAAGGTGTAGTTGACGCCCTGGCGTGGATCACCGACGCCGATCTGTGTCATCAGCATGAGTGCGCCGACGGCGGTCATCAGGGAGCAAGCGATATAGCCGCTGATATAGGTCAGATCGACACGAATGCCCATTCTGCGTGCGGATTCCTCGTTTGAACCGACCGCCCGCAAGCGCCAGCCAAGTCTCGATCCGCGCAGCGCGTATTCACCAATCAGCGTCACGACGACGAGGATGAGGAAGGCGACGGGAAGCGGCCCCCATTGCCAGTTGACCCAATCTGTGACGGTCGAGCTGATATAGCCGTCCGGGTTTTCGCGCAGCAGAAAGCTGAAACCCTGTATCGCGATATACATGGCAAGTGTTGCCGCAATCGGCGTAAAGTTCGCGTATCGGATCAAAACGCCATTCACGGCGCCCGTGACGAACGCACCCGTCAGCATGAGCAGAAATCCAATCAACATCATACCGCTCGACATATCCTCAGTGACGAAGAACGAGGCGACGACGACGAGAAAACCGGCAAGCGGGCCGACGGATAGGTCGATGCCGCCCATGAGCAGCGCGATCGTCTGTCCGAGGGCGATGAAGCCCAGCGCGGTCGACAGCAGGAGGATGTTGTAGATGTTGTAGATCGACAGAAAGTTGTCGTTCTGACCATTGACGAAAAGCCCGAGAAGAATACTCACAAGCGCCAACGGCACGGCGGGCGCAATATCCGACTGCAGGAAATGGCGCAGCCCGTTCGGTGCGGTCCCCCCTGATATCGAACCGCTTTCGACATCGTGAGTTGCGGCCTTGACGGCCGCCGCGACGATGCGCTCTTCGGTGACATCATCACCGGTCAACGTTTCGACGACGTGACCGCGCGACATGACGATGACCTTATCGCACAGCCCCTCGAGCTCGACCGCATCGGATGAGTTGACGACAACAGGCGTTCCTGCCTCCGATACGTCACGCAGGATACGATAGATCTCGAAGCGCGCGCCAACGTCCACACCCTGCGTCGGCTCGTCGGCAATTACAATGCCAGGCTCTGACAGGAGGGCGCGCGACATTACCACCTTTTGCTGATTGCCACCGGACAAGGACATGATCGGTGCTTCGAGACCGGGAGCTTTGACTGCCAGCTCGCCGAAGATCGCGGTGACTTTTTCGTGCTCTCTCCTACTGTTCATGACGCCACTTGCGGCGAATTTCTCCAGCGCAGAGAAGGTGGCGTTTTCGCGCACCGTCAGGCCGCTCGCCACGCCTTCGAGATGTCTGTCAGACGGCATGAAGGCAGATTGACGCAACAGCGTCGGTTGATTGACGGCTTGCCCGTGAAGCGTGACCGCCCCCTCTGCTGTGTGCAGACCGGCAAGCGTGCGCATCAGCTCTGTCTGGCCGTTGCCGGAGACACCGGCGACGCCAATGATCTCGCCGCGCGCTACATCAAAACTTACATTGGTAAATCCGTGGCCGCTCAAACCCGCAACGGACAAACTGGCCGCACCGCCGACCCGCTTCGACTTTGGCGGAAAGGCAGCCTCCAGCGTGCGACCGACGATGAGATTGACGAGCTCGGCATCGCTCGTGTCATCGACAAGTGCCGAACCGCGCACGCGCCCGTCTCGCATGACAGTGACGCGCTGGGCGATCTGGCGCAGCTCTGCCAGACGGTGGGTGATGTAGATCACCGAGGTGCCCGCTTTCACCGCCTTGCGGATGAGACCGAAGAGCATGTCAGTTGCCTCCTGGTCGAGGGAGGCCGTCGGCTCGTCAAGGATGAGGAGCTTCGGTTTCATTGCGAGCGCCTTGCCGATTTCGAGCAAATGCTTCTGCGCCACCGTCATCTGGCCGGCGCGCATGTGTAACGGTAGTGCCAATCCGACCGTGTCGAGCATCTCCCTTGCGACTTCGCTCATGGGCCTGCCGGAAAACATCGATGGCGGCAGGGCAACGCTCAGATTTTCGAGGATCGACAGGTCGTTGAGGATGGCGGGATGCTGGAAACAGATGGCAATGCCGATGGTGCTTGCGAACTCAGGCGTCATCTGCCTGATGCGCTCGCCCTCGAAGCTGATCTCGCCCTCGCTCGGTTGGAGCGTGCCGGCGATGATGTTCATCAATGTCGACTTGCCTGCACCGTTCTCACCGAGAATGGCATGGACTTCGCCCGGCCGGAATTCGACGCTCACGTCGCGAAGCGCGGCAACACCCCCAAAATATTTGTGGATTCCGGTCAGGCAGATCGTCTGGTCGGAACGGGTCGACAACGGTGTCGCGATTGCATTGATTTCTGCTGCAGCCATAGCTTGTCATCCGCTGGAAGAGAAAACCTGCCCGGAGCTCGGGCAGGTCCTGGATGTTTACGATTACTTTCCGACCGCCTTTGCCTGATCCTCGGCTGAAAGTTCGGAGGACAGGTAGATCGCGCCCGGAAGATCCTTGCGGCACTGCACCGCGCTTGGCTTGCCGGATACCGAATCCTCGAAGGCCGGTGCCTTGAAGACCTGTTCGCTCGGCGGCGTGCCGCCGGTGGCAAGCGCGACGGCCCATTGGACCGCGAGCCTGACATTGTCGTTGCCGGTTGCGACCGTGAAGAGCTTGAAGTCCGGATTGCTGTCCTTGTTGTCCTGCCAGAAGCAGCCGAGCGAGTTTCCATCAGAGGTAGCAAGCGCCGGGATCGACTTCCCCTGTTTGGCAAAGAGCGGCAGCGCACCGACGAGAGAGGGACCGAAGTCGGAGATGATCACATCGATCTTCTGGTTCTTGGCGATTTCCGCCGTCAGTACCTTCTGTGTCAGCGCCGGATCCCAGTTGGTGACGGCGAAGGGCTCCTGATTGACGAACACATATTCGGGGCCAAGAACCTTCTTGAGGCCCTTGAGTTCATCGAGGCCCTGGCTGTTGCCGGCAGGCCCGGAGAGGAAGAGGAGGTTTCCGCCTTTCGGCAGGACGCTCTTGATCCAGTTGCCCCAGCTTTCGCCATCGTTTTCAAAGGATGCGCCGACGAATTTCGAATAATTCTGGCCATCCTTGCCACCAACGGCGACGCGATAGGGCACGACGACCTTGCCTGATTTGAAGACGCTGGTAATGGCTGGAAGCACCGCCGGGCCTGCATCGCCAAAGACGACAAGCGCATCAAGACCCTTGGCCGCCATGCTCTTGATGTCGGAGATCGATTTCAACGTGTCGCCCTGACCGTCAGCATATTCGTACTTGGTGATGCTGGGGCAAAGATCCACGGTCTGCTTGCCGGAGGCCGTCGTGACCTGGCGCCAGCTGTTGCCGCCATAACCGTCCAGTAGTCCGAGCGTTGCCTTCTTCGGGCCGCACCAGGATGGGGCCTCGGCCTTGGCGATACCGGTAGTGGCGAATGCAGTGGTCGCGGCCACAACGGAAAGCGCCAGGTATTTCGAGAGAGATGCATGTTTCATGTTTTGTCCTCCACTTTTCTTGTCCCAGTCGTTGTCTTGCGGTTTACCGTCCAGCGGATCGAGTAAACACCGATGCCAAAACCCAGAGCCAAGGCCTGGATGATGGTTTGAGCTGAAAACGGCACCCCGACCGTCAGTGCGAATTGGCTCAATTGGTTGAGGAAAAATGCAGCGATGACCGTCGAGACGGGATAACCTCGCCCACCGAGAAGTGATGTACCGCCGAGAACCACGACAGCGACGGAGGGCAGCAGCAGGCTGTCCCCTTGAAAGGCGGTGGGTTCGCGGGTGATGCCGGCAATCAGTGTGCCGGCCATGCAATAGAGAAGCTGCGCATAGACATAGGCCATCATCTGGTGAATGCGCACGTTCAGGCCGGCAGCTCGTGCGGCAAGAGGATTGGCACCGATCGCCTCGAACCGTCGACCCGCCACCGTTTTCTTGAGCGCGAAGCTCACGAGCGCCATGCCCGCCAGCGCGAAGATGACCGAGTTTGGCAGGCCGAGACTTTCGCCGCCCGCGATCTCGGCCAGAAGGTTGGTGGTGATCGAGGGGACGCCGCCCGACACAGCAAAGACGACTGCGTAAAGCAGCGCATTGGTGCCGATCGTGGTGATGATTGCGTTCACCCTGAAGATGCTGACGAGAAGCCCGTTCAGGGAGCCGGCGACGAGCGAAATGCCAATCGACAGAAGGACTGCCTGATGGAGCAACGCATCGTTCTGCTGCGGAAAGTGGGTTGCGATGACGACGGCAAGCGACACCGCGCCAGGAAGGGAAAGGTCGAAGCCACCCTGCTGCACCACGAGCAACTGACCGAGACCGACAATGGCGATGATTGCCGCGAAGGGCAGGCTTCCCGAAAGCGCGCCCCAGGACAGGCTCGACGGCGCAAAGACCGCGCATATGAGAAGGAGAACGAGCGTCGAGAAGACGACGGTCATGAAGCTTCGTGCCAGCGGTATCGGCAAGATTGTCCCCCTTGGATGCTTGTTGGAAGCAATGGGAAAGGCGTTCGTCATCGAAGTCTGTCTTTCGCGCTGAATGTCATGGCTCCGCCGCCGAGCTCCCGGCAAAAACCGGAGGGCCCGTTCGGCAAATATTCAAGAGAGGAGACCGACGTCAGGTATCCCGTTTCGGAAAAACCCAACCCACCGATGGGCCGGCCTTTGGCGGAGGTCGCAGTCGACTAGGCCGTCGACGCGCTGACAGTGAGTGGGGCGGATTTCGCGATTCCTGGTACTCGACGTGAAATCCGCTGCAAATGCTCCCGGCTTCTGCGAGCCAGTCGCGGATCTCGTCCCAGTTGATTGTACCTGCCGCTTTCATTTTCCCTCCTCCTCAGAAAATCAGCTGCTGCCGGGACACGCGGGCATCCCGATGCGGTCATCTTAGCGATGGCCGCCGATCGTTGGCCGCCACTCGTAGATGGCGACGCTTGCATAGACGTCGTGGAGGACAAAGGGATCCTCCGCGCTGAAGCGATGCATTTCCTCCAGCGAACTGACATCGGCCACGACAACTCCTCCGCTGCCTTCGCCGAATTCATCCACGATCGGTCCGGACTGGACGATGCCGACCCGACCGGACCGCAGATGGCGCTTGTGGTCCTCGAGATAGGTTTCGCGTTCGGCCGCCTTGCCGGGATTGGATATTGCGACACGAACTGCAAGCATGACCTCTCCCTCCCTGGTAGCCAAATCGGCCCTCCGTCTCCCGTCCAATTTCGGATATCGGAGACATCGCAATAGTGATGGTAACCGCACTCTGAGCAAAGGAAACAGTGGAATTATCCATTTTGGATTTCCGGATTTCCCTGCCCCCACTACGCAAAACTCCTCGTCGCGTCCAACGCTCCCGGATGGCGGCGAACCTATTTTGCCCGGGGTTCATCGCCCCGGAAAGCGCGCTCGAGCAGGTCGGTCAGACCTTCCTTTTCCAGGGCACGCGGGTTCCAATAAGGATTCGATATGGCTTGTTCGACGGCAGCTCCGACACTGCCTTGCGGCATGCCGAGCTCCTGCAGAGACATCTTCGCGCCGAGCCGCCTCGAAAGATCAAAGAGTGCCTGGGCGGGATCGGCGGCACCAAGCTTGCCGCCGAGCATGTCCATCGCTGCTGGTGCGGCACTGGCATTGTAGGCGATGGCATGCGGCAGCACGGCGGTATGCATTGCTGCGTGCGGCAGGTTGAACATGCCGCCGAGCGTGTGGCAGAGCTTGTGGTGCAACGCCATTCCGACCGACCCGAGACAAATGCCGCAGAGCCAGGCGCCGTAGAGAGCATCCGAACGGGCCGTCTTGTCTCCAGGGTTCTGGGTGATCCCGGGCAAGGCGCGAACGATCGCATTGATCCCCTCCAGCGCCATCATCGAAATGATCGGGTTTGCTTCCCGGGCATAGAGCGCCTCGACCGCATGGGCGACGGCATTCATGCCGCTCGTGACGGACATTGAAACCGGCAGGCTGAGCGTCAAGTCGACATCGTAGACGATGATTTCCGGAAGAATGCGAGGATCGGATCGCGTCACTTTTCGTCCACCCTCGGTTTCTCCAAGGATTGGCGTTGCCTCCGATCCGGCATAGGTGGTCGGAACAACAATCTGTGCAAGATCGGTACGATAGGCGATCGCCTTGCCGAGACCCGTCGTCGACCCGCCGCCGATCGCGACGAGGCCATCAGCTCGGAGTGCCTCGACCTGTCGCATGGCGTCGGCCGTCACATTGGTCGGCGTATGCATGGTCGCCTTGGAGAACATTCCGGCCACGCGCGTACCG
Source organism: Hyphomicrobiales bacterium (assembly GCA_900470965.1). Taxonomy (GTDB): domain Bacteria; phylum Pseudomonadota; class Alphaproteobacteria; order Rhizobiales; family Rhizobiaceae; genus Rhizobium. Next base: position 46,317 of record UCCS01000009.1, read on the forward strand.
AGATGAGCGGCGATATCCTGCGCCTGGCTTTCCTGTTCCGGTGTGGAGAGCACGAGCAGGCGTCTTGCACCGAGCCTGTCGGCCTCCTCCGCGAGCCTTGAGATCGTGCCGCTGCCGAAAATGACGCGGCCGGGATTTCCGGTATAGACGAAGTGTTCCATGCCGGCCTCCTAGCGCCCCTGCCCGGTGCGGGTGAGAACGAAATCGAAATCGGAGCGCCACAGCGTATCGCCGTTCTCGACAGGTTCGAAAGGCGTGACCAGCGTCTTCTTCACCCCGAAAACGGTGTCTGATTGAAGGTAGGGGTCTTTCCCGACGAAAGTGTGCGTCACGAGCTTCTCAAAGCCGTCGGCGCGGACCATGTAGTGCATGTGGGCCGGACGATAGGGATGGCGTCCGAGCGACGCCAGCATCTTGCCGACCGGTCCGTCATCGGGAATGGGATAGGAAACCGGCTTGATGCCGACGAAGCTGTAGGCTCCGTCGGAGCCGGTGATAAAGACACCGCGATTGTTCCACTTCGGCTGGATATCGGGCTGCTGCACGTCGTAATAGCCTTCCGCATTGTCCGACCAGACGTCGATGCGGGCGCCCGCAACCGGATTGCCGTCAAGATCGATCACCCGGCCGGTGAACAGACAGCTTTCGCCCTTGCCGTCGAGGCAGATCAGATCGCCCATACGGCGTACGGGAGCGCCCTCGACATGGAACGGGCCGAAGACGGTGTTTTCGGTCGCCCCTTGTGGCCGCCGGTTGTTAATGGCGTCGACCAGCATGGAAAGACCGAGCGTATCCGAGAGCAGGATGAACTCCTGGCGTTCCTGCGTGCAGATGTGGCCCGTGCGGGTCAGGAAATCGATGCCGAATTCCCATTCCTCCTGCGTGAGCTCGATCTCGCGCGCGAAATTGTGGAGATGCTTCACGAGGGATGCCATGATCTTGGCGAGCCGCGGATTGACGTCCTTGGCCATGCGCGCATTGACGGTCTCGATCGAGTTTTCCTCGGTAAAATATCCCGCCGGCGAAACCGGTGCTGTGAGGTCGGCACTCATGCGGTCCTCCTCCAATCAGGGTATGATGCGATCCGCGCGCAGGCGGTCGAAAGCGTCGGTGAAGGACTGGGTCGTGTCCTGATAATCCATGAAGCCGAGCTTGCGGCTGCGGCCCATATCGTTGAAGGTCTCGACCTGCCGACCAAGATCTGCGTCCGAATGCCAGAAGGAGGCGACCCGCGAGAGCGCATTGGGCTGCAGGTCATATTTTCTGACCATTCCGTTCCAGATCTCGTCTGCGCCCGCCATCTGGTTTTCGAGGGGGTCGGGGGCACCGGAATAGGGTGCTGCCTCAATGCCGAAATAGGCGGCGATCCGCGGCCAGAGCCATTTCCACCGGAAGACCTCGCCGTTGACGACGTTGAACGCGAGATTGGCCGCTTCCTTCGTGGTTGCGGCCCATCGAAGATGCCGGGCAAGCAGGCGCGCATCGGTGACATCGGTCGTCGCCTGCCATTGCTGCGGCGATCCAGGGAAGACGAACGGCCTTCCCGTCTCCTTGCAGATCGATGCGTAGATTGCGAGTGTTGCAGCCATATTCATTGCATTGCCGACGGCATAGCCGATCAGCGTGTGCGGCCGGTGGATCGACCAGGTAAAGCCGTCGCGGGCTGCGGCAGCAAACACCTCATCCTCCTGGACATAGTAGAAATTTTCCCCCGGCAGGCGCTCCTGCTCTTCGCGGAAAGGGGTCTCGGGCTGTGTCTTGGCGTAGGATTCGAACGGCCCGAGATAATGCTTGGTGCCAGTCGTCAACGCGACATGGCCCACACTTGCGCCCTGCAAGCCATCGAGCACATTGCGGACGATCGCCCCGTTCACCTTGCAGTTTTCCGCTTCCGTCTCCTGGCGCGACCAGGCAGTGATGAAGACGTGGCTTGGCCGCAGACCGAGCAGCGCACCACGGACGGAATCCGGATCGACGAGATCGCACTGAAGCGTTTGCACCCCGGCGATCGGGCTGACGGATCGGGACAGGCCCGATACGCCCCAGTCACCCGCGGCAAGCAGGAGTTCGGCTAGGTTGCTTCCGGTAATGCCGGTCGCGCCGACAATCAGGGCATGCTTTGTCATGGGTTCAACCGTTCAACAGTGTGATCTTGATACTCTTGGTCGGATCCTGTCCGAAGGCAAAGGCCTGGACCGCCTCCGTCAGGGCAAAGTCATGCGTCTGGATCGGCGACAGATCGATGCCTGTCCGTTCCAGAAAGCGAATAACAGCCGGCCATACACCCGGTGAGCCGATGCAACCGCGCACCGTCAGGTTCTTCATCTGAATCTGGCCGATCACGACCGGCACCTTGCGGCCGATATTGATGCCGACCATCGACACACGGCCTTCCTCGCGCGCGTAGTCGAATGCTGCCGCAAGCGAGGCATCGTGACCGGAGGCCTCAATGACGAGATCGGCCCCCTTTCCGCCGGTCAGCTCGCGGATCGTCTCTGCCGCACCGCCGTCAGATGGATCGAGCGCGACGTCTGCGCCGAGCCGCTTTGCGACGTCCCGGCGCGAGGCAAGCGGATCGACGACGATCACGCGCGCGCCCATGCCGATGGCGGCTGCAGCCGACACAAGGCCGATCGTACCGCCACCCGAGATCACGACGGTTTCGCTGGCATTTGTCCCGCCGGAACGAAGGACGGCATAAAAACCGCAGGTAAACGGCTCGATCAGCGCGGCTTTCTTGTCGTCCACGGCGTCCGGCAGCTTATGAAGCCATTCCGGATTGACCGTGAAATACTCGCGGTCAGCGCCGCTGATCGAAAAGCCGAAATGATGCAGGCGCTCAGGCGTGCGCACCACGCATTCGCCGACAACGCGGTCGCCCTTGCTGAAGCCCTGGACGTTGCGTCCGACTTCGACAATTTCGCCGCTCCATTCGTGCCCTGGTGTCACCGGATAGGAGATCGGGATGATGTAGCGGCCGGCAAGCAGTTCATAATCGGAGTGGCAGATCCCAACCGCCTTGGTGTGGACGAGAACCTCGTTCGGCGACAGGTCCGGTATTCCAACCTCGGCGACGACGGGCTTTTCGGGAGCCTCGAAAACCAGAGCTTTCATGTCCTTCTCCTCAGACCTTCTCGAGCGTGCCGCTCTTTGCGGAGCGTACAATCGCTTCCAGCAGAGCGATGTTGTTGATCATGTCCTCACCGGTGATCGGATAATCCGCCTCGCCACGGATCGCCCGGGCGAATGCCCTCAGATTGTCACGGACCGGTTCGGCGGGTGGCAGCTCACGAACGGTGATCTTCTCGTTCTTCCAGCCTTCGGTCACCACCCAGCCATCGGGTGCCTCGACATGGGCCCTGTCGCGCACTTCGATCCATCCCTCCGTCCCGAAGACGGCGAAGCGGGAGATGAAGGGGGTGGCGAGCGTTGCCGAGACATAGGCCGTGCCGCCGCCTGAAAAACGGATGTGAGCACTCATCGTATCGCCCTGCGGGATGCTAGACGCGAGATTTTCGCAAACGACGCGCACGTCCGCGGCGGGGCCCATCAGCTTCACCGAGAGGTCGGTCAGATGGATGCCGGTCGCCGTCATGCCGCCTGCTGGCGCCTGATCGGCCTTCAGCCGCCAATTGGAGGGATCGAGTGCCAGAAACTTGTCATGGCTGAAATTCGCCTCGATCTGCAGAAGCCTGCCAAGCTTGCCCGATTTTGCAGTCTCCAGGATTGCAGCGATCGGCGGCTCGAAACGACGCTCGTGGCCCATGCCGAGGACAAGTCCCGCATCGTGACAGAGATCCACTGATGCCTGCGCGCCAGCCTTTGTCAGGTCCAGCGGCTTTTCGCAGAAGACGTGTTTTCCGGCTGCAACGACACGCGCGATCTGTTCCCGGTGCAGCGAATGCGGTGTCGCGAGCACAACGGCTTCGATCGTCGGATCCGCGAGCGCTTCCGCCATGTCATGGGAATATTGCAAGCCCATCTCGCCAGCAAAGGCGGCTGCGTCGGGATTGGGATCGATGCCGCGGACGAAATGCATTTTCGCGCCCCCGGCATTGACGAGGCTCGCCATCTTGCGACCCCACCAGCCGAGACCGACCAGCGCTGCGATGACGGGTTTATCTTCGCGCATGGTCATCGATTGTCCACTCGCTTGTTGAACGGGTGGATGTTGACGGTTTTCCAAACGCCGGCCTTGGTGAAGGGATCGGCCTTGTTGAACGCAACGATCTCTTCCTTGGTATCGGCCTCGAAAACGAAAAGCGAACCGATCATGGTCTCGTTGTCGTCGGCCAGAAGCGGACCGGAGATGACAGTCTTGGTCTTGCCGGTCGACAGATAGGCCTTGTGGGCGTCGTAATTGGCGTGCCGCTTGTCGACAGCGCCCTCGTGATCAAGGCAATGAACAACATAATGCATGTCTAATTCCTTTCGAATTCAGGCAATCGCGTGGTCGTCGAAGGTTTGGCCTCTGGAATTCCTTGATCAGGCCTTCATGTTGACGAGGATCTTCATGTGGGAGGCGGCCGGATCGATCAGTGCCTCGAAGCCTTCTTCGACCACGTCCTCCGGGGCGATCTGCGCCGTGACGATCTTTTCGACCGGGAAGATTCCCGCTCCGATCATCTGCGCGATGCGCGGCCAGATCTGCACCGGATAGCACCAGGTGGCTTCGACGGTGATGTCCTTGAGCGCCCAGAGCATTGCATCGATTGCCGCCGGCCGGACGTGAAGCCCGACCTGCACGACCGTGCCCTGACGCCGGACGGCCTTGGCGCAAAGATTGAGCGACGCCTCGGCGCCGACGCATTCCAAGGCGACGTCGACACCGACGCCTTCCTCAGTGTGGCTGCGGAACAGCGCTTCGGTATCGGTCTGGCGCGGATCGAAGACAATCGCTTCAGGAACGAGCGTCTTGGCCAGCGCCCTGCGGTTGGGATTGAGTTCCGAGACGAAAATCGTCGTGGCGCCTGCCGCCTTTGTCGCCAGGAGCACGAGGGCGCCGATCGGACCGACACCAGACACCAGCACCGAGCTTCCGGAGGTGACGCGACCGCGATCGACGCCGTAAAGCGCGACGGCAGCAGGCTCGATCATCGCTGCCTGAACATCGGAGACGCTGTCTGGGACCGGAAAGACGTTATAGCCATTGACGACGGCGCGCTCGCCCATTCCGCCCCAGTCCCATGACAGGCCGACGCAGGCCATCTTTTCGCTAAGGTGGAAGAGCCCACGCCGGCCATAATAATCGTCGCGCGGCGAGATCAGCGGCTGGATCGAGACGCGCGAGCCTGGAGCAACATGCGTGACGTTCCTGCCGACCTCCAGCACACGTGCGGAAAATTCATGACCGAGAATCTGCGGCAGCGTGGCGCCGGAATAGACATGGGGTGTGGCCGGTGTGACGATCGGCCCTGCAATATACTCGTGGATATCGGTACCGCAGATGCCGCAAACCAGGGGGTCGATCAGCACCATGTCGTCGCCCAGGCGGCCGCTTGGCGCCGGCACGTCTTCGACGCGAATATCTTTCTTGGAATAGTACCGTACAGCCTTCATCTTCACGCCTTTCATGATGAACTTGTTATTGAGCCGCCGTCGCAGACCGGTCCGATGCCCAAAGCAAGACGCTTTCCAGTCGGTCCTGTCACAGCGCTCGTCCTTTTAGATCAGCACCATGCCGCCATCGACCATGATGGTCTGGCCGGTGACATAGTCGGATGCCTGGGAGGCGAGAAACGTCGTGACGCCGGCGATATCCTTGGGAAGCGATACACGCCCCAGAAGGATCGATTGGGAAAAATCATTGATCGCCTGTTCCGGCTTTTCCGTCAGGCCGCGCTCGATGAACTCGCGGTCGAGCTGTTCCCACAGCTCGGTTTTGACGACACCCGGGCCGAAGCAGTTGACCGTGATCTTGTGTTCTGCAAGCGCGCGGGCAGCCGCCTGCGTGATCGCAACAACCGCGAATTTGGAAGCGCAATAATGGGCAAACAACGCGTAGCCCTGCTTTCCGGCGATCGAGGCAGTGTTGACGATCTTGCCACCATCGCCCTGAGCGATCATTTGCCTTGCCGCCTCCTGGGTTCCGATCAGAACGCCGCGGCCATTGATCGCCATGATCCTGTCGAAATCCTCATCCGTCACCTCCATGAAGGGGCAGGTCTGACTGATGCCGGCATTATTGAACATGACGTCGAGGCGGCCGCAACGAGATACGGTTTCGTCGATCAGCGCCCTGACGCTGGAACGGCTCGAGACATCGACGGCAATTGCAACCGCGCTGCCGCCCGCAGAGGAAATTTTTGATGCGGTTTGCTGCGCGCTATCAAGATTGAGATCTGCAATCACCACGCGCGCTCCATTTTCGGCAAGATCGGCGGCAATGCCCGCGCCAATACCGCGCGCCGCGCCGGTTACGATGACGACCTTATTGTTGACCGATCCACTCATGGCATTCCCTCCCAATAGAACTCCCGTCGCAGCTGAGACCGTCAGACGTGACGGACAGGGCGAATGCGACAGGCCGCGGTGCGATGGGATCCGACCGGGACGGCAGGCCGCCTCATCTGATCCACCCCTCCCCTGAACTGTCCGAACCGCTGACGACGCGGGATCAGGCGCGGAAGCGCTGGCTTCCGCGTCATCTCCAACATGTTGACGGCAATATTCCTCCCACAGGAACCGCCGTGCGATCCGAAGCGAAGGCTAGAGGATCAACCTGCGCTTCGACAAATCCTTAATTGTCCGAAATGGATATTTTCAATGCAGCAATAGGTCTTCGGCTGACGCTAGTATTTCTTCGGGAGGAGACGGCCCTCGCGCCGAGTTGAGGCATGTTTTCGCCCGGTTCGCTGGCGCTCCTTCGACATAGAGCTGCATCGAGAATTCCGGTTGGCGAACGCCTCCGGGGAAGGAAGGTTTTGCATGAGCGAGACGTTGAAAGTGGGATGGGCCGGAATCGGCAAGATGGGCGCGCCGATGAGCCGGCGCGTCCTCGAGAACGGATATGCCTTGTCCGTCTATGAGCCACTTCCGGAAAACCGTGCTTCCGTCGTTGCGCAGGGCGCGAACGTCGCCCACAGCCTGGAGGATCTGGTCGAGGCATCCGACATAGTGATCCTGACCATTCCGAATGACGAGGTGCTGCGTCAGCTCACACTTGCACCCTCCACGCTTGTCGAACTGCTCAAGCCCGGCCAGATCCTGGTGGAGATGAGCACCGTCTCGCCAGAGCTTTCGGCCGAAGTTGCAGAAGCCCTTCACCGCAAGGGCGTCGACTATGTGCGTGCGCCCGTTTCGGGCAGTACGATCACCGCATCCTCGGGTCTGCTCTCGGTCATGGTCTCTGGTCCCGAACAGGCATATAAAAAGGTCGAGCCCGTCCTGGCGAGCTTTTCAGCGAAACGGTTCTATCTCGGCGAAGGCGAGCAGGCACGCTATCTGAAACTCGTGCTGAATGCGCTCGTCGGCGCAACGGCAGCCCTTCTTGGGGAGGCATTGACGCTTGGATTAAAGGGAAATCTGACCGTCGAGACCATGCTCAACGTCATCTGCGAGAGCGCTGTCTCGTCACCGCTGATCGCCTACAAGCGCGACCTGCTGGTCAACCGCAATTTCGATCCCGCGTTTTCCGTCTCACAGATGATGAAAGACTTCGACCTGATCCTTGGGGCGGCAAAATCCGATCATGTTCCGATGTATCTCGCCTCGATGATCCGCCAGCAGTACGAGGCAGCCTTCGCCGATGGTCTTGCCGAAAAGGACTTCTTCGTGCTCTTCGAACAATATGAGCGCCTTGCTGGCCTGGGCCGGGAAAAGGCTGCTGCTTCACACACCCTCAAGGCCATTTAGCGCTTTGACGGGGCTGGCGAGCGGAAGAGTTGCCGGCTAGTCTGCTTGCAGGCAGCGCGACGGTTGGGAGGCCGACGTGAACGAATATGAAATGCTGCGCGTCATCGATTTCATCGAGAAAACGCGCCGCCCCTTCAGAGAGGTCGTCGAAGCGGCCGATGATGATGCGATCTGGCTTATCGTCACGTTCCTGATCAAGTCGCATATTCTGAGCCAGCCTGTCTCGATCTCGACGCTCGGGCAGGAATCCGGTCTTCCCTATGCAACCTCGATGCGATTGATCAATCGCCTCATCGATGCCGGTTACATTCTCAAGGTCGCCAAGGGACAGACAGGCAAGAGCTTCGCGCTGCAGCCGAGCGAGCAATTGCTTCGCTCCTTCGAGCTTTATGCCCGCAAGACGAAATCCCTGCTCGCCCAGACATTGGGGCTGCGGGCAGGCGAGGAGGAGGATGAGTATTATTTCGGGGGAACCCCGCTCGGTTCGCAAATCATCCCGCCGATGCGGCTGGTGCAGAAGCGCGCGGAATCGCAGATCGAGCTTCGTTTTCTCCTGAACGACGACAATTATTTCTCCGCAATGCGCAACATGTGGGCCGACTTCCGCAGCAACCTCGCTTCGCGCAAGAATTTCGACCTTCTGCCGCTGCCCGACCTTTATCGACGCGCGCGCGAAAACGGCGCCAAGCGGCTTTCCGATTACGACGTCATCGCCATCAACATGCCCTGGCTCGGCGAATTCGCCGAGAGCGGCGTTATCAGGCCGATCGACCAATATATCCAGAAGACGGGCATCAACCCGCTCGATTTCCATCCCTCCATCTGGTCTTCAGCGACCTGGGAAGGGCGTGACTATGGCGTTCCCGGCTATTGCACCATCGAGGTCCTTGCAGCGAGAAAGGACCTGTTTGCCGATGCGAGCCTGTCGTTCCCGAAGACATTCGACGATGTGATCAATGCCGGTCGCAAATTTCACGCTCCCGATGAGGGAATGTTCGGCGCGGTCTGGGATGGTGCGCGCGGCATGCCGATCGCCTCGAGCTTCCTGTTTTTCATGGGCGCCTGCGGTCAACCGGCGATTTCGCTGCGCAAGATCCGCGCGGGCTTCACGCTTGAGGGCGTCAACCTCGAAGAATTGAGCTGCACGATTCTGTCCGACGCTGGTTTTGCGGCGCTTGACTATATGCGCAGGCTGCTCGAAATCTCTCCGCCCAAGATCCTTGAAATGGCTTGGGACCAGACGCTCGCAGTGTTTCTCAAAGGAAAAGCAAGTCTCGGCTATTTCTGGACCATGCGCGCGGCTCGCTTCGAATATGACGTCCAGTCCGTCGTCAAGCGCAGGGTCGAATATCTGCCTCAGCCCTCTGGCCCGGGCGGCACGCGCGCCTCGCCGATCGGGGGCTTTCTCTTCTGCATTCCGACAAATCTGCCCGAGGAACGAGTGGAACTGGCCGCCGATGCGATCGCCTGGATGGCATCGAGAGAAGCAATGAAAGCGCATGTGAAAAACGGATTTCCGGTCGCGCCGCGCTTTTCCGTCAGTGCCGATCCGGAGGCTGCCGCAAGTTCGCCGATCGTGCGTTTCGTGGACCAGCTCGCCAAGAAGAACCTTCTGCAGACCTGGCAGCGCCCAAAGATCCCACAATATACGACGATCGAGAAGGTCCTCGGCGAAGAGATCCACGAGGCATTGCTCGGCAATAAGACGCCGCGGCTTGCCCTTGAGCACGCCGCCGCTCAAATTGAAGAAAGCCTCAAATCCACGCAGAGGAGCTGGACACGGCAAAGCACGGTCTAGCCAATCCAAATGCACCGGCGATGAACGACGACGGGTGGCCGTGGATATTTACCATGGCCCAAAAAAGCCGCCTGTTCTTGTCCTAGCTGTGTGCCATCACGGCCTGGTATGCCTCGATCAGTAGTGCTGCATTCTCCGGGCGCGCATCGATCTGACCGGCTTCGATATCAAAAGCCACGTCCATGACCCGTTGATTGACCGGGGCTTCCTGTCCGTGCACGCGCAGTATATCGACAACCCAGCCATTGACCTCCCCAACTTCCGCTCGGCGTCCCTTGCGCCAATCCTGCAGCGACGTCGTCAATGTGTCGGCCTGTGAAAAGGTCTTCAGCACTTCGTCGAAGATCTGATCGACATAACGTTCCGGATGATTGGTGGTCACCGGCGGCATGCCGATGATCGGAACGATTTTGGCTCCGTCGGCGAGTGCTGCCCGCATTGCCTCATATCCGGCGGCCCGCATGACCTCGAGCATGCCCGGTGCGCGCGCTGCATCGGCGAGCGGCAGATTGATGATGGCGGACGGAATAAGTTCGGCGGCATTGACGACAAGCTTCATCCACTTGGCGGAACGAATGTCGTCCATCACTTCGACCGTGCCGGAATTGCGCAGCAGATCGGCAACTGCTTCCACGCGATCCCGCGTCTTCGGATCGAGCGCGCCGAGCGCAAACCAGGACGTGTCATGATCGTTCTGCCGGTTGGTGACGCCGGGCACGAACATATTGGAGGCGATTTCGATGACGGCGCCGATCGTCCGCTCGCGGCCGACCACGTCGGCAATATCCTCATGCGTCATGCCGTTCTGGAGACCGACGACCAGCCCATCAGGCGCCAGACATGGCTCGATCAGCTGGCATGCCCATTTGGTGTCGTAGGCTTTTACCACGAGGAACACGACATCGAAGGGTTCCTTGATTTCGGCGACCTGACACAGGTGTAAAGCCGGGACCTTCGCATTGATGGTGCGTTTCGGCAGGTTCACCGTGATGCCCTTTTCACGGATCGCCATCACATGCTCCGGCCATTGCTCGATGAAGGTGACGTCAAGGCCTGCCAAGGCGAAATCCGCCCCGATGGACGCGCCTTGCGCGCCCGTTCCAACAAATGCAATCCGCGGACCGCGCGTCTCATCCCAACCCATGAACTTCTCCTCTCATACTGTTGCTCCGGCCGGTAACGGTCATTCATGCCTCGATAACGGTGGCGTTTGACGGTTGCGCCGAAAGGCTGCCGCGCTCCGATGGCGCGGGCGATCTCGACGATCCGCTGATTGACAGGCGCGCTCTGGCCCGCCCTTTTCAAGGTTTCGACCACGTGACCTCTGAGATCGAGGACCTCCGCGCGCCGTCTCTTGCGCCAATCCTGGAGAGCGGTCGTCAGCGTATCCGACATCATCAGCAACCTCCCCTGTCGATGATCCATCACGCCACCCGGTTAGAGGCCGATGTCCGTGGATACGCCGAAATCCTCCCGAGATTTCGTGAGAGATCGTAGGAAAAATCTCCAAAATGTGAAACGACGCAATTATCCATTCTGGATGCCGGGCGTCGTCCAATCACGCAGCCCGACCTCCGAACCGGACGAGATCGTCCGGGCCATGACTGGCTGGTGCAGCCTCGGCGATGGACGCCTCAAAGTCCGTCATGTCGAGACGCATGGCAACCCGCCTTCGACCGAACGAAGATCTGCTCGACTTGCCCGGTCCTACACGACCTATGAAGGCATGTAGAGGCGCTAGAGCTACGGCCACACGTTGCTGAAGCGCTCACTAAAAGTGACCGCGACCAAAACTGAAGCGTTTCCGCGATTGCTTGGCAGCTAATGCGTAGCGGCGATCAAGGTCCGATTCTCTCTCAGTCAGGATCAGACTAGCGCCCGCCACGAAGGGAGGGCGTAGTCCAACCGTAGTCACACCCCCGGCTTGGAGCAGATTTTCGGCGTCTCTCAATCGCGGTCGGTCCGATATTTTCGGTTTTCTAAATTGAGGAACCCGTTTGTGCCCGGTCGCGGCGATGACTGTGGACCTCTGGATTTTGAAACTGTAGCTGCGGACTTTTGCGTTCAGCCGCCGTGTCCAAGGTCCTTTCCGCTGCCTGGCAAAGATGCAGGGTGGGGCTGTTGAAGAACCAATCGTCGGCGGAGCTACGCGGAAGTCACCGACAAGGCGATTCCAAAAACTTTCCTTTGCCTGGAGGGATGTCGGGCTGAGCTGGTAGCTTCTTGGCTGTACACGAACAGCAAAATTGACAGAAAAGCACTTGCCAGTCGCTTCAAGTTGACTGCCGCGGCCGTCAAGCGAAGGACAGAGGTCGTCGGCATCTTTCCCAACGACGATGCCATCGTCAGACTCGTCGGCGCTTTGTTGCTGGAGCAAAATGACGAGTGGGCTGTTCAGCGCTCGCGATACATGACACCGGAAAACATCGCTACAATAAGCGATGATCCGCTTATCAACTTGCCCGCTCAATTTACCCGTTCCCGGCTCTGCCCGGGAAGCTCGATGATCGAACGAGCTACACAACTCCCAGGGACATCATCGCTGGTCGCTGGTGCTGGTCGCGAACACCCTGCTGACGGTCGTATATTCTCTGGTCGAATCGTTGGCTCGGTAAAGCTGGTTCGTTTCCCCATGAGCCGAGGAAAAGCTGGCGCTTCTCTTCTCCGGCCACGTTGACATGACAGCAGCTGGTTCTTATGTTACATGTAACAACGTCAAGGGAGTTTCCTTATGGCCACCTCTGTCAACGAAAGAGTTCAAAAGCGTCGTGAAACATTGCGGGCTGCCGGCCTGCGGCCGGTGCAGATATGGGTCCCCGATACTCGCCGCCCCGGTTTTGCCGCCGAATGCCATCGTCAGTCCGTTCAGACAGCCCTTGCCGATGCTGGCGACCGTGATTTGCAAGATTTCCTCGATGCCGCTCTCGGCGACCTGGACTCCGAAGGTGAAGCGTGAGGCGTGGTGACATCGTCACCGTCGTAACCAGCGGCGATTTCGGCAAGCCTCGTCCGGCACTTGTCATCCAGGCCGATCAGTTCGACGCGACAGGCACGGTCACTGTGCTGCTGATTTCCAGTACACTCATCGATGCGCCGCTCATTCGGCCAACAATTCAGCCAACCGCGCAAAGCGGATTGCGGAAAGCCTCGCAAGTGATGGTGGACAAAGCCATGTCCGTGAAACGCGAAAGAATTGGTACGATGATTGGTCGCCTGGAAGATGATGCTCTCCTAGCAGTCACCCGGTCCCTCGCCGTTTTTTTGGGTATCGCGTAATTACGAATTTATGCCTACGTCAGATTCCTGTGCACTTCGACGTTTCAGTGACCACGAGGTTCAAGTATCGATAGTGGTTGATTTGAAGGACCGGCGGCCGGAAATGCCATCCCAGTCAGTCTATTTCTTCCCCTCGGTCGCGCCGGTAAACAATCCAAGAAAAGCCTTCACTGGTTGGCTGAGGTCGGCAAATTCGGCGTCACTTTTGATTTCTTCGAATGTCCCTTCCTTGCGCTGCATGATGGTCCATTTCACATTCGTCGGTTTGTTCGGGCCGAAGGTGTAGATCGCTTAGAGGGCGATGAGTGTCACCGCGCCAATCTCCAGCATCGGCATCTGGCGATCCGCGTGCGCGATCGCCTCGGAAATCAGTTGCTCGGTCTCCCGTTGCTACGCAGCGTGCGCAATCCACAGCAACGCAATTTCATTGAGGAGTTCTGGATGTTTGCGAAGCGTTTCGAGGGCCTCATCCACGTCTGCCTTGTCATCGACCACCGCTTTCAAATTCGACATCATCTCATCAGGCGATAGGTCGCCCGATGCTTCGAAGACGGTCGTATCCAGGACCTGAAGGATCGTCTCGGGCGTCGCACCCTTCTTGTTGAGATCATCTGCAATGCTCATTCCCAGGCTCCCTCGATGACAAAAGAATGGGCTTGCCATGCCGGCACTCCCGGTTGATCGCGGCGGCGACGGCAGCCCTGATCGCCTTGTTCAGCGGTTGCCCTGCCACGGAGCCCGCTATCGCTTCGTCGAGGGTGGGCAATGCCAGCTCTGCGTCAATTTTCCAGCGCGGCGCTACGACAGCGCTCGTGCCGACACGGCTCAGGAGCGTTGCGAAGCTCGTCCGTTCGTCGAGGCCGCCGACGGAGACGATACCCGACGAACAAGCCCTGAGAAAAACCGTTTTCGCCGCTGTCGTCTGGTTTTTGAGCGCCATACGGCCAAATCGATGCCCACGGTTGGCGGCGACGAGAGCCGACATGGTCTAGCCTGGCGGCGGGTTGCCGTCGTGGTCAATGATGAGCGCGACTTCACGACGTCTTTCCAGACTTGCCCATGGCAGAGCACCTTCAAAACGTCGGTCGTAGCGAGCATGTCGCTCAACGCCGCACGCGTTTATCGATAGCTTGTCACTTGAGCCGAAATCATTTCCATCTTGTTCAGTGCGGCAAAGAATGCTTCATCAGAGGCGATGGGGCAATCTCCTCATTGGTCAGCGCAACGAGCATCGAGCTACCGCGCAGGTACGAGGCTGGACGCCGAAGCTGGAAGGCGCCAGGTTTTCCAACCCGAAATAACCATTCCAACAAACGGATCCTCCCGGCCGCGGCCGCCTTCCCCAGGGCCTCAACGAAACTGGCATCGATCATAAGACGCCCATTCCTATGGTTAGCTCATCATACCAGTTGACATGTCAATGAGCATCCGGCAAGAAAGGCTCCAGCTTACAAGAGGAGGACGTAATGCTGACCCTTTCTGCAAAATTGAAGTCTTCATGCATGGCCGCCATCGCAATTGCGGCTGTTGCGGTCACCCCCGTCAAGGCCGAGGACATCACGCTCTGGACGCTGAACTTCGACAATAATGCCGCCAACGTGGCGTTGAAGAAGGTTGCGAGCGATTTCGAAGCAGCAAACCCGGGAACCCATATCGAGATCGTCCAGCGCGCCGTCGACGAGCACAAGACGGCGCTGCGCGTCGCTGCCGGTTCCAACCGCGGCCCGGACATCTATTTCAGCTGGGCAGGCCTTGGCCTTGGCGGCGAATATGTGAAGGCCGGCCTGTCGCTGCCGCTCGACAAGTACTACACCGAATACAAGTGGAACGACGAGCTGCTTCCCTCGGCAGCTGCCTTTGCCGATCTCTATCCGGGCGGCAAGCACGGCACCCCCTTCACCTTCAAGGGTGAGGCCGTCTATTACAACAAGAAGCTCTTCCAGCAGGCCGGCATCACCGAAGAGCCGAAGACCTATGACGAGCTTCTGGCCGCAGCCGACAAGCTGAAGGCAGCCGGCATTCCGGGCTTCACCTTCGGCGGCACCGTCAACTGGCACGTCATGCGCCTGATGGATGTGATCCTGGAAACCAAATGCGGCGCCGAAAAGCACGATCAGCTGAAGCTGATGAAGCTCGACTGGTCGAAGGAGCCCTGCGCGACCGACGCGTTCACCGAATTCGCCAAGTGGACGAAGGACTATACGCTGCAGCCTTTCATGGGCATCGACAACAAGCAGTCCTATAGTCTCTTCACCGCCGGCCGCGCGGCGATGATGCTGGAAGGCGACTGGCTGGTCGGCCAGCTGTCCGGCAGCGGCGTCAATCTCGACGATTACGGGATCTTCCCCTTCCCGACCAATACCAACCGCCTCTATGGTTTTGCCGAGTACAATTACATCAGCACAAAAACCAAGAACCCGGACATGGCTGCGAAATTCATCGACTATTTCCTGTCGAAGAAAGTGCAGCAGGATCTCGTCGGCCAGATCAGCTCGATCTCGGTCAACAAGAATGTCCAGTACACCAACCAGAAGCCTCTGGAAGCCGAGTGGCTGGATATCTTCAAGACCTACAGCAAGATCTACATGAATGGCGACCAGGCCTTTCCGCTTGACGTGACGACGGAATATTTCCGCGTCATCAACGATGTTGCCTCCGGCAGCATCGAGCCGGCCGCAGCAGCCAAGCAGATGCAGGCCTTCATCGCCGGTAGAACCTAACTCCTCCCGAGACGCCGGCTGGCCGACACAATGTCGGTCGGCTAGCGCCGCATTCGCAAGACCGGCAGGGTCGTGCCCTGCCCGGAGGTGAGCATGTCATTGCGCCAAACAACTCATGATCCACGCGTGCAGGCCTTCATCCTGCTCGTCCCGGCTCTGGCCATTTACGCGATCTTCGCGCTCTACCCGATGCTGAACGTGGTTATTATTAGCTTCCAGAAGTGGAACGGGCTCGATCCGCAACGGCCTTTCGTCGGCCTCGCGAATTATACGGCGATCTTCACGCGCGATCCGGTCTTCTGGGTTGCTTTCCGGAATACCGTGATCTGGACGCTGATGAGCCTGATCTTCCCGCCGCTAGTCGGGCTGCTCTTGGCGCTCAGCCTCAACCAGAAGATTTTCGGCCGCAACAGCCTGCGCGCCATCTTCTACCTGCCCGTCATCATTGCGCCGATCGCCGTCGCCACCATGTGGAAGTGGATGTACGATCCCTTCTTCGGCCTGTTCAGCCAGATGCTGACCTCCTGGGGCATGCAGACCTGGATCAAGGACTGGCTCGGCAACAAGGATATCGCGCTCTATTCCGTCTTCATCGCCTATCTCTGGCAGACCGTCGGCTTCTCGATGGTGCTGTTCCTCGCAGGTCTTCAGAACGTCTCGCAGACGCTGGTGGAAGCCGCCCGCATCGATGGCGCCGGCCGCTGGGCCGTCTTCAAGCATGTTACACTGCCGGCATTGCGTCCCACCATTACCATCGTTCTGGTTCTCTCCATCATCTCGTCGCTGAAGGCTTTCGACATCGTCTATGGCCTGACTGGCGGTGGTCCCGCCCAGTCGACCCAGATGCTGGCGCTCTGGGCCTTCACCCAGGCCATGCAGATCTTCGATTTCGGCCGCGGTGCTGCGATCTCGGTGGTGCTGCTTTTAATCACCATGGCGATCGTCATCCCCTATCTGCGCTGGACGCAAAAGCATGAGGAGGTCGAATCGTGACAGTTCTCGGAGCGCAAGCCGACGATCTCGACATCGACACCAAGCCCCTTCGCCTGAAGCGCGACCCCATCCTGATCGGCTTGTGGATCGCCCTCATCCTTGTCGCGCTGATTTGGGTCGCGCCTTTCGTCTTCATCGTCTTCACCTCACTGAAGACGCCGGCCGCGGTCACCAGCACCGGCGCCTTCATGCCGCCGACCGAACTCGCCTTTCAAAACTACGCCGACGCCTGGAGCCGCGGCAATTTTGCCAGCTCCTTCTTCAACAGCGTCATCATCACCGTCATCAAGGTGCCGCTCGGCCTCGCGCTGTCGGCAATGGCCGCCTACGCGCTTGCCAAGATCAAGCTGAAGATCAGCAAGGCGCTCCTGCTGCTCGTCGTTTTCGGCACGATGATCCCTTTCCAGGTGATGCTCGCACCGCTCTTCACGCTGGTGAATTCCTTCGGGCTCATCGACACCTATCCGGGCGTCATCCTGCCCTATATCGCCTTCGGCGTTCCCTATCAGGTCTTCATCCTGCACGGCTTCTTCAAGGGCATTCCGAAGGAGCTGTCGGAGGCAGCCCTCATCGATGGCGCGACGCATTTCACCATTTTCCGGCGGATCTTCCTGCCCGTCTGCCTGCCGGTTCTCGCCGCATTGCTGATCCTCGACTTCGTCTCCACCTGGAACGAATTCGCCATGGCACTCGTCCTTTTGCAGGACCAGCACATGTGGACCCTGCCGCTCGGCCTCATGTCGTTCCAGGGTCAGTTTTCCAGCAATTACGGCCAGCTCAACGCCGCGATCGTCATGACCGTGCTACCGGCGACGATCGTCTATCTCATGTTCCAGCGCTACTTCGTGTCCGGACTGACCTCCGGAGCCGTCAAGGGCTGACCGAAATCTTGTTTACGAGGAGAGACAGAATGTCCGATGCAGGAGTCGAAAAATGGGGCGTGTTCGAAGCGGCCTTTGCCGGCCCGTCCGAAGGCAATCCCTATCTCGACGTGGCATTCGATGCCGTGTTCACGCACAAGAGCCGCGAGGTCCGCGTGCCGGGCTTTTATGACGGAAACGGCACCTACCGCATCCGCTTCATGCCCGACGTCGAGGGCGAATGGTCCTTCAAGACGCGCTCGAAGACGTCGGCACTCGACGGCAAGACGGGTTCGTTTACAGCAGCCGCGCCGTCGGCAGGCAATCATGGACCGGTGCGGGTGCGCAACAAGTTCCATTTCGGCTATGCCGACGGAACGCCCTTCTTCTCCTTCGGCACGACCTGCTATGCCTGGACGCATCAGCCGCTGGAGATGCAGAACCAGACACTGGAGACGCTGAAGAAAACCCGCTTCAACAAGATCCGCATGGGCGTCTTCCCGAAGGACTATCCCTATAATACCAATGAGCCGCTACATGCCTGCTTCGAAAAAGGGGCTGATGGCAGGGAGGATTTCGACCGGCCGAACCCTGCCCTCTTCCAGCATTTCGACCGGCAGGTGGCAGCCCTTTGCGCGCTCGGCATCGAGGCCGATATCATCATCTTTCACCCCTATGACCGCTGGGGTTATGCCGACATGTCGGCCGAGCAGGATTTCCGCTATGTCGCCTATCTCGCGGCGCGGCTTTCTGCTTACCGGAATGTCTGGTGGTCGCTTGCCAATGAATATGACTTCCTGATTGATACCAAGCCAATGGAGCAGTGGGACCGCTACTTCCATATCCTGGAAGAAAACGATCCCTACCAACACCTGCGCTCGATCCACAATGGCGACGTGACGGCGAATTTCGACCATCGCAAGCCCTGGGTCACCCATACCTGCATCCAGAACCCCGACGTCAAGCGCACGCAAGAATGGCGCAACGCCTATGGCAAGCCGGTCGTCAACGACGAGCCGGAATACGAGGGCGATATCCTGCAGTCCTGGGGCAATCTCTGCGCTCAGGAACTGGTGCATCGCTACTGGATAACCATAGCGCGCGGCGGTTATGCCGGCCACGGCGAGACCTATTCGCATCCCGAGGACCTGATCTGGTGGGCCAAGGGCGGCGAGTTGCGTGGCGAGGCCTGGAAGCGCATCGGTTTCCTGCGCGATCTGCTCGAGGCGGATGTGAAGCACGGGCTGGAGCCGCTCGGCATTATCGGTGAATGGCCCTGGTCGCGTGTCTCGGGTGCGCGGGACGGCGACGATGATTTCCGGCTGATCTATCTCGGCGAGCACCAGCCGGTCATCTGGTCATCGGGTCTGCCGCTCGACGACGACAATTACGATGTCGATATCATCGATACTTGGGAGATGACGATCACACCGGCCGAGAAGGTCGCTGCACCCGTCCCGCATACCACCCGTCATGGCGCGATCGTGCGCGGCGGCAAGCCGGATGCTGCTTTCGGCGTCAAGCTTCCCCGCAAGCCGCATCAGGCGCTGCGCGTGCGCAGGAAGCGCTTAGGATAGAAGGAGCCCCCATGTCCGGATTGAGCATCAACAAAGTCAAGAAGTCCTTCGGTTCGGTCGACATCATCCACGGCATCGATGTCGAGATTGCCGATGGCGAGTTCGTCATCCTCGTCGGCCCGTCCGGCTGCGGCAAGTCCACGCTCTTGCGCATGATCGCCGGCCTGGAGGAGATCAGCGCCGGCAAGATCAGTATCGACGGGCGCGTCGTCAACAACCTGCAGCCGAAGGACCGCGATATCGCCATGGTCTTTCAGAACTACGCGCTCTATCCGCAGATGACGGTCGCCCAGAACATGGGTTTTGCGCTGGAGCTTGCCGGCGCCAAGCGGCCAGAGATCGACAAAAAGGTGGGAGAGGCTGCTACTATCCTCGGCCTGCAGCCGCTGCTGGAGCGCAAGCCGGCCCAGCTTTCGGGCGGCCAGCGCCAGCGTGTCGCCATGGGCCGCGCCATTGTTCGCGATCCGAAGGTCTTCCTCTTCGACGAGCCGCTGTCGAACCTCGACGCGAAGCTGCGCGTCAAGATGCGCGCCGAGATCAAGGCGCTGCATCAGCGCCTGAAGACGACGATCGTCTATGTCACGCACGACCAGATCGAGGCCATGACCATGGCCGACAAGATCGTCGTGCTGCAGGGCGGCCATGTCGAACAGATCGGCAGTCCGCTCGAACTCTACGATCGGCCGCGCAACATCTTCGTCGCTGGTTTCCTCGGCTCACCGGCGATGAATTTCCTCGAGGGCACGCTTGAGAATTCCGGTAGCCCGAGCCTTGCTCTTCCCGGCGGCGCGCGCGTCAAACTCTCGCAAGCGCCGGAGAATTCCGCTGGCAAGTCGCTGACGCTCGGCATCCGTCCGGAGGATATTTCGCTCGGTGGCGATGAGGGCATCGAAGCGATCGTGAAGGTCATTGAGCCGACCGGTTCGGAAACCCATGTCGCCGTCGAGGTCGAGGGCAAGGAACTCACCTGGGTTGTGCGCGAACGCGTGAGCCTTGCACCCGAACAGCGGATCAAACTGTCCTTTGCGACCCCGAAGGTGCACTTCTTCGACCGGCAGACACAGAACCGGCTCGACACTTGAAGCAAGACATATCGATGCGCCGGGCGGCCTGACACCGCCCGGCTCTTTCCCGACGGTGGTGGTCCGCGCTAGGTCAGGTCACCGTGCTGAGTGTTCGCGCAATCGCGTTGCGCCAGCCGACAATTCTCGCCTGCCTGTCTACGTCAGTCATATCGGGCTCAAAGCTACGGTCGCTCGCCCAGGCGCGCGCGAACTCCGTTCGGTCCGGCCAGACACCGGCCTTCGATCCGGCAAGCCAGGCTGCTCCGAGCGCTGTCGTCTCCAAGGTCGCCGCCCGATCGACCGGACTTGAGAGAATGTTGGCGAGATGCTGCATGGTCCATTCGGAGGCCGACATGCCGCCATCGACGCGCAGCACGGTTTCGATCGGATGGTCGCCCCAATCGCTGCGCATCGCCACCAGCAGGTCGAGCGTCTGGTAGGCGACCGATTCCAGGACGGCGCGCGCCAGCTCCGCCGGGCCGCTGTTGCGCGTCAGGCCGAAGATCGCGCCCCGCGCCTCCGGATCCCAATAGGGAGCACCGAGGCCGGTGAAGGCGGGCACGACATAGACCCTTTGCTGCGGATCGGCTCTGTCAGCCAGAGCACCGGTTTCCGATGCGTTCCCGATAATGCCGAGACCATCACGCAGCCACTGCACGGCCGCACCGGCAATGAAGATCGACCCTTCCAGCGCGTAGGTGGTCTTGCCGTTCAGACGGTAGGCGATGGTGGTGAGGAGCCGGTTCTTCGAGTGGACGCGGTCGTCACCGGTATTCAGGAGCGCGAAACAACCGGTGCCGTAGGTCGACTTCACCATGCCCGGTTCGAAACAGGCATTGCCGATTGTCGCCGCCTGCTGGTCGCCCGCGACCCCGAGGATCGGGATCGCCGCGCCGAAGATGTCAGGATCGACCGTGCCAAAATCGTCGGCACTGTCCTTGACCTCGGGCAGCAGCGCCCGCGGGATGCGCAGGATCTCGAGAAGCTCGTCGTCCCAGCGGTTCTCGGCGATATTGTAGAGCAGGGTTCGCGAGGCGTTGGTCGCATCGGTGACATGCGCCCGCCCGCTGGTCAGCTTGTAGATGATCCAGCTGTCGATGGTACCAAAACAGACCTCTCCGGCTTCGGCACGGGCACGCAGTCCCTCGACATTGTCGAGCAGCCAGCGCAGCTTCGTGCCGGAAAAATAGGGATCGAGAAGCAGACCGGTCTTGGCGGTGAAGAGCTTTTCATAGCCATCGACTTTCAGCCGGTCGCACATTTCCGCCGTGCGCCGGTCCTGCCAGACGATCGCCTTGTGAAGCGGCCGGCCGGTGGCTTTTTCCCAGACGACGGTCGTCTCCCGCTGGTTGGTGATGCCGATGGCGGCGACTGCGCCAGGAGCTGCGCCGCTCTTTGCCAGGGCGTCGCGGGCCGTCGAAAGCACCGTGTCCCAGATTTCGTTTGCATCATGCTCCACCCAGCCGGTCTGTGGGAAATGCTGGGTGATCTCCGTCTGGGCCGACGATACGGTCTGCATCTGAGGGTCGAAAATTATGGCTCGTGACGATGTCGTGCCCTGGTCGATGGCAAGGATATGGCCGCTCATGACATCTGTTTCCTGCGCAGCAGCCGTCGTTCCGCCGGAACGGCAGCTCTGTTCCCGTTATTATCATGGAAATTTAGGGATGGCCGGGCGCAGCCGCGCCCGGCCAGTTTAACGCCTACTTCTTGGCGTCGGCCCAGCTCTTGACGAGATCATCATAGTTGATGGTGACGGGCTTTTCCTTCTCGTTCTCGATCTTCAGCTGCGGCGCAAGGTTGCCCTTCTTCACCGCGTCTGCGTTCCAATAGGCGAGATCATGCTCCTCGGCGAGTTTCGGGCCAATATCGCCCTGCACCTTCGCGCGTTCCAGGCGCTGCAGCACCTTTTCCTGTTCGCCGCACAGCGAGTCCATGGCTTCCTGCGCCGTCTTTGCACCGGAAGCGGCATCGCCGATCGCCTGCCACCACAACTGCGCGAGTTTCGGATAGTCAGGAACGTTCGTGCCGGTCGGCGACCACTGAACGCGGGCCGGCGAGCGATAGAACTCGATCAAGCCACCGAGCTTCGGAGCACGTTCGGTGAAGCTCTTGTCGCGAATGGTGGATTCGCGGATGAAGGTGAGGCCGACATGGCTCTTCTTCACGTCCACGGTCTTCGAGGTGACGAACTGCGCATAGAGCCATGCAGCCTTGGCGCGATCGTCAGGCGTCGACTTCATCAGCGTCCAGGAACCGACGTCCTGATAGCCGAGCTTCATGCCGTCCTTCCAGTAGACGCCGTGCGGGCTCGGAGCCATGCGCCATTTTGGCGTGCCGTCATCATTCATGACCGGCAGGCCGGGCTTGACCATGTCGGCCGTGAAGGCCGTGTACCAGAAGATCTGCTGGGCGACCGCACCTTGTGCCGGCACCGGACCGGATTCGGAGAAGGTCATGCCGCCTGCCTCCGGCGGAGCGTAGGCCTTTATCCAATCGAGATATTTCGCGATCGAATAGACGGAAGCCGGACCATTGGTATCGCCGCCGCGTGCAACGCACGAACCGACCGGACGCGAATTCTCGTCGACCTTGATACCCCATTCATCGACAGGAAGGCCGTTCGGCAGGCCCTTGTCGCCATTGCCGGCCATCGACAACCAGGCATCGGTGAAACGCCAGCCGAGCGACGGGTCCTTCTTGCCATAGTCCATGTGGCCGAAGACCTTCTTGCCGTTCACATCACGACCGGTGAAGAATTCGGCAATGTCCTCATAAGCAGACCAGTTGACGGGAACGCCGAGGTCGTAGCCGTATTTGGCCTTGAAATCGGCCTTGTTCTTCTCGTCGTTGAACCAGTCATAGCGGAACCAGTAGAGGTTCGCGAACTGCTGGTCGGGAAGCTGGTAGAGCTTCTTGTCCGGCGCGGTCGTGAATTTGGTGCCGATGAAGTCGTCGAGATCGAGGCCCGGATTGGTGACGTCCTTGCCTTCATTGGCCATCCAGTCCGTCAGCGAGCGAGCCTGCTGGTAGCGCCAATGGGTGCCGATCAGGTCGCTATCGTTGACATAGGCGTCATAGATGTTTTCGCCCGACTGCATCTGCGTCTGCAGCTTTTCGACCACGTCACCTTCGCCGATCAGGTCATGGGTGATCTTGATGCCGGTGATTGCAGTGAAGGCGGGCGCCAGCACCTTCGATTCATATTCATGCGTCGTCAGCGTTTCCGAGACGACCTTGATGTCCATGCCGGCGAAGGGCTTGGCGGCATCAACGAACCACTGCATTTCCTTTTCCTGGTCGGCGCGGGAAAGCGTCGAGAGATCGCCGACTTCCTTGTCGAGGAATGTCTTGGCCTCGTCCATGCCGGCATAGGCCGACGCAGTCATCGCCAGCAGCAAGCCTGCTGTCGTCGTCAGTAAGTGCTTTCGCATAATATCCTCCCAGGGTTTGCGATTGCAGGTCTCACGTCTCAGGCGGCCAGTACCCCCGGCCATCCGTATCACCTTGGCATCACACGTAGCGGAACACGCCGACGGCGTAGATCACGGAGATGCCAAGAGCCCACCACAGGTTGGGTCCGATGAGACCCAGCCATGCAAGATGAATGAATGCTGCGCCGAGCAGCGAAATGAAGAGCCGGTCGCCGCGCGTCGTCTCGAAACGAAGTAAGCCGACGCGCGGTGAGCCGCCCGGCGAAAAATATTCCCAGACGCTCATGCCGATTAGCAGCGCCAGGATCGTCAGGAAGAACAGCGCCGTCGGCAGCGTCCAGGCCATCCAGGAAAAGCTCATGTCCGGTCCTCCTCAGACGCGACCCAGGGCAAAGCCCTTGGCGATGTAATTGCGGACGAAATAGATGACGAGGGCGCCGGGAATGATGGTGAGCACGCCGGCTGCTGCCAGCACCCCCCAATCCATGCCGGAAGCCGAGACGGTGCGCGTCATGATCGCCGAGATCGGCTTTGCGGCCGTGGTCGTCAGCGTGCGGGCAAGAAGCAGCTCGACCCACGAGAACATGAAGCAGAAGAAGCCTGCGACACCCACCCCGCTCGCGATCAGCGGAATGAAGATCTTGATGAAGAAGCGCGGGAAGGAATAGCCGTCGATATAGGCCGTCTCGTCGATCTCCTTGGGTACGCCCGACATGAAACCTTCGAGGATCCAGACCGCCAGCGGCACGTTGAACAGGCAGTGGGCAAGTGCGACGGCAATATGCGTGTCGATCAGGCCGAAGGCCGAATAGAGCTGGAAGAAGGGCAGCGCGAAGACCGCCGGCGGCGCCATGCGGTTGGTCAAAAGCCAGAAGAACAGGTGCTTGTCGCCAAGAAAGCGATAGCGCGAAAAGGCATAGGCAGCCGGCAGTGCTGCGGCGACCGAGATCACCGTGTTCATCACCACATAGATGATCGAGTTGATATAGCCGTTGTACCAGGACGGATCGGTGAAGATGACCGCATAGTTGCGCACCGTCGGGTTCGTCGGCCACAGCGAGAAGGCGCCGGTGATCTCGGCATTCTCCTTGAAGCTCATATTGACGAGCCAGTAGATCGGCAGGATCAGGAAGATGATGTAGATCGTCGGGACGAGCCAGGAAAGGTTGCCTGCAGGTTTGTATTTTTTGGTCATGTCTGCGCCCTCCTTCAGCCGTTCGCGTCGCCGCTGGTCATCACGGTGTAGAACACCCAGGAGAGCAGCAGGATGATGAGGAAGTAGATGATCGACATGGCCGCCGCAGGGCCGAGATCGAACTGGCCGACCGCCATTTTCACCAGATCGATGGAGAGGAAGGTCGTAGAGTTGCCGGGGCCGCCGCCGGTGACGACGAAGGGTTCGGTATAGATCATGAAACTGTCCATGAAGCGCAACAGCACGGCGATCAGAAGCACACGCTTCATCTTCGGCAGTTGGATGTAGCGGAAGACGGACCAGCGCGAGGCTCCGTCGATCTTGGCCGCCTGATAATAGGCATCCGGGATCGAAACGAGGCCGGCATAGCAGAGCAGCACAACAAGGCTCGTCCAGTGCCAGACGTCCATGATGATGACGGTCACCCAGGCATCGACCGGATCGCGCACATAGTTGTAGTCGAGGCCGATCGCTTCCAGCGTGTGACCGAGCAGGCCGATATCGACACGGCCGAAGACCTGCCAGATCGTGCCGACGACGTTCCAGGGAATAAGGAGCGGCAAGGCCATCAAGACGAGGCAGACGGGAACGCCCGGTCCCGATTTCGGCATGTTGAGCGCGATGAAGATGCCGAGCGGAATCTGCAGCGCCAAAATGATGAAGGAGAAGAGCAGGTTGCGCTGCAATGCTTCCCAGAAACGGTCGGAATGGAGGGTCTGGACGAACCAGTCCGTGCCGGCCCAGAAGAACTCGTTATTGCCGAACGTATCCTGCACCGAATAGTTGACGACGGTCATCAGCGGGATGACGGCCGAAAATGCCACGAGCAGCAACACCGGCAGGACCAGAAACCAGGCTTTGTTGTTCCACGTCTTCTGCATGGGTCAGGCCTCCCTGCCGACACGCCAGCTGTCGGCGTAAATGCTGATGGCTGAGGGATCGAAGCTGACGCGGGCGTCATCAGGGATTTCGCCATCCTCAGGCACGACGATTGCAATCGGCTGGCCGGCGAAACGGGCGCGCACGATCTTCTGGCGGCCGATATCCTCGACCTTGCTCACCGATACCGGCATGCCCTCCCGTCCGAGCCGGATGAATTCCGGCCGGATGCCGAGCTCGGTCTTGGCCGCGCCCTCGGTCTTGGGCGCATAGTCGAGCGTCAGCGTCTCGTCGCCCACCCTGACGCTGCTGCCGTCGATCTTTGCCGGCATCACGTTCATGCCGGGCGAGCCGATGAAATAACCGACGAAGGTGTGGCTTGGCCGCTCGAAGAGCTCGGCCGGCGTTCCGATCTGGACGATCTGGCCATCATACATGACGACCACCTTCTCGGCGAAAGTCAAAGCCTCGGTCTGGTCATGGGTGACATAGACCATTGTGAAGCCGAACTGTTTGTGCAGCCGCTTCAGCTGCGAACGCAGCACCCATTTCATATGGGGATCGATGACGGTCAGCGGCTCGTCGAAGAGAATGGCGTTGACGTCGTTGCGCACCAGCCCGCGCCCGAGCGAGATCTTCTGCTTCTGGTCGGCGGTCAGGCCCTGCGCCTTGCGCCTCGCCCAGCCGGCAAGGTCGATCATTTCGAGAATGTCGCGTACGCGTCGGTCGACATCCGCTTCTGCCACGCCGCGGTTGCGCAGCGGAAAGGCAAGATTGTCGTAGACCGTCATCGTGTCGTAGATGACCGGAAACTGGAAGACCTGCGCAATGTTGCGGCTTTGGGTCGAAAGGTCCGTGACATCCTTACCGTCGAACAGGATGCGGCCATGTGACGGCTGCAGAAGACCGGAGATAATATTGAGCAGCGTGGTCTTGCCACAGCCGGAGGGGCCGAGTAGCGCATAGGCGCCGCCGTCATTCCACTCGTGGTCGACTTCCTTCAGCGAATAATCCTTATCGCTCTTCGGATTGGCGCCGTAAGCGTGGCGGATATGGTCGAGCGTGATGCGTGCCATTGTGCTCTCCTAAACCTTTCCAACCGTGGCGATGGCCTGCCCATCGGCGCCGAATGCCATCAAGTGGCGCGTGTCGAGATAGGCTTCGATCTCCATGTCCGGATCGATGTCGTGAATGCCGTGTGCCAGCATCACCCAGCGCACGCCGTCATAGTCCAGATGAACGAAGCTCTCCGAGCCGGTGATTTCCGACACCAGCGTGCGCGCCTTGAGGCGAGCCGCATCGCCGGTCTGCGGCGCCAGCCCGAGATGGTGCGGATGGAAGGCGATCGTCACGGGTCCATCGGACACGGTGGAAAGATGAGCCGGAACCGGAAGCGTGCCCCCGCCCGGGCGCACAAAGACGTGACCTGATTTGGTGACCTCAATGGCGTTCAGCGGCGGATCGGCGAAGATGCCGGCGGTGGCGAGATCAACCGGTCGCCGATAGACATCGATCGTCGGCCCGAACTGCGTGACCCGGCCGGCGTTCAGCGTTGCCGTATTGCCGCCGAGCAACAGCGCTTCGGAAGGCTCGGTGGTGGCGTAAACGAAGATCGCCCCCGACTGGGCGAAGATCTTCGGCAGTTCCTCGCGCAATTCCTCGCGCAGTTTATAGTCGAGATTGGCAAGCGGCTCATCCATCAGCACGAGGCTGGCATTCTTGACAAGGGCGCGAGCGAGCGCGGTGCGCTGCTGCTGGCCGCCGGAGAGATTGAGAGGCGTGCGATCGAGATAGGGCGTCAGTTTCAGGAGTTCGGCTGCCTTGCGCACATCGCGGTCGATCGCAGCCGCATCCTTGCCGGAAATGCGCATCGGCGAGGCGATGTTCTCATAGACGGTCAGTGCCGGATAATTGATGAACTGCTGGTAGACCATGGCGACGTTGCGCTTCTGCACCGGCATGCCGGTGACATCGGCGCCGTCGAAATGCACGGAGCCTTCCGTCGGCCGATCAAGCCCCGCCATCAGCCGCATCAGCGACGTCTTGCCCGACAAGGTCGGCCCCAGCAGGACATTCAGCGTGCCCCGCTCGAGGACCAGATCGGTCGGATAGATATGATAGTCCGCGCCCACCATCTTGGCGGCGTTTCGCAGCTCCAGCATTCCGATTCCCGTGCCTCCTCGCAACGGGGACCACACGCCACCTTATCCGGCCATCTGTGCCGGTATGGCAGCCATGTACTCCTCCAGTGATCTCACCTGCTCCTTCGAAAGACGCAGGCCATCCTTTGTTCTTCGCCAGAGCACGTCTTGCGCGTGCCTGGCCCATTCATGTTCGATCAGGTAGCGAACCTCGGCCTCGTAGAGATCGGATCCGAACAGCCTGCCGAGATCTTCTGTCTTCTGGGCATTGCCGAGAAGCGTGGCGGCTTTCGTGCCGTAGCGGCGGACAAGCCGGCGGGCATGGGGCTCGGTCAGGAACGGATAGCTCGCCTTGAGCTTGCCGACTTCGCCCTCATAGCCCTGCACCGGAAAGTCGCCGCCCGGCAGATGGCTGCCCGCCGTCCACGGCCTGCCCTTGACGCCGATCGCTTCGCCGATCTTTTCGAGTGCATGTTCCGACAGCCGCCGATAGGTGGTGAGCTTGCCGCCGAAGACATTGAGAAGCGGTGCCTCGCCCTGCTTGCCCTCGACCTTCAAGACATAGTCACGCGTCGCTTCCTGTGCCTTCGAGGCGCCGTCGTCGAAAAGTGGGCGAACTGCCGAATAGGTCCAGACGATATCGTCGGGCTTGACCGGCTCCTTGAAATATTCCGACGCCGCATTGCAGAGATAGAGCGTCTCTTCCTCGGAGATCTTCACGTCCTTCGGATCGGCGGTGTAGTCGCGATCGGTGGTGCCGATCAGCGTGAAGTCGGTCTCGTAGGGGATGGCGAAGATGATGCGGTTGTCGGGGTTCTGGAAGAAATAGGCGCGCGGTCCCTCGAACTTCTTCCTGACGATGATGTGGCTGCCCTGGACGAGACGCACATGGCGGGCCTCGTTCTGGCCGAAGGCGGAACGGATGACATGATCGACCCAGGGACCGGCGGCATTGATGAGCATGCGGGCCTGATGGCGCTCGCTCTTGCCGGTCACCGTGTTGATCGTCTCGATCGTCCAGACGCTGTTTCCCTGAGCATCTTTCTCCTGTCTGGCCGACACCACCCTGGTGCGCGGCATGATCAGCGCGCCCTTGTCGGCGGCATCGCGGGCATTGAGCACCACCATGCGGGCATCGTCGACCCAGCCGTCGGAATATTCGAAGGCTTTGGAAAACAGCGCCTTCAGCGGCTTTGCCGCCGGATCGGTGCGCATGTTCAAGACCGCCGTCGGCGGCAAAAGCTTGCGGCCGCCGAGATGGTCGTAGAGGAACAGGCCGAGCCGGATCATCCAGGCCGGACGGATGCCGCCCTTGTGATAGGGCAGCACGAAGCGCAGCGGCCAGATGATGTGCGGGGCCATGGCCCACAAAATCTCGCGCTCCATCAGCGATTCCCGCACCAGCCGGAACTCGTAATGTTCGAGATAACGCAATCCGCCATGGATGAGCTTGGTCGCACCCGACGAGGTGCCGGAGGCGAAATCATTCATCTCGGCAAGCGCGACCGTATAACCACGGCCAACCGCATCGCGCGCGATCCCGCAGCCGTTGATCCCGCCCCCAATGACGAAAATATCGTTGATACGGCTCATGCTCCCCCTCTTTGAGCCAGGACAGCGCAACGGTTCCCCCACCATTGCGAAAGTGAGGATGATTAAACCGAAAATTTTTCGAATGTCAAACGAATGTTGTTCACCGCTAAAATCAGCGGTTAGCTTTCGCTGTTTCGACCAGCACAACACCGCTCTGCTGACAGATAGTGCGGATAGAAGGCGAATCGCATTGGTCGGTGATGAAGGTATGGACCTGCGAAATCTGGCCGATACGGACGGGTGCTGTCCGTTCGAACTTGGTCGAATCTGCTACCAGGATGACGTGTCTGGCATTGGCGATGATGGCCTGGGCCACCTTCACCTCACGGAAATCGTAGTCGAGCAAAGCGCCATCCGGATCGATCGCGGAGGCGCCGATCACGGCATAATCGACCTTGAACTGCCTGATGAAATCGACGGCCGCTTCCCCGACGATACCACCGTCGGATTGGCGTACCACGCCGCCGGCAATCACCACCTCGATATTGTCGATCAGCCGCAATCTATTGGCGACATTGATGTTATTGGTGATCACCATCAATTCGTGATGATCGGAGAGCGCCTCTCCGACCGCTTCCGTCGTCGTGCCGATATTGATGAAGAGCGAGCTGTTATTGGGGATGAGATCAGCGGCAGCAACACCGATCGCCTGTTTTTCCGTTGCGGCGATCTGGCGCCGGGCGTCATAGCGGACATTCTCCGTCCCTCGCGGGAAGGTTGCGCCGCCATGAATGCGCGTCAGAAGCTGCGCATCGCAAAGATCGTTCAGATCCTTGCGGATCGTCTGCGGTGTCACGGCAAACTGCGCCGCCAGATCATCGACCAGTACCCGGCCCGACGACCTCGCAAGCGCGATGATCTTCTCCTGACGATCCGACAGAAACATGCGCCCTCCCTCGTTTCACTTTCATCTTTAGCCAAACTTCGCCTCGAGGCAAAGCAATCGCTGCTGGTGCGATCCTCCGGATCAATCTCGCCGTGCGGTCTTTTCGAATATGAACGAGTGCCGAAATCCCTTTGGATATTGCAAAGCTCGCCCCGCCTCTGCCTTGTTGCGCGCTTAACGTATTATGCGATTCGCTATCCGCGACGGGGCGGAGCATGCACGAGGGACAAAAGGAGAGTTCGATGACAGACGCCAAGAGCGGCATTACGGGACTACGGCCGCAGATCACGGTGATTGGCGTCGGCGGCGGTGGCGGAAACGCGATCAACAACATGATCGCCGAAAAACTGGCGGGCGTTGATTTCATCGCTGCAAATACGGACGCCCAGGTGCTCGCGACCTCCAAGGCGACGCGCCGCATCCAGCTCGGCGCCCATGTTACGGAAGGTCTCGGCGCCGGTTCCCTGCCGGAAGTCGGGCGCGCTGCTGCCGAGGAATCGCTCGACGAGATCATGGATCACCTGAGTGGCTCTCATATGTGTTTCGTCACCGCCGGCATGGGCGGCGGCACGGGCACGGGTGCGGCCCCCGTCATTGCGCATGCGGCACGTTCGGCCGGCATCCTGACGGTCGGCGTCGTCACCAAGCCCTTCACCTTCGAAGGCAATCGCCGCATGAAGATGGCGGAAGCCGGCATCGAAGCTCTGCGTCAGGCGGCCGATACCGTCATCGTCATTCCCAACCAGAACCTCTTTCGCATTGCGGACGCGAAGACCACCTTCGCCGATGCGTTTATGACGGCGGACCGTGTGCTTTATGCCGGTGTTGGCTGCATCACCGATCTCATTGTCAAGGAAGGCCTAATCAATCTCGACTTCGCCGACGTGAAGTCCGTCATGCGCGGCATGGGCCGGGCGATGATGGGCACGGGCGAGGCTGAGGGCGAGGGACGCGCGATGAAGGCGGCGGAAGCTGCCATCGCCAACCCGCTGCTCGACGATATCTCGATGAGAGGTGCCAAGGGCGTGCTGATCTCGATATCAGGCGGTTCCGACATGACCCTCTTCGAGGTCGACGAGGCCGCAAGCCGCATTCGCGATGAAGTGCAGGACGACGCCGAAATCGTCGTCGGCGCAATCTTCGACCGCAGCCTCGACGGCAGGTTCCGCGTCTCGGTCGTCGCGACCGGACTTGAAGGCGCTGGAACGACCGCTGCCGTGCCGGACTTCGCCGCAGGACAGCTTCAGGGCCGCACGTTGCAATAAGGCGGCAAGATCGCCTTATTGCGTTGCCTGTGAAAGCATCATCATCCGAAAGCCGGGCGGCGAAAAACCGCTCGGTTTTTTTATCGCAGCTCTTAACTGAGGCTGCCAATCACCTCGTCGGCGGCCCGCAACCCGCTCTCCCAGGCGCCATGTGCCGTCGAGAAGTCCGATTGATGCGTCGCCTCACCGGCGAAGAACAGTCGGTCGGCGACCGGACGCGCGAGGATGGTGCGGGCGCCGGCATGGCCGGGCAGGGCATGGCTGTAGGAGCCGCGAACCCAATCCGTGTGGCACCAGGACGAGGCTGCGAGCGGACGCAGGTGGCGGCGGATGTTGTTCCCCAAGAGCGATGACAGCTGGTCGAGGGCGAAGGCGAAGGCATCGAGCAGGCCAGCCTGTTCGATGACGACGGCGCCCTTACCGCCGAAGAAGCCTTCGACGACCGGACGTCCGAGCGGCCGGATATAATAGCTGCCGGTCTCGTCGTTCCTGGCATCGCCGAGCAGATGCGTTTCCGGCTCCAGGCCATGATTGCCGTGAAGCTCCATGAACAGTTTGTCGGCAAGGCCGAGCGGCAGTTGCGCTGCGGCGTGCAGGTGATCATCGGCCTCAGGGTCAAAGGCGATCATGCCGCGGGCGAGAACATTGGTCGAGACCGTGGCGATTACCGCACCTGCCGTCACCGGACCGCGATCGCTTTCAAGCCGGACACCCTCACCGGTTAGCGCGACACGGCGGACCGGCGTCGAGAGGCGCAAGGTCACGTCTGGAATGGCAGCAGCGATCAGGTTTCCATAGCCTTCGTGCACGCGCCAGTTGGCATCGGTTGCGGCATTGTCATAGGCAAGGAAGTCGGCAACCGACAGCCGCTCCAGCGGCGCGCCGTTCAGATAGCCGCTGAGCGACTGGCAATAGGCATTCCACTCACCATCCGGCTGCAGCGCATCCGAGGCCCTGTCGCTTGCCGGCGGATTGCCCCGCAGCCGCTCTTCAAGCGCCTCCCAGGCAGCGGCGGCAGCCGCACGTTCTTCCGGCGAGAAACCGAGATCGCGCCACTGGTTCTGCCAGGCCGTCGGCCCGCGCTCGATCGTAAAGCCTGCCTCGCGGCCGATCGCGACGAGCGGATTGCGCTCGGCCGAATGCAGCCAGCCACAGCCCATATCGAGCGGCATGCCGGAAAGTTCGACCGTCCAGGCCCGGCCGCCAACACGGTCACTGGCTTCGAGGATGATGACCGAGCGTCCTGCATCGGTCAGCCTTCGTGCCGCAGCAATGCCCGCCGCGCCGGCACCGATAACAGCCACGTCGTAGTCCATCGTCACCGTTTCGCTCCGCGCTTCGTCATCACCCTGATAGGCTTAAGCTTTACATGGGAGCCGCACCCGCTTCAATGCGCGAGAAAGCCTGCTACTATGCCGTCATGACCTTCTTCGAAACCCTCGTTGCCCTGCTGGCCGTCGCCATCCTGCTCCTGCAGATCACCCGGCGCATGCATCTGCCCTATCCCGGCATCCTAGCCGCTGCCGGCGTCGGCGTGGCGATGCTGCCCGGTGCGCCTGTCATTCCGATCGACCCGCCGACGGCGCTTGCCCTATTCATCGCACCGGTGCTTGTCGATTCCGCCTATGATTTCCCGATGGGGGCTGCGCGGCGCATGCTGCTGCCGCTGATCTTCTATGCCGTCATTGCCGTTCTGGTGACGACGGGCGTGGTGGTGTCGATCAGCATGCTGACGGTCGGCCTGCCGATTGCGGTTGCGGTAACGCTCGGCGCCATCGTTGCTCCGCCCGATGCTGCTGCCGCGACCGCCGTGCTTTCCAATCTGCCGGTGGATCGGCGTGTGGACGCTCTGCTCAAGGGCGAAAGCCTGTTTAACGACGCAACGGCGCTGTTGCTGTTTGGAGCGGCACTCACGGTCCAGGCGCGCGGCGGGCTCGATGGCGCGACCGCCCTCCAGATCGGCTTCGCAGCACCTGGCGGCATTTTGCTCGGCATCGTCTTCGGCTTTTTCGTCTCGCGGCTCCGACCGATCACCGAAAACACGGTCGGCGGCACCCTGCTGCAGTTCGTCTATGCCTTTTCGACCTGGCTGATCGCCGAGCATCTGCACCTCTCGGCCGTCCTGGCAACGGTTGCAAGCGCCATGACGATCGCCACGCTGTCGACGGTCGACGATTCCCCTCGCATGCGGGTGCATTCCTTCGCGGTCTGGACGACCGTCGTCTTTCTGCTGAACGTCGTCGCCTTCCTGCTGATGGGGCTGCAGGCGCGCAGCATCGTCGAATCCATGTCCGCCGACGCGCTCGAGCGGGCGCTCGGCTTTGCCGCCATCGTGGTGGTTGGCGTCATCCTGGCGCGCCTGGCGATGGCTTTCCTCCTGCATGCGATCGTCATTTCGCGCCACCGGCGCGGCAATCTGCTGGCGCCCTTCAGGCACGGGGAGACCTTCCTGGTCGGCTGGTCCGGCATGCGCGGCTTGGTCACGCTCGCCACCGCCTTTGCCCTGCCCGCCGACTTTCCGGAACGTGACCTCGTCGTGCTGACAGCCTTTGCCGTGGTGTTGGCAACGCTTGTCATCCAGGGAGCGACACTTGCCCCGATGATCCACTTCCTGAAACTCGGGCGGCAAGGCCAATTCCATGACGAACTGGAAGCGGCAAGACGTTCGCTCGCCGAGGCGGCGTTCCAGCGGCTCGAAAAGGAAGGCGGTGCCGAGGCCGAGGCCATCCGGACGATCTGCAAGGACCACTGGACGGTGCCCTCGGACCGTGGCGAGACCTCGCCGCTCGTGCGGCGCCGCAAGCTGACGATTGCCACCGTGATCGCCCAGCGCCAGCGTCTCGAGGAACTGCGCGACAAGGACAGGATCGGGCCGACGCAATATCTCGAATTGCAGGAAGATCTCGACTGGAAGCAGCTCTCGGTCGGCTCCGACGAGGATCGGCGCATTACCGAGAGCTGAGGGTAGGCTGCAGATAAGGGCGCGCCCTTGCTGTCGCCCCTTATCTGTATGCGATCCCCGTCAATCTCCGCAGCAACTGCCGCTGGCCTTATCCCCCTGATCGGAAGCGGCCGAGCCGTGGTTGTCACGGCTACGCTCATTGCGGGCAGCGGGGAGGTTCATAGCAATGTTGCTGTCGAAGAAGCCGTTCGGCTTCAGGGTAAAGCCCGCATATTCGACCGGCATGATCGGAAAATCCTCCGGTTTGCAGACATGTGTATGCCCGAAAGAATGCCAGAGCACGATATCGGCGTTTTCGATATTCCGGTTGTTCTCGACATATTGCGGCAGACCGTCTCCTCCCGCATGCACATTCGGATAGTCGCCGGACGCATATTTTTCCTTCGCGTCGAAAGCCGTCACCCAGATGTGCTTCTTGGCAAATCCGCCACGCTGAGCAACGGTCGATCCCTCCTGGGCGAGCATCAAGGGACTGGGCATGACCACCATTTTATAGCCGGGCGCATTGCCCACGGAATTCTGCTCGTTGGGGTTCTGGACCTTCCAATACCTGCCGGTCTCGCCATTGGCGACGGCGGGACTATCGAGTTCCCGTTTCAAGATTTTCGTCTTCGTATCGAAGACGTTGCCATAGGGATTGTCCTCGCCCCATGGGCGCGGCTGGAACTCGTGTTCGCTGACGGTATTTCCGCCGCCATCGATATCCATGTGCAGGCGGGCATTGAAGAAATGCTGGTGGGTCGGGCCGCCGAGATTGTCGTCGACCATTCCACCCCAGGCATATTTCTGGCCACTCGCCACAGCGGCGGTCTGGATAATGCCGGTCAGCTTTGCTTCGAGCTGGATGGTGCCATCCTGGTAGAGATACCAGTAGAAGCCGTAGTCATAATTGCCGACCGTCGCGAAGAAGGAGATGACGAGACGGCGCGATCTCCTCACTTCAAAAATGCCGTTTCTGAACTCGTAGTGCTTCCAGAGGATCCCAAAATCCTCCTCATGCATGCAAACGGCGTTCTTCATCATTACCGGCTGGCCGAAATCATCCGCCGACGGGATATCGAAATAGTGTATTTGGCCAAGGCAATCGCAGCCGAGCTCAAGGCTGTTGGCGAGCCGCCCCAGCCCATATTCTCCGGCGTCGAAAGCGCTCTTCCAATAGTGGTTGGCGGTCGGATCGGCATAGGGCACGACCATTTCGGTCACCGAGGCACGGAAGATCACGGGACGAAGCTTGCCGCCATTTTTAATAGCTAGCTCATGCAGGACAAGACCTTCGCGAGGCGTAAAACCCACACGAAACGACCAGTCCTGCCATTGCACTGTCCAGCCATCGACCGAGAAGCTCGGTCCCTGCGGCTGCACGATATTGAGCGGCTTTACATCCTGACGGACATCGGAAAAGGACTCCTGTCCGTAATTGCGCTTCTTCCTCGGCACGGGAATGACGGTCTCGTCGTCGACGAGATCGACCACCTGATTGCTGATCAGGTCGACAACGGCAACAACCCCTTCGATCGGATGGGCGTAGCCGTTGTCGCGGATATCTTCGCGCCAATAGGAGACGGCGCGAACGATGCGGGCACCCTTTTCAAATTCCCGTCCGAAAAAACCCGAGGAAAACGGGTCGATCTGGACGAGCGGAATATCTTCATCGGTGATACCGCGCTTCTTGACGGCGGCGATCCAGCGCGGGTCCGATTTGACTGTCGCCTCGACGGTCTCGAACTCGCAAAGCATGACAGGTGGCTGCCCGTAGGGCGCTGATTCAAGCGGCAGCCTCTTATGCTCGACGACGGTTTTTTTCGACAGGTCGACGATCGATTCATGGACTTCGCCCGAACTGGAATCCAACGAGAGGACAAATGCCAGCCGAGGAAGCTTCCTTCCGTCGCGATGCATGGCCATGTCGGATTTGGTCGGCTCCTCCAGGCGAATGATCGGGAAGCGGATCGATTGCGGCAGTTGCTTTTCGTGCTTCAGAATTGCGACGGCTTCCGAGATCTCTGTCAGGCTCAACGGGTCGAGCGGATAGGCGAGCGTTTCTACAATGGCGTCCATTGTCAGTCCTTCATGTGCTTTGGGTGGTGGCAGTGCGCATCTGGCTGCACACTGCAGGGCTCAGCCGTCAGCGGCCGGAGCAGATGTCCATTTCGGGCATGCGATCACCATGGATGCAGAAGACAGAGCAAAATGCGTGTGCTTCTGCCGCCATCAGGATTGTGGCGATGGTCAAAGCCATCAAGGTCATCAGCGACATCCGGTCGACGGGGGTCAAGGGTTGAAGTCTCGTCATTCGAATGCCTTCCCGAGCGAAGCATAGAGTTCAGGCTTCACGGTCCTGATGCGCACCGCAAAAGCGGCCCCGATCAGGCCGGTCAGCACCACCATCAGAGGGAAGGATTTTACGATCACGCTTTCCGATCCCGACAGGAGCGGCAGGTTGACGATAACGAGGACGATCGAGCCGAGGATACCGAGCAGCGCCAGGACCGGTGCCACCGTCGTGGTCCATAGACTGTAGCGATGCGGCAATCCCCGGAAGAAGAGAACGATGGCAACGCAGACAAGGGCCTGGACGGCCAGGATCCCGAGGACGGCCAGAGCGGACATCCAGGAAAAGACGACCGTATAGGGATCGGCGCCAGCTGCGATGAAGCAGACAAGCGCGAGGGCGGCAATGGCGCTCTGGATGGCACCCGCGATATAGGGCGAACCATGGACCGGATGGACCTTGCCCAGAGCCCTGACGGCGAGCCCTTCGCGGCCGAGCGCGTAGAAATACCGGTTCAGCGTGTTGTGGAAGGACAGGATGCAGGCAAAGAGGCTGGTGATCAGCAGGATATTCATCACCTGCGACGACCATTGTCCGAGGACGGCGTCGGAGGCGACGAAATAGAAGGTTTCCAAGCCACTGCCGGCAGTCGCCTGCACCTTTGAAGGGCCATAGAACTGCACGATGGCCCAGGTCGACAGCGCGTAGAAGACGGTGATTAGCAAAACGGCGGCAAAGGTTGCGCGCGGGATCGTTTTTTCCGGGTTTTCCGCCTCTTCTCCGAAGATGGCAGTGGCCTCGAAACCGATGAAGGAGCCGACCACAAAGACGAGCGCGACGCCAAGGCCCGGCGAAAACACGGTGGCCGGGCTGAAGGAGGAGAGGCTGAAACCTTCCGGCCCACCGCCGGTCAGCACAATGCCGATGTCGAGAAGCAGAAGGATAGCGACCTCAGCCAGCATGCAGATGCCGAGGATCGTGCCTGAAAAGGCAATGTTTCGCTGACCGCAAAGATGGACGGCCACGAGCGCGGCAAAGGAACAAGCCCACCACGGAAGCGTCACGATCGATGCCACGGCGCCGCTCATGAAGACACCGAACAACCCGTAGATGGCGATCTGTACCGACGAGTAGGTCAGAAGCGCCATCAGCGCACCGCCGACACCGGCCGGCTTGCCGATGCCCTGCGTGATGTAGGTGTAGAAGGCCCCCGTCCCGCCGACATGCCGGCTCATCGCCGTGAAGCCGACCGAGAAGACGAGATACAGGATCCCTGCCAGGACGAAGGCACCCGGTACACCGGGTCCATTGCCGAAAGCGAAAGCTGCGGGCGTCGCCCCGACAACGGCGGTGAGCGGCGCTGCTGCCGCCACGACGAAGAAGACGATATGGGCAAGGCCGACGGAGTTTTTCGCGAGGCGATCGGGAGGATTTCCCAAAGTGGTGTGCGTTGTCATGAGAACCCCTGTTTTTGATTTTCATCAACACGGTAGCCCCAACCGATTGGCCTCAAAATTGCAGTTCATGCCAATGAATCGATAATTCGCGCCATCACTGGCGGCGGGGAACAAAAACATGTCATCTGCCCAGCAAACCGGCACGCCCGCGCAGATATTTGCTTCAATTCGTGCGTCTGTGCTGCTGCCGCTCATCGAACAGATCGACCGGAAATCCGGCAAGGCAGATGTATTGCTTGCCCTTCATGGTCTTCTGCGCAGCCAGCTTGACGATCCCTATGCCATGATCCCCATGAACCGATATGTGGCGATTTTCGAAGATGCGGCATCGATCGTCGGAGATCCGACGATTGGCGCATTGCTTGGAACCCTGTTCAAGCCGAGCGATATTGGCCCGATCGGCGTGCTGTTTTCGATATCGAGCACGATCCGTACCGGCTTCGAACGATTGGCGAAATATGTGAACACCGTCCAGAGCGGCACCAATTCCGGTGTCTTTCAGGAAGACGGCAATCTGGTCTGGAGCTACCGCCTCGACGATCCCAGGCTCTGGCCGAGACGGCAGGACAGCGAGTTCACACTGGCCGCGTCCTGCCAGCTCGTCCGTGCCTGCTTCGCACGCGGATGGAGACCCGTCGAAGTCCATTTTGAACATCGCGCGCCTCGCGATCCGACGACCTTGCAGCGGATTTTCCGGGCGCCCTTAAAATTCGGCGAGTCTGCCAATCGCATCGTCGTTTCTGCAGAAGACGCCCACCGCGTCTACCGGCAGGAGCAGCCCGACCTGGCGGCGGTCCTGGAGCGCCATATCGCGGATCTGAGCGGCAAGTTGTTGCAGTCGGACTCGACCGTCGATCATGTGCGATCATTGATCGGGATCTATCTGGGACACAAACCCATCACGCTCGTCGGGCTTTCGCAGGAGCTCAGCCTTTCGCCGCGAACCTTGCAACGGCGCCTCTCCGAGCAGGGGACATCGTTGAGGGATCTGATGCGGGAATACCGCCAAAGTATCCTTACACTGCAGAGACAGAACGGCGCGGTCAGAATGAAAGAGCTTGCGCAAGTCCTGGGTTACGCGGACGAGACGGTGCTGTGGCGCGCCCGCAAACATTGGGAACGCGTGCAGTAGGCAGCAAACAATGCTGCGGCAGATCCATAGGACCAGCCGCAGGAATCAAGGGAATTCGGCCCGGCGCCCTCAGCGGATGCTGAACGGGAAATATTTCGCGTTGATCGTGTCGTAGGTGTCGCCGTCCTGGATTTCTGCAAGCGCGGCATTGAGCTTGTCCAGCAACGGCTTGTCGGTCGGGCGCACGGCGATGCCGGCGCCGTCGCCGAAATATTCGGTGTTCTTGATATCCTCGCCCTTGAATTCGCAGCAGCTGCCGGCCTTGGTGTTTGCGAGCCAGTCGTAGACGGCGAGCTTGTCTTCCAGGATGATATCGACCTTGCCGTCGGCAAGGCCCTTGTAAAGATCCGGTGATGCCTGGAATACGGTCGTTTCGACACCGCTGTAGAATTTCTTTGCGTAGGATTCCTGGGAGGTTGCTGCGGTCACGCCGAGCCGCAGTTTCTTCAGATCATCGGCTGACGTGCCGGCAATCTCGTCGTTTTTGCGCGCGATGAAGACCGTCGGGCTGTCATAATACTTCTCGGTGAAGGCAACCTTTTCTCGCCGCTCCGCGCTCATCGACATTGACGAGATGATCGCGTCATATTTGTTGTCGAGCAGGTTCGGGATCATCGCCGTCCATTCCTGGATGACAAATTCGCACTTCAATTTCGCTGTCTCGCAAAGGGCCTTGGCGATATCCACGTCGAATCCCTGAAGCTGATTATTGGAATCGACATAGTTGAACGGCGGAAATGCGCCCTCGACGGCTATGCGGATGCTGTCGTTTTCGGCAGCCCGGACAATAGCGGGCTCAAAAATACTGACCGCAACAACGGCGGCACAGGCAAATTCGAAGAACTTCGAACGATAGAGAGATCCTAATCGCAACATATCAATCACCTTGATGTAGAGCTCGATTGCCAACCTTGCATCGGCAAGCGTTGCGCAATGAGCAGCCAATCACAAAACGATTAAAAAGCTCATCATTTTGGGCCATCAATTTTGATGCTGCTTGAAAAGCATTTTGTAAACAATCGCGGTCAGTATCAGGACGCTCGGGAGAAGACTGCGTGCCTGCTAATCCGTCTTTAAGATTATTTGCTCACAGAGCGACCTGGACGTCGTCCGGGTCGATACTGGTGCTGCTTGCCATCAGCGGCCTGGCAATTCTTGGCCTGGTGTTCCTGGCTGCCATCTGGGCCGGGAGGGAAAGCGACGCAGCTGCCCTTGATCGGCAGCGCCAACTCGTCAACGGCCGCCTCCTGGATCAGGTACAGCGCGTATCGCAGGACATCCAGCTGATGGGCGCAGGCTATGCTTCACTGCTCCTGGCGGATTCGGCGACGGCCGGCGACAAGAGCGAGCGCGCAGGCACGACATCGGCCGGGACATTCGGCAAGATCGCGACAACGGTATTCGGCTACAACGCGGCATTCCTCGTGACCCCGGCAGGCGAGCTTGCCCTACAGTCCGATCCCGAAACGAAACGCCGCTTCAAATGGGTGCGACCGCTGCTTCAGCCGATGATCCAGGATCTGGAAGCAAGGAACCACGGTGCGCCGCAGGGGCCGAGCTCCGATCCGGAACCCAGCCGGGTGGAGCTGATGCGGCTTGAGGGCCGCCCTTCGGTCGCCGGCGTCGTTTCGGTCACGGGTTCTTCGAAAGTGGATCCGCAGGAAGGAAATGACGGCAACAGGCTCTACCTCGTGGCGTTCCGCTTCCTCGACGGTGTCACGCTCGATACGCTGAGCCGCGAACAGGGTTTGGCCGGCGCTCGTTATGCCCGCACCGCGGACCAGGAACAGAATGAAGTTGCATTCGAAATCGAGGCAACGGCATCAGGCGACCCGATCGGCTTCATCATCTGGAGGCCGGATCTGCCGGGCTCACGCGTCATCGGCCGGCTTGTTCCCGTGCTCTCCGTGGCCGGCCTTGTCATCGCCGGCCTCTTCTTCGCCCTGATGGGCCGTTTGCGCGGCAGCCTCAGAGAGCTCAGCGCCAGCGAACATCACGCACGGCACCTTTCACTGCATGACGTATTGACGGGCCTGCCGAACCGGGCGCTGTTTGCAGCCCGTTTCGAGCAATGCCTTGCGGCTATGAAATCGTCCGGCGAGATCGCCGTCCTTGCCCTTGTCGATCTCGACAAATTCAAGGAAGTGAATGACATTCATGGGCATGCCGCCGGTGACGATCTGCTGCGCGGCGCCGTCGACAGGATGAATGCCCTGATCGAACCAGGCGACACGCTTGCAAGGCTCGGCGGCGATGAATTCGCCCTGCTTCTTCCTGCTGTCAGGGAGGACGACGATAGTTACGTCCTCCTCTGCAACGCCATTATCGAGGCCCTGAGCAAGCCGTTCCAGCTTCGTGGCTGTGACGTCGTCGTGCGCATCGGATGCTCGATCGGCATCGCGGCCTTTCATGACGCGGCTGAGGCAACGAGCGAAATTTTGCGGCGTGCGGACGTCGCCCTTTATGAAGCCAAGACCAAAGGGCGCGGCCGCCTGATCGAATATGATCCTTCTCTGGATCACCGGGTCGAGGCACGGGAAAACCTCAAGAACGATCTTCGCCTCGTGCTGGACGGTCCTACGTATATCCCCGATAACGCCGAGAATGCACATTCAGGTGATCCGGGCCATCTGGAGGTCTTCTTTCAGGGCGTGCATCGTGCTGACGCGCATGAAAAACTTTCGGGTGCAGAGGCCCTCGTGCGGTGGCGCCACCCCACGCTTGGGCTGCTGTCGCCGGACAAGTTCATCCCGATCGCCGAGGAAGCCGGCATGATCGACCAGCTCGGCGGGTGGGTGCTGAGGAACGCAGCAAAGGCAGCCGCAGGCTGGCCAGCCGATATGTCGGTCGCCGTCAACGTCTCGCCCTCGCAAATCCGGCATCGGGACTTCGACCGCCACGTGCTGTCGACCCTGGCGGAAACCGGTCTGCCACCATCACGCCTCGAGCTGGAACTGACGGAAGCAGCCCTCTTCAACATCGACGAGACCGCGCAGGGCACACTCGGCAGGCTTC
The DNA here is from genome assembly GCA_900470965.1 of Hyphomicrobiales bacterium. Classification (GTDB taxonomy): domain Bacteria; phylum Pseudomonadota; class Alphaproteobacteria; order Rhizobiales; family Rhizobiaceae; genus Rhizobium. The sequence continues at coordinate 88,690 of UCCS01000009.1, forward strand.
GTTCCCACGGGATCCGGATCGCGCTCGACGATTTCGGCACCGGCTTTTCTTCGCTCAGTCACCTCATTCAGTTCAATATCGACCGCATCAAGATCGACCGGTCGTTTGTGCGGTTGCTCGGAACACAGGCCGAGGGCGCCGCCATCGTTTCGGCGATCCTGGGCTTGAGCCGGACGCTTGGAAAAGCGACAACGGCGGAAGGCGTCGAGACGAAGGGGCAGAGAGATTTTCTCGTTGCTGCCGGCTGCAACGACTTGCAGGGCTTCCTTTTCTCCCGCCCCTTGCCTCCGGCTGATTTCCTCTCGTCATTGCCATCTGCCGAAGCCGCGCGGCCGCAGTCGGTTGCCGCATCGTCCCCGCGCGGCTGATCGTCCATTTCGACGGGCCGCTCTCATTGCCTTTTGCCTATCATCCAGACAAGGTATGGCGCGCCGGCGAAGGCCGCAAAGAGTCCGAGCGGCAGTTCATAGGGAAAAGTGACAGTGCGGGCGCCGAGATCGGCGATCATCATCAGCACAGCGCCGATGACGGCGGAGGCGAGCAGGTTGCTGCCGGCCTTTTCGAAGCCGGCACGGTGGGCGATGTGCGGGGCCATCAGGCCGACAAAGCTCAAGGGGCCGACGAGCAGCGAAGCGGCAGCGGTCGCAATGCCTGCCGTCAGCACCATCAGCATGCGAGCACTAACAAGCGGTAAGCCAAGCGCAAGCGCGGTCGGCGCGCCAAGTGGCAGGATTGTCAGCCATCGCGTGAAGATCAGGCCGATTATCAGGATGACAATGGTGAGCCCGGCGAGGAACACAGCCGTTTGCGGCGTGGCGGCTGCAGCAGAGCCGCCGAGCCAGGAAAGGATCTGCCAGGCGCGCTGATCGCCGACGGCAAGAAGCGCACTCAGGATCGCCGACGAAAAGGCGCTGACGGAAATGCCTGCGAGCAGCAGGCGTTCGGGCGGCAGATGCCGGCGGGCGGCAAAGAGTGCCACGATGACAAGCACGACGATCGCGCCGCCGCCGGCGCTGAGAAAGAGGGCTGGCGCGCCGGCATTGGCGGACAAGCTCAAGGCAACGGCATAACCGACGCCGGCCCCGCCGCTGACACCCAGCACCTCGGGGCTTGCCATCGGATTGCCGGTGAGGCGCTGCAGCATGGCGCCCGCCATGGCGAGCAGGCCGCCGGCAGCGGCCGATGCCACCAGCCGCGGCCAGCGGGCGGGAAAGAGCTCCCAGAAGAGATCGCCGCGGAGCAACGTCCAACCATCCGGCAGGCGCGCAACGCAAAGGGCCGCCCAGGCAAGCGGCGGCAGCAGGCAGGAGATGAGGACGAGGCGCGACAGCGGCGCGCGGGAAACGACGCCGCTATCGGGCGGCTGCGGCGGCTCGACGGCGCGCACCTGCGGCAGCAGCCAGAGCAATAGCGGTCCGCCGATCAACGCCGTCACGGACCCCGTCGGGAAGGTCTCGCCGGCCGAGGAGGCGACGAGCTGGACGATGCCATCGCAGAACCAGAGCAATAACCCACCGGCAATAGGCGAGAGCAACAGGATGCTGCGCGTCGTGCGGATACCAAGCAGGCGCACCAGCGCCGGGGCGGCAAGGCCGACGAAGCTGACAAGCCCGACGGCAGCGGCAACGCCGGCGCTCAGCGCCACGGCAAGGCTTGCAATAGCAATGCGTGTGCCGGCAAGTGCCACACCGAGCGAGCGGGCACTGCTGTCGCCGAGACCGAGCAGGGTGAGCGGACGCAGCAACAGGAGGGTGATGGCGAGGCCGAGCAGCAGTTCGAGGCCGAGCGTTACCGTCGCCGACCAGTCCTGCTGGCTGAGCGAGCCGCCGTTCCAGGTCACCAGCGACATCAGATATTCGCCCTGCGAGAGCGTCATCGCCGCCGACAGCGCGCTGCAGGTAATGCCGACGAGCAGGCCAGAGACCACCATGGTGATGGGTTCGAAGCTGCGCCGCCAGCCGAGCAGGAAGACGATGGCGGTTGCCGCGGCCGCACCGGCAAGCGCAACAAGCCCGCGGTAGCCATCGAGCACCTCGGGGAAGAACAGTGTCGCAACGACGATCGCAAGCTGCGCGCCGGAGGAGACGCCGAGCGTCGAGGGATCGGCAATCGGGTTGCGCAGGAGGCGCTGCAAGAGGGCGCCGGCAAGCCCGAGGGCCGCACCGGCTAGAATCGCAACCGCCCCGCGCGGCAGGGCGGCGTAGGCGAAAATGATCTGCTGCGTCGTCATCTGCCCGGCATCGAAGGGCAAGGACGGCCAGTCGGCAAAAGGCAGATGGCTGAGTGCCCCCGACAGGAAGAGGCCGGCGGAGGCGACAAGGGCGAGAAGCGCGGCGGCGAGTGCGGCGGGTCTCATCACGGCCTTTCCCCTGACGACAGCATCGCCGCCTTGAAAAGCCGCGTGAAGCGGGCGGCCGCCGAGATGCCGCCATAGGGATTGATATTGGAAAGCATTAGCACGCGGCCAGAGCGCACCGGCTGCAGCGATTGCCAGATCATGCTGTTCTTCAGGCCGTTGCGGGCTTCGACCGGGATATCGGAGATGATGACGATGCGCGCCTGAGGCTCTGCGGCGAGGTTTTCGATCGGCACCGGCGCGGCGAACGTATAACGGGAGCGGTCCGTCCAGGCATTCGGCAGGCCGAGCCGGGACAGGATATCGCCGAACATGCTGTCGGCGCCGAAGATGCGGACGTGCCTGCTATCGCCGATATTGACGAGATAGGTCGGGCGCGCGGCAAAAGCCTGGAGGCTGACGCGCGCCTCCTCGACAAGGGCTGCCTGTTCAGCCACGACTTCGCGGCCTTGCGCTTCGCGGCCAAGCTCCTTTGCGAGTGCCGAAACGGCATCCACCGCCTTCTGATAGGGCGGCTCGCCCCTGTTATAGAAGGGCAGCGACAGGACAGGCGCAATCGCCCGAAAGCTCGCCTCGAACCTGACATAGAAGGGCGAAATCAGAATGAGGTCTGGGCGCAGCAGGCGCAGGAGTTCGAGGTTCGGCGATCCACGCAGGCCGAGATCGGCAACCGAGGGGTCGAGTACGGGCTCGACCGCATCCTTGCGGAACTGCACGAGCTCGGTCGCGGCAACTGGCATAATTCCGAGTGCCACCAGCGTTTCCAGCATGGCCCAGTCGATTGCCGCGATGCGCTTTGGCAGCGATTGGGACGCCTCCGCAAAGGCTTTGCCGGGAATTGCGAAAGCCGCCAGCAGTGCAAGCACCCGCCGACGGCTGATGCCCCGTCCATATGCATCTCGAAATTCACTCACCATTGAAAGGTCAGCTTGCCCATCACCGTTCTGCCATCGCCGTAGGTGCAGCCGAAGGAGCTGCAGCTTGCAACATAATCCTTGTCGGCAAGGTTCTTGAAGTTCAGCGAGGCGGTCACATTGTCCTTCTCGTAATGCAGTGCTGCATCGAAGAGGGTCACGGCGTCAAGATCGAGCGTGTTCTTGGTATCTCCGTAGCGCCTGCCGACATAGCGCACGCCGCCGCCGAGACCGAAGCCTTCGAGCGCCGTATCCTCAGGGAAGGTGTAGTCGAGCCAGAGGCTGGCGGCATGCTCCGGCACATTGTCAGGGCGCTTGCCATCGTCGACACCGCCGACGATTTCGGCCTGCATGTAGGTATAGGCGGCGCGCAGATCGAGCCCGTCGGTAAGGCTGGTAACGCCTTCCAGTTCGATGCCCTTGACGTTGACCTCGCCGATCTGCCCGGTCGCCGTGCCGCCGGACGGCAGCGCAAACGTCGTCAGCACATTCTTCTGCGTTAGGTCGTAGGCGGCCAGGGTGAAGAAGCCGTTCCAGCCCTCCGGCTGATATTTGACACCCACTTCCACCTGTTCGCCTGTCGTTGGCTGCAGAGGACCACCGGTCGCAGGTACCGGCACCGGCTCGAAAGAAGTGGCATAACTGATATAGGGGGCGATGCCATTGTCGAAGACATAGCTGAGGCCGGCGCGACCGGTCAGCTTCTGGTCGTCCTTGTCGAGTGAGCGCGACACACCCGTCAGTCGGTTCGTCGACGTTCCCTCGGTGCTGGCCCAGTCTTGCCGAAGGGCTGCCGTTGCACGCCAGTTCTCATAGGCAAGCTCGTCCTGCACGTAGAGGCCGACCTGCGTCATGGTGGAAACTACGGAGGTGCTGAGCGTCGGGGCGATCAGCCTGACCGAACCGTAGACCGGATTGAAGGCATCGAGCGACGTGGCGCGCCAGAACTGCGTGCCGACATTGTTACTGTAATAGCGATAGTCGAGACCAAACAGCATCTTGTGCTGGATCTCGCCGGTCTCGAATTCCGCAAGCAGGTTGTTGTCGACGTTGAACGTGTTGAGAAGCTCGTCCTGGATGGTGGCGTTGCGGTTGATCGTCCGGCCGCCTGTAAGGCCTGCCGTCGACATGCCGAGTGCCTTATAATTCCAGTCGAAATTCTGGTAGCGGAGGTGCTGGCGGAAGGTCCAGGTATCGTTCAGGCGATGTTCCAGCTCATAGCCGAGATTGGTGAGCGTCCGGTCGGATGTATCGAAGCTCTTGTCGCCGACGAAGAAATCCCGCGACAGGCGGTTGGCGCCCGTCGCATTGAGAGTGAGTGAAGGCGGCAGACCGGATGGCGTGCTCGGATTGTCGTGCTGGATGCTGGTCAGGATCGTCAGCTTGGTATCGTCGTCCGGCTGCCAGGTGAGCGCCGGAGCGATGAAGTAGCGGTCATTGTCGAGTTCGTCGACCTGCGCCGAAGCCGTCCTTGCAAGCCCCGTCAGACGATAGGCGAAATCGGAATTGCTGGGAATGATGTCGCCGAAATCGAAATAGGTGCCGTAGGTGTCGTAACTGCCGGCCTGAATGCCGACTTCGCCGAAGCGTTCGAAGACCGGCCGCTTGCTGATAAGATTGATCATGCCGCCCGGATTGCCCTGGCCATACATGACAGAAGCCGGGCCGCGCAGCACTTCGATACGCTCGAGCTGATAGGGGTCGACCGCGGGCGCGCCTGCCGTGCGCATCATGCGCAACCCGTTCAGGAACTGCGCCTGGCGGCTGTCGAAACCGCGGATACGCGGCGAGTCGAAGCGCGGGTCCGCGCCATAGGGCTCGCCGACGACACCGGGCACGTAATCGAGCGCCTGGCCGACGGTTTCGGCATCCTGTGACTTCAGCTGGTCGGCCGTCAGCACCGAGATCGATTGCTGGGTTTCGATGAGCGGCGTGCCGGTCTTGGTCGCCGTAGCACTCGTCCTCGCAACGAAGCCCTGTACCGGCGCCGTCGGGTCCTCGTCCTTGGAGCCGCTGATGACGATCGGGGCGAGCGTCGTCGGATTGGCCTCTTGCGCGGTCGCCGGAAACAGCGGTGCCAGAAGCGCGCTTGCCAGCGCTGTGGTCGAAGCAAATGTGAGGAGGTGAAGAGAACCAGTCATCGGGGGCTCGTTATATGCCGTAAAACTGGATTTTTCTAATCATGTTATTTTTCGAAGGTCCAATAAATGCGGCTCGAATTTTTTATAAGCGCGGGTTATGAAACTTCCCCGTTGTCATAGATTTGAATTGTTCCAGGAGAGAAATTTGGCGCTGACCGACCCCGGCTTCGAACTCCGCCATCTGCGATATTTCGTAACCCTGGTCGAGGAGCGGAATTTCGAACGTGCGGCTGTCAGGCTCGGCATCGCCCAGCCAGGTCTCAGCCAGCAGATCAGGAGCCTCGAAAGGATTGTCGGCACGCCGCTGCTCGATCGGAGCCGGCGCGGCGTGCAGCTCACGCATTCGGGCGAGACCCTGTTTCAGGAGGCCCGCAAGGTGCTAGCCCAGACTGAGGCGACGGTCGCCGCCATCCATCGCGCCGGGCGCGGCGAAAGCGGACGCATCTCGATCGGCTATGTCGCTTCTGCTGCCTATTCCGGCGCGGTCGTCGGCTCGATCAGGGACTTCAAGCGCCACTATCCCTATGTCGAGGTTGAACTGCAGGAAATGGAGCTGCGCCAGCAGCTGCAGCGCATAGCCGACGGTTTCCTCGATTTCGGCTATATCCGCGCGCCGGCGCCAATACCGCCTGGCGTTTCCGTCCAGATCGTGCTGCGCGAGCCGCTGGTTGCCATGGTGCCCGCGGATCATGAATTCTCAGAGCGCGCCTTCGATACGCTCGCCCGACTGGCCGACAATACCTTCATCACGCCACGCCAACCGCCGGAAGTCGGCTTTCACCGCAACACGCTGCAGGCCTGCCGGGAGGCGGGCTTCGAACCATCTGTCAAGGCCATCGCACACGACTTCACCGAAATCGCCGCCCTCGTCGGCATCGGCACCGGCATCGCGCTGGTACCGCAATCCATGAGCCGGGTGGAACTGCCCGATATCCACTACCGGCCACTTCGGAGTGTGACGATAACGTCGGACGTGGCTATCGCCTACCGCAAGGGCGAAAGTTCGCCTGCCACCAAGGCTTTCATTGGCCGGCACCGGCAGAAGATCAGCCCTCCGGCATCGGGCGAGATAGTCAACGCGCCGGCGTCTGGCGAACCATCGGATACGACCCTGTCTGCATTGCGCCGTTCGCCGTTTGTCGGGTCCGAACTTGTTCTTTCGAGACCGGAAGAGGAAGGCATAAAGTCGATCTGTGACGCAGATCCATCTGTCATCCGACTTCAAAGCTTGGAATGAAGAACAAGGTGATCTGCATTATTTAAGAGAATATCTACATGGAGCTGGCGATGGCCATCAACAACAACAACGCAGAGGCGGATGCTCTGACGCGGGAGTTCGTCACCATGGCCGGGGTCAGTATGACTGATGCGATTGTGATCGCCATGAAAGAGGCTATCGAACGTCGTACCAGGAGCGAGAGCCCGGCCGAGACTGCAGCCCGGCTCAGGAAGAAGCATGGCATTTCCCTGACACAATCCTCCCGCAAGCCGCTTTCCCGTGAGGTCATTGATTCCCTGTGGGACGAAGGCTGATGTTCATCGAGGTCTGCGCGATCATCGCCCTCCTGTCGGATGAACCGGAGGCCAAGCGGGTATCCGATGCGATCGCGGCGGCGCGCGACCCATTCACCTCTCCTGTCGCAATGCTCGAAGCGGCTTTGGGGCTCGCGCGACCCGACAAGTTTGGCTTGCCCCTGATGCAGTGGAAGCGCTGCAGATGGAATTCTGGAGGCTCGTAGGATCGAGATCCGCGACCTTCCCCCGGCTCGTGAAACAACGCGCCTCGCTCTTTCAGCTGCGCATCGGTATCGCGCCAGCCGCAGAGGCCTTAACCTTGGCGACTGCCTCCACTACGCCTGTGCGAAACACTATGGCGTTCCTATTCTGGCGACAGATAACGAATTTCGTGAGACTGATATCGAAACCGTTCTGTAATTTTACGCCAACGCCGGCCCGCAAATCGTCAGGACAATTCATACAGGCTTCGGATCCGACGGCATTGATCGTCCATCCGCGCGTCTTTGGCTAACGACCAGATACCCTAGCGCACTGACGAAGATGGTAAGAAGTATCCATAGCTCGTTGACATATGTGATCCAATGTTCCCCGAGCCTGAGGCTCAGAATGCGATCCATCAGAAACATCAGGTCAATGGTGGACCCCGGCGGCAAGCCCACGATCCAGCCGAATGATGCGACCATCGGGATGCAGATGACCGCGGAGATCATCGTCGAGACAAACGCGCTGACGCCCGCAAACCGCCAGGAGATCGTGAGCGCGCCGGCGCGGTTTTCATCCTCTCCTTTCCAGATGGACAGGAAGATGATGAAGGCGAAGAAGAAGAGCAGCGTTACGGGAAATCTGAAGGAGAATAGGCCGAGGGAAAAACCGACGGCCCAGAAATTGAACCCGGCAAGAAGAACATCATGGGCTGCGAGCAGCCACAGCACCGCGGCAGGCGTCCACAAGACGCTCAGGCCCGCGCGCGCGCATCGCCTCGCAATGAACGTCAGCATTGCGACGGCGTAGACAAATACCAGGATGATGCGGCCAAACAGGCCGAACACCAGAGCGACGGCGCCGCAGGTGTCGGCCGCGCAGGCGGTTGTCTTGACGGCAGCAAAGAGGAGAAGCGGAAAACCGCCGATGAGGGCAATCCACAGCGCGGTGAACACGCTGCTATATATCGCGAAGCTTTTGCGGGTCATGGTCTCTCCATCGTCAGCAGAAGCTTGCCAGACGGCGCTTAAGGACCCGAGAAACCAATCGATAAAATGCTGCTGGGTCACGCTGCCCGATATCAACGACAGGTCAATCGGCTGCGTGGCGGTGACTTCCGACGTGGCGATCGCCAGCCGTAGGGGCGGGTCACTCGCACTCGAGCTGCGGCTGCCTGAAGCTCGTCACATACCACTCGCCGCCGGAATTGCGGGTGTAGAAAGTGTAAAAATATTCCGTCCGCTCGACATGACCAGGCGTCTCCGTCACTTCGTAACGTTCGCCGCGGCGCGTCTGGCGTACCTCGCCGCTGGAACTGCCGGAGACCACCTTGTCCTTGCGCCATTGATAGGCCCGCTCACCAGGGCGCATCTCATAGACATTGTCGGGCGGGCCGTAATCCAGCATGACGCTGCTGATCGGCACGCCGACATAGCTCTTCATGATCTGCGAGGCACAGGCTGCCAGCATGAACGTGGCCGGGCGCAGTCGAGAAGAATTGGCCGCGGCCAACTCCGTTTCCCTGTCTTCATCGATCGGTCCTCTGCGCGTGGATTTATCCTCGCCAAGATGGATAGGGCCGATGGATTGCCGATACATTGCGGCTTTGGCGTCAGCCGCGATCCGCCCTTCATGACAATTACACGACACAATTGGAACAAGGGTGGAAACGCTTGTAACCCGCCTGACATTGGGGCGCTCTAAAGAGGCGGCATGAGCATTGCCTGCCGCCGGAAACTGCCGCAGGCCCTATTGGAGAGCGCCGGCATGAAGATCGTCCAGATCACCGACACGCATTTCAGCCCCTCGATACCGCATTTCAACGGCAACTGGCAGCCGCTTGCGGATTGGGTCAACGGCAGCGGTGCGGATCTCGTCATCCATACCGGCGATCTCGCCGTCGATGGCGCCGACAAGGACGAGGATCTGACCTTCTGCATGGAACTGATGCAGCAGGTAAAGATCCCGATGCTGATCGTTCCGGGCAATCATGATGTCGGCCATCTGCCGGGTTCGCTGCAGCCGGTCGATGCGACAAGGCTCAGCCGCTGGCGCAGCCTCGTCGGCCCCGATTACTGGCTGGAAGATGCCGGCAACTGGCGCCTCATCGGCCTCGACAGCCTGCTGATGGGCATGGAGAATGACGAGCAGGAAACGCAATTCGCATGGCTGGAAAAGGCGCTTGCCGAGCGGGCCGGCCGGCGCATCGCGATGTTTGCCCATAAGCCGCTCTTCGTCGATACGCCCGATGAAGGCGATACCGGCTACTGGAGCATCCGCCCGGCCCAGCGTCAGAGGCTTTACGATCTGATCGCCGCCCATGATGTCGCGCTTTATGCCAGCGGCCACCTGCACTGGGCCTGGAAGGGCCGTTTCAACGATACCTCGCTCATCTGGGGACCGTCCGCTGCCTTCATCATTGGCGCGATGGAGCGTGAGATGCCGGGCGAGAAGCTTGTTGGAGCCGTGCTTCACGATCTCGGCGACGGCGTCACGAGCGAGATCGTCACCATATCAGGCATGAAGGCACATGTGCTCGACGATGTGGTCGCCGAAGTCTATCCGCACGAGGTCCACAAGGTGCAGAAAGAGCCGGCGCAATGAGCCCGCTGACGCTTTCGGCCATTTCCAAATCCTATGGCGACAACGCCATTCTCAGGAACATCAGCCTCGATGTGCAGCCGGGCGAATTTATCGCGCTTGTAGGCCCTTCGGGCTGCGGCAAGAGCACGCTCTTGCGCATCCTTGCCGGCCTCGACCATGCTGACACCGGCGAGATCCTCATCGGCGGGCGAGAAATGTCCAATGTGGCGGCCGCAGACCGCAACATCGCCATGGTCTTTCAGTCCTACGCGCTCTATCCACATCTGACGGCCGGCCAGAATATCGCCGTTCCGCTTGCCATGCGGCGCTTAAGCCGCATTCAGCGTCTTCCCTTCCTTGGTCCTGTCCTGCCCGGCTACCGCGCCATTCGTTCGGGCATTTCCCGCGATGTGCAGGAAACGGCCAAAGCCCTGAAGATCGACCATCTCCTGGAGCGCAAGCCTGGCCAGATGTCGGGCGGCCAGCGGCAGCGCGTGGCGCTCGCCCGCGCCATGGTGCGCCATCCGAGCGTCTTTCTGATGGACGAACCGCTGTCGAACCTCGATGCCAATCTGCGCGTCCATGCACGCGGCGAAATCGTCGAATTACATCGCCGCGCCGGCGTGCCGACCGTCTATGTCACCCACGATCAGGCCGAGGCGCTCTCCATGGCCGACCGCGTCGCCGTGATGATCGGCGGCCAGCTTTTGCAGCTGGCGCCTCCGCAGGTCATCTATGACGATCCTGCTCATGTCGAGGTCGCCCGCTTCGTCGGCCAGCCGCGCATCAATCTCTTGCCGGCGCGCGCCGATGGCGGAACGATTGCTTTCGGCGATATCAGGCTCACGTTGGAAGAAGCCAATCCTGCCGGGTCCGACGTGACGATCGGCATCCGTCCGGAGTTCGTGCGGCTTGCGGCTGAGGGCCAGACCTCACTTCCCGGCCGCATCGAGCGCATGGAATTCCTCGGCTCCGAGGTGATCCTGTTCTGCCGCCTCGATGCAATCGGCGAGGCCGTACTTGCCAAGCTTGCGCCTGCTGATGCCGCAGGCCTTTCTGCCGGCATGCCCGTCGCCCTCTCCTTTCAACCCGACAAGGCTATGGTCTTTGCACCCGACGGCCGCCGGCTGCGCACTGCCGCACTTTCCGCCGATACCAGCAGGGAGAAGGCCCATGGCTAGTATTGCCGCAGGCGAGATCCGATCGGTCGCACCATCCGTCAGGCATGAGCGACGCGAGGCACAGACGGCCTGGCTGCTGACGCTACCAGCGATTATCCTGATCGTCCTCTTCGTGCTGCTGCCGATCGTCGCCGTCGTCTTCCTCGGCTTTACCGATTTCGAACTCGGCGTCGGCAAGTTCCGTTTCGTCGGCTTCGATAACTATGCCGAGCTCTTTGCCGACCGCACCTTCCGCAAGTCGCTATGGAACACCACGGTCTATACGGCGATCGTGGCACCCGTCTCGATCCTGCTCGGCCTTGGTGTGGCCATGCTGATCGAGAGCGAGGGCTGGGGAAAGAGCTTCTTCCGCACTGCCTATTTCCTCCCCGTCGTCTCGCTGATCGTCGCCATGGCGACCGTCTGGCAATATCTCTTCCATCCGACGATCGGTCCGCTCAATGCGCTCATCGGTCTCGTCGGCCTGCCGAAACCAAACTGGCTCGGCTCCTCGGCAACAGCACTTTACAGCCTCTCCATCATCGGTGTGTGGCAGACGGTCGGCTTCAACATGGTGCTGTTCCTCGCCGGGCTGACGGCGATCCCGCGAGAACTCTATGCCGCCGCCGAAATCGATGGCGCCAAATCCTCGCTCGACCGCTTTTTCCTCGTCACCTGGCCGATGCTCGGGCCGACGGCGCTTTTTGTGACCACGATCAGCATCATCAACGCCGTGAAGACCTTCGAGACGGTCAAGACGCTGACGGATGGCGGCCCCAATCACGCCTCCGAAGTCCTGCTTTTCACCATCTATCAGGAGGGATTCGTCTACATGAAGGTTGGCTATGCCTCGGCCATGACCGTGGTCTTCCTCGCCATCCTCGTGGTTATGATGTTCCTGCAATACCGCTTCCTCGACCGGCGGGTGCACTATTCATGAAGACGCGCTCCAGCTTCACTCCCGGCCGGCTCGTACGTCTGGCACTGCTCATACTCGGCGCGGTCATCTTCCTCGCGCCCTACATCTTCATGATATCGGCCGCCGGCAAGTCGCAGGACGACATCTTCACAGCCGCGCTTTCGCTGATCCCGACGCAGTTTTACTACGTGCAGAATTTTACCAAGGCGCTCGACAAGGTAGCGATGGGCACGCTCTTGTGGAACGGCGTAGTGGTCTGCGCGCTGATCTTCGTCTTCCAGGTGCTGGTCGCGATCCCCTGCGCCTATGCCATGGCGAAGCTGAAGTTCCGTGCCGGCCGCATGATGATGGTGCTCGTGCTGCTCGGCCTCTTGGTGCCGATCCATGCGACGGCGCTGCCGCTCTACGTCGCCTTCGACAGCCTGTCGCTGCTCAACGGCTATACGGCGCTGGTCGCTCCCTTCACCATCTCTGTCTTTGCGATCTTCCTGTTCCTGCAGTTCTTCCGCGCCATGCCGGACGACCTGATCCATGCTGCGCGTCTCGACGGCATGTCCGAGCTCGGCATCGTCTCACGCGTCATCGTGCCGAATGCCTGGCCGGCGGTCACGGCTTTCGCGATCTTTTCGGTCGTCGCCCATTGGAACGACCTCTACTGGCCGCTGATCGTCATCAGCAAGCCGGGTTACGCCACCCCGCCGCTCGGCCTGATGAACTTCCGCGCCGCGGAAGCCGGCGACGACTACGGCGCCCTGATGGCAGCTACCATCATCATCACCATTCCCCTCGTTGCAGCTTTTCTCTTCGCGCAGAAACGTTTCGTCGAGGGCATCACCATGACCGGTCTCAAAGGCTGACCGGCTGAACCCAGGAGAACGAGCGATGAAGCATTTCACCCAGTTCCTCGCAGCAGCGGCTCTGTCCGTGGCGGCGGCACTGCCGGCCCACGCCGAAACGACGCTGACGATCCATTACCCGATGCCGGGCTTCTTCAAAGACGTGATGGACACGATCTCGAAGAAGTTCATGGAAGAAAACCCTGATATCAAGATCCAGTTCGCCGCTCCCTCGGCGACCTATGAAGATGGTATCCAGCTGATCCTGCGCCAGGCCGGCACGTCTGAAATGCCCGACATCACGTTCATCGGCCTCAACCGCCTGCGCATGCTGAACGAGCGCAATGTCGCCATCGACATGACGCCGCTCGTTCAGAAGGAAGGTAACATGGCCGAGAAGGGCTTCTCGGACACGATCCTGAACCTCGCCCAGGTCAACGGCAAGCAGGTGGGCCTTGCCTTCGCCACCTCCAACCCGATCATGTATTACAATGCCGATCTCGTGAAGGCAGCCGGCGGCAATCCCGACACCCCGCCGAAGACCTGGGACGAAGTCATCACGCTCGCCGGCAAGATCAAGGCGCTCGGTAACGGCGTCGACGGCATGGACTTCCGCTGGCAGGGCGACGATTGGATGTTCTCCGCCCTGCTCTTCGGTGCCGGCGGCAAGATGCTGAGCGATGACGAGCAGAAGGTGGCCTTCAACGGTCCGGAAGGCCAGAAAGCCGTCGAACTGATCAGCCGCTTCGTCAAGGAAGGCGGCATGCCGGTCTTCACCAAGGCAGCCGGCGAACAGGCCTTCGCAGCCGGCAAGGTCGGCTTCGAATTCCAGACGACCGGCGCACTCGTCAACACGATCAAGAATGTCGGCACCAAGTTCGATCTGCGTACCGCCCAGATCCCGCTGATCGATCCGGACAAGGGCCATCTGCCGACCGGCGGCAACGCCGTCGTCATCCTCGCCAAGGATGCCGCCAAGCAGGATGCCGCCTGGAAGTTCGCCAAGTTCGCAGCCGGCCCCTATGGCGCCTCCGTCGTCGTTCCCGGCACCGGTTATGTACCGAACAACGAGCTTGCCGCCAAGTCCGCCGAATATCTCGGCGACTTCTACAAGAAGAACCCGCTCTTCCAGGCAGGCCTCAGCCAGATGCCGCGCATGATCCCGTGGTACGCCTTCCCCGGCACCAATGGCGTCAAGGTCACCCAGACGATCGTCGACAACCTGTCGCGCATCGTCGATGGCTCGGCCGAGCCGAAGGAAGCTCTCGACGACGCAGCCTCCGACGTCGAAGGCATGCTGCCGCGCAGCTAAATCTCGCCGTTAAGTCGCGGCTCAAGCCGCCCGCGGTCTCGATCCGGAACCGCCGCATCCACGGGGTGCGGCGGTTTCTTCGTTTTGGAGGTTTCGCACCGTGCCGCCTGGGCGCAAGGCATGCGACAATTCCAGGTGTCTCAATGGCGCATCATTCTCGACGATATCGAGCAGCAACGACGCTGCCGTCGCGCCCATGCTGAGATCGGGCATTTCGATCGAGGTCAGCGTCGGATTGATGAGCTTGCCGATGGCGATGCCGTCGAAGCCGGCGACCGAGATATCGTCGGGAACACGCAAGCCCTCGCGATGGATGGCGCCGATGACGCCAAGCGCGATCAGATCGTTCGAGCCGATGATGGCGGTCGGGGCAAATGTCCGCAAGGCCTGGCCGAGATCCATTTGGTCGTAGCCGATGACGAAGGGCACCTCTAGCGCTTCGAGCGGGGCCACGCCCGCTGCCTCCATCGTCTGCAGATAGCCGCGGTAGCGCAAAAGCGCACGGTCTGAACCCCTGAAGCTGCCCGAGACATAGAGGATGCGCCGGTGGCCCATGGATAAGAGATGTTCGGTCAGCCGGCAGCCAGCCGCATAATTGTTGACGGTGACGGCAGCAGGATATCGGGCCGTTGGAGAGCTGCCAAGCAGTACTGTCGGCGGCAGGTCCTGCGCCAATGCCGGGCTTGTCTCACCATTGCAGACCGTCAGGATCAGCCCGGTCGGCCGCTCACCGAGAAGCCCTGCCACGGCATTGGCCTCCTGATCGGGATCGTAATTCGACTGGGCGATGAGAACGCTGTGGCCGGCAATCAGCATGCGGTTCTGGATGCCCGAGAGGGACGAAGCGAAAACCGGATTGGTCACGCTTGGCACCAGCACGCCGATAACGGGCCGGCGGCCGCTGCGGGCAGACGGTGCGGCCGCACGATAGCCGACTTCGGCTGCAGCACGGCGCACGCGAAGTGTCGCCGCCTGGCTGACGGGACCGCTGAGGTTCAGCACGCGGCTTGCCGTTGCCATCGAACATCCGGCCCTCAGCGCAACCTGTTTCAACGTCGTCATCGCCGCTCCGTCTCCGTCGAGGTTTGGCAGGCTCTTACGGGCGGATTGTCATGAAATGATGACGGCAAAGACCGTTCTCAGCCGCGTTTGGGCTGACGGCCGAGGATCTGGCGCACGCCATCCTTGGTGAAGGGCTGCGCCAGTTGGCTGACGAAGCCGGGGGCGATCTGGCCCTTGATGCCAATATCGGTCGAGGATGGGCGGTCGGGATTGAAATAGGTGCCGAACAGCTGGTCGAACAGCACGACATTCTCACCGTAATTGGTATTACCTTCGCGCAGATCCTTCGAATGGTGCCAGCGGTGAAGTCGGGGCGTCGAGAAGACGAAATCGACAAAGCCCGTCCGCATGTCGACGTTGCAATGGGTCAGAATGCCGATGAAGGCCGTGACGGCGCCGAGCCACCAGAAGACCGGCAGCGGGGCGCCGAGCAGGTAGAGCGGGATCTGGCTCAACGCTATCTTGAACAGGGAATCGATGACGTGGAAACGGCCGGTATTGATGACCCAGAGGCGGGTGACGCTGTGGTGCAGCGCATGGAAGCGCCAGAAGAACAGCCGTTCATGGGCGATGCGGTGCGCCCAGTAGAGGCCGAACTCGGCGATGATGACGGCGAGGGCCGCCTGGAAGATCATCGGCCAGGATGAGGGCCAGAGACTGAACTGCATGGCGGCGAGCGGCTGCAGCAGGCCGGCGGCGAGCATCGGAAAGATCGCTGCCGAGAGTGCTGCCAGCTGCACCAGGCCCTTGGTCAGGACCGTGTGGGCGATATCGTTGGCCGTTTCACCATCCGCCTCGAGCCAGCGCTGCTCATAGGGAATGGTGCGTTCGAGCAGGAAGAGAAGCAGGACCTCGCCCGCATAAACGGCCGAAAAAGCGACCATCGGCCGATCGCCGGCGAAGGCGAAATGGGCGCCCGTCAGGCCGGAGAAAAACACCAGTGGCCAAGACAGATAGGCAAGAATGTACCTTGCGGCTGCGGCAGCTTTCGACGTCAATGTCATGTCCCCTCAGGAGCTCGCCGGCCTCAAGCGCGTTACCCAATTCCTCCCTTGATCGCGCGCCGCCCTCGCTGCACGGATCGGTCCGGTAACGCCTCGGCCCGGTGTTCCCGCCACTCATGCCATTGATCGCGGCGGAATGCACGCCCGAGTTCTGCATGGCTGCGTGGAAGATCCGGCAGAGCTCAACAAATCTGGATGTTCGGCAATCGCATCAGTCGTCACCAGATTAGCAGTATTTTTTGCAGCCTTGTCGCTCCGAGTGCGAACATAGACTTCCAAGGCTTGCGCTACGTCAATTTGAGGTGGGGGATCAACCGATTGCCAAATTGATTGATTAATCTTTGATTAACCATCGCTCCCTAGCCTTCAGGAGACGCAGCAACACTCTCCCGTAACTTTGTAGGAGGCCAAAATGTCGCTCGTAACCGTGCCCGGCAAGATCCGCCTTTGTGGCACTCATGCTCTTCTCGTCATGGCGGAAGGCAGCCTGCATCAGGCCGTATGCATCGCGGGCGATGCTCTTCCTTCCTCTACCGGTGATATGATCCAGGGGCTCATGGAGAGGCTAAACCTCTTCGAGGGTATTGCTGACCGCAAGTTCATGGACGGTGAACTGGCCTATGACGGACGGGGCTGGATTACTTCATCGGACATCGACCCCCTGCCCCCGCAAAACCGGCTTTGATAACCGCCCGGGGCGCAAAGAATGCTGATGGCGTGCAATCCTATCAGCGCTGGCTTGCTCATTCGATCAGATTGCCGTCCAGCCAAATCTTTGCGGATTAACCCATTAATTAGCAATCACTTGCGTTAGCGGCCGATGATGTTAGCCTCATCGCATCGATGAGGTTGCGTATGACTATTGAAGAGCTGATCGATTTGCAGGAAGCGGGTTCACGAGCTCGAGTGCTCGGATTGAAGGCGCACGAGAACCCGTATCTAGAAGCTCACAGGATACCCATTGGTGACACCAGCGCCCTCGGCGATTGGCTTGCGCGACATGACGCGTGGAAATTCGGTTGGGAAGCAGAACACGCCAGCCGTGAAGGGCGGATTGCCACTCATGTCAAGGAACTGATTTCGTTTTCCAAACGGCCTGCGCTCGGCGCGTAATAGTATTGCGGGTCGTGCGCCAACGACGTGTTCGCTCTCTTCTCAGCATCATAGCCGCGCAGCATCGAACTTCACTCAAGTGTTCAAAATCATCGGTCTGAGCGTAGGTTGGCTTGATGGAAGCCTGATAGGCTGGGCGATCCGCTTGACCACGAAATCCCTGTGAGCTTGAGGGCCGGATACGCCCCCTCAGTTATAAGGGAACGAGGATTCCGCCACGCATTCGTGTCTTGAGACTGTCGCCCGCCTTTGCCAGATTGGCGGCGGCGGCTTTGCGGCTGCCAGCAATAAAATCAAAGGGATTGGTCGATGAAACGCGATATTGAAATCACCACAGCTGACGGCGTTGCCAAGGCGTCACTTTTCCGCCCTGACGGCAGCGAGGACAAGGTTCTGCCCGGCATTCTCTACTATATGGATGCACTCGGACCGCGCGACGCAACCGACATCATGGGCGAGCGTCTGGCGAATGCCGGCTATATCGTGCTGCTGCCCGATCTCTTCTACCGGTTCGGCTCCTACGGCCCCTTCGACGGCACCTCCTTCGGCAACGAGACCTCGCGCGCCGAGATCATGAAGATGATCCGCGAGACGACGCAGGAGATGACGAAGAGGGACAGCCAAGCCTTCCTTGACATGCTCGAAGCCGAAGGCGTTTCCGGTCCGGTCGGCGCCGTCGGTTATTGCATGGGCGGCGGCCGGGCGCTGACGGCAGCGGCCACTTATGCCGACAGGATCGCGGCAGCTGCAAGTTTCCACGGCGGCAATCTGGCAAGCGAGGCGCCCGACAGTCCGCATCGCCTCGCCGGCGATATCAAGGCGCGCGTCTATGTCGGCATTGCAGGCGTCGATGGCAGCTTTCCGCCCGAACAGTCCGCGCGGCTTGCCGAGGCGCTCCGCACGGGCGGCGTCGACCACATCATTGAGAACTATATCGGCATGTCGCATGGTTGGACCGTTCCCGATCGCGGCGAGACCTACAGCGAAAAAGGTTCTGAGCGGCACTGGAAGCGCCTGCTCGAACTTTTTGCAGAAACGCTGAGCTGAGATCAGCGAATGCGACCTCGCCCGGCCTCGGCGGGGTCTGCGAACACTGCGACCTGCTATAACTTTGCTGACGTGATAGCTCGATCATGCCCGCCATCTGCGGTGCCCTACAGAACGGCACGCCGTTGCACTGAAGCAGGAAGGCGACATTAGCCCATTGGGCTTGCACAGCGAATTATCTCACCGCGTGGCGACAGCACGCTTGGCCATCAGTTTGCCACGATGTGCCCTACCCTCCGCAGGCGTGTGCCCCAAACGAGAATTGGATTGATGATAAACTTCACGAAATCTGCCATCGGCATTCTGCTTGCCCTTGGCACTGTAGCCTCCACGTCGAGCATCGCGTCTGCGCAATATTACGAGGGTTACGACAGAGGCCCGCCGCCCCGTTTTGAACCTGACAGGGATTGGGGCAGGCCTCCCGCGCCGCCGCCCGGTTGGGGTCGTCCGCCGCGCGGTAGCTGCGATCCGCGATGGGCAGAGGACAAGGCACGTGATTTCGGCTTCCGCCGCGCTCGCGTCGTCGACGTCACGCCGCGGCGTGTGATCGTTCAGGGCTGGACACGGCGAGGTCCCGGCGAGATCAGCTTTGCCAATGTCCGCGGCTGCCCGGCGCTCCGATAGGGGCTGGCGGCCAATATGAAACGCCCTCGGCCGGTTTCCAGACCGAGGGCTTACGGACAAATTCTATGCCGGGCATTAGAGCTCACATCTTATAATGGCCATAACTTTGTCCCCACGTTTATATCCAGCACGAGGCGGCGCCGATTTTCACGCTCAGACTTCTGACGAAGCCGTGAACGGACCGTCATCCGATTGAATTTCACGCTGTCCGGCCTAACATCAACTCGATGAGCGGATTGCGGGCGCGCACAGCGCAAAAGCGACTGATGGCCGAAAGCTTTGATGTGCCGCCCGGCGGTGGTGCATTCGTCTTGCCACGCATGGCTGTCGGCCTCTTCCTCACCGATCAGCCGGGCCACCGCATCGCCGTCGGATCAGACAGGCGAAAGCCCATTCCGCTTGCCGCGGGCGACGGTTGGATCCTGCCGGCAGGTACATCCGGCATCTGCGAATATGATGCGGCCCTCTCCTATCTGAAGCTCGAACTGACCGATCCATTGCTTGTCGATGTTGGCTTCGACCGGGCACAGGATGTGGGCCCGGTTGTCGGCCGCATCGATCCGCTGCTCGCAGAGTTGGCGCGCCAGGCGGTCTCGACAGCCGCGGAACCGGCATCGCTCTATCGCGAGACGATGGAGCTCGCGCTTGCCGCCCATCTTGCGCATCTGCTGTCGCCGCGCACGGATGGGGCGGCAACGATCGATGACCGGCGCCTGAAGCGCGCCGTCAGCTATATCCATGACAATATCGCCGAAGATCTGTCGCTGGACGAGATCGCTTCTGAGGCCGCGATCAGCCGCTTTCATTTCGTGCGCGCTTTTCGCAAGGCTGTCGGCATATCGCCTTACCAATATGTCATCCACGAGCGGATGGAGCGTGCAAAGATCCTGCTGAAGACGACGCGGCTACCAGTCGCGGTGGTTGCAGCCCGCGTTGGATACGACGACGTCTCCCGCTTCGGCCGGCATTTCCGGCGCCATGTCGGCATCACACCAGCCGCCTTCCGCATGGACTGACAGCCACAAAGCGCAAGAAATACCCACCCATCGCCAAGAATGGCTCCAGCTGCCAGCGCTCATCCCTGCCAAATTCCCTTCGACCGCAATGAGGAGCGGATGGAGGATTTGCGATGAGACGCCTTGCTCTTTCGACGATTGTTGCGGCCTTGATGAGCGCGAACGCCTTTGCCGCCGATATTCAGACGCGGCAGGTCTCCTTCGAGAACGAGGGAACGACACTCGCCGCCACGCTCTACCTGCCAGCCGATTCCCGACCCGGAGAGAAGCGCCCCGGCGTGCTGGTCACCGGTGCCTGGACGTCGATCAAGGAGCAGATGTCGGGCCTCTATGCCCGCGAGATGGCCGAGCGCGGCTTCGTGGCGCTCGCCTTCGATTTCCGCGGCTGGGGACAATCGGGCGGGAATATCCGCTTCAAGGAAGACCCGACCGCCAAGACCGAAGATATTTCGGCCGCCGCCGACTACCTGGCCAGCCTGCCGGAGATCGATGCGTCCAGGATCACGGGTCTCGGCATTTGTGCATCGGCCGGCTATATGGCGGCGGCCGCGACCGGGAACGCCCATTTCCGGAGCGTGTCGCTGGTCGCCCCCTGGCTGCACAATGGCGGCATCGTCGAGCAGGTCTATGGCGGCAAGGATGGCGTCGACAGGCTGATCGCGCTGTCACGCCGGGCTGAAGAGGCCGAACGGAACGGCACGCCGCAGCTCATCACGGCCGCCAGCATGACGGACGAGACGGCGCTCATGTACCAGATCCCCTATTACACTGAGACCGGCCGCGGGCTGATCCGCGAATATGACAACAAGTTCAACCTCGCCTCTTGGGAGCCGTGGTTGACCTATGATTCCGTCGCGCTCGCCAGCCGCCTCGACAAGCCGCTGCTGATCGTTCATTCGGAGGCGGCCGCCGTGCCGCAGGGCGCCCATGCCTTTTTCTCGCTACTGACGAGTGACGCCTCCGAGCTCTGGCTCGACAGTGTCAGCCAGTTCGATTTCTACGACAATCCGGAGGATGTCTCGCGTGCTGCCGATGCCGCGGCCCAGCATTTCCGGCGCTTCAACAAGCCCTGACCCGACCGTCCCCAGCCCGCCATTCAAGGAGAGACCGATGAAACGCCTGACCCTGGTGGCGGCGATCTGCGCCCCCTTTGCCTGCCCGGATATAGCGGGCGCCGAGCCGATCGGCATCGACGACCGCATGGCCATCATCGACACGATCACCGACATCGCCGCCGGCGCCGATCGGCACCAGTGGAGCCGTGTGCGCGGGGCTTTCGCCGATCAGGTGACGCTCGATTATACCGGCCTCTGGGGCGGGCAAGCGACAAGCCAGAGCGCCGACGAGATCGTTGCCCAATGGTCGGGCTTCCTGCCGGGCTTCGACCGGACGCTGCATCTTGTCGCCAATCACGCGATCGTCGCGGCGGGCGATAGGGCGGCATTAGCCGAGGCCGATTTCCAGGCCGTTCATCGCATTGATGCCGATAGCTGGTCGCTGATGGGCCACTATCGGTACGAGCTCACTAAGCGCGACGGCGCCTGGAAGGTCACGCGGCTAGTGATGACGCCGACGCATGAGACCGGCGACCGCAGCCTGGTGAACCGTGCCGCGGAGCGTGCCAAGGCGTCCCGCTGAGCAATCCCTCTCTACCCAAGGAGGTGGCATGAAAGAGGCCGCGCCCATTGAGAGAACGGATCACTGAGATGCAGGTGATGATCGAGGGACAGTCACACTTCCAGCCTTTCGGCTTATCCTGTTGGGGTTTCGCAGATCTCAACAAGGGAGTTGGAAGCATGACTGCCTCTTATAATTACCATATCGGCGTGGATTACCACAAATCCTATAGCCACCTTGTGGTGCAGGATAGCAGTGGCAAGACGCTGCGATCCGGCCGCGTGAAGAACGATCGCCAGTCGCTCGGTGGGTTTCTAGAGCGGTACCGCGAGAACTCGCATGCGGTTGTCGAAGCGACGCGCAACTGGATGGCGATGTACGACTGGCTCGACGACATTTGTGATGATGTCGTTCTCGCCCATCCCTTGAAGGTCAAGGCGATCGCCGACGCCAAGATCAAGACCGACAAGATCGATGCCACGGTGCTGGCGCATCTGCTGCGGGCCGACCTGGTGCCGGAGGCCTGGGCACCTGGCGAACGCGCAAGAGAACTGCGCGTCGCGCTGCGCGAGCGGATGTTTTACGTGCGGCTGCGCACGATGACGAAGAACCGCATTGTCACGGTGTTTGATCGCTATCCCGAGCAAACGGCACAGCTGAAGAAGCTCGGCGATCTGTTCGGCAAGGCCGGCCGCATTCAGCTGGCGCAGGTCAACGTCTCAGAGATCGACCGCGTCCAGATCGACCGTGGCCTCGACTTCATCGGCGACATTGACGTGCGCATCAAGCAGTCGGAAGCAACGATCCGGGCGATGACCAAGGCCAATGCCCATGTGAAGGTGTTGAAGACAATCCCCGGCATTGGCGAGTTCTTCGCCCGGCTGATCGACGCGGAGATTGACGATATATCCCGCTTCCGTAACCCGAAGAAGCTTGCCGCCTATGCCGGGCTTGTGCCGTCGACCTATTCGAGCGGCGGCAAGACCTTCCACGGCAAGATCATCAAGCAGGGCAAAAAGTGGCTGCGTTGGGCCTTCGTGGAAGCGGTTTCTCCCGCCATCGCTACAGATGCGCAGCTTCGAGCCCAATACGACCATCTGAAGATCAGAGGAACCAACAAGGCGCGCGTGGCGATTGCGCGCAAGCTTTTGACGATCGCCTTCCAAATCCTGCGTGACCAGCGCGCCTACGAGCCGCGCGGCACCAGCACCACGGAAGGCGCGTCGACGATATCCCGGTTGTCCTGATGTCGTTCTAGCGAGCCCGGCAGGACTGGGCTGCGCTCTTCAAGGAGAATGGGAAACCGGGAGCCGAACGCCACTCTGTGACCGAAGCCGAGGCATCAGGGTCACGAATTGGAGCATGGTTCGAGAACCGAAGGACATCTTTGTCCTGCGGAAGATAGACGTTTAGCCGATCGGCGAAAATGCCGGTCAAATAACAAATGAACCCAAGGAAAAGCCCGCAAATGCTGGTGTTTTGCCCCCTTGTGTTCTTTCATTGGAGATCGACATGCGTATTTCACAGGCTCTCACCATCTCGCTCGCGCTGTTTTCCGCGGGCGGGTCCATGGCCGCCAGTCCCGATGAGAACAAGCAGGTGGTTGCCGATTATTACGCCGCCTATGCGAGCGGCGACATGAACCGTGTCGCCGGATTCTTTGCCGATGATATCGAATGGCACATTCCCGGCCATCATCCACTTGCCGGCACCAAACGCGGCAGGAACGAAGTCGCCGCCTTCTTCCGCGAACTCGGCAAGTCCGGCTTCCGCGCCGAACTCATCGCGCTCATGGCTGACGAGAACTGGGTGGTCGACATGCATCGGGGCTGGTCCAACCGCGAAGGCGCGGCCAATGTCGATACGATCTGGGTGCTCGCCTTCCGCATCGAGGACGGCAAGATCCGAGAAGCCCGCAACTTCGCCTTCGACCAGGCCGCCGCCGACATCTTCTTCTGGCAAGCCTATCCGCTGAAGTCGCTGCCGGAGAGGCTGGTGGAGTGAGACGGGCAAAGGGCAGGCTTACCCACGGTCATGCCGTCGAGGGGACTGCGGCGCGGTCCGCCACGCTCGGCCTGCCCTTTGCGGATCAAAAAGAACCTGTGCGGCAAAAGTCCTGAGGGAACCATTTTATCCTCCGTGATTTAAACAGCATGATCAGATCCATGCTCGTTTGCGGCTTCATATCGCTTTCAATCCACGGTGTCGGGAACGCCCAGCCGCTTGCGGCTCAAAACATCAATGACGCGTCGATTGATGCTATCTCCTCGGCCCCTCCGAGTGAAAGGGCAACGACGCCGGATCCAGCCATCATTCATCTGCAGGTGCTGCTGGATCGCGCCGGCGCATCGCCCGGGGTGATCGACGGCTTCTACGGTGAAAACGTCGTCAAGGCGATTGCCGGCTTCGAGATCATGCAACGCCTCCCGGTCGACGGAAGGCCCGACCTGGAGATGCTCTCTCGCCTTCAGGACGATCGGCAGGTTATCGGTCCATATGTCATTGCACCGGATGATGCCGCTGATCTCGTCGAGAACATTCCGAAGGACTACGCAAAGCAAGCGAGGATGACACATCTCGGCTACACAAGCGTCGCCGAGCGGCTGTCCGAGCGCTTTCATATGGATATCGACCTGCTGAAAGCATTGAACCCTGGGGCCCAATTCACCCCCGGCGAAACGATTTCCATTGCGGTCATCGGTACGCCGAGAAAGGGGAAGGCCAAGCGTATCGAAGCCCGCAGGAAAAGCGGCGAGGTGCTGGCCTTTGCGGAAGACGGATCTGTTCTGGCAGTCTACCCGGCAACGATCGGCAGCGACGACAACCCCTCGCCTGCGGGCCGGCACAAGGTAAACGGTGTCGCTCGTAATCCCAAATACGTCTATAATCCCAAAGTAAATTTTCAGCAGGGCCATAACAAGAAGCTGCTAGAATTGCCGAACGGACCCAACAACCCGGTCGGGACGGTGTGGATAGACCTTTCCGAGCCGACCTACGGCATCCATGGATCGCCGGAGCCTTCGCTGATCGACAAGGCGGGCTCGCACGGCTGCGTGCGGCTGACCAACTGGGATGTCGAGGAACTTGCCAGCATGGTGAAGCCCGGCGTCGTCGTCGACTTCGTCGACTGAGCGGTCTTGTGACCAGCGCATGGGTCCGTCCAGCTGTATCCCCTGCGCTGATATAGGGATCGGATACAGCAGCTCACCCGCTGCGACGCTCGCAGGTCCTGCCCCTCGAGGGCAGACTTCCGCGGCTTGCGAACAGCCACCACCGCCGTCTCTCCGCCGTCGTCACGGGCAAGGAGCGACATGCCAGTTGCAGCCTGGCGAAGAAGACGGCAGCGACCTCGCAATCGAAGGTGTCGGTCGGCTCCCCGTTACGGCCCGCTCGCGCAAAGCCGTGCTTTGATCACGCTGCCGAGGTGGCCTCGGCAGCGCTCAGCGCCAGATCCGTCACCTCGCCGGTCGAGGCATAGCCAGAGACGAGTTCAGCGAGCATTAGGCGGGCGGCTGGTATGTCGTTGCGGTCGAGGGCTGCATCGAGAACCTTCAAGCGCTTGGAAAGCTCCGGCCAGGAGAGAAAATCCTCGCGCGCCTTCATGATGCGCGGATGCTGCGTCGTCTCGGGATTGTCGCCGATCAACAATTCCTCATAGAGCTTTTCGCCGGGGCGCAGGCCCGTGACCGACAGCTCGATATCGCCTTCGGGATTTTCGTCGCTACGAACCGTCAGGCCCGAAAGATCGATCATCCGACGGGCGAGATCAGCAATGCGCACCGGCTCGCCCATGTCGAGCAGGAAGACATCGCCCCCATCGGCCATGGCGCCTGCCTGAATGACGAGCTGGGAGGCCTCCGAGATCGTCATGAAGTAGCGGGTGATGTCGGGATGGGTCAGCGTCACCGGGCCGCCATCCCTGATCTGCTGGCGAAACAGCGGTACGACGGAACCGGAGGAACCCAGCACATTACCGAAGCGGACCATGGAGAAATTGGTGTGCGTGCCGGCCAGCTTTTCGGCCGATAGCGCCTGCAGCACCATTTCGGCAAGCCGCTTGCTGGCGCCCATTACATTGGTCGGGCGAACCGCCTTGTCGGTGCTGATCAGCACGAAATTCGACACGCCATATTTTTCCGCCGCCTGTGCGGTGATCTGCGTGCCCATGACATTGTTCTTGATGCCTTCCACGGCATTCTGCTCGACGAGCGGCACATGCTTGTAGGCGGCGGCATGATAGAGCGTCTGCGGCCGCCAGCTCATGATGATGTGTTCCATGCGGTCGCGATCGCGCACCGAACAGAGGATCGGCACGATCTGTACCTTCTGTTCATAGAGTTCCGAAAGCTTCAACAACTCGCCATGGATTGCATAGAGGGCGTATTCATTCTGCTCGACGAGGACGAGGTGCGTCGGCCCGCAGCGCAGGATCTGGCGGCAGAGTTCACTGCCGATCGAGCCGCCAGCGCCTGTCACCATCACCACCTTGCCAAGTGTCGCCTTGTCGAGAAGCTCCTGGCGCGGCGCCACGGCCTCGCGTCCGAGCAGATCTTCGATTTCGAGCTCGCGAATATCGGAAACGGCAATGCGGCCCTGCGCGAGAGCGGTCAGATCCGGCAGCGTGCGCACATTCACCCGCGCCTTGCGAATCTGCTCAAGGATTTCGTTGCGGCGCTGTCGCGTTGCCGAGGGCAGGGCCAGAAGCACGTTGTGGACATTCAGCGTCTGGACGATCTCCGGCAGGTCGGCGGGATCATAGATCGACAGGCCGCCCATGATGCCGCCCTTGAGCTTCGGATCGTCATCGAGATAACCGACGACATTGAGTTCGGCGCTGTTCGTCAATGCGGCGGCAAGCTGGCGGCCGGAACTGCCCGCGCCATAGATCAGCACTTTTGCCATCGCGCCCTTGTGCAGGATGCGCTGATAAGTATCGCCGAGCCAGTAGCGGATGCCGAGGCGCGAAAGGCCGATCGCGATCAACAGAAGGAAGGGCTGCAGAATGCCGACGGTACGCGGGATGCCGGGAACGCTGAGCGCGGTGAAGATCGTCGCGAAGGCAACGCCATAGATCGCGATCGCCTTCAGCACCGCCAGGAAGGCGGCAATGCCGGCATAACGGAAGATCGCCCGGTACATGCCCATGACGACGAAGATCGGCAGCGCAAGACACAGCGACACGAGAACTGCGAGCCATTGCACGCCCGTCAGCACCGTCCATTCATTGAGACGGAAACAATATGCAAGCCAGATGGTGAGCACACAGAGGCTGGAATCGACGATCAGTGCAAGAATGCGCTTGGCCGGACGCGGCATTGCCAAGAGCGGTCCGACCAGTGCCTGCATCGACATCCAGGACTGGCTGGTCTTTGATCCGTCATTTGAAGGATCATCATGCATGTTTATACTGCCCACCCATCATTCCCGCCTGACTTCTTCTTGTCCTTTTCGATCTCAAGTGCAACCGAATAATCGGTAGTCGCGTACGCAATCTGTTTATAACCTTGGGTAGTAGCCTCAATGGGTTATGCCCTTACTGCCCAATACCTTGCCGACAGTCATTGCCAGAATGCGCATATCCAGGAAGAAGGAGCGGCGTTGCAGATAATCAACGTCGAACTTCACCTTTTCCGGGATCGGCAGTTCGTCGCGCCCGTTTACCTGCGCCCAACCTGTCAGCCCTGGCAGCAGCGCATCGACGCCTTCGGCCGTGCGTAGGGCGATCAGGTCATCCTGATTATAGAGCGCCGGGCGTGGGCCGACGAAGCTCATATCGCCCTTCAGGATGCACCAGAGCTGCGGCAATTCATCGAGGCTCGACTTGCGCAGGAAACCGCCGATCGGTGTCAAATAGCGGGAGGGATCGTCGAGAAGATGCGTGGCGACCGTGGGCGTGTCGATCCGCATGCTGCGGAATTTCGGCATCCGGAAGATCTCGTTGCGGCGCCCCACCCGGCTCGACCAGTAAAGTGCCGGTCCCGGAGAGGTCAGGCGCACGCAAAGCGCTACGACCCCGATCGGAATGATCAGGATCAGGGATGCCACCAGAGCCAGGAAAAGATCCACTGCCCGTTTCAAGTCCGTCCTCACTTTCCCATACTCTTCTGGCCTGCGATGGCCTGTTGCCCCTATCGTCTCCGGCCAATTCACGTCAACGACGCTTTCTGCCTCGGGCGCTTTATACGTTGTTTTTCAGGCATTTGCGGCAAGTCCGCCACCGTTTCCGAAAACAGCGCTTCAGCTAAGCCATTGAGACGTCCTGTCTTTTCGTCCATTGCGGAAGTTAATCTAGCCTTCATTTCTGGCACCTGTTCTCCATCCAAAAAAGGATGTAGTCTTCCAGTCGCTCCTCTGACCGCTACCAAAACGACGCTTGCGGTCTTTTAGCAGCCATGTCCATATGAATGAACGGTCAAGGCGCGCAGCAATCGCCCGGTTTCACGAAGTGTTCATGCCCTGCGCGCAACCGGACTGTTCTGCCGTACAAGCGCCATCAGCATCGGACCAAGCGAGAACTCTCCTCGCGCTCCCTTACGGGTCAGGTCACGCAGATAGCCGCCTGGTGAGTTGATATGGGTTGCCCGTTCCAGCATGCAGGCGATAACGACAGCGGCATTTTCCCGGCCTAGGCTTTCGCAAGCTGCCTGATAGGTCTCCGCGGTGATCCCCAACATGGACCGTACGATGACGGCAGCGGTCACGAGATCGCGCCAGCCTCGGATCGGCCCTTCCCGAGCATAATCGCTGATTTGCGGGCATGCCTGCAGGACGAGGGCGAGAGGGAATATCTTCTGCGATCCGTTTGACTGAGCCCTCTCTGTCGCGACTTCCAGCGTTTCCACTTGCACTACCGGTAAAGATTCTAATTCGAGAGAGTCTATATCTGAATTCTGTATGTGCGGTTCATTTTGGACCACACTGGCGGTCGTTTTTTTGAAATTATCGAAATTCGTCAACAGGTTGACGATGTCGGTGCGTAGTTCTTCGAACTTCAGCCGCACGCTGTCCAGATCGGAAGCTTTGGGAGTGCGAGGCATGCATGCGAGGTGACGGGCATAGGCAGCCTCGATCTCGTCCCAATTGCCGGGAACGGCGTCCCCGATTGCGGCGTCGATCAGTTTGCGGACGTCGCGGCGGCAGATCGTCAGTCGCTCGCGCGCTCGCCGGAGTGCTATCCGGTCGGCTTCGATCGTTTGAGCCATGGCAGCGAGTTCCTCGCTGCGGGCAAGAAGCGGCGCCAGGCTGAAACCATAGGCATCCTCCAGCTCACCGGAGGTTTTGCGGCGGGCAAAACGTTTTCCGTTGGCACTGTCCTTGCGAATGATCAGCCCGGCGTCGATAAGAGCCGCGAGATGCCGGCGCAGCGTGGTGACTGCAATGCCGTGCGCCCGTACTATCAGCTGCCGGTTGGATGGAAAGACAACCATGCTCGCCTCCCCGTAGAGATGGTTCTCGGGATAGAAGGAGAGAAGGGCGTTCAGCACAGCGAGTGTGCGATCAGAAATGTCGAGCAGCGGGCGTGCTTCGCAGACGTCGCGAAACACCTTCCACTTGTCCACGGACTTATCTGGTTTAACTGATTCGGCCTGAAGCTGACCTCTCATCAAGGCAAGCGACATCGGCCGCCGCCCGAAAGGCGTCGTCACAAATCCCGTATTCATCGTGGTTCACCTTATACAAAGGCAAATCATCGGCGCCCGCCAAAACGGCGTTCAAAAACCTTGACAGCGATTCCGGGAAGTGCGATTCTCTAGGTGCTAAACGAGAGAAGAGGGCTTCCGGATGTTTGTTCGGGGGCCTTTTTCTTTGCCTATTGGCTCCTTTTCCTAACAGTCAAATCCTCGTCAGCGGCTTAACCCGCCAACAGTTATCGTTGTGACCTGACGGCGCCGAACTCGTCGAAGAGCTCATCCAGCCGGGTGGTGAGATAATCGGCAAATTCAGGCACCATGCGCTCATCGAAAGTAATGCGCGTCTTGTTGCCGGAGCGCTCGATTTGCGCTGCCTTCTGTCCTTGCCGTGTTTTCCAGATATCGCGGGCTTTCTTCGTATCGCGCGCCGTCATTTTCGACAGCACACGCTGCAAGCGCTGATCACTGTCTAGATCGGCAAAGGCATCGTCCTCAATGATCGCCTCGACCTTCATCGGTGAGGAAGAGACAGCATCGACAAGTGCCAACCATCGGGCGCGGCCTGCCTTCGGTGCCGGCCCGATCGCAAGGATCACTGTCTGCGGTACGCCACGGGCGACCGAGATGTAACGGCTGAGATCGGCCTTGTCGGTCGAGAGTGCTGCTATAATGACATCACGCGGGTAGCCTGCTTCTTCCAGACGATGGGCAAACAGCGCCTTCTCAATGAAGGAGAGATCCTGCCGGTCGAGATTTTCCTTGCCCTGGGCAATCACCAGTTCGTTGTCGCTCAAGCTCTGAACGATCGCCTTGACCTTGAGCCCAAGCTTTGCCGCGGCACGCAGACGGCGACGGCCATAGGCGATCTGGTAGTGCCCTTCCATTTGAGGGTCGGGACGTACCAGGATCGGCACCTTCTGGCCGTGTTCGGCAATGCTCGTTACCAGTGCATCGAAATCGACATCGCGCTCGACCGGGATACGGTCGCTGATCGAGGAATTGGAAATATCCGCCGGGTCGATTTCAAGAACGGAGAACCCGGAGGAAATCTGCGCCTGCAGCCGGCCGGCGGTACGCGCAGCTTCCGTCATTTCCTGCAGCGATGCACCCATGGCTGAGACGGCGCCGGTGCGCACGCGGTCTGGGTTCTTCTCGACGCCAGCGGAAGGCGCCGGCGTATCTGCCTTGCGCATGAAGATCGAATTGACAGTATCGCGTCGGCTCATCAATTCTCTCCTTTCCAGTCAAGAGCTCGTAAGCCGGAAAAGCGCAGTTGGGAGCTCCCAACATGCTTATGGGCTACCGATAGATGGAGGGACTTTTGCCAGGCGCTCAGACGGTGGCAACCTCTGTTGGGAGCTCCCAACAGATCGGGTGCACCGCTGAAACCGGATAGATCGGCGTCGGTCGGGCAGAACGTCATGTGCGCCCCCATGCTTGCCGGATCAGCGTCTCGACCTCGCCATTGACAGCATCGAGGGCTTCCATGGCCCGGTCATAGGTCGAGCGTGTCAGGTTCTCGCGGCCGATCTCGTAAAGCGTCTGCTTGGTGAGGCCGGCATCGGAGACCGCTGCCGATTTCACCATTGCATTGATCATGACGTGATCGTCGAACAGATTGCGCAAGAGGGCCGCGACCTTCGTCTGCGGCGCATCCTGCGGCTCGTAGCGGGTGAGCAGATATCGAATGAAATCGTAATTGAGCTCGCCGCCTGCTTCGCGCACGACGGAGAGAAGGTCATGCGTCATCAGCAGGAACTGGCTCATCGAGGCCACGTCCAGCATCTGCGGATGCACGGTCACGATCATCGAGGTTGCTGCGCAAAGGCCGCTCAAGGTCAGGTAACCGAGCTGCGGCGGGCAATCGAGGACAACGACGTCGTAGCTCTCGGCAACATCGTCGAGCGCCTTGGCGACGCGCATGAAGAACACGCCTTCGCCATCGCGGGAGCCGCGCATCAGCGCGCGCGGCGTCGTATGCTCGAACTCCATGAGTTCGAGATTGCCGGGGATGAGATCCAGGCCGTCGAAATAGGTATTGCGCACGACCTCGGAGAGGGGGCGTCGCTCCTCATCGTAACGGATTGCCGCATAGAGTGTCTCGTTGGAACGGACATCGGTCTCCGGCATGACGCCGAGCATGGCGGACATGCTGGCCTGCGGGTCGAGATCGAGGGCGAGCACGCGGTAGCCCTGCAGCGCAAGATATTGCGCAAGATGCACCGATGTCGTGGTCTTGCCCGATCCGCCCTTGAAATTGGTGACGGCGATGACCTGGAGATGTTCGTTCTCCCTGCGGCGCGGCAGGAAGTCATACGCCTCGCGACCACGGGCGGAGGCTGCAAGCAGGGCACGCAGCTCATTGAGCTGGCGCAAGGAATAGAGGCGCCGGCCGTTGGTGCCGACATCGGGCTGCGGGCCTTCGCCGGCAAGCGTCATCTTTCGCAAGGTTGAATCCGAGACGCCGATCAGCTTGGCCGCCTCGCCGGATGTGAAGCGGCGCAGCGTCTTGCTGGCGGTCGGGGGAAACAGGGCTTCGCTGATCGCCTGCAACTGCGAACTGATCGTCGACGCGTGGGCGCCGATCGTCTCATCGACGCTACGCTGAAGGGTCCGAGAAGTCCTTTGTGGCTTGCTCACGCTCTAATCTTTCATCACGGAAAAACACCAGAAACGGCTGTTTATCCGTGACGATTACCGATCGCAGCGATTCTGGCAAGCTACTCCAGCAGAACAGGGTTTTAGCGGCAGCGGTCACGTTCATGAGTTTACGACAGGAGGATTACAATTTCTCCTGATATCTCCGCCAGTTAACAGAAATCTCATTCGGCTTGTAATGCTGTGCCATCCTGACATCATTTTTTCTATCGATGCGGCTAAGTTGATGTTTTGATCCCGCGGTCGGCCCGTGGCGCATCCCATTGAGAAGAATCAGTTATTATCGATTCCTAATCTTTGCCGGCAAAGGATCTGATGACGAAGGGCGAGGCGGCCCTGTTGCCGCGATCCCCTGAGCGTTGACGAAGACGGAAGGCGCGCTTGTGTGTTCGACACCCGGAAGACGAGATCGCGCGCCAACGTCCGCCTGGAAAGTGAATACAAGCGAAAGGCTGCCTGACGCCGTTTTCGACGACAGGACGTCCCAAAATCGAACAGGGGTGTGACGGAATCCATCTGCGAAATAGATTCCGTATCGATGAAAAATATGAGAAAAAACAGCAAGTTGTAAACGCACCGAACGGGCTGTCCAAAGCTCGCGAAGATGGCTCTTTCGAGCCCATCTCCATATACTTTCTTATAAAGCATCCGGGACGTTTCTGCAATGATGGGCATGCTTGTATCCCCAGCAGAGAGCCGGGGAAGCCATGCATCGCATGATGCCGCCTGCACTAGCCGCGGAATGTGTAGCCGGCAATCGAGGCCGGTTTCATTTCAATCGAGAAGCCTGGCCGGGTTGGCGGCATATAGGCAGCGTCCTTGATGATACAGGGATCGAGGAAATGTTCATGCAGGTGGTCGACATATTCGATGACACGGCCATCCTTGGTGCCCGACACCGCCACATAATCGATCATCGACAGGTGCTGGACATATTCGCAGAGCCCGACACCGCCGGCATGCGGCCAGACCGGCAGGCCGAATTTGGCGGCGACCAGCAGGACGGCCAGCACCTCGTTCAGCCCGCCCATGCGGCAGGAGTCGATCTGGACGATATCGATCGCGCCTTCAGCGATGAACTGTTTGAACATGATGCGGTTCTGGCACATCTCGCCGGTCGCGACCTTTACCGGTGTTATGCCCTGGCGGATCTTGCGGTGGCCGGCAACATCGTCGGGGCTCGTCGGCTCTTCGATGAAGAAGGGTTTGGCGAAAGAGAGTTGGTTGACCCAGTCGATCGCCTGGCCGACCTCCCAGACCTGGTTGGCGTCGATCATCAGGTAACGGTCCGGGCCGATCACCTCGCGGGCGATCCTGAGGCGGCGGATATCGTCCTCAAGGTCGCGGCCGACCTTCATCTTGATGTGGTTGAAGCCGGCATCGATCGCTTCCTGGCAGAGCCGGCGCAGTTTCTCGTCCTCGTAGCCGAGCCAGCCGGCCGAGGTCGTGTAGCAGGGATAGCCTTCCTTTTCGAGCGTGGCGATGCGCTCGGCCTTGCCGGCTTCGGCCTGTCTCAGGATGGCGATCGCCTCATCGCGCGTCAGCACGTCGGTGAGGTAGCGGTAATCGACGATATCGGCGATCTCTTCGGCAGGCATGTCTGCAACGAGGCGCCAGACCGGCTTGCCGGCCTCCTTGGCAAGCAGATCCCAGACGGCATTGACGATCGCGCCGGTCGCCAGATGGATCGCGCCCTTTTCAGGACCGATCCACCGCAGCTGGCTGTCGCTGGTCAAATGCCGCCAATATTTGCCGGGATGGGCCAGCACCTCTGAAAGTTCGGTGCCGACGACGAGATGCCGCATAGCCTCGATCGCCGCGCAGCAGATGTCGTTGCCGCGGCCGATGGTGAAGGTCAGGCCGTGGCCGGCCAGACCGTGCTTGTCGGTTTCCAGGATCACATAGGCAGCGGAATAATCCGGATCCGGGTTCATCGCATCGGAACCATCGAGGCTTTGCGAAGTCGGAAAGCGAAGGTCGAAAACACGGAGGTCGGTGATGCGGGTCATGATGTCTTCCCGTTCAGGGGCCGGTATCCTTCCTTGGAAGAAGCCGGCCATGCAAAAGCTCAGATCGTCCAGCCGCCGTCGATGGCGTAGGCCTGGCCGGAAGTGTAGGTCGCACCGGCGAGGTAGACGGCGAGATCGGCGATCTCCTCCGGCGTGCCGAGGCGGCCCATCGGCTGGCGGGCGATGAAGGCGGCGCGCGCCGTGTCATAGTCGCCCTGTGCGCGCATGCGGTCCTGCAGCGAAGGGCTTTCCACGGTGCCGGGGCAGATGCAGTTGCAGCGCACGCCCTGCGTCACGTAGTCGGCAGCGACCGACTTGGTAAGCCCGATCACGGCTGCCTTGGTCACACCGTAGGCAAAACGGTTCGGCACGCCTTTGATGCTCGAGGCGACCGAGGACATGTTGATGATCGCGCCATCCTTGCGCTCCAGCATGCCCGGCAGCACCGCGCGGATGGTGCGGATCATCGCCTTGACGTTGAGATCGAAGGCAAATTCCAGATCGGTATCCTTCATGTCGAGCACGGAGCCGTTATGGACGGTACCGGCGCAATTGAAGAGCACATCGACGGCGCCAATTTCGGCCACCAGCGCCTTGACCGCCTCATCTTCGAGCACATTGAGCTTGCGGGTGGAAATCTTGCTCTCCGCCGCAAGGGTCGCCAGCGCGTCGGTATTGATGTCGGTGGCATGCACCCTGGCGCCGGCAGCGGCGAAGGCAAGCGCGGAGGCGCGGCCGATGCCTTGACCGGCTGCGGTGATGAGAACGGTCTTGCCGGAAAGATTGCTTGTCATGTCATGGCCTCTTTGGGGAGTTTTGCGCGCGCTGGCGTGGTACTAAATCTATCTCAAAAGGATCAGTCGGGATGAAGGCCGCGTTCGGCCACGTGCCTTGCAAGGCGCTGCCATCTTTGTGCAGGCAATCACGATGTCCACGCATTGCATGGCCTTCCTCCCTCTCCGGTTATCTTATTTTTGTCTCGCCTTGGCGAGCCTTTCCGGGGATTGTGAACGTTCGGCGTGAGAATATGCCGAAAAATGTCCTCACATTTAATTTGTCTGTTTATAGACAAACAGACGATAGCCTCATGGTCAAGCGCGAACTTTTTCTTTTCCGTCTGCCCGTCTGCGTATATGCAGAATGATATTCACAGGGGGGAAGAATGGAGACCGACGAGTCAGATCGCTATCGCGCTCCGGCGCTCGACAAGGGTCTTGATATTCTCGAACTTCTGGCCAGCGTCGACAGCGGCCTGACGCAGGCGGAAATCGCCAAGCGGCTGGAGCGCAGCCCGAACGAATTCTATCGAATGCTCGACCGTCTCGTGAGGCGCGGTTACGTGACGCGGCTCGATGGCGACCGTTATTCTCTGACCTTGAAGCTTTTTGGCCTGGCGCAGCTGCATGCGCCGGTGCGCCGCCTTGCCTCCTATGCGACGCCGCTGATGCGCGATCTCGCCCAGCGCTCGCGCCAGGCAAACCATCTTGCCGTATTCGACCGGGGCGCTGCCGTCGTCATCGCCCAGCAGGAGGCGCCGGACTATTGGGGCCTTTCGATCCGCGTCGGTTCCCATATCAGCCTTTTCGACACCGGCTCCGGCCATGTGCTGCTTGCCTTCCGCAGCGACGAAGAGCGCGCGATGATGATCTCGGAACATGTGCGCACCCGCAAAGACGCCGATCTCGGCCCGGAATTTTACGAGCGGCTGAACCAAATCCGCGAGCGCGGCTATGAAATCATGGCAAGCGCCCAGACGGCCGGCGTCTATAATCTCTCGGCACCGGTCCTGGGGCCTGATGGGCGCGGTATTGCCGCGCTGACCTGCCCCTATATCGCGCTGGTAAATGCGCCGGCAGCGCCCGATATCAGCCAAGCGATCGGCATGGTGCAGAAGACGGCGGCTGAGCTTTCGGCGCTCGCCGGCGCAACGATTTCCCTGCCGGGTTAAGATCCAGCAGAATTTCAATTTGAATAATTCATTCACCAACGATAGGTTCTGCCAACCACTCTTTGGAGGAGAAGAGCGTGTTTATCGATACCCATCTGCACGTCATCGACCGGTCGGCGCTGAATTATCCCTGGCTTGCCGATGTGCCGGCCCTCGACCGCGATTTTCTCTACGAGACCTATGCGAGCGAAGCCAAACGCTGCGGCATTACCAAGGTGTTGCACATGGAGGTGGATGTCGATCCGGTCATCATGCAGGCCGAGACCGATTATATCAGCCGCCTCGGCGATCTGGTCGCTGGCGCGGTCGTCTCCTGCCGGCCGGAAGAAGACGGTTTCGCCGACTATCTGGAGCGCCAGAAAGCCGATCCCTTCGTCAAGGGCTTTCGCCGCGTGCTGCATGTGGTGCCTGACGATGTCTCGGAAGGTGTGCTCTTCCGCGAGAACATCAGAAGGCTCTCAGGCACCGGCCTGACCTTCGACCTCTGCACGCTGCCGCATCAGGTTGGCAGGGTGGTTGCGCTCGCCGATGCCGCCCCCGATGTGCAGTTCATCCTCGATCATTGTGGCAATCCGGATATTAAGTCGAAAGCCTTCGAGCCCTGGAGCCGCGGCATTGCCGAAATCGCCCGCCGGCCAAATGTCGTCGCCAAGATTTCCGGTATCGTCACTAATGCCGATCCGGCAAGCTGGACGGCGGAAAACCTGCGGCCTTATATCGAGCATGTCATATCGAGCTTCGGCTGGGATCGTGTGGTCTGGGGCAGCGACTGGCCTGTCTGCACGCTGGCGAACGGCCTTTCCACCTGGGTCGCGGCCACCCAGGCAGTGCTGTCAGGCACCGCGGAAACGGAGCGTTCGAGGCTCCTTCACGGCAATGCACAGCGTCTGTGGATGCTCTGAGTTTCACTCAGCTCCGCCCTTTTAGGGTTCAATTCTGCCGGATTCCCGCTTGAAGTGATCTGTCGCCACGTGCAATCCGTAGGGGCTCTCGGTTGGCGCGATGTTTTGGCCCAGCCTAAACTACATCCAAGCAATTGCTAGGTTGAACTAACTCGGCTAAAAGTTGTTGTTACCGGCCGTGTAAGTTGTCGGCCCGGTTTTCGCAGGAGGGAATATCAGATGAAAGAAGAACCGCATTCCGTAGACGTTCACGTCGGCAAGACGATCCGTATACAGCGCCTGCTGAGAAAGGTTTCTCAGACGGAGTTGGGCGATCGTGTTGGCGTGACCTTCCAGCAAATACAAAAATACGAAAAGGGCTCCAACCGCGTCTCTGCCAGCATGCTCGTCGAAATCGCCGGCGCGCTCAGCGTCGATGTCAGGACCTTCTTCGACGACCTGACGGCGCCCGCCGCCAACGCAAACGATAATCCCGCTCCAAGCGAAGAATTCATCATTTCGCGTGAAGGCGTCCAGCTCAACGCTGCCTTTTTCTCTATCAAGAACGAGCAGCTTCGCAAGAAAATCCTAAAGCTCGTCCAGGCGATTGCCAGCACCGAGCAGACTGAAGTCGACGCTGCCGAATAACGCGTCGGCCTGATTTTCTAGCGCTCAGTCGCACCCTGCATCAGGGCTAATGGCGATCGATCACGATCAGATTTTCGCCAGCGTCCTTCATTGCGATCTTCGCTTTGCTGCCGACGAGTTTTTCGAGGTTCGCATCGAGTTCCCTATCCGGATCGATGCCGTCCCAATCGATGACCACCTGTAGCAACGCCATGTTAGTTAGGTGCATGAGATTGCGCAGCTGAAGTTTTTCAGCCTCGTCCTTGGCTGCCGATAGCAGCCGGAAGAGTCTTGCGTATTCCCTGCCTGCACCATGGTCCCTTTTTTCGAACATTGTTTTGGCCCTCGACAACAGTCATATCCCCACGCAGGTTACCTTGGGCTTGGAACCGTTATTCGAGCGTTACAGGCTGCGTCTGCTGCGTGACTTCGGCCTGCAGCACTTCGAAATGCGAGGTCGCAGCAAAGCTCCAATCACGCTTGGCTGACGCAAACTCTCCCTTTTGCAGCCATTCCAGCACGAGCCTTGCGTCGGTGCGCTTGCGCTCGGCGCGATTGGCGCGGATCGCCGCCAGGATCTGCTCGCGCCGCGGTTTGCGGGCAAAGTGAGACTCTTCGACCACCTTGGCATAGGTCCGTTCCGAGAAATGCAGGAAGCGGCCAGCGAGCAGCAGCTTCTTGCGTTCGCTGACGGTAATCTCACCCTTCGCATAGAGACCTTCGATCGTCGGCTCGAAATCGACCCAGGGAACGGAAAGCGGCAGCCAGCCAAGCTCCTGCGGTGCATGGACGAGCGCCACTGCCTCATCATCGATGAGTTCGCCGGATTCGTAATCGTCGAAGATCGAGCCGATGCCGACCATGCCGAAGGCGGCGCATTCGGCAGCGCGCAGCGCGCCCATGCTGGAACCGCCGGCAACGGCAATGCCCTTTTCCAAAGCGAAGAGGATTTCCTTGTGCCAGACGGACGGCAGATCGCCGAAATAGCCGTCGATGAGACCGATTGCTGTCGCCCCCTCCTGCGCGGCTTTTAGAATGTCGCCGCAGGCGGCAGGCGGGCGGAAATCGATATCGGGATGCTTTCTGCGGGCATCAGCAATCTCGCTTGCAAGGCTCGGACCGACGAAGAGGATCTTCATGCCGCGGCCTCCCTGATGACGTTGACCGCGCGCAGGCCAAGCTGGATGTACTGGCCGCTGATATCGACCTCGAGGCCTGGCACGATGACGCGCACGATCGAAACCGGAAGGGTGGGGTGTGACAGTGGCACGGCGATGATCTGGCCGATGCCGGCAGCCCTCAGCCGGCCGGAAATGTGGCGGACCGTATCCTGGATCGTCATCGGGCGCTGCGGGCGCATCGGGAAGGGTTTTAGCGCCGCATCATTGTTGCAGAGATCGACGACCTGGCGCATGCCGGCACTGCGGTCGATCCGTTGGTAGATCTTCGGTGAAAAATCGTCGCGGCTGCCGGCAATCGCCGTCAACCGGCTCTGGGCTGCCTCGGTAATGGCGCGAAGAGCTGCGCGCACCGGATCAGGATGGCAGCCGCAACCGCCGCAGACCTGGGCCCAGCGAGCATCGACGCGGTCCGAGAGATTGCCGGGAATGATGACGGCAAGAAAAGCCGGGACACCGATATCGGTGGTCATGTCGATCAGCAGAAGGCGCATGCCGGCTTGGCGGATGCGATCGACCAAGACGTCGATTACGGCATCGCCGAAGGCGAGGGGATCGATGCGGTTCTGCTTGAGTTGTTCAGGAGATTTCAGCTGGGTCAGCGCCCAGGCATCGCGCT
This sequence comes from Hyphomicrobiales bacterium, assembly GCA_900470965.1. Taxonomy (GTDB): domain Bacteria; phylum Pseudomonadota; class Alphaproteobacteria; order Rhizobiales; family Rhizobiaceae; genus Rhizobium. Next base: position 127,664 of record UCCS01000009.1, read on the forward strand.
CGACGAGTTCGCAGAGCCCGTGCAACACGGCTTCGGCCGGCGTATTGCCCGAGGCCAGGCCATCACTCGATTGTTCGAAGCCCGGCGGGCGTTCGCCGCGATGGTCGAGGCCGACCATCCACCACGGCACGAAAGTGGTGCTGCCCGAAAGAAGATCGAAGCCGGAGCACCAGGGGATTTGACCATCGCCGATCTCCTCGGGCGCGCAGCGCGCCACGCTGTCGAGATCGATCATGGCGGCCCGTTCGGCCCTCATGGTCTCGAGGTTGGAAAACGTCAGATCGGCAGGTGCAATTTCGGCGATGCGGGTCTCGATCGCCTCCATGGCGGCAGAGGTCATCGCCGCTTCCTTGTCGATGCCCTTGCCCTGGAAGACCGACAGCGTGTGGCTGTTCGGCCTTGTGGCGAAGGCAACCGGAATGTTCAGCACGTCAAGGCCGGTCAGCAGTCCGACGCGGGTGATGCCGAACTCGCGCAGATACGGCTTGATCGCCGCAAAGGTCTGCGCCGGGGTCATCGACCGGTCGTGGTAGCTGTTGATGCCTGCCGATGATCTGTTGAGGTCAGCGGCAAGCGTTTCAAGGTCGGCCAAAGCAGACATGCTGATCGATTCCTCAGCGGAACCTCAGCGCATGCGTCAGGCTTTCAAGGCCATTTGCCGAAACGCTGAGCTGGTCCTGCTTGACGGCTGCCTTGGCAGCAGCAGAGAAACGGAGTGTGGGGGCCTGGATTGCAGCGTTGGTTTCAACGGTTTTCATGATCTCTCTCCAAATGGTTGGGCGGCTGACCGCCGTTAACCATTCAAAAAGAACATTGCCTGCGTCATTTAAGCGTTACAGGCTTCGTTAAAAGGCTGTGTATCACGGAAGACCGGCGAGTTGCAGGCCCTTTATCAACGGTTCGGTGAAGGCCGGATCGCGATCGGGGACGAAATGACGGATGCCTTCGCTGCGGAAATCGGGGAAGTTTTCCAATACCACCTTGGCGTAATTCCGAGCCTTCGCAGTATCGCCCGCCATGGCATGGGCGGCTGCGAGCAGGCGCGCCGTCGCCTGTTTTGCCTTCACCGGCTCCAGCGCATCGATCGCCTTTTCATACTCTTCGCGCATGAAATGGATGCCACCGAGGTTCCAGTAATAATAGTCCGGCGGCAGCGGATTGAGCTTGAAGGCAGCGCGGCTGAGCTCGAGGGCCCGGTCGAAATCGCCGTCATGGGAAAGTGCGTCGGCGAAATCGGCCAGGATGTCGGCATCGTTGGGATTGAGATCCTGAGCTTGCTGGAAGGAATCGAGGCTTTCTTCGAACCGGCGGCGATAGAGCGCCACGAAGCCGAGTTCGCGATAGGCCCGGCCGCTGTTCGGGTCGGTCTGCCGCGCCATCCTTGCGGCGCTGTAGGCTTCGTCGAGCAGTTCCCGATCGCGCATCCCGCGGATCAGCCATTCCATGCCGAGGGCGCGAGACATGCCGGCATGGGCCGGCGAGAAATGTTCGTAGCGGCTGAGGGACGACTTGAACCATTTGCGCGCCTGCCGCAGGTGCTGCAGGTCGGTCTGTGAAATCAGCCGCTTGCCTTCGAGATAGAGACGATAGGCGGAAGCCGGCACGTCGCCAAGCGGCATCGCCAGTTCGTAGCGCTCGATCGTATCGGCAAGCGTCATCACGATACGCCGGGTCAGCTGGCTGAAGGCTTCGCTGATTTTTTGCATCGCAAAAGGAATTTCAACCGCCCAGAGCACTTCGGAAGTCGCCGTGCGCGTCAGCCGGCAGGTAGAATAGACATCCTCGTCGCGGCTCTGGATCGTCACATAGACGGCATAGTCGAAGGACAGGTCGAGCGGACCGATGGTCGGGCGCGTCGGGTCGAGCGCGCGGCTCAGCATTTCCAGGCTTGTATGAGCGGCAATCACCTTGAAGCCGCGCTGCTGGCTGAGCCCGATCGTGACATCTTCGAGCAGCGCGCGGCCGACGCGCTCCATCAGCGGGTCGGTAAAGATGCTTTCGGGCGGCAGGATGACGATGCGCGGCTGGCCGGCCGGATCGATCAGCAATTCCGACACCGGATGCGGACGTTCCGCCGCCGCCGGCTGTACCGCAGACAGGATGCCGAGTTCGCGGGCAAGGGCCGTCGTGGCCTCGTCCGGCTCGATATCGAAATCGTCCTTGAGCTGGCTGCGGCATTTCAGATAGGCCTGACGCGCCGCCGGCAGGTCATTCATGCGGGCGTGGGCGCGCATCAGCGCCCGGCAGGCGATCTCATTGGCGGGGTCGAGCTCGATCAGCCGCTTGGCGAAGGCGATCTGTTCCTCGTCCGGGCGCTCGTCTTGACTTTCCAACAGGCGGACAAGATGCGCCGAGCGCGCTTCGTCAATCCGCTGGCGCTCGAACGTCAGCCAGTCCTCGGCACCCTGGGTTGGTGATTTGACGCTTTCGAGCAATTCTCCGAGCAGGATACTGCTTTCGTCCGGCCCCAGCACATCCTTCTGCTTGAGGATATTGAGGTCGATCTCCCAGCCGGGCGCTAGGCCGAGATGGGTGCGCGTGGCAGTCAGCAAGGGCGGCAGGCCTTCGGGAATGCTCTGGTCGATGCGCGACAGAAGCTGGCGAAGGCTGCCGGCCCGTTTTTCGGGAAGTTCGGATTGCCATAGCTGGCATCGGATGGTTTCACGGTCGACCAGCGGTTCCGCCGACAGCGCTAACATTGCCAGCAGGAAATAGGACTTTTCGGGCAACGGAAGCTCAGTCCCGGCGGCCGACAATCGCGGCCTGCCGAGCAGACATAATCTGTTCGCTTTCACTTCCCCGGTTGACCCGTCCATCAGGGTTCTCACCTTCAAAAGCCGGAACGCTTGGAACGGACCGACCGATTACATGATGTTAGAGTGAATAGCGGGCAACGGGAAGCGCTTTTGCTTTGCTGGAGCAATATTTTCATCGAATATTTACGCTCCCGCCGGTGCTTGCTACCAACACACTTTACGAATACTGCATATGGACGTGAGACGCCGCTCTATTTCGGAGCATCATCCCGCCATGCGAACCGGCGCTGCCGCGATGTATTCGTCCAATGCCGTGGTTTCCTCGATCCCGCCGCCAATGACAAAAATATCGTTGATACGATCGCTCACACCCAATCTCCAAACCGTCGCCCAAATCAGGGCACTGCGCGTTCGATGCCGGGAAGCCACCGGCGTTCTGTATCGCCTCCGAAGCCTCAAGCAACCGCAATTCCGCCACTGCGGCAGCAGCGGTTCATTACTCTGTCAGACCGACTATCGTGCACGTTACGACGCGATTGAGACAATGATGTAAAGGCTGAAATCAGCGGCCAAGCGCCGCAACTGCGGCCTGTCGGACGAACGCGCGGTCGAGTCCGGCTAGCGAAAACGAAGGACTGCTTGCATGAGCAACGCCTGCCCTTCACGCCGACACGCGGCTTGTTTGGCGATCATCGCGACCGCGCTCGACCCGGTCGCACGCAACCGTCGGCCGCCGGAACAACCTAGTCCCACTTCGGGCCCCAGTCCGGATCGACGACGCGATGATTGCGGTCGATGGCTTCGATGCGGGCGACTTCCTCAGGTGAAAGCCTGATCGAGCTTGCCTTGAAGTTCGAGCGGATGCGCTCCGGCCGGCCCGATGTCGGGATGGTGCAATAGCCCTTGGCGAGTTCGAAGGCGATTGCCACCTGTTCCGGCGTCGCATCGTGTTTTTCACCGATTGCGCGCAGCACCGGCTCGTCGGACAGAATGCCACGGGCGATCGGCAGGTAGCAGGTGACGAGAATTCCCTTTTCCCGGCAGTAGTTTGCGAGCTTCTTGTTCTGCAGGATCGGGTTCAGCTCGAACTGGTTGTTGGCAATCCTGCCCTTGCCGAGCAGTGCTTCGGTCTCTTCCAGAAGGGCGATCGTGAAGTTCGACACGCCGATCAGCTTCGTCAGGCCGCGGGCCTGCGCTTCGGCGATCTGGGTGATGTAGACTTCGAGCGGAATGCGGCCATTGGGCGAGGGCCAGTGGATCAGCGTCAGGTCCACCTGGTCGACCTTGAGCGCTTCGAGGCTCTTTTCCAGCGAGGGAACGAGTGCGCCGGGACCGAAATTGTCGGTCGAGATCTTCGTCGTCAGGAAGACCTCGTTTCGGTTCAGGCCCGAGCGATGCAGCGCTTCGCCGACTTCGAATTCGGTATCATAAGTCTGCGCAGTGTCGAGGTGCCTATAGCCGGTTTCGAGCGCACACAGGATCGCATCGATACCATCCTTGCCGTTGCGCCCAAAGGTGCCAAATCCCATCAACGGAATAACATCATGTTTTTGCAAATCTATTGCCTCCAATTCGCCTCGCTCCTCCAGCGGGCTTGCGGAGCTTTGCAATAGCTTGAGGCTGTGTCCAGCGAAAAACGCCGATAGAATTTCGGGCAAATCCTGATGGCGGTTTAAAGAAAATACGGGCGCAAATTTGGAGCTGATACGGCAGCAGGCCGAGGTCGGCTATTGTATCATCCTGGCGGTTTGGGCAGCCCGAAAAACAAAGCCATCTTAGAAAGCCTGGGCAAGCCGGCGCAATGGCGTCGCGCTTTCGGCAGCGGCTTCGACGAAATCAAGACCGATATCGAGAACCGGGGCGCTGTGCGTCAGCCAGCCGACCGAGATCAGGTCGACGCCGGAGGCGGCAATGGCAGGCGCGGTTGCCGGTGTCACGCGGCCGGAGGCTTCGGTGATGGCGCGACCGGCGACGATGCCGACGGCCTCGCGCAACTGATCGGACGTCATATTGTCGAGGAGGACGGCATCGACCCCTTCGCCCATGGCCTCGTGCAACTGATCAAGCGTGTCGACCTCCACCTCGATCTTGACCATGTGGCCAACGCCGGCCTTGGCGCGGCGGATCGCTTCTGCCACGCCTCCGGCAATGGCGACGTGATTGTCCTTGATCAGCACCGCATCATTGAGCGCAAAGCGGTGGTTCATACCGCCGCCCGCCCGCACGGCATATTTTTCGAGCGCCCTAAGGCCGGGCGTCGTCTTGCGGGTGCAGACGACGGAGGCTTTGGTGTTGCGGATCGCCTCGACGATGCCTGATGTCACTGTGGCGATGCCCGAGAGATGGCCGAGGAAATTCAGTGCCGTGCGCTCGGCCGTCAACAGCCCGCGCGACGGGCCTTCGATGGTGGCGATCAGGCTGCCTGGCTCTACGGCGGCACCGTCAGACAGATGCCGCTTCATGCTGATGGCGGGATCGACGAGCTGGAAGGCAAGGTCTGCGGCGTCGAGACCAGCAACCACACCCGGCTGGCGGGCGGCCATGACGACCGTCGAGCGATGCTCTTCCGGGATGACAGCTGCCGAGGTGATATCACCGGCAAGGCCGAGATCCTCGGCAAGGGCGGCACGCACCAGCGGCTCGACAATGACGCGCGGAAGGGAAGCGAGGTTCATCTCAGGCACTCCTTGCAAGGGGATGGGAAGCGGTCGCCCGGGCAATCTCCAGGACGTCACTCAGCGTCATTTTCCGCCGTACGGCATCGGCCCGCTTCAGCGGAAAATCGGTGCGCGCATGGGCTCCGCGCGATTCTGCTCGAAGGCTCGCGAAGACGGCAATCAACAGCGCAACGATCGCCGGATCGGAAGCCGGCCCGTCGGCTTCGACTAGCGGCAGCAGGCTTGCGACGGCGCCATGGATGGCGCCTGCATTGCGCAATACGCCGAGATGGCGCGAGACGATCGGTCGGACGGGCGAAGGATCGGCCGCCGCGGGCAGCGTTACTACGGATTTAGCTGTCGAGGGTTTTTCGGTTGGGGTCGCAAGAATGTCACGTGCCGCACGCATTCCCATGATGGCGGCTTCCAGTAGTGAATTGCTGGCGAGCCGATTTGCGCCGTGCAAGCCGGTTGAGGCCGCCTCGCCGGCAACCCACAGGCCTGCAATGGAGCTGCGGCCGGCAGCGTCGGTCGCTACCCCGCCCATGTGATAATGGACGGCAGGGCGCACCGGGATCAGCTGACGCGAGGCATCGAGGCCGGCTTCCCGGCACAGAGCGTCAATGACCGGAAAACGCGTGGCGAAACGATCGCCAAGTGCTGCGCGCGCGTCGAGGAACACCCTGCCGCCACGCGCGAGTTCGGCGCTGATGGCGCGGGCCACCACATCGCGCGGTGCCAATTCAGCGCCCGGCACGCCGGCCATGAAACGGTCGCAGCCCTCATTGACCAGTACTGCACCCTCCCCGCGGACAGCTTCGCTCACCAGCGCCAGTGGTCGGCGGCGGGAATCAAGAGCAGTCGGGTGGAACTGCACGAATTCCATGTCGGCAAGTTCGGCTCCGGCGCGCGCGGCAAGCATGATGCCCTGCCCGAAATTGCCGGTCGGATTGGTCGTCGCCTCATAGAGCCCGCCAATGCCGCCGGTCGCCAGCACGATCCGCCGCGTCGGAAGGATGACGGCGCCATTCTCGCTGGCGCAGACGAGGCCGTTGACACCGCTCTCATCCGTCAGGATACGGCGGGCCTCCAGCCCTTCGAGCACCGTGATGGAGGGTGTCGCGTTAACGGCTGCGACCAGTGCACGCACGATCGCCGCACCCGAGCCGTCGCCTTGCGCATGCACGATGCGGCGGCGGCTATGGGCGGCCTCAAGCCCCAGGGAAAAGCTGCCATCCGGCGTCTTGTCGAAGCCGACCCCTGCTCGCTCCAGCGCGGCGATCGCGGCCGGCGCCTCGGCGACGATGCCGGCAGCGATGACGGGATCGCAGAGCCCGTCGCCGGCGGCGAGCGTATCGGCCAGATGCAGGTCGGCGCTGTCATCGGCACCGAGACTGGCGGCAATGCCGCCCTGCGCCCAGGCGCTCGACGTTTCAGCGCCGAGGCCAGCGCGGGTGACGATGACAACGGGCTCCGGCGCAAGCGTCAGCGCCGTCATCAGTCCCGCAAGGCCGCTGCCGACGATGACGGTGCGGCCGGTGAGTTGGTCAGCAATCTCGCTCATATTGCCAGCATCCTCTCGACAGCCCGGCGAGCAGCGACAGCGATCGCGGGATCGACGGTCACTTCGTGGCGGTTTTCTTCCAGTGCCGCGCGGATATTGGAAAGCGTGATCCGCTTCATGTGCGGGCAGAGATTGCAGGGGCGGATGAATTCGACATCGGGATGATGCACGGCGACATTATCGCTCATCGAGCATTCGGTGAGCAACACGACGCGGGCCGGCTTCTTCTGCCCGACATAATCGGACATGACGGCGGTAGAGCCGGCGAAGTCGGCCTCAGCAACGACATCCGGCGGGCATTCGGGATGGGCAAGCACCGTCACGCCGGGGTGGTTCTCCCGCAACTGACGAACATCTTCGGCAGTGAAAAGCTCATGCACCTCACAATGGCCATGCCAGGCGATAATTTCGACATTGGTTTCCTTGGCGACATTCTGGGCAAGATACTCGTCCGGGATCATCAGCACCCGGGGAACGCCAAGGGATTCGACGACCTGTTTGGCATTGCCCGAGGTGCAGCAGATGTCCGAGGCCGCTTTGACGGCTGCAGACGTGTTGACATAGGTGATGATGGGCACGCCTGGATGAGCCTGGCGCAGCAGCGCGATATCCTCGGGCGTGATCGAGTCCGCCAGCGAACAGCCGGCCCCCATATCGGGGATCAGCACTGTCTTTTCCGGGTTCAGGAGCTTTGCCGTCTCGGCCATGAAATGCACTCCGGCCAGCACGATCACGTCGGCATCGACCTCGATGGCTTTCCGCGCCAGAGCCAGGCTGTCGCCGACGATATCGGCCACGCCATGGAAGATTTCCGGCGTCTGATAGTTATGCGCCAGGATGACGGCGTTGCGCTTGCGCTTCAACTCGAGGATCGCATCGACATCGTCCTGGAACATCATCCATTCGGCTTTGGGAATGACGCGGCTGACGCGATCATAGAGGGACGACGCGGATACAAGGTGGTTCATGGCCGGCTCCATCAATTATGCTCGATTTGAGCATATCCTGCGCACAGAGATATTCTCACGGTGAGCATATGTCAATTGCGGGAGAGCGGTAATTTCGTTCCGGCGAGCGCGCGCTCTTCGAGAATGGTCTGGCGGAAGCGGAAAAGCTTGGCCGGCCGGCCGCCGGTTTCGCTCGTCGCCTCGCCGGTTTCCTCCACCAGTTCCTGCTGTTCGATCAGGCGGCGGAAGTTCTGCTTATGCAGCGTCAGGCCGGCCAGCGCTTCGACGGCCCGCTGCAATTGCAGAAGCGTAAAGCTTTCGGGCATAAGTTCGAAAACGACCGGGCGGTATTTGATCTTGGCGCGAAGCCTTGCAATGCCGGTCGCGAGAATCCGTCGGTGGTCGGCAAACATCGGCCGGCCGAGATTGTCGTTCTTGCTAGAGCCGGCTTCCGTGACGAGGCTCGCCTCATAGAGCAGCTCGTAACGCTGCAATGTCAGGTCTTCGTTCCAACCGCCGCCATCGAGCCCGAAGGTAAAATCGGCGCGGCGATGACGATATTCGCGCCTGGCAGGATCGGCGTCGGCCCACAGGCGCAGGCGAGCGATCAATTCGTCCATGATGGCTGGCCGGCCGTCGCGATGGTCTTCCCAGGGGAAATATTCATACCAGCCGTGCCAGCCCGGCCGGCCGGCGCCCGTCTGTTCGTTCACGAGGCCGAGATAACTGATCGAGATGGTGCGTCCGCCCTGGATGTCGTTGTTCCGGTCGCGGTCGGCGAAAGTATAAAGCTGCTCGAGGAAACCGACGGGATGGGCGGTCTGTTCCTGGATCCATTCGCGCAGGCCTGACTGCAGGGTGCGATGCCCCATCTCGAAAGGGCCTGATGGAAGCGCATCGCCACTCTGGATCGTCATGACACGCGGTTCATCGCCCGTCACCGCGACGAGAACCGCGATCAATTCCGCATGTGCAAAGCCTATCGTCACCAGAGCCTGAGAATCTGTTCGTGATCGCTCTATTCTCTGACACAGGGCGCATCAGATGCCAATGACGGGTTCCTCTTCTCCCCAGCGACCGAGGGCCTTCTATCCCTCCGCTTCCAGCCGATGCAGGAAATTGCGCAACTCGGCTTCGTCGATACCGACAAGATGACGCTTTTCCGGATAGGCTCCCGAGCGGATATCCTCGACGAATTCGCTGAAGGCCGCAATGCGCTCGCGCTGTAGCCGGTCATATTCGGCTGCGAAGTTGCGGTAGACCTTGGCGTGTCGCGGCGTGTGGTCTCTGGTCGTGCCGAGCACGTCGTCGGCGAAGAGATACTGCGCATCGCAGCCGCGCCCGGCGCCCATGGAGATCATCAGCAACGAGGTGCGGTTGGAAATCGCAGCCGCGACATCGCCGGGAACGACCTCGATCTCGGCCGCGAATGCGCCGGCATCCTGCAGCGCCTTCGTCTGGCGCCAGACGTCCAAGGCGCTAGCGGCCGACTTGCCGACGGCGCGAAAGCCCCCGGTCCAGGTCGCCTTCGAAGGGATCAGTCCGACATGGCCGCAGACGGGAATGCCTTCGTCGCGCATGCGGCGGATCGTCTGCAGGCTTGCGGCGCAATAGACGGCGTCACCTCCCGCCTTCAGCGCCTTGAAGGCCGCGCCTATATAGTCCTCGGCCGAGACATGGTCACCATATTCGAGGCCGGGAATGGCAAAGGGTGTGGGGGCCGCCTCGCGAAAGACCGGTCCCAAGAGGGTTGGCGGCACGGAGATCATGTCAATGCCGGCCTTTTCCGCCGCTTCCGCCTCATCGAGCGAGGTGACGCGCAGCATCGTGAGCTGCCGTTTTCCCTTGAGCGCCAGGAGGTCGGCGACCGTGGCGCGATTATGTTTTTTCATCGCAATATCCTTTGGGCCAGTATTCATTGGGTCGGTATTCGGGGAAGCGGTCAGGCGGCGAGAAGCGTCTTCAGCTTGACGTTGCTGGCCGTCAGCGCGGCCGGATCGGGATGGGCGCGTGCGGCAATCAGCATTTCCGCCAGACGGATGTCGCGGGCGACCGCATTGCCGGGTCCGATGCCGCTTGCTGCGATCAGCCGGCCCTCGGCATCGAGATGGAAAAGGATGAAGGCCCCCTCGCCGAGATCGCGGCGCAGATGGGCAACCGCGCCATCGGCAAGCCCTGTTATCTGCAACGTCATCTCATACTGATCCGACCAGAACCACGGCACGGCGGAGACCGGCTCATCGGCGCCCAGCATGTTGGCGGCGGCAAGCGTGCCCTGTTCCTGCGCATTGCGCCAGGATTCGAGCCGCACGCGCCTGCCGCCATAGATTGTGAGTGGAAAGGAGCAGCAGTCGCCGGCAGCGAATATATCGGCGGCGGACGTGCGCAGCCGATCATCGACGGCAATGCCGTTGTCGATATGAAGTCCGGCCGCTTCGGCAAGCTCGGTATTCGGCCGGGCGCCGATGCCGACTAGTGCAAGTTCAGCCTCGATCGTCTCTTCGTTGGAAAGCCGGATGACGGCCTTGCCGTCCCGCTCCGCCAGGGATTCGATGGAGACACCGCAGCGCAGATCAACGCCCTCGGCGCGGTGGCGTTCAGCAACAAGATGGGCGACATCCTCGGGAACGCCGCGCTTCAGCACCCGCTCCAGCCCTTCGACGAGAACCACATCGGCACCAAGCTGACGCGCGGCTGCTGCGACCTCCAGGCCGATGAAGCCGCCACCGATGACGGCAAGCCGCTTGCCGGGCCTCAGCACGGCGCGCAGCGTCACCGCATCATGGTGCGTACGGAGCGACCGGATATGGTTGCTATCAGCAGGCGCATTGGGAAAGGCGCGAGCGCTGGCGCCCGTTGCAAGCAGCAGCCGGTCATAGTTGAGGCGATTGCCGTCTGACAGGATAACGGTATGGACCGCGGCATCGAGGCTGGTTGCCGTCATACCGGTCAGCAGGCGGATATTGCCGGCCTCAAAGGTCTCCCGTGCCGCGATGAATTTGGGATCGACATTGCCGGCAAGGCCAGCCTTGGAGAGCGGCGGGCGCTCATAGGGAGCGTGTGACTCGGAACCGACGAGCGTGATCTCACCGTCAAATCCCTTTTCCCGCAGTGCGAAGGCGGCGCGTGCCCCGCATTCCCCTGCCCCCAGGATGACAAAATGGGCCATGGCGCACCTCAGATCGCGATGAAGACGGCGCCGCCTTCGATCTTGACGGGATAGGTTTTCAGGTTGACGCAGACGGGGGCGCCCTTGGCTTCGCCCGTCTTGTAGTTGAAGCGGCCATTGTGCTTGGGACATTCGATGATCTCGTCCATGACGAGGCCGTCGGCGAGATGGATCTGCTCATGGGTGCAGAGCCCGTCGGTCGCAAAGAATTCGTCGTCCGGACTGCGATAGACCGCGAAGGTGCGCCCGCCATGATCGAAGCGGATGACATCTTCCTCGTCGATCTCGTCCTTGCCGCAAACTTCGATCCAGTTTCCGTTCATCTCTTTTCCTCCCTCGATCTTGTTCTATTGAGCAGCCTACTGGGCTGCAGGCGCCAGCTCGGCGTGAAATTCCTCGCGATAGGGCCGCGCCGTTGCCGGCAGTTCCCGCTTCAGGAAATAGTCTTCGTTGCGAAGCTGGCGCAGGAAAGCCGGGATCATTTCCCTATAGCCGGACCAGATCGACGGATTGGGCGCCGGCAGGTCGTGCTTGATCATCGCATGCAGCTTCGGCAGCGCGTGGTATGGCACCATCGGGAACATGTGGTGTTCGACGTGGTAGTTCATGTTCCAGTAGATGAAGCGGCTGATCGGGTTCATGTAGACCGTGCGGCTGTTCAGCCGGTGGTCGATGACATTGTCGGCAAGCCCGCCATGCTGCAGCAGTCCGGTCAGCACGTGATGCCAGGCGCCATAGAGGCGCGGCAGGCCGATCAGCATCAGGGGCAGGATCGAGCCCAGGTAAAACGCAAGCGCAATGGTGACGGCGTAGATCGCAAGCCAGATACGCGCAATGTGGATCGCCTTCGGCTGCTCCATCTGAGGAATGAAGGTCTTTTCCGCCGCACTGATGATGCCGGCCGAATTTCGGACCATGTCGATGACGGCATGCCAGGCATCGAGAATGCCGAAGAAATTCAGGATCAGCCGAAAGAGATCGGGCGGGCGCATGACGGCGATCTCAGGATCGCGGCCGACGATGACGGTGTCGGTATGGTGGCGTGCATGGCTCCAGCGCCAGGTCACCGGATTGCGCATGATCATGAAGCAGGCGATCTGGTAGACGACATCGTTCATCCAGCGCGTCTTGAAGGCGGTGCCGTGGCCGCATTCGTGCCAGCGGCTGTCGGAGGCCGAACCGTAGAGCACACCATAGGCGAGGAAAAAAGGCACGGCGATCCAGGAGCCCCAGAAGAAAATGCCGAGCGCGGCAAAGATCACCATACTGCCGAGCCAGAGCGCGGTGTCACGGATCGCCTGGTCGTCGGAGCGCTGCATCAGCGCCTTCATCTCCTTGCGGGCAATATCGGTATGATACCATTGCGCCGCCGCAAGACCGGTTTCCACCGCCGTCCTGCCGCTCTCTCCCAAGAGGCTGTAATCGCGCTTCGTTGCCTCGCCAGCCATGGCTTCCTCCTCATCAGCTCTTGGATCAGGAGAATAGGTTGACTTCGAAAGGCGCTCAATGCAGGCTTGATATATTCTATCAAAAGCCATCAAAGACGGCTTTCATTCATGATTGAAAACCATCAGGAATAGCTATGCGCCGCCCAACCATCTCCGATCTCGCGCAGGCCTCCGGCGTCAGCGTTGCGACCGTCGATCGCGTGCTGAACGGCCGCCATCGGGTGCGCGAGGAAACGGCGCGCCGTGTCTATGATGCCGCGCAATCGATCGGCTACCACGCCATCGGCCTGATCCGGCAGCGCCTCTTTGAGGATCTGCCGCAATATCGGCTAGCCTTCCTGCTGCAGAAGCCGACGCAGCCCTTCTACCAGGCCTTTGCCCGCGAGATCGAAACGGCGGCCCGCAACGTCGCAACTGCGCGGATCCAGACGCAAGTGGAATATCCCGCTGCGGCTACGCCCGCCGCCATCATCGAAAAGATCAAGCTGCTGGGTGCCCGAAGCCAGGCCGTCGCGCTTGTCGGGCCGGATTATCCGGCCGTGACGGCAGCCGTCGAGGAGTTGAAGGCGCGCGGCGTTCCGGTCTTCTCGCTGCTGTCCGATCTCGCGACAGGGGTGCGGGACGCCTATGTCGGCGTCAACAACCGCAAGGTCGGCCGTACCGCCGCCTGGATGATTGCCAAAGCTGCCCGCCGGCCTGGCAAGGTCGCCTGCTTCGTCGGCAGTCACCGTTTTCATGGCCACGAGCTTCGCGAAATGGGCTTCCGCTCCTATTTTCGCGAGGAGGCGCCTGATTTCGAAGTGGTCGAAACGCTGATCAATCTGGAGACACCCGAAATCACCCATGAGGCGACACTGACGCTCCTGCAGAAACATCCCGATCTCGTCGGCCTCTATGTCTGTGGCGGCGGCATGGAAGGGGCGATCTCGGCATTCCGGGAAGAGGAGATCGGCGGCCGCATCGTGCTCATCGTCAACGAACTCACCGCCGATAGCAAGGCGGGCCTTGCCGACGGCATCGTCACCATGGCGATCGGCACGCCGCTGCCGGCGCTCTGCAAGGAAGTGGTGGCGTTGATGACCGGCGCGCTGGAAGAGGGCGAGATCACCATCCCTGGCCAGTCCTTCCTGCCCTTCGAGATCTTTCTGCCTGAGAATATCTAGAGCAATTCCAGCACAAGTTCGAAGCGGTTTTGCGCCCGGAATTGCGGAATGCTGAGAGAATGATGGAATTCTATCATTCGTGCAGAAAATCTAGCAGCGATGATAGAGTTTGATAGTGTCCAGCGGATGGATTGGGCGGCAAATTCCAGTAGAGATTGGATTAGTCATTCATAATGCTTCTCACGCATGAGGGGCGAGGAGGAGATTTCACATGGCATCCATCCGTTTCGCGCTGAACCATATGGCGGCACCTTCGCTTCCGATCGAGTATTTCTTTGCGCTTGCCGCTTCGCTCGGCATCGACGCGGTGGAGATCCGTAATGATCTCTCAGGCAATGCGATTCGCGATGGTACAAAGCCTGAAGCCATCAAGGCGGCCGCCGACCGCCACGGCGTCGCGATCATCTCGATCAACGCGCTGCAGCGCTTCAACGAATGGAATGCGATGCGCGAGCGGGAAGCCCGTGAGTTGATCAATTATGCAAGGGCTGTCGGGTCGCAGGCGCTGGTACTGGTTCCCAAGAATGACGGTACGGGCCGCGTCGACGGCGAGCGCCAGGCCAATCTGCGCCAGTCGTTGACCGCACTTCGCCCCATGCTCGATGCCGCCGGCATCGTCGGTCTGGTGGAACCGCTCGGCTTCGAAATCTGCTCGCTGCGCTCCAAGGCGGAAGCGGCCGATGCGATCGAGACGCTGGGCGTGCAGCCGACCTTCCGGCTGGTGCATGACACGTTCCATCATCACCTTGCCGGCGAAACGTCCTTCTTCCCGCATCTGACGGGGCTCGTGCATATTTCCGGCGTCAGCGATGCCGCCGTTTCCGTCGCCGACATGCGTGATCCGCACCGCGTTCTCGTCGATGCCGATGACCGGCTTGGCAATGCCGGCCAGATCCGCGCTTTGCTGCAGGCAAGCTACAAGGGCCCCTTCTCCTTCGAGCCCTTCGCATCCGAAGTCCATATGCTGAAGGACCCCGGCGCCGCGTTGAAGGCGAGCATGGATTATATCGCCGCGAAGGTTTGAGACGCCTATTCGCGTCCGCGGAAACGGCGCTGATAGGCGGGGTCGTAGAGCGAGCTTTCGCGGAAATCCTCTGATGCAAGCGACCGGCCGACGAAGATGATGGCCGTGCGCTCGATCGGCTCGGCCGCCACCTTCTCCTCGATATCGGCAAGCGTGCCGCGCAGGATACGCTCGTCCGGCCAGCTGGCTTTCACCACGATGGCGACAGGGCAATCGGCACCGTAGAGCGGCGTCAGTCCAGTCACGACCTGAGCCAGCGCATGGATGGCGAGATGGATTGCCAGCGTCGCCCCCGTCGCGCCGAATTTTTCGAGCGTCTCCTCATTCGGCATCGGCGAGGCGCGACCCGAGACACGCGTCAGAACGAGGCTCTGCGCCACGGCGGGGATCGTCAATTCGCGGCCGAGTGCTGAGGCCGCTGCCGCAAAGGCTGGAACGCCCGGCGTCATCGTATAGGAGATGCCGTGTTTCTCCAGCCGGCGGATCTGCTCGGCAACCGCGCTCCAGACGGAGAGATCGCCCGAATGCAGCCGCGCCACGTCCTGGCCGGCATTGGCGGCATCAAGAAATACGGCCTCGATCTCGTCCAGCGACAGCGGTGCGGTATCGACGATGCGCGCCTCCGGGGGGCAATATTGCAGGAGCTCGGGCGAGACGATGGAGCCGGCATAGAGGCAAACAGGGCATTTGCCGATCAGGTCGCGTCCGCGCACCGTGATGAGATCCGCTGCACCCGGTCCGGCGCCGATAAAATGAACGACCATTCTTCTATTCCTTGGTCCAGCGCCATTGGGTCACGGGCATGGCCGGCCGCCAGCCGCTCATGCGGCCGACGGGTGCGGCGCGGGCGATTTCGATTTTCGTCAGTGCGCCGCCGCGCGCCGCATATTCGGCGAACAGCAACGCTTCCATTTCCAGCGTGACGGCGTTGGCAACGAGCCGACCTCCCCGCTTCAATGCTTTGATCGCGGCATCCATGACGCCGGTCTCGCTGCCGCCGCCGCCGATGAAGATCGCATCCGGTGCGGGCAAGCTGGCGAGCGCAACAGGTGCCGTCCCCTCGATGAGGGCAAGCTGCGGCACGCCGAATGAGACGGCATTGCGGGCAATGCGGGCAGCCCGTTCCGGCGCCTGTTCGATGGCGATTGTTTTCAGAGACGGATCGGCCAGCATCCATTCGATACCGACGGATCCGGAACCGGCGCCGATATCCCACAGGAGCTCGCCATGGCGCGGCGACAGCGCCGATAGCGTGACGGCGCGGACCTCTCGCTTGGTGATCTGTCCGTCATGTTCGAAGAGATCGTCGTTGAGACCCGAAGTATAAGGCAGGATGCGTGCTCCTGGCGCTGCCACGATTTCCAGCGCGCAGACATTCAGCGGGTCGATCGTGTCGAGGTCGAAGCCCGATGCCGTCGCACTACGGATGCGTTCCCGCCCGCCGCCAAGCGCTTCCAGGACCGTCAGGCGTGTTTCGGGGAAGCGGTTGGCGACAAGCAGGTCGGCCAGCGCCTGCGGCCCTTTCTCGTCAGAGGTCAGCGCCAGAATATGCCTGCCGGCATGCAGGTGCGGGCGGATGAGGTCGAGCGGGCGACCATGCAGCGATACACAGGCCGTCTCTTGCAGCGGCCAGCCGAGACGCGCCGCAGCAAGACTGAACGCGGAGGGTGCCGGGAAGGTGTGCATTTCGTGTGCCGCGATATGGCGCGACAGCGTCGCCCCGACGCCGTAGAGGAAGGGATCGCCTGATGCCAGCACGACGACGGGCGTGCCGCGCCGAGCCTCGATCGCCTCGACCGATTTTTCGAAGGGGCTCTGCCAGGCAAAGCGTTCGCCGGTGATCAGTCTATCGGCAAGTTCAAGATGGCGCGCACCGCCGAAGACGGCGGGTGCAGCAGCGATCCGGCGCTTTGCCTCCTCGCCAAGCCCGTCTGGACCATCTTCGCCGATGCCGATAAGAGTGAGCCAGCGCGGGCCGGAGGGGGAGGTGTCAGACATGGAGAAGACCCGTATTCTGATCCTCGGCGGCACCAGCGAGGCGCGCAGGCTCGCCGCAGAACTGGCCACGCGGGAAGAGTTCGACATTCTCCTGTCGCTGGCGGGCCGCACGCAGGCTCCCGCCCAGCAACCGGTTCCCGTCCGTATCGGCGGTTTCGGCGGTGCGGAGGGGCTGGCGAAATTCCTGACGGGAGGAGGCTATCACCTGCTGGTCGATGCCACCCATCCCTTCGCCGAGCGCATTTCGGCCAATGCCGCCGTTGCTGCTGAACGCACCGGTATCCACGCGCTCGCGCTCGTTCGCCCTGAATGGATGCCCGAACCGGGCGATCACTGGCATATCGTTGCGGATATTCCGGCGGCGATTGCGGCACTTGGCCCCGCCCCGCGCCGCGTCTTTCTGGCGACCGGACGACAGGGCGCCCATCATGCCGAGGTCGCCCCACAGCATTTCTATCTGGTGCGCAGCGTCGATCCCGTCGATCCGCCGCTTGCCCTTGCCGATGTCGACTACGTCCTCGACCGTGGTCCCTTCACGCTCGAGAGCGAAATCGACCTTATGCGGCAGCACAGTATCGACGCCGTCATCACCAAGAACAGCGGTGGCATGGCGGCCTATGCCAAGATCGAGGCCGCACGCCTGCTCGGTATCAAGGTTGTCGTGATCGCCCGCGCGCCCGCTGCCATCATGACGTCGGTCGAAACGGTGGAAGCGGCGCTCGAGGCGATCGATCATCTCGTCTCCCCGGCCATGAAGCGCGGCGTATAGATCAGATCCGGCTGTCCTTCACGGGCAATCACCCGGGTCTCGGGTGAACCTATGATCACGCAGGTCGCCATATCGGCAAGAGCGGCATCGGCTCCTTCAAGCGGCTGCACGGTAATCCGCTCGTCGGGTCGTCCGGCCGCGCGGCCGAAGATGACGGGTGTAGTGGCCGGCAGATGCCGGCGCAGCAGTTCAAAGGCGCTGCCGAGCTGCCAGGGGCGGGCCTTGCTGATCGGATTATAGAGGGCAATGACAAAACCGGCTTGTGCCGCTAACGCCAGACGGTTCTCGATGACGGTCCAGGGCTTCAGATTATCCGATAGCGACAGTGCGCAGAAATCATGCCCGAGCGGTGCACCGACGCGCGCGGCAACCGCCAGCATGGCGGTGATGCCGGGCAGAACGGTGAGATCGACGCCGCGCCATTCCGCCGGCCCCTTGTCGATCGCTTCACAGACGGCAGCGGCCATGGCAAAGACGCCGGGGTCGCCGCCGGAGACGACGCAGACATCAGCACCCCCGGTGGCGAGCGCCAAAGCAGCCCCTGCCCGGTCCAGTTCCTCGCGATTGTCGGAAGCATGGCGGGTCTGGTCGGCGCGCAGCGTCAGGCGGTCGAGATAGGGTCCGTAGCCGAAGAAATCATTGGCGGCTCCAACGGCGGCCAGTGCTTCCGGGGTCATCTGCTCCGGATTGCCGGGACCGGTGCCGATCACAAATAGCCGGCCGCTCATCGGCGGGCCTCCCAGCCGGGCACCAGCACCAGCGAGAAATAGGGCGCATCGCCCTCGCCGCGTTCGGCAAGCTTGACCATTGCGGCATTTGCCATGGTGCCGCGTTCCACATAGAGCGCGTCGCCAAGACGCCCGGCAGCCTCCAGAGCACGGTGGATCTTCGGCAGGTTGCGGCCGACCTTCATGATGACGGCGGCTTCTGTATCGGCAAGACGTCGGGTCAGCTCCTGCTCGCCCATCGTGCCCGGCAGCACGGAGAGCACGTCGTCGCCCTGGACGATCGGCATGCCCGCCAGCGACCAGCAGCCCGACATGGCGCTGACGCCGGGAATGACCTCCGTCGGATAGCGCTGCGACAGCCGCACATGCAGATGCATGTAAGAGCCATAGAAGAGCGGGTCGCCTTCGCTCAGCACCGCGACCGTGCGGCCTGCCTCCAGCTGACGGGCAACGGCATCGGCGGATCTATTGTAGAAATCGGTGATGCGGCTCTGGTAGAGCGGGTCGTCCTTGTCGAGCTCGGTCGTGACAGGATAATAAAGCGGCAACAGTTCTATGTCGGGCTTCAAGAGATGCTCGACGATTGCCTTGCCATTGCCGCTTCTGCCCTGCTTGGCGAAATAGGCAATCACGTCGGCACCCTCGATTGCGCGCACCGCTTTGATGGTCAGAAGCTCCGGATCGCCAGGCCCGGTGCCGACGCCGATCAGACGGCCGCTCATAGGCCGGGCCTCGAAAGCGCATTGATGGCGGCCGCCGTCATGGCGCTTCCGCCGAGCCGGCCGCGCACGATCGCATAGGGAACGCCATAGGAGTTTTCCGCAAGCGCATCCTTGGATTCGGCAGCCCCGACAAAGCCGACCGGCATGCCGATGATCGCCGCCGGTTTCGGTGCCCCGTCGCGCAACAATTCGAGAAGATGGAAGAGGGCCGTGGGTGCGTTGCCGATCGCAACCACGCTGCCGGCGAGCCGGTCGAGCCAGAGATGGATAGCGGCAGCCGAGCGGGTATTGCCGGTCCGATGGGCAAGCTCGTGGGTGCGCGGATCATGCAGAGTGCAGATCACCTCGTTCTGAGCCGGCAGCCGGGCTCGCGTCACGCCATGCGACACCATCTCCGCATCGCAGAAGATCGGGGCGCCATCCTGCAGGGCGATGCGCGCGGCATGGACGAAATCGGGTGAAAAGACGAAATTCTGTGCGGCTTCGACCAACCCGCAGGCATGGATCATGCGGACAGCAATATCGGCTTCCTCGGGCGAGAAACGCGAAAGATCGGCTTCGCTGCGAATGATTGCGAAGGAGCGCTCGTAGATTGCGTCTCCGCTGTGGATATAATCGTAGTCTGGCATTGCTATTCCTGTTGCAGCGCCTCGGCGAGGCCGTTGGCGCCAAGCCTTTTCAGGCAATCGGCGCTCGACTCGCCGGCGCTTCTTTTGTCTTTGATCAGCCGGGCGAGCCTCTCTATAGCGAAATCGATCCGTTCGCCAGCAATCCTTGCAGCGGGTCTGTCTGCCGCGAGACCGTTGACGATGAAGCCGTAACCTTCGCCCGTACCGACAATCGCGAGATCCGCGCACCGATGCGCGCAACCCTTCGCACAGCCCGAAAGGTGAAGCTTCAGCGAGCCGTCGAAGAGCGCGGGAACCTGGTCGATCAACCGGCTGGCGAGAGCCCTGGTATCGTAGAAGGCCGAGGCACAGGCCCCTGCCCCGGCGCAGGCGGCGATCTGCTCGGAAGGCTCGTTCGCCGTGACGCTGAAGCCATGATCGGCGGCTACTTTTTGAATAGTCGGCATTGCCGTCTCGGCCAGACCAATCACGAAGAAACCACGATCCGGGGCCAGCCGGATTTCCCGTGCGCCAGCGCTTTCAGCTGACGTGAGAAAGGAGAGCAGATCGGCGGCTCTTGCCTGACCGAACGTCAGGCGCACGCCGAGTACCGTGCTGCCATTCCCTAGTCTCGTGACACCGACGAAGGACGATTTCCTTGGCGCTGGCCGGGTAGATCGGATGCTATCGATCTGCGGATAATGGGCGCGCAGTATTGTTGCGTCGATGTCGCGGGCGCGTGTCCGGCGGCCCCCTCCAATCAGCATCTGGAGAAGATCGCCGACCGCATTGACGGCGGCATCTGCACTACAGAGGGCCAATGGCATCGCGCCATCTTCGTCGCCGGCGATTGAGACCAGCCATTGCCCGGCGGGCTCTGCGACGATGCGGATATCGGCAACGAGCGCGGAAAGTGAAAACGGACCGCCCCCATCGATCAGGATGGAGAGTTTCGGAGCAAGGTGCGGAGAGCTCAGAAGGTCGCCGAGCTTGCTGCGCAGTTCCGCTTCCATGTCCGCCGCATCGGCGATCTCGTCGGAATCGATGCCGTGCAGCGGCGACATCTCAATCGCCACGCCGTCAGGTATAATGATGCCGCTTGCATCGATCTCGGTTGCCAGCGGCCCAACGGAGCCGGTTTGAAGACCCCGGATCTGCAAATTGCCGCGGGCGGTGATTTCAAGAATACCGTTTCCATGTCGCGCCGCTCCCGAGGCCAACTCCTGGAACTGGGAGATCGTGAGTGCGCCGCCCGCTGGCCGCAGGCGAACGAGCAGACCATCGCCGGTTTGCATGGGGGCTGCGAGCGCCGGGCAGGCGCCACGGTGCATGCCTGTTCTATCAGGGCGTTCTGCTTCCAAGATCTTGCCGGCAGCGCTGCGCATTCAACCATCCTTTGGCCCATGTCTTACATGATCGCGCCGGATGCAGCAAAGCGAGATCGGGTTGGATATGGGGACGGCTACTCTTCGAAGTCCCGTCCCTTGCGCAGGAGATAGATATCCATGATCCAGCCATGCCGCTCGCGCTCTTCGGCCCGGAGCCGGAGGATGTCGTCAGCGATATCGCCAAGCCGGCCCGAGCGGATCACTTCGTTCTCCGTGCCGAGATAGGCGCCCCAGAAGATCTCCGCATCGGGATCGTCGATCTTCGAGAAAGCCTGTTCGCCATCGAGCATGACGATGGTGCTCTCACGCGTCAGCCCCGTTTCGCTCAGCCGCCGGCCGGTGGTGATCTCGACCGGCTTGCCGACGAGATTGACAGGGATGCGATGGCTTGCTGCCAGCGCCTGGATGCTGGTGATGCCGGGAACGACATGATAGTCGAAGGAGCAGGCACAGGTGTTGCGCACCCGTTCGATAATGCGGATCGTGCTATCATAGAGGCTTGGATCGCCCCAGACGAGGAAGGCACCAGCACCGTTTTCCGCCACGTCGCCGATCAGTCCTTCATAGATAAGGGCGATCGCAGCATGCCAGTCGTCCACGCTCTGGACGTAACTCCGGTCCTGGGTTGCGCGCTTCGGTACCTCGAATTCAACGATGCGCACAGCTTCGCGGGTCAAATATCGCTCGCAGATTTCCCGGCGAACCTCGGCAAGATCCGCCTTTGCGGCACCTTTGGTCGGGATGAACACGGCGTCTGCAGCGTTCATGGCGTTGATCGCCTGGATGGTCAGATGTTCGGGATTGCCCGTTCCGATACCGATGATGTGGATATGCCGCACGCTTTCTGCCTCGCGATTTCCAGTGGTTTGTGCCGCCAAAGCAGGTCTTTGGCAAGGGCGCACCCAGGAGTTGGCCGCGGCCAACTTTCTAACTGTGTGGTTTGCGAACCCTTTATTGTCGCCATCCCCGAATCATGTCATCTTCGATACGCTTTTTGACGCTATGTTGAAAGAAAAGCGCTTTAAGAAGGGGCAAGTGTTTTGGACAACATTAGCGTATCAACGACGGACGTTCGCATCGAACGGCACGCCACGCAGCTTTCACGCCAGCTGAAGCTGCTGCGAGAAAGGCTCTTCCCGCCGCTTTCGCAAAAGACGCTCCGGACATTCACCTCGGGTGAGGCGGCGCAGATGATCGGCGTCTCCGATGGCTATCTTCGCCAGCTGTCCTTGGACGGTAAGGGTCCGCAGCCGGATGTCTCGCAGAATGGCCGTCGCTCCTACACGCTCGGCCAGATCAACGAGTTGCGCCAACATATGGCGAAGATCAAGCCGAAGGATGCGCTCTCCTACCTGCCCCGGCGCCGCGACAGCGAGAAGCTGCAGACGATTGCGATCACCAATTTCAAGGGCGGTTCGGCCAAGACGACGACGACGCTTTATCTGGCGCAGCATCTGGCGCTGGAAGGCTATCGTGTTCTGGCGATCGATCTCGATCCGCAGGCCTCGCTCTCCTCCCTGCTCGGCGTTCAGCCGGAATTCGATCTCGGCGATGGCGACACGCTCTATGGTGCGATCCGCTACGATGCGCAACGACGTCCGTTGAAGGATATTATCCGTAAGACCTATTTCGACGGTCTCGATATGGTCCCGGGCAACCTCGAACTGATGGAGTTCGAGCATGAAACGCCGCGTGCCTTGAGTGATCGTCAGAAGCCGGAGGAGCTATTCTTTCGGCGCGTCGGCAATGCAATCGCCGAGGTTGAGGCGGATTACGATATCGTCGTCATCGACTGCCCGCCACAGCTCGGCTATCTGACGCTCGGCGCCGTCTGCGCCGCCACCTCGCTTCTCATCACCATCCATCCGCAAATGGTTGATGTCGCCTCCATGTCGCAATTCCTGTTGATGACGTCCGACCTCTTGTCGGTGGTGCGCAAGGCCGGCGGCGACCTGCAGCATGATTTCATTAAATATGTCGTCACCCGCCATGAGCCTTTTGACGCGCCGCAGTCGCAGATCGTGGCACTCTTGCGCAGTCTCTTCGGGGATGATGTGCTGACGGCGACCATCCTGAAATCGACTGCAATTGCCGATGCTGGCCTGACCAAACAGACCCTTTATGAAATTGAAAAGGGGCAGGTTCGCCGCTCCACCTATGACCGGGCACTGGAATCGGTTAACGCCGCCAACGGCGAAATTATCACCAGCATCCATAAAGCATGGGGCCGCGCATGAGCAGACGAGATCGACTGAAGGGATTGTTCACCGACACGGCGCAGGAGTTGGCCGCGGCCAACTTCGAGGAAACCGCTGCGCGCGGTGCCGCCGGTCCGGTGCGCACCATGGCCCTGACACTCGGCCGCATGGAGGAAGAGAGCAGGGCGATGGAGGAGGCCCTGCTGTCAGGCGAACATATCGTCGAACTCGACCCTGAGCTGATCGATTCGTCCTTCATCCGCGATCGCCTCGCTGATGAGCCGCTCGATCTCGAAGACGAACTCGTGCAGTCGATCGCCGAGAACGGCCAGGAAGTGCCGATCCTGGTGCGGCGCAATCCGCATCACGACGGGCGCTACCAGGTCGCCTATGGCCATCGCCGCCTCCAGGCCGTCAAGCTGCTCGGCCGAAAGGTGCAGGCCGTCATCCGCAAGCTCGACGATACCGATCTCGTTGTCGCCCAGGGCATCGAAAACTCGGCGCGCCGCAATCTGTCCTATATCGAGCGCGCCGTGTTCGCGCTCAATCTTGAACTGAAGAAGTTCGATCGCCCTGTCATCATGAAGGCGCTCTCGACCGACAAGACGGAACTGTCGAAGCTCATCTCCGTGGCAAGGGCTATTCCCGCCGATATCATCCAGGCCGTCGGAGCCGCCCCCGGTATCGGCCGCAGACGCTGGATGGCGCTTGCGCAGGATTGGACTGAAGCCGCGGCCTCACGTCTGACCAAGCTGATTGGCTCTTCCACCTTTAACGCCGTCGAGAGCGACCGTCGCTTCGAGCTTGTCATCGCCGAGCTTTCGAAGAAGGAAGAGACGAAGCCCGAGGGCACGGAATATGACTGGAAGCCTGCCAGCGGCGGCAAGATCGCCGGCCGCATCAAGAGTTCCGGCTCGTCCTTCACCATCGCCCTGAAGACCGGTGATGCGCCGGATTTCGGTGCCTATCTCTCTGGTCGTCTCGATGAGCTCTATGACGCCTATAAGGCCGGGAAAGCCGATTGAGGCTGAATGGAGGGGGCGAACCGTTGCCCCGCGTGCGCGCAATACACCAACGCTCGTAAATGGTCCCATCAGAAAACCCGGTGGAAACTTCTAGGGCGGGGGGATCACGTCATTGTCCGTGTCTTTGCGCCATGAGATAACTGACGGAAGAAAACGCGGGTTTCGCTTCCCTTTGTGAGAATCCAGCAAGCCTAACAATGCGATACGATATCGACGCCGCAATGCTCCAAACGCTGCTTCCAGCCATTGCCGAGGCGGAAGATGCCTTGGCACGGCTTGATGAGCGGGTAGCGCGCTCGCCGGTGGGGCAGGGCTTTGCCGAGCGCAGCCATTATCTTGATGCGGCAGGCGCCCTGTGGGTGGCAGGCGAGCTTGTGCATGTCGAGGATCTCGTTCTGCACGATGCGCATATGGATAGCCGCGCGCCAAGCCATGAGCTGACGATTGCCCATTCCGTGCTGCGTATCCGCAGGCGCATCGAGACGGCCGATCCCGGCTGGGCGCTAAGCCCGGCAGGTCTTGGTGTTTTAACTGCCAGCACATTGGAAGGGCAGGAGAGGGTGCCAGACGCGGGAGGTGCGGAGCCTGGGAGCGACCCTGATGATGAGGATGACGAGGCGCCGCTTGCCGCTGAACTCGCCGAGCTCGATGCGCTGCTCGCCCGCTCGCAACAACTTCTCGACCGCCATGCCGGAAAGCCCGTTGCCGAAGAGCCGGAGGGGGTCGCGCCCTCGCAGCGCGATGACGATCCGCTCGGCCTGTTTTGTGACGACGAATGGAACGAGGAGGAACGGCTTCGGGAATGGCGTGGTCTGATCCCGCTCGTCGAGGAGCTGCCGCCCAGCCTGGCCGCCGCCATCCTCTTCGACGCCTGGGAACGGATCGAGCCGGTGCGTCGCCAACATTGGCTGGGTGGCCTGCTGATTGCCAGCAGCCTGCGTCTCAGAGGCAAGGTCGCCTCGCATCTCTTTTCTTTTCACACAGGGCTGAAGCAGATCCGTCATGAGCGCCGCCGCTCGCGTGACCGGGTCACACGCCTGCAGGCCTTTCTCGATGCGATGCGGGAGAGTGCGATCACCGGCCTCAAGGAGATCGATCGCCTGTCGCTGGCGCGCACGCAGATGGAGCTGCGCTTTCGCGGCCGACGCTCCAATAGCAGCCTGCCGCAGCTTGCCGATTTCATTCTGTCGCGGCCGATGGTGTCGGCCGCCATGATCGCCCGCGAGCTTGGCGTCACGCAACGTGGCGCGCTGAACCTGATTAACGAGATCGGCATTCGCGAGATCACCGGTCGCGGCCGCTACCGGGCCTGGGGTATCATCTGAAACCCACGGGCCGTTGCCACAAACGAGAACGGCCGGGCGTCAAACCCGGCCGTTTCTTTAGGGTGAGCACCCGATCCGCCATCCTGTCACAGATTTCGAACCGGGCGCTCTGCGCTTCCATTGCCCCCAGAAGCGCAGTCCTTATTCCCGCTCGCCCGTGAAGTTGAGCAGAAGCTGGAAGATGTTGACGAAGTTCAGGTAGAGCGAGAGCGCGCCGAAGACGGCCAGCTTCTGGTTCGATTCCTGATCGTAGTTTTCCGAATACTGTTCCTTGATGCTCTGCGTGTCGTAGGCGGTCAGGCCGACGAAGACGACGATGCCGATCACCGAGATGGCGAATTGCAGGGCCGACGAACCTAGGAAGATGTTGACGATACCGGCGATGATGATGCCGAACAGGCCCATCATCAGGAACGAGCCCATCTTCGAAAGGTCACGCTTCGTCGTGTAGCCATAGAGGCTGATCGCGCCGAACATGGCAGCTGTGATGAAAAAGGTCTGCGCGATGCTCGTCTTGGTGAAGACCAGGAAGACGGAGGCGAGCGACAGGCCCATGACAGCGCAGAAAGCCCAGAAGATCATCTGTGCGGTGCTCGACGACATCGACTGGATGCGGAACGAGAAGAAGAACACGAAGGCGAGCGGTGCCAGCATCACCACCCACTTGAGCGGCGTCTGGAAAATCGGCACGTAGAGCGCCGGGGTCGAGCCGACGATGAAGGCAACGATGCCGGTGATCACGAGGCCGAGCGCCATATAGTTGTAGACGCGCAGCATGTGCTGGCGCAGACCTTCGTCGAAAAGGGTCTGTGTTTGGGCGCCGGAGCCGTAACCATAGCGGGGATTGATCGGGTTCATGACTGATCTCCTCGGTTGAACTAGTAGAGCGAGCGGGCAAGCCGTTCGGCTGCCTGATCGAGATTGGTACCGCTGTTGTCGGCGATCAGCGCATAAGCGACGTCGCCGATCTGCCAGTAGGCGGCCTCTGTCTTTTCAAGGGCAACATGGCTGACGGGCTTCACCTCGAAGGCACCCGGCCGCACCGCAAAGAGCGACAGGCGCTTGCCGTCGGTCTCCTCGATCGCCATTTCGACGCTCGGGCCAAAATCCGACGGGAAGATTTGCACGTCGGCAACCTTCCAGTCCTTTGGCAGTTCGGGCATCACGATTGCGGTCGCAGCGCGGATTTCATCGGCGCTATAGGCCGGCGCCGTCTGCGACGGGATGGTTTCACGAAGCGCTGCCGTACGATAGGCGCGCACCGCATCCTCGACATAGGCCGGGGCCGGAACAGAAGCCGAAACCTCCGTTGCCGTAAAGGCGCCGAAGGAATTATGCGCCACCCAGCCGGCGGCAAGCAGAACACCGACAGCAGCGATGCGCTGCACCGAATGCAGGAGGCGACCATAGGAAAGACCGCGTTCCAGCTTTCGGGCGGCATCGCGCGTTTCGGGGCGGCCAAAGGCGCTTTCGCCTGCCAGCGCCAGGCGCAACTCGCCCTTCATGCTGAGATCGGCCATGACCTTGGCGGCGATCGCCGGATTCTCCGACAGATAGGATTCCACCTGAATACGCCGCGCAACATCGAGCTCGCCGTCTACGTAGGCGTCGAGATCGGCATCGATGATTGGATCAATCGCCTTCATTGCCGTTCCCTCCAATTAATCTCAGATGCGAAATGCGCGGTGTCTTCTCCTCGAACTCGCGCAACTGGGCGCGGGCGCGGGAAATACGCGACATCAGCGTGCCGACGGGAATGCCGAGCGCATTGGCCGCTTCCTGATAGGACAGGTCCTCTATCGCCACGAGATGCAGCGCTTCGCGCTGCTCTTCCGGCAAATTGAAAAA
>UCCS01000003.1 GCA_900470965.1 Hyphomicrobiales bacterium
TAGGCTAGTCGAGTTCTGCCGAATGCTCCCTGAGCAAAGCCAGAAACTCCGCCTGAAGGGCCGTCGGCAGCCAATGGCGGCGCAGCGTGACACCGACGGGGCGGCGCGAATCCGGCAGCGGATAATCCATCGCGGCGAGAAAGCCTGCCTCTAGCTCATAGCGGATCTGATGGCGGGAGAGCAGGGCGAGGTGATCGGACTTCAGGAGCACGCCCCTGATGGCATTGAGCGAGCCGGTCTCGACGCTCTGGCGGGCAGGCTTGTCCTTCGGAAAGGTTGCTGCCACGGTGTTGAAGGTTTCGCGCGAGGGCGTGTCGCGGCGGGCGACGACCCAGGGGTAGTTTGCGAGATCGTCAGGGGTGATCTCCCGGCGCTGCGTCAGGGGATGGTTGGCCCGTCCGACGACGCTGAGATCGAAATCGAAGAGCGGTTCCTGATGCAGCGTTTTCGAGATGAGGCTTCTGCGCAGCGCGCCGACGAGGATATCGATACGGCCGCGCTCGAGATCGTCGATCAGCACCCCGTAGCTGCCCTCCACGATTTCGAAGCGCGCGAGCGGATAGCGGCTGGCGAGAAGTGCGACTACGTCGGGCACCAGGAAGGTTCGGGTCAGTGGCAGGGTGCCGATCGAGATACGGCCGGCATAGTGATTGCGTGCCTCCAGCAGCTCGTGGCGAAGGTTTTCGAATTCAGAAATCGCCAGGTTGAACCAGCGGGCGGCGGAAAGGCCTGCAGCCGTCAGGCGGACATTGCGACCGGAATTTTCGAAAAGGGAAATGCCGATGATGGCTTCGGCTTCGCGAGCGGCGCGTTGTACGGCCGGTTCCGATTGCTCCAGCGTGCGGGCAGCGGCGCTGAAGCTGCCATGTTCGGCAAATGTCGCAATGGCGCGCAGGTGCGGCCATGTGAGGCGCATCTCGATAACGCCGATTGCCGCTTTTGGCGCTGGTCCACAGGCCTGACGGATAAGACCAAGAAGGCGACGGAACCGCTGTTGGGCGATCTTGCCTTCTGCCGTCAGCGTCATGGCGTCGCGTTCGACCAGGGTTGCGTCCAGAAGCTCTTCCAGCCGCCGCAAGGCCTGGGATGCTGCAGGCTGGGTGATACCGAGAATGGCTGCGGCTGATGTCAGCGAGCCGGTCTCGGCGCAGGCGACGAACAGCCTGATATGTCTGATATTTGGATGGTTGGGCGTCGGCATGGCTCTTCCTGAGGACCCGGGGAGGGGCTTCTCAGGGTAGCGCGACCGATGTTTCGACGGAACGGTGTTTGTTCATCCAGTCTGCCGCCACCTGGATGCCGCCGAGCGGGAAGATATGCAGTTGGCCGATGAGGCTTTCAGGCTTTTCTGCTTTGTAATCGGCAAAGGCAGCGACCAGATCGGTCGGCTCGTAGGGCAAGAGCAGCTTGCTCATGTCCATGGCGCGCTTCTGCAGCACCTTGATCGAGGGGCCAATGCCGCAGGAGATTGCGTACTTGATCAATGTCTGCAGCTTGGCTGGACCGGCAATGCCGACATGAATGGGCATGGTGACGCCGGCTGCCTGGATGCGTTCCGCCCAGTCGATGACAGGCTGAGGATCGAAGGTGAATTGAGTGGTGATGGCAAGCTGCGCATCGGTACGCGAGGCGAAATCCTGTTTCCAGAGCAGTGCCCGATCGGCCAGGGCAGTTGATCCGTCCGGATCGACATCACGGCTGCCTTCCGGATGACCGGCAAAATGCAGATGCGTGAAGCCGTGATGGTCGAAAAGCCCGGTCTCGATCAATTGTGTGGAACTGTGAAAATCGCCTACAGGCGTGTTCCTGCCGCCACCGAGCAGGAGAGCCTGGCGGACATCGGCTTCGCCCCGATATCGTTCCAGCCAGTCCGCCAATGTGCTGACATCAGGAATACTGCGGGCCGGGAGATGCGGCATGACTGCAAACCCTTGTGCGCTTAGCCGCCTTGCCGTCGCCACCATATCATCGATCGGGGTGCCGTCGAGATGAGCGATATAGACTCGGGTCCCCGTCGGCAGGAATGCACGAAAGTCATCGATCTTAGCGGCCGTACGTGGCATGACCTCGATCGACCAACCCTCGATCATGTCTGCGAATTCCGGCTCAGGAGTGCGTTCCCTGGATTTGCCGGCAAAATTCAACAACGCCATTTCATCACTCCCTTCGGCACCCCTCTGCGCCTCTCAAAATGTATACATAAAGAAATCTATTTCAATCCAGATGAGTCAATTTCGGGTGAAATTGCGATAAATCTGCAGATATCTCGATCTATAGGTATTCATTTAACTCGAAAAGAACAGGAACGTGCCTGTCGTGTAGGCGGCGCATTCGCTCCGGCAGCGTCAAGAAATCCGGGCAGGGCCGCTAAAGGCGGCATCGAGGGCCCCGACAATTATATCGAGCTGAAAACCATCCATTTTGTCTAGGTGCGGGCGGGGTGGACGGTCGCTAGAGCAGGGCTTGGCAGCCGTCCTTTCAGCCCACTTCTGCCCCTATCTGTAACCTCAGCTTATGACCCGTCAGCAGAACGAAGTTGCCTGCTGCTGCCAACCTTCCTAGTATTTTCAATGGCAGGCGGACGTGGAGGCGTTCGCCTGCGAGGAGGATCATCATGAGATTTTTGAAAGCTGGTGAGGCCATCGCCTGGGAGCCTGCCGGATGACCGAGCCCTGTTTTGACGTCGCCCATCTCGGTCATGTGGAGCTCTACAGCGACCGTTTCGATGAGAGCCTGGATTTCTTCACAAGGGTCTATGGGCTCACACCCAGCCTGATCGAAGATGGCGTCGCCTATCTGCGCGCCTTCGATGATTATGAATTTCATACGTTGAAGCTGGTGCGCCATCACACGACGGGCGTCGGCCATGTCGGCTACCGCACGTCGTCTCCGGAAGCTCTGGAGCGGCGTGTGAAGGTGATCGAGGAAATGGGCTGTGGCCTCGGCTGGGTGGATGGCGATGCGGGACATGGCCGCGCCTATCGCTTTACCGATCCGGACGGTCATATTTTCGAGCTCTATTACGACACGCATGTCTATGAGGCGCCCGAAGGGGAGCGTCCAGCGCTGAAGAATATCGCCCAGCGCTATCATGGGCGCGGCGCCAGTCCGCGCCGGCTCGACCACCTGAACCTGCTCGCAAGCGATATCAGGGCAATCCGCGACTTCATGACGAAAGCGCTTGGCAGCCGGGTGACGGAGCAGATCCAGCTTGACAATGGCCGGCTTGGAGGCTGCTGGTTCACGGTCAACAACAAGACCTATGACATCGCCTATTCCGAGGACCATACCGGTGCGAAGGGTCGCTTCCATCACGTGACCTACGCGGTCGACCAGCGCGAGGACATTCTGCGCGCGGCCGATATCTTTCTGGAGAACGGCGTCCATATCGAAACCGGGCCGCACAAGCATGCGATCCAGGGCACCTTTTTCCTCTACGTCTGGGAGCCGGCGGGCAACCGTGTCGAGCTCGCCAATGCCGGCGCTCGGCTGATCCTCAGCCCCGATTGGCCGACCGTGACCTGGACAGAGACGGAGCGCAAGAAAGGCCAGGCCTGGGGCCTGAAAACGATCGAGACATTTCACACGCATGGCACGCCCCCCGTGGCGACGAAGGACTAGTTCATGGCAAAGACGGCCTTGGTCATCAGCGCGCATTCGGCGGATTTCGTCTGGCGCTGCGGCGGTGCGATCGCACTGCATCAGGAAAAAGGCTACGAGGTGACGGTCGTGTGCCTCTCCTACGGCGAGCGTGGCGAGAGCGCCAAGCTCTGGAAGAATGCCGGGATGACCCTGGAAAAGGTAAAGGCAGGGCGGCGTATCGAAGCGGAAAATGCGGCGAAGGCGCTTGGCGTGCACGATATCCAGTTCTTCGATCTCGGCGACTATCCGCTGGTCGTGGATCAGGAGGCAAAGTATCGGCTGGTCGATGTGATCCGTGCCGTGCAGCCGGAATTCATGCTCAGCCACTCCAAGTGGGATCCCTATAATACCGACCATATGTACGCGACACAGGTGGCGCTCGAAGCGCGGATGATCGCGCAGGCCTGGGGGCATAAGCCCGGCGAGAAGGTCCTTGGCGCGCCGCAGCTCTATCTCTTCGAGCCGCATCAGACAGAGCAGATGGAATGGAAGCCCGACGTCTTCCTCGATATTTCACCGGTCTGGGAGAAGAAATGGGCGGCGATCCAGTGCATGGAGGGACAGGAGCATCTCTGGCACTATTACAGGAATGTCGCCGAGAACCGCGGCAATCATTTCATGCGCAATTCCGGCGGCCAGTCGGGCGGCCGCAAGGCAACACATGCCGAGGGCTTCCAGTCGGTGTTCCCGCGAACGGTGGATGAACTCTGATGGGCGTCGTCGTTCAGAACATCGAGAGGGCGGAACAATCCGTTATCGATCGTCTCGCTGCCTGCGGGGTGGCGACCGTGCATGAGGCGCAGGGCCGCAAGGGCCTGCTCGCAAGCTACATGCGACCGATCTATCCGGGTGCGAGGATTGCGGCGAGCGCGGTGACTATTTCCGCCCCTCCGGGCGACAACTGGATGCTCCATGTGGCTATCGAGCAGATCAGAGCGGGTGATATCCTGCTGCTTGCGCCAACCAGCCCCTGCGAGGACGGTTATTTCGGCGATCTTCTGGCGACGTCTGCCATGGCGCGTGGCTGCTGCGGGCTGGTGATCGATGCCGGCGTACGCGATGTTGCCGATCTCAAGACGATGAACTTTCCCGTTTGGTCGAAGGCGATCTCTGCGCAGGGGACGGTCAAGGAGACGCTAGGCTCGGTCAATATTCCCGTCGTCTGCGCCGCTGCACTGGTCAATCCAGGTGACGTGATCGTTGCCGACGATGATGGCGTCTGTGTCGTGCGGCGGGAGGAGGCTGCTGACGTTGCCGGCAAGGCCGAGCAGCGGGTCGCGGCGGAAGAGGAGAAGCGCCGGCGGCTTGCCGCAGGCGAACTCGGGCTTGATATCTACAAGATGCGCGAACGGCTGACGGAGAAGGGGCTGAAATATGTCTAGGGCCGCCGCGCAAGACGGCGTTCGCTGCATGTGGATGCGCGGCGGCACCTCCAAGGGCGGTTATTTCCTGGCTGAGGATCTGCCCGAGGATCGCGATGGATTTCTGCTGCGCGTGATGGGCTCGCCCGATCCGCGACAGATCGACGGCATGGGAGGTGCCGACCAGCTGACCTCTAAGATCGCTGTCGTCCAGCGGTCCGAGAGGCCCGGCGTCGATATCGACTATCTTTTCCTGCAGGTTTATGTCGACGAGCCCATCGTCACCGATGCGCAGAATTGCGGTAATATCCTTGCCGGCGTCGGGCCTTTTGCCATTGAGCGCGGCCTGATCGAGGCCGAGGATGAGCAGACCGAAGTCCGCATCTTCATGGAAAATACCGGGCAGGTCGCCACCGCCAAGATCGCCACGCCGGATCGCCGTGTGACCTATGCGGGTGACGCTCGTATCGACGGCGTGCCGGGCACGGCGGCGGCGGTGCCGATCACCTTTGCAGATACGGCAGGTTCAAGCTGTGGAGCCCTGCTGCCGACCGGCCATGCCGTCGATATCATCGAGGGTGTCGCATGCACGTTGATCGATAATGGAATGCCCTGTGTCGTCATGCTCGCCAGCGATCTCGGCATCGATGGGACGGAAACGCCTGATACGCTCGAAGCCGATGGAAACCTCAAAGCAAAACTTGAGGCGATCCGGTTGAAGGCAGGGCCGATGATGAATCTTGGCGATGTCGCGAAGAAATCCGTGCCGAAGATGACCATGGTTTCGTCGGCAAGAGCTGGTGGCGCGATCTCGACACGCACCTTCATTCCGCATCGCTGCCATGATGCGATCGGCGTGCTCGGCGCCGTCAGTGTGGCGACGGCCTGCCTGCTGCCCGAAGGGCCGGCGGCAAAACTGGCTGTCGTGCCCGATGGCAACGAGAAACTGATCTCGGTCGAGCATCCGACCGGGGAGATGAGTGTGGTCGCGACCGTCAGGGACGGTGTCGTGACCGATGCTGCAGTGCTGCGGACCGCCCGTAAGCTTTTCGACGGATATGTCTTTGCGTGAATGCTGCTGCACTTTGTTGCTGATCAACAAGGACAGGCCGTCATATCCGCAAAACAGGAGGCTGAGATGAGGATCGGGTTTCTAGGTTACGGCGAAGCGGCGCGAGCTTTTCACGAGGGCTTGAGCCGGCCGGGCCTGAGCTTCATCGCCTATGATATCCTGCTTGCCTCGGGCGGCGAGGCCGTGCGCGAAGCGATGCGGAACCGCGGCGCCGATATTTCCGAGACCATTGCGGGGCTCTCGGAAGCGGACTGGGTGTTCAGCGCCGTGACTGCCGACCAGAGCCTGCTTGCGGTCGAACCGCTGCTGCCGCATCTGCGTCAGGGGCAGGTGGTGATCGATATCAATTCCGTGTCTCCCGGCCGAAAACGGGGGACAGCTCTCGCTGTAGAAGCGGCGGGCGGCGATTATCTCGACATGGCGGTCATGGCGCCGGTTCACCCGCGCAAGCACCAGACGCCCGTACTGCTCGCCGGTGCTCCGGCTGAGCGGCTGTTGCCGGAGCTTCTGGGTTTCGGCTTTTCGGCAGAGATTGCGGGGCCGGCAGCCGGTGCTGCAACAGCGATCAAGATGGTACGTTCGCTATTTGTGAAAGGGCTGGAGGCGATCACTGTCGAGGCCTTGCTCGCAGCAAAGGCATCCGGCTGTTACGAGGAAATCCTCTCTTCGCTTTCAGGGTCTTTTCCTGGTCTCAACTGGCCGCAATTTGCCGAATACCAGATGGAGCGTACGACGCGGCACGGGCGTCGGCGAGCGGCGGAGATGCGCGAAAGCGCTGCGACGCTCGATGCGCTTGGGCTTCGAGGCGGCTTGGCGATGGAGATTGCCGAGGTGCAGGAGCGCATGGGTGCTTGCGGCCTCGGCCAGACTGGCGAGCTGGAAGAAACTGTCCGACGTGCGCTGGAATTGCGGTTGAGGCCTCACAGGGGATGAGCATCCGAGGTCGGGATCGTAAGGCCCGGATGAGGGGGCCGTAGCTCACAAGCGACCGTCCCTCTCGGTCCGATCGTTCCCTCTCTTGCTTTGCCAGCCCCCTCATCTGCCCCTCTCCGGGGCACCCCTCCCGCTCGTGGCGGAACTAAAACTCTATGTCCTCGGTGTCATCGGATCACGGATGCGTCCGGCCTGGAATGTCGCAGGCAATGGCGTGAGTTCGATCTTTGCCACAATGCCTGCCCTGTTGAAAGGGTCGCCCTCTGCAAAGGCTGTCGCTTCGGCGATACCAGCCGTTTCCAATATGCCGAAATTGCCGATCGAGGTCCCGCCGTCATCGAGCAGGGCAGAGCCGATCAGCACCGTAGCGAGGCCTTCACCGCCGGATTGCACCCAGGCGCGATGGGCCGGGCGGTGCAGGTCGCGGGCGCTATCCTGCCCGGAATGGTGCAAGCAGCGCATGAGGAAGAAGGCGGGCATCAAGCGGCGTTTTCCAGAACGATCATGCCGGCACCGGTCATGGAGGCAGGGGCATGATAGTGCTTGTGGACGAGGTTTACCTGCTCGTTCATGGCGGCACGCATGACCAGCCACATGATGAGCTCTGCGCCTTCAGAACCGAACTGCTCGACATAATCCTCGCGGCTCATGGCGCGATAAGGTTCAGGATTGGCAGCAATGCCGTCCAGCCAGGCGCGATCCGCCGTCTGGTTGATGAAGCCGGCGCGGGCGCCTTGAAGCTGATGCGACAGGCCGCCGGTGCCGAGGATGACGACGCGTTCGTCACCCGGCCAGCTTTCGATCGCCTCGCGCAATACCTTGCCCATTTCCCAGCAGCGCTGCGGGGTGGGGATCGGATACTGGATCGTGTTGACCCAGATCGGCAAAACCTTGACCGGCCAACGCTCCGGCCGGCCGAAGAAGAGTTCCATCGGCACCTGCAGGCCGTGATCGACCTCGATCTCGCGGCAGACCAGCGGATCGAAGTGGCGCTCGACCAGCTTGTCGACGAAGTGCCAGGAANNCGAATGGACCGTGGTCCCCAGCCTTCATCGACCGGCCGATAGGTTTCCGCCACGCCGACGGCAAAGGTCGGCACGCGGTCGAGGAAGAAGCTGTTGCCGTGATCGTTGAAGACGACGACGGCGATATCGGGCTTCGCCTCGCGCATCCATTGCTTGCCTGCCTCGTAGCCATCGAAGAAAGGCTTCCAGTCCGGCGTGTCGCGCAGGCCCTTGTCGAGTGCTGCGCCGATCGAGGGAACGTGGCTCGTTCCGAGGCCGCCGATGATCTTAGCCATTTCTTTTCTTTCCCAGTCTTTCGTAGAGGAAATCCTCATGCGACATGCCGGCCTGTGCAGCGCCGATCTGAGTGATCGGTGTCGGGTCGACGGCGGCGATCTTCAGGATGAAGAACAGGTTGCCGCCGAGGCGCACCATCTCGTGCCAGTCACGGTTTTTGACGGCGGCTTTTTCCTCATCGTCCAGGCCGAAGCGGGCAAGATAGGCATCCTCATCCGCCTTGAAGGCGTCGCGGTTAGCAGGCTGACCAAGCGCCATCGCCATCTTGTTGAGCTGGTAGCCACGGATCGAGCCGGCCCGGTCGAAGAGCGGCGTATCGGGAATGGTCGCGGTATTCTCAAGCATAATTCCTCCAAATCTGCGCGTCAGCCAGCTGGCGATTGCGGCCGTAACTTCGACTGGCCGCTCTACGGGTGCGAAGTGCCCGGCATCTTCGATGATGACGAGTTCTGTATCGGATGCCGCGTCCGCGATTTCCTGATGCTGGACGATCGGGCTCCAACCATCGTGGCGCGCTGCGACAAGCAGAATGGGACAGCCGAGTTCGGCTATATAGGCGCTAGCGTTCGGCCGGTTGATCAATGCGCGGATCTGCCGCTCATGCATATCGGGGTCGGCTCGCAGCACCATGGCGCGCAGGCTCGCGATGAGTTCCGCATCCGTCAGCCGAGCTGGGCTCAGCATGGGCGGCAGCCACTCGTCGGCCAGTTCTTCCATGCTGCGGTGGCCAAGGTCGATCATCTGCTGGCGTCTGATTTCCTCGCCGTCGCGTTTCGGGTGATGGCCGGTATTGGCGAGCACCAGGCCGCGCATGCGGTCCGGTGCGATACGTGCCATTTCCATGGCGACGCGCCCGCCCATGGAGTGGCCGACCGCAATGAGATCGCCGTCGGTGGCAGCGAGAATGCTTTCCGCCATGGTCGGTATCGAGGAGGTGCGAGAGACGTCGGCTGCATGCACCGCCATGTGCTGCGCGACAGCCTCGGCAAGTGGCGCCCATACAATGCTGTCGGACACGAGCCCCGGAATGAGCACGAGCGTTGCCATCGATTTTCCTCCCGCAAGACAGACATCATAAATGTATACATTGTGTCAAGGGATTGGCGGATATGGCTATGATAATTGCCGTACTTTGCGGACATTACCTCTGATATGCATACAAATCTGTGCTAGAGTGATGGCTTGAAGCGGGGTTTTGTATGCGTTCGCGCTGTTATATACATTTAGCCGGGATTGGAGGCGCC
This sequence comes from Hyphomicrobiales bacterium, assembly GCA_900470965.1. Lineage (GTDB taxonomy): Bacteria > Pseudomonadota > Alphaproteobacteria > Rhizobiales > Rhizobiaceae > Rhizobium. Next base: position 9,554 of record UCCS01000003.1, read on the forward strand.
GATGAAGCAGAGTGAAGCCGCAACGCATGGCCGTCGCGCCGTTATCGAGTTGCGGGAAAAGATTTTGAGCGGCGAACTGCAGGGCGGCACGCGCCTCTTCGAAGTGCCTTTAGCGGAGGCGCTTGATATTTCACGCACACCGGTGCGCGAGGCGATGTCGCGGCTGACGGAGGAGGGGCTGCTCGATCGTCTGCCCAATGGCGGCTTTGTGGTCCGTCGCTTCGGCTTTGCCGATGTGGTCGATTCCATCGAGGTGCGTGGCGTCATGGAAGGCATGGCGGCAAGGCTCGCTGCCGAACGAGGTGCCACACCTGATGCGCTCGAGGATATCCGGCAGACGGTGCTCAAGCTCGACGCTTGTTTCGGCGAGCAGCTCGACGATGTCGATTTCGACGCCTATTCCGACCTGAACGAAAAATTCCACCATCAGCTTGCAGCGCTTGCCGGTAGCGAGATCATTCGGCGTGAGGTGGAGCGGGCAAGTTCGCTGCCCTTTGCCTCGCCGTCGGCCTTCCTGCCCGACAAGGCTGATATCACCGCCTTCCGTCGTTCGCTGCGCTCCGCGCAGGACCAGCACAAGGCGCTCGTCAGTGCAATCGAAGCGCGCGAAGGCAGCCGCGCGGAAGCGATCGCCAGGGAGCATGCCCGCACGGCGCGGCGCAATCTTGAATACATTCTGGCGGAGGACCCAACCCTGATCGAGCAGATCAGGGGGCTTGCGCTGATTCACCGGTAATTTCAGGTAATTCGCGCTTCAACAGGGCGGCTCGTGGCCGCCCTTTTTCATTTTCGGCGCATTGAACTGGGCGCTGCGGGGAGAAAATAGGCTTGCAATCTGATCGCATTGGGCATTTCATGTATACATTATCGCATGCCAATGGGAGGATATCAGGTGGCGAGATCGAACCTATCCGAAGTTTTGAAGTCGGCCGGCAATACGGTGGAGTTGCTGCGCAATTCCAAGGTCGGCATGTATGTATACCCGGTCGTGGCGGCCGAGTTTTCCAACTGGCGTTCGGAGCAGGCCGCGTGGCGCAACTCCGCCGTCCTCTTCGATCAGTCGCACCATATGGACGAGCTGACCGTCGAGGGCCCGGACGCGGAGAAGTTCCTCGCCTATCACGGCGTCAACTCCTTCTCGAATTTCGATACGAACCGCGCCAAGCATTTCGTGCCGGTCACGCCTGCAGGTCATGTCATCGGCGATCAGATCATCTTCCGTGAGCGCGAAGACAAGTTCATCCTCGTCGGCCGTTCGCCGACCTCCAACTGGCTGATGTTCTGCGCCGCTTACGGCAAGTGGAATGTGCGCCTGAAATATGATCCGCGCTCACCCTCGCGCCCGGAAGGCGAACGCGTGCTGCGCACGCATTACCGCTACCAGATCCAGGGACCGGATGCCCCGAAGATCTTCGAGAAGATGAATGGCGGGCCGATCCCTGACATCAAGTTCTTCCATGTCGACAAGATCAAGGTCGGCTCGAAGACGGTGAATGCGCTGCGCCACGGCATGTCCGGTGCGCCGGGCCTGGAAATCTGGGGCCCTTACGAAGACAAAGCCTATATCCACTCGGTCATCATGGAATCCGCAAAGGCGGCCGGCGTCGATCTCGTTCGCTGCGGCAGCCGCGCCTATTCCACCAACACGCTGGAATCCGGCTGGATCCCGTCGCCGCTGCCGGGCATCTATACGGGTGACGGCATGCTGGCGGCCTATCGCGACTGGCTCGGCGCCGACAGCTATGAGGCAACCGGTGCCATCGGCGGCAGCTTCGTTTCCAGCAATATCGAGGATTATTACGTCACTCCGTTCGAGCTCGGCTACGACTTCTACATCGGCTGGAAGAAGGACGATTTCATCGGCAAGTCCGCGCTCGAGAAGATGAAGGGCCAGACGAGCCGCAAGAAGGTGACCTTCGAGTGGAATGCCGAAGACGTCGTCAACGTCATCGCCTCGGCCTTCCGTCCGGGCGAGGATCACTTCAAGTGGATCGATTTCCCGCAGCCGAACTATGCCTCGACCAGCGCCGACAAGATCATGCGCGACGGCAAGATGGTCGGCATGTCGATGTTCAACGGCTACAGCTACAACGAACGCTGCATGCTTTCGCTCGGCATCGTCGATGCAGATGTCGAGATCGGCGATGTCTTGACCCTCGTCTGGGGCGAGCCCGATGGCGGCTCCGGCAAGACGTCCGTCGAGCCGCACAAGCAGGCGGAAATCCGTGTGCGCGTTTCGCCCACGCCCTATGCCAGCGAAGCCCGCGAGAATTACGCCGACAGCTGGCGTAGCAAGAAGGGCTGAAATCCGACACCTCCATCCGCGGTGTTAACGACGGCGCCCGGGAGGGCGCCGTTTTTTGTGGATTCGTCCCGTCGTCTTGCCTCTAGCCGTCCGTGCGCAGCAGCGCTAAAAACAGTCACACTTCCCGATCAGCGATCACTCCGATGTCACAATGACAACGCAGATATGCCCCCTGAAAATCGAATCGAACAAGGATGACAGCAGTGGCACAGGCCCAGCCGCATGAGCGAATTCAGTACATCGTCGAGGGCGGCCATCGCCTTGCCGGCGAGATCCAACCAAGCGGCAACAAGAATGCCGCCCTGCCGATCATTGCCGCCTCGCTGCTGACCGACAAGCTCGTGCATCTGACCAACGTGCCGCGCATCCGCGATGTCGAAGCACTGGTCGAGCTGATCCAATCCGTCGGCGCCAAGGCGCGCTGGCTCGGCCGCAACGAAGTCGAGATCGAGGCGAGTGATCTCAAGCCGGCTGATCTCGATCCCGGCCTCTGCGCCCGTATCCGCGCGTCGATCCTGCTTGCCGGTCCGATGCTGGCGCGCTGCGGTGAGATCACACTGCCGCCGCCGGGTGGTGATGTCATCGGCCGCCGCCGCGTCGATACACACTTTCTTGCGTTGGAGCAGCTCGGTGCCGAGATCAGCGTCAACGGTTCCTATAGTTTCCGCGCCAGACACCTGTGCGGTGCGGACGTTTTCCTGGACGAACCCTCCGTCACGGCGACGGAAAATGCGCTCTGCGCGGCAGTCGCTGCAGAAGGCAAGACGATCCTGCGCAATTGCGCCTCCGAGCCGCATGTCCAGGATCTCGCACATTTCCTCATTGCCATGGGTGCGAAGATCGAGGGCATTGGAACCAATACGATGATCATTCACGGCGGCGAGCCGCTTGGCGGCGCGTCGCATCGTATCGGCCCTGACCATAACGAAATCGGCTCGCTGATCGGCCTTGCTGCCGTCACCGGTTCTGAAATCACCATCCGCCGGGCGGGCGTGGAACATCTGCGCTCAACGCTGATGACCTTCGAGCGTCTTGGCATCCGCTGCCGCATCGAGGGCGACGATCTCGTGGTGCCGGCGGGGCAGGAGATGAAAATCCAGCCGGATTTCGGCGGGCACATTCCAAAGATCGAGGATCAGCCCTGGCCAGCATTTCCGGCAGACACCATGTCGATTGCCATTGTTACCGCCTCGCAGTGCGATGGCGTGGTGCTGATGTTCGAGAAGATGTTCGAAAGCCGGATGTTCTTCGTCGACAAGCTGATTACCATGGGCGCCCGCATAGTTCTTTGCGATCCGCATCGCGCGATCGTTGCGGGTCCGTCCAAGCTGCGCGCCGCGCAGGTGGAGAGCCCCGATATCCGCGCTGGCATGGCAATGCTGATCGCCGCCATGTGCGCCGAGGGCACCAGCGTCATCAACAATGCCCAGCAGATCGAGCGCGGCTATGAGCGGATCGAGGAGCGGCTGAACGCGCTCGGTGCGCGCATCACCCGTGTACCGCCGCGCGAGGCATAATCTCAGACGCTGAGATGTGCGTCGAGGGTCTCCGGTGAGGCGAGAAGTGCCTCGGACGTGTTGCGGTAGGTGACTGCGCCGCGTTCAAGCACGATGACCTCATCCGTCAGCGGCAGCACCTTGCGAGCCTTCTGCTCGACAATGATCGCCGACATGCCCTCACCGGTGACGATGCGGCGCAGTGCGGCCAGAAGTTCGTCGACGATGATCGGCGCGAGGCCTTCCAGCGGCTCATCGAGCAGCAGGATCTTCGGATTGAGCATCAGGGCGCGGGCGATCGCGAGCATCTGCTGCTCGCCGCCGGAGAGCTGGTTGCCGAGGTTGCGACGGCGTTCCTGCAGACGTGGGAACATCTGGTAGACGCGGCCGACATTCCATGCGCCGGGGCGGGCGCTCGCCGTCAGGTTTTCCTCCACCGTCAGCGAACGGAAGATATTGCGTTCCTGCGGCACCCAGCCGATGCCGAGCGGCGCGCGCTTTTCGGCCCTGAGCCGGGTGATGTCGCGCTGCTGCAGGTGGATGGAGCCGGCGTGGTGGGTGGTGACGCCGATAATGGTGTTGAGCAGCGTCGTCTTGCCGGCGCCGTTGCGGCCGAGCAATGCCAGCGAACGGCCTTCCTCCAGCGAGACATCCACCTTGGCAAGCACATGCGCTTCGCCGTAACCGGCGACGAGGCGTTCGATCCGCAGCAGTTCGGGCATCAGGCATCCTCCCCGAGATAGATGGCCTTCACCTGCGGGTCTTTCGAGATCTCGGCGACGGTTCCCTCGGCAAAGAGCGCTCCGGCGGCGAGTACCGAGATACGGTCTGCGAAGGAGAAGACGAGATCCATATCATGTTCGATCAGCACGACGGTGACATTGGCCGGCAGCTCGCGGACGATGCCGAGAACCTCGTGCCGCTCCTCTTCGGGAACGCCGGCGGCGGGCTCATCGAGCAGCAGCACCTTCGGCTGCATGGCAATCGCAAGGGCGATCTCCAGCAGGCGCTGCTTGCCATAGGGCAGGAGTGTCGTCGGCGTGCCCATGACATCGACCAGACGAAAGCGTTCCAGCAGTGCGGCGGCTTCATCGGCGACTTCGCGGTCGGCCGAGAGCGGCCGCCAGGCGAAGCGGCCATGGCCCTTGCGTTCGCTGATCGCCAGCATGACGGAATCGAGCGGCGTGAAATCGCCGAAGAGCTGATTGATCTGAAAGGTACGGGCAAGACCCTTGCCGACGCGGCGATAGGAAGAGACACCGGTAATGTCCTCACCAGCGAGCAGGATCTCGCCACTGTTCGGTGTCAGTACGCCGGTCAGCAGGTTGATGATCGTGGTCTTGCCGGCTCCGTTCGGGCCGATCAGGGCATGGCGGGCACCTTGGCGGATCTGCAGCGAGACATCGTTGGTGGCGATGAAGCCGCCAAAGCGCTTGACGAGATGACGGGTTTCGAGGGCGAGCGTCATTTGCTTTCCTCCGCGACGGTTTGCTGCATGCCGGCTTCGCGCTTGCGGGCCGAGCCTGGTAGCAGGGTCTGCCAGCGTGTCAGGCGCTCGCGGCCGACCAGAACGATGATGATAAGCACGAGGCCGATCCAGAACATCCAGTATTGCGGCGTGATGACCGACAGCCAGTTGCGCAGGATGGAGAAGATCACCGCGCCGAAGACGCCGCCATAGAGATAGCCGGCGCCGCCGATGACCAGCACCAGCAGCACTTCGGCTGAACGGTGGAAAGCGAGCACGTCTGGCGAGACGAAGCTTGTCGTCTGGGTCAGCAGCGCGCCTGCGATACCGGCATAGGCCGCCGAGATCGTGTAGATCGCGACGATGCGGCGGGTAGGCGAGATGCCGAGCATGGAGGCGCGGCGCTGGTTGCGCTTGATCGCCTTCAGCGACAGGCCGAAGGGCGAATTGACGAGGCGACGGGCAATGTAGGTCAGAGCGACAAGCACGATAAGGCAATAGACATAGCCGGTGCGGCCCCAGAGATCGAATTCGAAATAGCCGAGGATCGGGTTGATGATGATACCGCTCAGCCCGTCAGCGCCGCCGGTAAGCCAGGCCGCCTGATTAACCACTTCGGCAAGCAGCATGGCGACGCCAAAGGTGGTCATAAGACGCGTGAGATCGGAGCCCCGCAACACGAGGAAGCTCGTCAGGAAGCCGAAGAGGGCGCTGACGAGGCCAGCCGCCAACAGGCTGATCACAGGCTCGCCGGAAACATGGATGGCAAAGAGGCCTGCTGCATAAGCGCCGAGGCCGAAGAAGGCGGTGTGGCCGAGCGAGACGATGCCGGCATAACCAAGGATTAGATCCAGAGAAACGGCAAAGAGCGCCAGGATGGCGATCTCCGTCAGGATCAGCATCTGCGATGGCAGGACGAAGATCGCGGCGATGGCCACCAGCCACAGCGCGAACTCCCAGATCTGCCAGCGTCCGGCGTGCCTCAGGAGCCCCATGGCCTCCGTGGAGGCGTTGTTGCGTTCGCCGCTCATCGGCCGCCCTCCCGGGAGAAGAGGCCATGGGGCCGGAGGATCAGCACAAGGATCATGACGGCATAGATGATGAAGGCGCCGAGTTGCGGCACGTAATATTTGCCGGCGACATCGGCGACGCCGAGCAGAAGTGCTGCGATGAACGGGCCGGTAATGGACGAGGTGCCGCCGACGGTCACGACGATCATGAAATAGATGAGGTATTTCAGCGGAAAGTTCGGATCGAGGCCGAGCAGTTCGGTGCCGAGTGCGCCACCAAGGCCGGCGAGACCGGAGCCGAGCGCGAAGGTCAGCGCGAAGATGACCGAGACATTGATGCCCATGCCGCGGGCGACGCGTCCGTCATCGACGGCCGCACGTAGCTGGCTGCCGAAGCGGGTTCGGGTGAGCGCCAGTTGCAGCGCGACCGTCAGCACCGCGCAGATGACGATGATGAAAAGCCGGTAGCGGCCGATATCGATACCGAGGAAGTCGAAGCGGCCGCTGAGTTCAGGTGGCAGGTTGATGAGTTGCTGCTGCCCGCCCATGAAATAATCGATTGCCGCGATCGCCATGAAGACGAGGCCGATCGAAAACAGCACCTGATCGAGATGTGAGGCCGAATAGAGGCGGCGGTAGAGCAGCCGTTCCAACACAATGCCGGCAAGCGCCGTGACGATGAAGGCGGCGGGCAGGCACCAGTAGAAAGAGGTGCCGTAGCTATTCATCATAATGACGGTGACGTAACCGCCTGCCATCGCAAAGGCTCCATGCGCCAGATTGACGAAATTCATCAGACCCAGCGTGACCGACAATCCGCAGGCGAGAACAAAGAGAAGCATGCCATAGGCGATGCCGTCGAACAGGATTGTCAGCATGAGACCTCACTGCATCCAGGCGGCGGAATTGCTTCCGCCGCCTGTTTCCTGGGCTTACTTGGCAGCCGTATTCGGATCGTGGATCTTTGGATAAGTCGCGAACTCGACATTGTAGAGCTCGCCGTTCTTCTCCTTGACCTCGCGCATGTAGATGTCCTGCACGATGTCGCGGGTATCAGGATCAATGGCGATAGGCCCGCGCGGGCTGACGAATTCCATGCCCTTCATGGCGTCGACAAGCTTCGTGCCATCAGTATCGCCGCCAGTCTTTTCGAGCGCTGCATAGGCGACATGCATCGCGTCATAACCGCCGACCGACATGAAGTTCGGGCGCATGTTCTTGTTGGCCTTGCGAACTTCTGCAACGAAGGCCTTGTTTTCCGGGCTGTCGTGGTCGGTCGAATAGAAGTGGCCGGTGATGACGCCCTTGGCGGCCGGTCCCATGCCGTTCAGGAGATCGTCATCGGTGACGTCGCCAGTGGCGATCAGCTTGATGCCGGCATCTGCAAGGCCTCGATCGATGAACTGCTTCATGAAGATCGCGCCGACACCCGAAGGCACGAAGACGAAGAGGGCATCCGGCTTGGCATCACGTACACGCTGAAGGAAGGGTGCAAAATCGGGGTTCTGCAGGGGAACGCGGAGTGCTTCGACAACCGTGCCCCCTTCCTTCTTGAACTGGTCGGTAAAGCCCTTTTCGATGTCGATGCCCGGACCGTAATCGGTCACCAGCGTGACGACCCGCTTCAGATTGTTCTGGACGGCCCACGTGGCGACCGGAACGGCGGATTGCGGACCGCCCATCGAGGTGCGCACGAAATAGGGCGACTGCTTCATGATGGCCGAGGTCGTGGCCGAGGTGATGATCGCCGGAACCTTCGCTTGGTTGAGAACCGGGGCGACACCCATGGCAAGCGGCGTCAGGCCGAAACCGACCAGCATCTTGACGCCATCATTGACGACGAGTTCCTGGGCGATGCGGCGGGTCTGGTCGGCAGTGCCGGCATCATCACGCAGGACGAGCTCGACCTTCTTGCCTGCAACCGTATCGCCGTTGATTGCCATGTATGCGCGAGCGCCGGCCTCGACCTGGCGTCCGGTTGAGGCGAAAGGGCCGGTCATCGGCAGGATCACGCCGATCTTCACCGTTTCCTGTGCAAATGCAGGCGCTCCGGCGAGTGTGGCGAGCGCAGCGCCAGCTACGAATAGTCTTCTTGAAAACGAAACCATGTATACTCCTCCCAATGTTGTGCACCATATCTCTCTCCCGGAGACATGCCCGCGACCTGAGCGTTTTCCCTCGCTCCTCCGAAGAAAACGCCGCCATCGCGAAAATTGCTCAGCAAGTCCAATGTATACATAAAACTTGACATGGCACAAGCCGCGGCCATCTGTAGAACCAGTCGATTGCGACCGCCGGGACGACCATGAAAGGCGGGGCAAGCCGGTGTTTCGGCCTTATAATTTTGCGTTTTGCCAAAGCAAATTTTCGATCGTCGCAACTCTGTCATATAGCTATGGCGAGAACGTGCTTTATCGAGCGAATTGAACAGGGAGCGTGCCATGATCGAAAACACTGAGCTCGACCGTATCAAGAACGAGATTGCAGACAGCTTCGATGAAGAGCTGGAAATGCAGATGGAGGAGGACCGGCTCGACGAGCTGGTCGCCGAGGGCATGTCCGGCCCGGCCGAACAGACGCTCGAACGCAAGCTCTATTTCCGAGAGCTTTTCCGCCTGCAGCATGAACTTGTCCGCCTTCAGGACTGGGTCCACTACAAGAAGCTCAAGGTCGTCGTGCTCTTCGAAGGCCGCGATTCCGCCGGCAAAGGCGGCGCGATCAAGCGCGTGACCCAGCGCCTCAACCCGCGCGTATGCCGCGTCGTGGCACTTCCGGCGCCGACCGAGCGCGAGCGGAACCAGTGGTATTTTCAGCGCTATACTCCGCATCTGCCGTCGGCAGGCGAAATGGTGCTCTTCGACCGCAGCTGGTACAACCGCGCCGGCGTCGAGCGTGTCATGGGCTTCTGCAGCAAGGACGAGCTGGAAGAGTTCTTCCGCTCGGTGCCTGAGTTCGAGCGCATGCTGGTGCGCTCCGGCATCATCCTCATCAAGTACTGGTTCTCGATCACCGACGAGGAGCAGGAATTCCGCTTCAACATGCGTATCCACGATCCGCTGAAGCAGTGGAAGCTTTCGCCGATGGATCTGCAGAGCCGTGTCCACTGGGAAGAATACACCAAGGCCAAGGAAGAGATGCTGGATCGCACGCATATCGACGAAGCACCGTGGTGGGTCGTCCAGGCCGTGGACAAGAAGCGGGCGCGCCTGAACTGCATCGCGCATCTGCTGAGCCAGATTCCTTACGAGGATGTGCCGAAGGAAGAGATCGTACTTCCCGAGCGCGTGCGTCACGAAGACTATCAGCGTATCCCGGTTCCGCCGGAACTCTACGTTCCCGAAGTTTACTGATTTCTTGGAGCCGCTGCCGGTTCTGCCGGCAGCGGTTTCTCAATGCGCCGATTGCTGCTTGGCGCGGGCGACGATCTGCGTCGGATTGACGAATTGCAGCGCGATGATGAGCCAGAAAAGCGTCGTCACCATATAGATCACCGCCATCGCATCGATTGATTGGCTGGCTCGTACGCCGGATGCAAAGACCGCGTAATAAAGAGAGACGACGAGCGTCTGGGTCTGCGGTCCGGCGATGAGGAAGGTCAGCTCGAACATGGCAAGCGTGCGCACTAGAACGAGCAGCAACGCGGCCAGCATGCCGGGCAGCAGGAGCGGCAGCAGAATACGGATGAAGAGGCTGGTCGTACCGGCGCCGAAGACGCGGGCGGCTGCCTCGATGCGCGGATCGATCTGCTCGATGAAGGGGATCATGACGAGCACGACGAAGGGGAAGGATGGCACGAGGTTGATCAGCACCACGCCCCAGAAGGTGCCGCCGAGCCCGAGCTGGTAGAGCACGGTTGCCAGCGGAATGCCATAGGTCAGCGGTGGGATCAGCAGCGGCAGCAGGAACAAGAGGATGATGGCGCGCTTGCCCGGAAAGTCGCGCCGTGCCAGCGCATAGGCTGTCAATACGCCCAGAATGCCCGAGATGATGACGACGACAAACGCCATCTCGAAGGTGACGATGACGACGCTGGAAAGCTGGAACTCGCTCCAGGCGCTGAAATACCAGCGGTCCGTCCAGCCGCGTGGCAGCCATGTGCCGAGCCAGCGTGTGGCGAAAGAGTTGACGATCACGGCCGCGATGACCGCAAGCAGGTTGAGGACAAAGAGGGTCGCGAGCGCCCAGACGGCAATGCGCCAGATCTTAGAGGTAAGGCCTTGGTCACGGATCATGGCTCAGCCTTTCGTGCCGCCGGCCGGGCCGCGGTAGAAGAACGAACGCGCGCCGAGGATGGCGACAACAACAATGAGCTCGACGCCACCCATGATCAGGGCGATCGCCGTGCCGTAGGAATGGTCATATTGCTCGAAGGCGGCCTGATAGGCTGCAATCGAGATGACGCGTGTCGGACCGGCCGGCGCGCCGAGCAGGACGGCCGATGGGAAAACGGCGAAAGCCTGCACGAAAGAAAGGCAGAAGGTCACGGCAAGGCCAGGCACCAGCAGCGGCAGGAAGACGCGCGTAAAGCGCTGGCGCGCATTGGCGCCGAGCGTAGCAGCAGCCTGCTCGATCGCCGGGTCGATACCGGTGATATAGGACAGCGTCAGCAGGAAGGCGAAGGGGAAGCCAGTAATCAGCAGCGAGGCGAAGACGCCCCAGTAGTTGTTGGTGAGCTTGACCGGCGAATCCAGGATGCCGAACAGAATGAGCGTCTCGTTGAACCAGCCGCGCGGGCCGAGAAATGTCAGCAGACCATCCGCAACGAAGACGGTGCCGAGCGTGATCGGCAGCACGAGAATGGTCGTCAGCAGACGCTGTCGGCGCATCAGCCGGACGCGAAAGGCAACAGGGACTGCGAAGGCAAGGTTCACGATGGTGACTGGCAAGGCGAGCCACATTGTGTTGGCGATCGTGCCGTACTGGAACTGGTCCGAGAAGAACTTCGCGTAATTTTCGTACCAGACACCGCCATCCTTCGGCATCAGCGAATCCGCGACGCCGTAGACGAAGGGATAGATGAAGAGCGCGATCATGAAGAAGAGGCCCGGCAGAACGAGCAGCGTCGTGCCGTCGAGGCCTTGTGCGGCTAGCCGGGTTTTCAGTGAGGGGCGGCCGTTCATGCAGGTGAGCCTTTGAAGACCAGAGAACGGCCTGCAACCGGCTGCAGGGTGGTGGCAGAGCCACGCGGCAGGGCATCGACGGAGCGGAAATAGAGCTCCGATCCGTCGGCCGAGCGGGCCATGCCGAAGAAGGCGCGGCCGCGATATTCGGTGCTCGCGACGATGACGGGAATGCCGTCGGTGGTGGCAACGAGATCTTCCGGGCGCACTGAGAGTACAGCGGCATCGCCGACTTTCAACGTGTCGCGCATGGTGCCGGTCAGCCGTGCGCCGGCGGCTTCGATTTCCGCCTCAGTGCCGGATACGGAGACGACGCGACCGGGAATGCGGGTGCGGAAGCCCATGAAATCGGCAACATTGAGATTGACCGGTCGCTGGTAAAGATCCTGCGGCGTGCCGATCTGCTGGATATGGCCCTGGCTCATGACGACGATACGATCGGCAAGCGAAAGTGCCTCATCCTGGTCGTGGGTGACATAGATGGTGGTCGAGCCGATCTGGTCATGGATGCCGCGGATCTCGGCCCGCATTTCCAGGCGCAGCTTGGCGTCGAGGTTGGAGAGTGGCTCATCCATCAGGACGATCGGCGGGCGAATGACGATAGCGCGGGCGATCGCGACGCGCTGCTGCTGGCCGCCGGAGAGCTGGCCGGGTAGCTTGTCGGCCTGGCTTTCGAGGCGCACCAGCGCCAGTGCATCGATGACGCGCTTGTCGGCCTCGGCGCCGCGAATACCTTGCATGGCAAGGCCGAAGCCGACATTCTTGCGCACGCTCATATGTGGGAAGAGGGCATAGCTCTGGAAGACCATGCCGAAGCCGCGCTTTTCCGGCTCCAATTGGTCGATGCGGTTGCCGCCGAGGCGAATTTCGCCGCCGGTAAGGCCAAGCAGGCCGGCAATGCAGTTCAGCGCCGTGGATTTGCCGCAGCCGGAGGGGCCGAGAAGTGCGATGAATTCGCCGGGTTCAATCGTGAGATCGATGCCATCGAGGGCGTTATAGGCGCCGAAAGATCGCTTGATGCCATCAAGCTCAAGGCGCGCATTCTTCCGAGAAGACAGCGTTGCTGCGTTTTGAACCGGCAAAGTCAATGCAATCTCCATTCATCGGCAATCATGGCCGATAGAGCATCACCGCTCTTGAAGCACGGCGACGCTCTATCCTTTGTTTTCAAGCAATTCCGGCGCCGTGAAGCCAGCGCCGGATTATTATAACCAGCAGGGATCAGCCCTTCTTGGCGCCGATCTTTTCGTCCCAGATGCGGAAGGCCTGGACAAGCTGCTTGGGCTCCAGCGGCACTTCCAGAGGGCTGCTGGCGATCCAGTCGGCATATTCCGGCCGGCCGAATTCCTTGATAGTTTCCTGGCTTTCTGCCGGCGCCATCTCGAGGGTGACATCCTTCACCGCAGGGCCGGGATAGAAGTAGCCGGCGTCATAGGCGATCGCCTGCTGCTGCGGCTGATAGATGAAGTTCAGGACGTCGAGCAGAACGCCGATCTTTTCGTCGGAAACGCCCTTCGGGATTGCCGCGTAGTGAGCGTCGGTGACCCAGTGGAAGCCTTCGAGCTTGCCGACCTTGGCTTCCTCGGGAACGATGCCGAGCGCGCGCGGGTTGATGTCCCAACCGGTGGTCGTGGCGACGATGTCGCGCGTGCCTTCCCCGAGTTCCTTGAAGACCACTGCGGTGCCGGTCGGGTAATATTCGATGTTTTCGCCGAGAGCGGCCAGATATTCCCAGGTCTTGGCCCAGCCGTTGACCGGGTCGCGCGGATTGCTGTCGCCGAGCAGGTAAGGCAGGCCCATCAGCAGCGTGCGGCCGGGGCCCGAGTTTGCCGGGCGGGCATAGAGGAATTTGTTCTTGTTCTGCTTCGTCCAGTCGAGCAGCTCCTGCGCAGTCTTCGGCGGGGTTGCCACCTTGTCCGGCATGTATTCGATCAGCGGGCCGGACGGATAATATGTGATGACGACCCCCTGGTCCTTGGCGAGTGCCTGCATCTTGAAGGCCTGCGGCTGCAGGATGCTTTCAAGATTGGGTAGTGCCGACTTGTGGCTGGACAGGTCGACCCAGAGACCCTGGTCGACGCCGGCCGAAAGCGCGTCCGTGCCGGTCAGTACGAGATCGATATCGACCTTGCCGGCAGCCTGCTGGGCCTGGATCTTGGCCGGTAGTTCCGGAGCGGGGGCCTTGGTGAAGGAAAAGCTGGAAACGAATTCCGGCTTGGCCTTGGCGTAGTTTTGGAACATACCCTGCGTCAACGCCAGGTTGCCGGCGACATCGACGACGGTGATGGTAACAGGGCTTGCCGGTGCCTTTGCCTGGGCGAAAGCGCGCAGCGGCAACATTCCGGCCACGGCGACGCCGGCAGCTCCGCCGACGAAGGTTCTGCGTGTGATCTTCATTCTGTCCTCCTCCTTTGCGGCGGTGCCGGCCTTTGCCCCGAGCGCCGCTCGTTTGCATCGCAATGCACGTCTCATGCCTCGATGGGCCGGTTTTCCGGCGGCATCAAATGCTCGCAGCTTGAAGCTTTTCCTCCAGGTGCAATGCCATGCCGCTGTTCTCCTCCGCGGCATGTCTTGGCAACAGAATTCAATTGATATACTAGTATGCACGAAAGTGTCAACGTCCCGAGATCATGCATGCGGCAGGCTTCCGACCCTGAAATCCTCACCTTTCCGATGCCACGCGACGTCGGCGGAAAGATTCGTCGCGTGACGACGGCTGCCGCGATCCATGAGCGGCTGCATGCCGATATCGTCTCTCTCAGGATCCCACCGGGCACGGCGCTGCAGGAAAAGCGCATTGCCGAGGATTTTGGTGTGAGTAGAACGCCGGTGCGCGAGGCGCTGCTGAGGCTCTCCGAAGGCGGTCTCGTCGATATCTACCCGCAATCGGGCACGGTGGTTTCGCGAGTGCCGGTGTCGGCCATTCCGGAGGCGGTCATTGTGCGCAAGGCGCTTGAGGGGACGACGGTCGAGATGGCCGCTGGCATTGCGACGGAGGCCGATATCGCGCGGCTGGATGCGATCATCGCCCGGCAGAAGACACATGCCGCACTCGGCAATGCTTCGAGCTTTCACGAAGAAGACGAGGCCTTCCACGAGGCGATCGCACAGATTGCCGGCTATCCCGGCATCTGGACCATTCTGAAGACAGTGAAGGTGCAGATCGACCGGGCACGGCGTCTGACGCTGCCGGTACTCGGGCGCATGGACAATGTCGTGCGCGAGCATGTGGTGATCCGCGACGCCATTGCTGCGCATGATATCGCCGCGGCGCGCGAGGCGATGATTCATCACTTAAGCGCCGTTATACCCGACGTGGCGGAGCTGCGCTCGCAGTTCCCCGACTATTTCTGCTGACGGCGGAACGACAAAACACAAGATACCAAGGAGAGAAAGAAGAGATGCGGCAAGGTTGGAGATGGTTCGGGCCGGAGGCACCGGTCACGCTGGACGAGGTGCGCCAAACGGGTGCAACGAACATTGTTTCGTCGCTACATCAGGTGCCGATCGGCCGTCCCTGGACCGAGGCGGAAGTGCGCGAGCGCCAGTCGCTGATTGAAACGACGCCGGCCGGCCGCTCGCAACTGACCTGGAGCGTCGTCGAAAGCATCCCGATCCCCGATGCCGTCAAGCGCAAGGGCGGGCAGGCCAAGGCCGAGATCGAAGCCTGGATCGCCAGTCTCGAGGCGGTCGCCGCCTGCGGTATTCCGATCGTGTGCTACAACTTCATGCCCGTTGTCGACTGGACGCGCACCGATCTCGATTACGTGACGCCGACCGGCGCTACCGCCATGCGCTTCGATCATGAGCGCTTTGCTGCCTTCGAGTTGTTCGTGCTGGAGCGTCCGGGCGCTGCCGACCAATATTCTGAAGAGGACAGGGCAAAGGCCAAGGCCGTCTACGAAAGCATGACGGAAGCGGAGATTGCCGAAATCACCCACATCATCACGTCGGCTCTGCCCGGTTCGACGACCGAGCCGCTGACCATTCCGGCCTTCCGCGAAAAGCTTGTTGCCTATCAGGGCATCGATGCGAAGAAGCTTCGCCAGCATCTCGTCGAATTCCTCGAGGCCGTCGTGCCGGTTGCGGAAGCGCGCGGGGTGAAGCTGACGCTGCATCCCGACGATCCGCCGCGCTCGCTCTTCGGCCTGCCGCGCATCGCTTCGACGGCAGAGGATTATGCAGCGCTTTTCGATGCCGTGCCGGCGGCCGCCAACGGCATGTGTTATTGCACCGGCAGCCTCGGCGTGCGCGCTGACAACGACCTGCCGGCGATTGCGCGGCGTTTCGCCTCGCGCATCTATTTCGCACATCTTCGTGCCACGACCCGTGAGGAGGATGGCCGCACTTTCCATGAAAGCGCGCATCTCGAAGGTGACGTGAACATGGTTGCCGTGCTGAAGGAGTTGGTTGCCGAGGATCGCCGCCGCAGCGCCGACCAGTCGATCGTCTTCCGCTCGGATCATGGCCATCGGATGCTCGATGACCTGCAGAAGAATGTCACGCCCGGCTATCCCGCGATCGGCCGTCTTCGCGGCCTTGCCGAACTGCGCGGCATTCTGCACGCGCTCGACGCGCCGCCGGCCTGATTTTTTGTTTTCACGCAATTCTGAACGCAAAACCGCTGCACACTTTTGCTGGAATTGCTTTAGCTCCGGCTAGCCGCTGAAAGCTGCCGCAGCGCTTCGACGGCCCGTTCGGTATCGACGGCAGGCACGAAAATGTGGTCGTGGTAATAGGCCGCGACCACATTGGCGCTGATGCCGGCTTCCGTTAACGCGTGGGAGAAGGCGGCGGTCAGGCCTACGGCTTCAAGCGATGAATGTACTTTCAGCGTGATCTGCCGCAGGGGTGCGCTTGCCTGCAGGCCGGCTTTGTTTGCCGTATCCCGGGGCAGAATGAGCGTCAGGCCTTCCGTTTCGTGAAAGACAGCGAGCGGGCGAAGATGGAGATAGTCTTCCAGTTGCGAGGCCGGAACGGTGCAATAGACGAATTCGCCCGCCACCAATTCCGGCTCCATCGTCGCGAGAAGAACTGAGAGGTCGGTAATGCCTGTCATGTCATCTTTCTCTGACGTCCCGTCCTATGAATAGATGTTTTCCAGCACCGAAAGGCCGGTGATATGGTTGGAGCGGATGAGCGCGGCCGCGAGCGTCGGATCGCGATCCTCGTAGGCGCGGCACAACCGTTCGTGATCCTCATAGGATTTCTGCAGGCGGCCGGGCTGGGATAGGCCGATACGGCGCAAGCGAAGGGTTCTCAGAAGCAGGGAATCGATGATCTTCTTGACCGTGCGATTGCCGGCGAGTTCGGTATTGCGTTCGTGAAACTCGACATTTGCCCAGAAATAGACGTTCACATCGCCGGCCTTGCTCGCGTTTTCCATGACCTGCATGATCGGCTGGAGGGTGCGGATATCGTCAAGCGACACGTCCCGCGCAATGTCGCCGGCAATCAGTTCCAGCAGATTGGCGCGGACGCGGTAGATATCGCGGATCTCCTTGATCGAGAGGCTAGCGACACGTGGGCGACGGCGCGGCGGGATTTCGACGAGTCCTTCCCTTTCCAGAAGCATCAGGGCTTCGCGGATCGGCGTCCGGCTGGTCTTGTAGCGCCGTGCAAGTTCGACGGAGTTCAGGTCATCGCCCGGTTTGCGAATGTCTTCGAGGATCTCGGCTGCCACTTCGCGGGCGATGGTGGAAACCAGCGACGGCCGGTCGTGTTGTTCAGTGACGAGACGGGCGGCAACCGTCTCGGCGCGCTGGCGCGAGTCGATATGCGGCAGATTGCCGGAGGCGTGGGCCATATCGGCTGACGTGTATTCGGCGGACAAGAGAACTCCTGAGAAATGTCCCTCCCGCTAGTAACTTAGCATGTTCTGTCGACAACGGGAACAATAGTGCTGATATTTGTCCTGCATGCGTAGGTTGAGGCGCTTCGCGCGTGAATTGACGGGAGTTGTCGCATTTATTTGACGATGATCTCAGCCGAAATTTCGCAGATATCTCGTCAGCGGTCACGCGGGATAGGTTTGGACGGCCTGAAACCAGAAGAGTTTTAGAGCCTGCAGACCTTCAGATGAGACGGAAACGATAGGCCCTCGCCACGGCCTGCATGCGGTTGACGGCATCGAGCTTGCGCATCGCCGCCTTCAGATAACCGTTCACCGTATGGGAGGAGATATGCAGGATGATGGCGATCTCCTCGCTGCTCTTGCCGGAGGCTGACCAGCGCAGGCATTCGATCTCGCGAACGGTCAGGCGCTCGTAATCGGCAAGCGGCGGCTCGGTCGCAAGGCTGTAGCTGTCCAGCGCCTTCAATACGGCAAAGACCATGCGCGCGCATTCCTGCTCGTCGAGCGGGCTGCGCAGGCCGGAGAACATGATGACATAGTGCCTGAGAATGGCGTCATGCAGCGTGAAGCTGACGGTGTTGTGAAGGCCGAGATCCTCGAAACGACGGGAGAGTTCTTCCGAGCTGCTTACGCTGGCAGGCTGGGCGAAGATGCCGATGCCGGAATAGATCGGCATGATGGTCTTCTTCAAACCATCGATCAGCCGGCTGCGCCAAAAGAGATCTGAAGCATCGTAGCGGTCGATCAGTTCCTGTGGCCAGTTGCTGGCGATGATGTTGGCGCGAAAGCCGAGCTTATCAGCTTGCGGAAAGTTGGAGGCGAGGAAGAAACGAAAGCCATGCACCTGCATGACTTCCTGGAGGGCAGTAGAGAAACTTGTCGTGGGATCGGCCTGTACAGAGGCGCTGGCTGCATCCCCCTGCCAGGGGGATTTTACCGTATTCTTGAGGGTCATGGATCGTCTGCCGGCAAATGCACTGACCGGCCGGGAGGAAATCGGTCAGTGCCAGAAGGGGGAGGATCAGAAATGCGTTCGGCTGATTTCGTCCGGGCGGCGATGCGTGGCAATGCGGACCGGCTGGTATTCGTAGATCGGATTTTCCGGTTCCAGGCGCAGCAGCGCACAGTGAAACTTGTAATTCGCACCGGTTACGATGTTGGAGAAGATCACATCCATCAGAATGTTCTTCCCGACGCTGACAAATATCGGGCGCTTGAGCTTTATCATGGCGTTCACCTCGTTTTGTCTATCCATTTTACTGGAAGATACGAGGTTAACTATAGTCTTTATTGTTTCCATCTTAAATTATACATAGGTGTATAATTCGAACTGATCTGATGGCGGAAGCAACACCCGGGAACCCGACGCAGTGGGGCCTTACGGCTTCAAAGCTATTTCCAGATAGTTGATGAGGGAATCGAATTCGACCGGCTTGCCCAGAAAGGCCAGCGCACCGCCTTCCATGGCGGCCGTACGGGTTCTCTCGTCGCGATAGGATGTCATGAAGATCATCGGCGGCTTTTCAGGTTCGCCGTTGAGGATTTGCTGCAGTTCGATGCCGCTCAGTCCGGGCATCTTGACGTCGACCAGCATGCAGTCAATCGTCGCCCTGTCGTCAAAGGCCAGGAACTCTTCCGCCGAAGCGAAAAGCTTGCTCTGGTAGCCGCAGGACTGGATCAGATCGTCAAGCGCCTCCCGGATAGCCTGGTCGTCATCGACGACAGCGATTGTGGATGTATGTGACACGAGATTGGTAGCCTTGCTTATTCTTACATTACGTTAGGCTATATTATGAGGATCGGGGCCGTGTCGCGGTACCATACAAGGGTCTAGGTTTCACTATCTCCCTTCCAGCATTTCGGCCTTGCGCACCAGATCGGCCACCGAGCGGACCTGCATTTTGCGCATGACATTGCCACGATGCAGCTTCACGGTGATTTCGCTGATGCCGAGGTCATAGGCGATCTGCTTGTTCATCAGCCCCTTGACGACGGCCGCCATCACCTCCCGCTCGCGGGGCGTCAGTGTATCGACCAGCGAGGCGACGGCATCGCTTGCCGCCATTTCCCGCCGGCGGGCCATATCCTTTTCGATCGCGATGCCGACGGCATCGAGAATATCCTGGTCTCGGAAGGGCTTGGTGAGGAAGTCGACAGCGCCGGCCTTCATGGCGCGCACGCTCATCGGAATATCGCCGAAGCCGGTCATGAAGACGATCGGCATCCTGCTGCCGATCCGTTCGAGATGAAGTTGGAAATCCAGCCCGCTTAGACCTGGCAGGCGCACATCGAGGAGAATGCAGCCCGGCCGTCGCAGGTCGGCGGTATCGAGAAAGGCAGTCGTGGTCGCGAAGGAGACCGCATCCATCTGGATCGACCGGAAAAGATCGACAAGCGACTCGCGGATGGATTCGTCATCATCGACGACATAGACTATCGGTGATGCGGATTGCGAGGCTGCCTTCGATGCGGCGCTAGTGTCGGTCATGGTCGTCCTCAATCGGTATGATCATTTCGAAGATGGCGCCCCCTTCAGGATGATTGCCGGCGATCAGCTGGCCGCCTCTGGCCTCCAGCGTGCTGCGGCAGATGGAGAGCCCCATGCCCATTCCGGAGGGCTTGGTCGTGAAGAAGGGGGTGAAGAGCTTCGCCATGGCCTCCTCGCTGATACCGGGGCCGAAATCCCTGACGGAGAGGCTGACGAATATATCATCCTTCCTGGCGAGCGAGATCAGAATCTTGCGCTGGTCGATTGCCGTTTCGCGCATGGCCTGCACGGCATTGGTGACGAGGTTGATGAGCACCTGCTGCAGCTCGATACGGATCGCCTTCACTGTGATCGGCTGTTCGGGTGGGTTCACATCGAAGTCGACCATGTCGCGCTGGAAGTCGTGCTCCATCAGGGCGCGTGTTTCCTCGATCAACGTTTCGAGATCGACCTGCTCGGGCGTGCGATCGCCCTGCGTCAGCATGGAGCGGGTATTGTGGATGATTTCGCTCGCCCGCTGGCTGTCGCGAATGATGCGCTCGGCCGAACGGCGCACGGCCGCGAGATCCGGCGGCTCGCGGTTCAGCCATCTGAGGAGCGTCTGGGCGTTGACGACGATAGCGCCGAGCGGCTGGTTGAGCTCGTGGGCGAGCGAGGCGGAAAGTGTGCCGACGGTCGCGGCGCGCGAGGCGCGGGCAAGCTCATCCTGAGCCTCGCGAATGGCTTTCTGCATCATTTCCCGCTGGGTGATATCCACCATGCCGACGACCACGCGATTGAAGGCGGCGGGATCTTCCGGAAAGCTCATGCTCATGATGACAAGCCTGGTCTCGCCATTCTCCGCAATCAGGTTGCCCTTGCCCTCGAAATGCCGTTCGCCGCAAAAGATGGCATTCATCAGGTCCAGGAAGGTATCGTCATCAGGGGCGATGTAGTGGCGCATCGTGTGCGAGGGCAGGCCGCCGGCCACATGGCCGAGCAGTTCCATTGCTGCGTCGTTGGAGGCGATGGTGCGGATGAGGCCTGTGCAGGTGGCGATGACGCTGGGGTTTGTTCGGTAGTAGTCTTTGAGGTCACTCACACCTTCCGCCTTCAAAGACATCAGGAAGGCTCGCACTGCGGAATAATCGCGTTCCCAGAGTGCGATGCGGCTGTGCTCGAAGATGTAGCGATAGCGGGTTTCGCTGTCGCGAAGATGCAAGTTGGCTTCGATGAGGCCGGCACGCGCGGTTTCGTTCCTGAGGATAAGGGCACAGGTGATGGTGATGGCGGCGAGAGAAACCGCTAACCGCAACTGGGCCGGGACATTTTCTCCGAGGCCGTGAGAATAGAAATAGGCGAAAAGAGTAAGGGCGGCGCAGACAACTGTGAGGAGAGTGGTGCCTATCCTCGTCAGCATTTCTGCCGATAGCAGCAGCACGATAACATAGAGGACGGCGATGGCGCTTTCGATCTCGGTAAAGGCATCGACGTAGAACACGGTGGCGCTGAGCACCAGTGCGATCAGGCCGAGCGTGATCTCATGCGAGAGCGTTCCTCGCCGGTTGATGAGTTTCGATACAATGAATGATCCCATACCCCCTCGCTGTTGGTTCCGGTCTTCTACCCATACCGGCTAGTGCGCGTTTACCTTAATGGCGTGTTTATCGGCGCAAAACTATACCAAAGTGTTGGAAGCATGGGCCGAATTGTCTCTACGCTTGAAAAGGAAAGACCGCCCCGGGCGGCGGGACGGTCTCTGGCGGATGGGAGGATCCGCAGGGCTTCGGCGGAGGGGGACGCCTGCCCTAGAGGTGGCAAGGGGCGGTGCCACCAGCTTGGAACCGTGAATGGTCAGGTCGGTTCCGAGCTACGAGTACAAGTTAAATCCAAGTGTCCTGAGACATAACTATACTTAGGTTTTGGTCCGGCCATACGAAGCGGCAGGTCGGTTTCCCTGGTGAATGGCTTTGAAATTTGTTCCGACGACTTCCGCTATCGCAATAATGACGCTGCAGATGGCAAGCAGAACGGTAAAAATTCCTCGGACACGATCACGACTTTACGGCGTGCCAAGGAGTCGCAGCACGCTTGTCATATTGCCAGAGGGATAATCCTGAGACACAGTTCAGCCGGAACACTCCATCTGAACGGGGGCACCGATGAAGGTAGCAGGAATGGTTCGGGCAGTTGTGGGAATTGTAGCCCTTGTCGTTCTTGGTGTTCTCCTGTGGTTTGCGACGCGACCACCGCCGCTGGTGGTGCAGGGCGAGGTTTCCGCCAATCGCGTCGATATCAGCCCGCGCGTCGCTGGCCGTATTCTCAAACTCAACGCCGATGTCGGTGACAATGTCGAGAAGGGCACCGTTATTGCCGAACTGGAAAGCCCGCAATTGACGGCGGCGCTGCATTTGGCTGAAGCGGCAGTCGGCGTTTCAGAGGCCGACCTCACTCGTGTCAACAGCACGCGTCCCGAAACTATCGATGCGGCCAATGCCGAGCTTGCCGCAGCAAGCGCCGATGTCACGCTTTATCAGGAAGAGTCCGCCCGTCAGGCGCGGTTGATCACGACAGGCGCTTCGACGCAGGCGCAGGTCGATCAGACTGCCCGTAACCTGGAGGCCGCGATCCGCAAGCAGGAATCCGCAGCCGCCAATGCACGGCTTGCGACGGCCGGTTCCAGTAAGGAAGAAAAGGCGCTTGCCGCCGCTCAGGTGGAGCAGGCACGTGCGTCCCTCAACCAGCGGCAAGTGGACGTTTCAGAACTGGTCATCCATGCGCCGATCTCCGGTCAGGTGACGACGCGCGTCGCCGAGCTCGGCGAAAATTTCAGCGCCGGTTCGCCGCTGTTTTCGATTATCGACCTGCAGAATCCCTGGTTCACGTTCAATCTTCGCGAGGACCTGCTGAAGGGACTCAAGGTCGGCGACGGTTTTGACGTCACGGTTCCGGCGCTTGCCGGCAGTCCAATCCCGGTCAAGGTGACGATGATCAACGCGCAGGGCCAATATGCGACCTGGCGCGCGACACGCGCGACCGGCGATTTCGACCTGCGTACCTTCGAGGTACGCGCCGTTCCGGTCAATCCCGTCGAGGGGCTTCGGCCAGGCATGAGCGTCATCGCCTCCTGGCCGCCGGCGGGGCGTTGAGATGAAGTCGCCCGGCGGGCGTCGTCCCGGCTTCCTCCTGGTGTTCCGGCGGGAGTTCGACTGGTTCTATCGCCGGCCGTTTCTGCTTTTCCTGACGACGCTCTTGCCGCTGCTCTTGATGGGCGTACTTGCCATCGTCTTCAGCGCGGGACTGGCGACACGGCTGCCGATCGCCGTGCTCGATCTCGACGGCAGCGATCTTTCGCGAACGATTATTCGCGCAGTCGATGCGACGCCGGATACCGCTGTCGCAGTCAATGTCAGCGACCTCACGGAAGGCCGTGCGCTGATCCTGTCCGGCAAGGTTCACGGACTACTGATGCTGCCACGCAATCTGGAGCGCGATGTATTCGCCGGCCGGCGTCCCGAGGTGGTGTTCTTTTACAATACGCAGACGCTGACAACAGGTAATCTTACGCTCAGGGGCGTCAGTGCTGCCGTGCCGACTGTGGCCGCCGGCATCCGCCTGTCGCTGCGCACGGCGCAGGGGCAGCCGGTCGATATTGCGCAGGCCGATCTTTCGCCGATCCCCGTGCAGGTCAATCCGCTTTTCAATCCGACGCTCAACTATGCGCATTTTCTGCTCGCAGCGCTGATGCCGGCCTTGCTGCAGGTGGTGATCGTTACCACCATGGCTTACACGGTTGGCATGGATGCCGAAACAACGCACCGTCTCGTCATTCTGCGGCGGCTTGGCGGCGGTCTGTGGCCGGCAATGGCCGGCAAGATGCTACCCTACACACTGATCTTCCTTGTGGTTCTCGGTCTTTCAGACGCCATTCTTTTCGGCGTGCTCGACATGCCGCTCAGGGGCGAGCGTTGGATCCTCGTCGTGGCCGGATTGCTCTTCATTCTCGCGAACCAGTTCATCGGTGTGCTGTTGGCGCTTTTCCTGCGGCCGGTCGCAAGCGCCATCAGCATCGGCACGCTGATGTTCGCACCATCCTTCGGTTATATGGGCATCGGCTTTCCGCGGTTGGCGATGAACGACTTCTCCTACTGGTGGGGCGAGCTCATTCCCGGCACCTGGTATCTGACGGCTAGGATCGATCAGACGATCCGAGGCACGCCGGTCGATCTGTCGCTGAAGCCTTTGATGGTGCTCGGCATATTCGTTCTGGTGCTGGCGATCGTGACGGCGCTGCGGCTGGAAGTGTTCCGCATTCGCCGGCAGCGACAGGTGGCGCAGCAGCTGAGGGAGGTCACGCCATGAGGGCCTTGCTGGCGATCTTCCGCATCGAGCTGATCCGCATTCTGACTCTGCGCCCGGCACTCGCGGTACTGGTCTTCGGGCCACTAATCTATGCCCTCTATTACCCACAGCCCTATGCAAACGAGGCGCTGCGCGACGTGCCGATCGCCGTCGTCGATCTCGACGATACGACGAGCAGCCGTGAGCTGGTGCGCCGTATCGATGCGTCGAGCGATGTCGCAGTGGCCGCGATGCTGCCGGATCAGGTCAGTGCCGAGCGGGCGGTGCAAGGACGCCAGCTTTACGGCATTCTGGTCATCCCGCAATATTTCGAACGTGATCTGCTGCATGGGCGGCAATCGCCGGTCGCGCTTTATGGGGACGCCAGCTATTTCCTGATCTATCAGCGCATTTCCGGTGCCGTCGTTGCCGTTGCGAGGACCATGGGCGCGGAAATCGAGACGGCGCGGCTGATTGCGGCCAATATCGACCCGGTACTGGCGGCAGCTGCCCCCGATCCCATGCCGTTGACGACGGTCGCACTGTTCAATCCGCAGGGCGGTTATGCGACCTATATCCTGCCTGCAGCCTTTGTTCTGATCCTGCAGCAAACGCTGCTGATCGGCGTTGGCCTGCTTGGGACGATCGGCAATGATGCGGCGGCGCGGGATCCTGCCGCCTCGGCGGCCGGCCCCTTTGCCCGCGTCGGCGGCAGGCTGCTTGCCTATCTCGTTATCGAGGCGATCGTATTGCCATTCTATCTGATCGTGCTGCCTTACCTTTACGGCATTCCGCGGTTGGGTGGTTTGCTGACGATCTTTGCCTTCTGCCTGCCGTTCGTACTGGCAGTTGCCACGCTCGGGATGGTGATTGCCTCCCTGTTCCGCAAGCCTCTCGTCGTTCAGCTCGTCTGCGCCACGCTCGGGTTGCCTTTCATGTTCCTTGCCGGTTTTTCATGGCCGAGCGAAGCCATACCCGAGCCGTTGCGGGCGCTGACCGTTCTGCTGCCAAGCACAAGTGCCATCAACGGCATCGTCGAGGTGTCGCAGCTCGGCGCTCCGCTTCAGGCGGTCAGGGAACCGTTCCTTACGCTGTGGATACTTGCTGCGGTTTACGGGCTCGTCGCGGTGCTGCTGGACATCAGGTCCGCAAGGGAAAAGCCCGCGGCACAGGCCCCTGCGGGCGGTTGATGGCGCCATCTCATTTTGAGATAGCCGCATCGAATAAACCTATTTGTCACAATAGTGTCGCCACGGCATAGTCTTAGGAGGGAGAAACACTTTTAGGACATTGCTGTGGAATATGTGCGCTTTGGCCAGACCGGCCTGAAGGTTTCGTCGCTTTGCCTTGGTACCATGGGTATCGGGACATCCAAGTGGAAGGGTTGGGTGTTGGACGAAGAAAAATCGGTGCCAATCCTAAAGAAGGCGCTCGATGTCGGTATCAATTTCTTCGACATGGCGGACTGGTATTCGACCGGCGTCAACGAGCAGGTCGTGGCCCGCACACTGCTGTCGCTGACGGAACGCGAAAAGCTGGTGCTCGCCACCAAGGCCTTCTATCCGATGAGCGACGATCCGAACGACAAGGGTCTGTCGCGCAAGCATCTGATGGCCTCCATCGACAAATCGCTGAAGCAGATGGGCACCGACTATGTCGACCTTTACGTCATCCACGCCTTCGATCCGGAAACACCAATCGAGGAAACGATGAACGCTCTGCATGACATCGTGAAGTCGGGCAAGGTACGCTACATCGGCGCTTCCACCATGTATTCCTGGCAGTTCGCCAAGATGAACCATGTCGCCGACAAGAATGGCTGGACGCGGTTCGTCAACATGCAGTGCCAGTATTCGCTGCTCTACCGGGAGGAAGAGCGCGAGATGATGCCTTACTGTCAGGATGAGGGCATTGCGGTCACGACCTTTTCGCCGCTCGCCCGCGGTTATCTCGCCGGCGGCGGCTCGGCGCCGCGCATCGCCCATGACCTCTATCTCGACTGGTTCGGCGATGAGATCGACCAGGAGATCGCCAAGCGCGTCAACGAGATCGCTGCCAAGCGCGACAAGACGGCCAGCCAGATCGCCCAAGCCTGGGTCATCGGTTCCGGCAACAGCACGGTTCCAATCGTCGGCACGGAGAGCCCCGAGCATGTCACTGCTGCCATCGAAGCGGCTGCGATCGAGCTGACGGGCGAAGAGCGTGCCTTCCTGGAAGAGCCCTACCGCCCGCGCGACATGATCAATGACTATAACCCGGTCCGTCGCCCCCGCGCCCTTTCGAAGGCATAATGGGTTCGACTCGCATCGCTACTGGAGATTTCAATGCTTTATATTGGTGAAGGCTTCGAGGGTTCCGGCCCGAACGCTGCCCATATCAATCTCTACATCGGCCCGAAGAACGGCCCGATTTCCGGCGCGCTCGCCGGGGCGGCAGCGAGTCCCGGTCCTGGCCACCTGCCGTTCCAGGCAGTGCTGAAGCCAAACCTGCCGGCAAAGCCGGTGACGCTCTTCATCGCCAAGGCGGTGATGGAATCGGGTTCGTCGCATGAGCTGATGACCTGGGGTCCGGCGCAGGCCGGTGTCGCCGCCGGTATTACTGCAGCGCTGCTCGATGGTTCGCTGCCGGCGGAAGCTGAAGATGACTGGGTCGCGATTGCCGCCGTCTGGGTCAATCCTTCGGCCAACGACGCCGAAGAGGTATATCATAATAACAAGGCTGCAACGCATCTTGCCGCCAAGCGCGCTTTGCTGAAGGGCTGGCCGTCGCGTGCCGAGCTTGCCGAAGGCGTGGCAACGGTCGGCAATCCTTTCTTCACGCCGAAGGTCGCCTGATATGAAGCTTGTCGAAGACAATGCGCTGATCGGTGGAGGCTGGGGAAGTGCTGCTGACAGCAAGCGCTTTGCCGTGCTCAATCCCGCCGATGGCAGCGAGCTTGCGACCGTGCCGGATTGCGGTGCGGCGGAAGCGCAGCAGGCGATCGACGCCGCAGCGAAGGCCTTCAAGACCTGGCGCAAGACGCTCGCTTCGGAGCGTTCTGCCGTGCTGCGACGCTGGGCGGATCTGATGCTTGCCAATCAGGAAGACCTCGCCCGATTGTTGACGGCTGAGCAGGGCAAGCCGCTCGCTGAAGCGCGTGGCGAGGTCGCCTATGCGGCCGGTTTCCTCACCTGGTTTGCCGAGGAAGGCCGCCGCTCGCATGGTGGCGTCGTGCCGTCGCACAAGGTCGATGCGCGCATCGTCGTGATGAAGGAGCCTGTCGGTGTCGTCGCGGCTGTAACGCCATGGAACTTCCCTCTGGCGATGATTACCCGCAAGGTCGGTCCCGCACTTGCTGCCGGCTGCACCATCATCATCAAGCCGGCGGAAGATACGCCGCTTTCGGCTCTGGCGCTTGCCCGTCTCGGCGAACAGGCCGGCGTTCCCGCTGGTGTGGTCAGCGTGGTGACGACGAAGTCGCCGGCCGATGTCGTCGTCGTCTGGATGAAGAGCCCCGTCGTGCGCAAGTTCTCGTTCACGGGATCGACGGCGACCGGCAAGCTGCTCATGCGCCAGAGCGCCGATACGGTGAAGCGCATCAGCCTTGAACTCGGCGGCAATGCGCCGCTGATCGTCTTCGACGATGCCGATATCGATCAGGCGGTGCGCGGCACGATCGCCTCCAAATTCCGCAATACGGGACAGACCTGCGTCTGCGCGAACCGTATCCTCGTCGAGGACGGCATTTATGACCGCTACGCCGAGGCGCTTGCCAAGGCCGTCGCGGCCATGAAGGTCGCGCCCGGCGTCGAGGATGGCGTGGCTCAGGGTCCGCTCATCAATGCGCCGGCGCTGATGAAGGTCGAGCGGCATGTGACCGACGCCGTCGAAAAGGGCGCCAAGGTGCTGACAGGCGGCAAGCAGCACGAGCGCGGCGGCCTGTTCTACGCGCCGACCGTGCTCACCGGCATGACGAAGGATATGGCGCTTGCGACCGAAGAGACCTTCGGCCCGGTCGCTGGTCTCTTCCGCTTCAAGGGTGAGGAAGAGGCGATCGCCCTCGCCAATGATACGGAAACCGGCCTCTCGGCCTATTTCTTCACCCAGAATCTCGGCCGCGCATGGCGTGTCGCCGAAGCGCTGGAAGCGGGCATGGTTGGCATCAACGAGGGTGTGATCTCGACGGAAGTTGCGCCATTCGGCGGCGTCAAGCAGTCTGGCCTTGGCCGTGAAGGTGCCAGCGAAGGGCTCGATGAATATCTCGAGAGCAAATACGTCCTGTTCGGCGGGCTTGCGGGATAATGACGGAGGATCGCTCTCCACAGACGAAGAAGGAGCCGGCGGTCGATCGCCGCCGGTTGCCGCTGAACGCGCTCCGGGCCTTCGAGGCTGTTGCGCATCACGGCAGCTTCACGGCGGCAGCCGCTGCGCTCAATATTTCGCAGAGCGCGCTTTCGCGGCATGTCATCGGTCTGGAAGAGAGCATCGGGCGCAAGCTTTTCGAACGCGGGCACAAGGCCACAACGCTGACGGATGACGGACGCTCGCTCGCGGCCGGTATCGGCAAGGGTTTCGACCGTATAGAGCAGGCGCTGAAGGAAGTCTGCGCGCCGGAGGAACAGCGCCAGCGCAAGCTGCGCATCAACCTGCCGCCGAGCTTTGCGATGAAGCTTACCGTGCCGCTGTTGACGGATTTCCGGCGCAGTTTCCCGGAAGTGCTTCTGGAGGTTTCGACGCCCTACGGGGTGCCGGACAGCGAATTCGACGTGGCGGTCGTCTATACGCGGCCGGCCGTCGATGAATGGGTCACCGACCTGCTCTGGGAGGAGCGGCCGACGATCCTGTGCCATCCTGATCTGGTGCCGGCCGATCTGATGCAGGGAGCGGTTTCGGACCTTGCGGCCTTCATTGGAGCAAACGAGATCATCCACATCAAGATCGTCGACATGGAGCCCTACCTCACCTGGCAGCGCTTCCTTGTGCAGAACGGTCTCGGCGGGGTTTCCGTGGCGCGCGGCGTGACATTCGACAGCGCCAGCCTCGGGGTTCAGTACGCCTTGTCTGGGCAGGGCCTGGTACTGGCGGACCCGGCGCTGTTTCGGGAGGAAATAGAAAGCGGCCGCTTGGTTGCGCCGGTCACCGCACACTATTACGAAGGCTTCGGCTATTACCTGAAGACCGATGCGGAAGGGCTGGTGGATCCTCTGATTGCAGGGTTTCGATCCTGGATCATCAGCCGCTTTAGCAATCGTATGGTGAACGACGGTGAAAAGCCCGCCCTGCGCATCGTGTCTGGCACAGAGGGTGTCTGATAGCGACCATACTGCCATTCAAGGAGGAGGCAGATCATGACTGAATTGAAAACCAACAGCGGCAACCCGCTGCATCCCTCCGTGCCGGAACTGTGCGAACAGGTCCGTGCCGGCAAGATCGATCGCCGCGGTTTCCTGCGTGCCGTCGCCTGGCTCGGTGTGACGGCGGCCTCCGCCAGCGCCTTCCTCGGTGACAGCAAGCCGGCTCTTGCGCAGGAAACGCCTACTGATGGCGGTACGCTGCGTTTCGGCTGCCAGATCCAGGAACTGACCGATCCAATGATGACGAGCTGGATCGAGGCTTCGAACCTCTATCGCAACAGCCTCGAATTCCTGACCTTTGTCGATGCCGACAACGTCACCCATCCCTATCTCGCCAAGAGCTGGACGCCGTCTGCCGATCTCAAGACCTGGGATTTCGAGCTGGACGAGCGCGCCAAGTGGTCGAATGGCGATGCCTTCACGCCCGAAGACGTGATCTTCAATATTCAGCGCTGGATCGCTCCGGACTCGCAGTCTTCCAACAAGACCGCTTTCTCGGCCGTCGAGAAGGTGGAAAAGACCGGCGACCATGCGGTCCGCATCACGCTGTCGCGCGCGGTTTCCTCGCTGCCCGAACAGCTCTACTCCTACACCTGCCCGATGTTGCACCGCGATTTCGTCAAGGGCGGCGCCAACTGGCCGGCCAATCCTGTTGGTACCGGTCCCTTCAAGCTGGAAAGTTATGAAGTCGGCCGTCAGGCCGTGTTCTCCAAGCGCGCGGATTACTGGGGCACGCCTGTTCATCTCGATGGCATCCAGTACATCGACCTCGGCACCGATATCACCACGCATCTCGCAGCGCTTTCGAGCGGTCAGATCGATATCATCTACCGCGCGACGATCGCCGAATACGATCTCATGAAGTCGCTGCCGAACATCCAGATCCTGACCGGCAAGGCGGCACATACGCTCGTCATGCGCATGCAGTCCGATCAGAAGCCGTTCGACGATGTTCGCGTCCGCAAGGCCGTGCAGCTTGCCGCCGACAACAAGCAGATGCTCGACGTCGCCTATCGTGGCGAGGGCGAAGTGGGCGCCAACTTCCACGTCTCGCCGGTTCAGCCCGATTACTTCGCGCTGCCGGCGGTTACCCGCGATGTCGAGAAGGCCAAGGCCCTGCTTGCAGAAGCTGGCCACAAGGACGGCCTGGATATTGAGCTGACGCTTGGTAACACGCAGGGCACCTGGGAGCAGGACACTGCGCAGGTGCTGCAGCAGAACCTTGCCGAAGCCGGCATCCGGCTCAAGCTCAATGTTCTGCCGGCCTCGCAATATTGGCCGATCTGGGACAAGGTTCCCTTCGGTCTGACATACTGGGCGCACCGTCCGCTCGGTGCGATGACGCTCGATCTTGCCTATCGCTCCGGTGGTGCCTGGAACGAGAGCCATTTCGCCAGCAAGGAATTCGACGCCGCGCTCGACGAGGCTCTCGCCGTCGTCGATCCGGCCAAGCGTCCCGAAGCCATGAAGGATGTCGAGCAGATCCTGCAGGATTCCGGGGTCATCATTCAACCCTACTGGCCGAACCGCTTCAGCGCCGCAGCCACCACCGTCCACGGTTTCGTGCTCCATCCGGCGGATTACTTCCGCATGGACGGCGTCTGGCTCGCCAAGGCTTGATCTTCGGCGGGGCCGCTCATCGCGGCGGCCCCGACCCGGCAAAGAGGTGGTTCGTGACCGTTTTCCTTTTCATTCTCCGTAAACTGGCAAGCGCACTCGCGGTGATGTTCACCGTGTCGCTGCTCGTTTACCTGGCGCTGGAGGTCAATGTCGGCGATGTCGCCGTCAAGGTCCTCGGCCAGTTCTCGACGCCGGCTCAGCGCGCCCAGTGGCTGACGGCCAATGGTTACGACGATCCTTTCCTCATCCGTTACGGCCGCTGGCTCTGGTCCTTCATCACCGGTGACTGGGGAATGTCCACCTATTACCGTGCGCCCGTTGCTCAGCTGATCCCCGATCGGCTTGCAGCTTCCGGCATCCTTGCGGGCGGTGCGCTACTGGTGATCGTGCCTGTGGGCCTGTTTGCGGGCATCGTTGCCGGCATGCGTCAGGGTTCGGTTCTCGATCGTATCGTCTCCTTCATTGCGATCGCCACGACCTCGATCCCGGATTTCGCCTCCGCCGTCTTCTTCTCGGCCGTCTTCGTCTTCTGGCTGCACTGGCTGCCAGGTGCCAGCACCATGCTATCAGGTTTCTCGCTGCAGCAGATCATTCTGCCCGTTCTGGTGCTCGCCTTCTATTCCACCGGTTACCTGGCGCGCGTCACCCGCGCCTCGATGATCGAAGTCATGGGCACGCATTACGTCCGCACGGCGCGACTGAAGGGCGCCAGCACGGCGCGTATCGTCTGGCGCCATGCGCTGCGCAATGCGCTGATCACGCCGGTTACCGTCATCATGCTGCAGTTTCCCTGGCTGCTCTCGGGCGTCATCGTCGTGGAGGTCTTCTATGCCTATAAGGGCTTCGGCACGCTTCTCTATGACGCCGCGCTCAATAGCGATATCCGCCTGGTCGAAGCCTGCGCGATGGTGAGCGTCGTCGTCGTCGTCGCGACGCAGATCCTCTCCGACCTCGCCTATGGCTGGCTCAATCCGCGTGTCTCGCTGCTCGATGCAGCCAAGGGACGGAAGTGAGGGCGGCATGCGGAAAGCTGTAACACCCTATCTCACCAATCCGGTCGTGCTGATCGGCGGATTCCTGACGATTGGCTGGCTGCTGGTGGCGATCTTTGCGCCAATCCTTGCGCCCTTCGATCCGATCCGCACGCTGTTGCCACTGGCAAAGCCCGGTACTGCCGCTCCGACAGGCGGCGTATTCTGGCTCGGCACCGACAAGCTCGGCCGCGATATCCTCTCACGCCTGATCTATGGCGCACGCACTGTCGTGGTGTTCTCGACGCTTGCGACCGTGACTGCCTATGTGGTCGGCGTGGCGCTCGGTCTTATCGCCGGCTACTGGCGCGGCTGGATCGATGCGGTCCTGTCCTACATCGCCAATGTGGTGCTCTCCTTCCCGGTTCTGGTGCTTTATATCGTCATCATCGTCGTTGTCGGCTCCTCGCCATTCAACATCGTGCTTGCGGTCACCTTCGGTAGTGCGCCGGCGATCTTCCGCATCGTGCGCGGCATTACCATCGATGTGTCGAGCCGCGACTTCGTGGCGTCTGCGGTGACACAGGGCGAAAGCACCTGGCGCATCATGCTCTTCGATATTCTGCCCAATGCCAGCGGCCCGCTCGCAGTCGATTTCTGCTTGCGCCTCGGCTACACGGCGATCACCATCGGCACGCTCGGCTTCCTCGGCCTCGGCNNGCCTCGGCCTGCCGCCACCAACGCCGGACTGGGGTACGATGGTCAATGAAGGCCGCGCCATGGCGATCGCCTTCCCGCATCTCGTCATCTTTCCATGCCTTGCGATCTCGTCGCTGATGCTGGGCTTGAGCCTACTGGCAGACGGATTGCGAGAAGTCTTGGAAGCGCAGGGGAGGCGTGCATGAGCAGCAACGAAAGCCAACCGATCCTTCGGGTCGAAAATCTGAGTGTCGCGCTGCCGAAGGGCGCCGACAGGCCCTATGCCGTCAAGGCGGCGAGCTTCGATCTCAGGCCGCGTGAAATTCTCTGCGTTGTCGGGGAATCCGGGTCCGGCAAGTCGGTTCTGTCGGCCGCATTGATGGGGGCCGTACCGGAGGGGCTGAAGATTGCGGGCGGCAAAGTGATGCTCGGCGATACCGATCTCGTCGGTCTCTCCGAGCGGGCTTTCCGCGCCGTCAGGGGCAGCGANNTGATCTTCCAGGAGCCGATCGCTTCGCTCAATCCGGCGATGACGGTTTCGGCGCAGATCGAGGAAGTCTTCGAGCTGCATTCGGATTTCGATGCCGCAGAGCGGAAGAAGCGTGCCCGTGCGCTGATCGAATCCATGCATCTGCCGAACCCGGACCGCATCCTGCAGGCCTATCCGCACGAACTCTCCGGCGGCCAGTGCCAGCGTGTCGTCATCGCCATGGCGCTTGCCATGAACCCGCGTGTGCTGATTGCGGACGAGCCAACGACTGCGCTCGACGTCACGACGCAGGCGCAGGTGCTGAAGCTCGTGCGCGAGCTTCGCAATATGCACGACCATGGCATTCTCTTCATTACGCATGACTTCGGTGTCGTTGCCGATATTGCCGACCGCGTGGCCGTCATGCGCTACGGCGAGATCGTCGAGATCGGCGAGGCAAGACAGGTGCTGACAGCGCCGAACCATCCCTACACCAAAGAGCTCATCGCCGCCGTGCCGAGCCTGAAGCCGCACGATCGTCCGGCTCCTCCGCAGGGTGAAGCGCCGGTGCTTGCCGTGCACGACTTGCAGCATTCCTACGGCAGCGTCCAGGTTTTGAAACATGTGGAGCTCAGCCTGTCGCCGGGCCGCGTGGTCTCCATCGTCGGTGAATCCGGCTGCGGCAAGTCTACCCTTGCCAAGGCGATGATCCGCCTAATCGAGCCGAAGAGCGGCCGGGTGGAAGTGGCGGGCGCCGATCTTCTCGGCCTTGCGCCGGCGCCGTTGCGCGCGCGGCGGCGGTCGATCCAGATGATTTTCCAGGATCCATTCGGCTCGCTCAATCCGCGCCGTCGCGTCGGGCCGATGATTGCACGCTCCGCCCAGCTCGCCGGCATGGAAGCAGGGGAGGCGCGGCGTCGGGCGGAAGAGCTGCTCGATCTCGTCGGTCTGCAGAAGAGTGCCTATTGGCGCAAGCCATCGGCCTTTTCCGGCGGGCAGCGCCAGCGCATCGGCATTGCCCGGGCGCTTGCCATGCGGCCGGATGTGCTGATCGCGGACGAGAGTGTTTCGGCGCTCGACGTCTCCGTGCAGGCACAGGTCCTGAAACTGCTTCGCGAGCTGCAGGAGAAGCTGCAGCTCGCCATCGTCTTCATCACCCACGACCTGCGCGTCGCTGCCCAGATCAGCGACGAGATCGTGGTGATGCAGAAGGGTGAAATCGTCGAGCGCGGCAGTGCGGCCCAGGTGCTGCAGGCGCCGACACACCCATACACGAGAACGCTTCTCGACGCGGCGCCGGGCCGCAGCACGTTCTAGCCGTCGCTTCCGGGCGACGGCACACCGTTTCGTTTCAACGCATGGCCGGCAGAGGCCGGCATGCGCGTGGTTGGCTATTGTCCTGAGGATACCGTGATGACGGATTATCGCAATTTCATCGCCGGAGAATTCCGGTCTTCCAGCACTCTGGTGCCGGTGCTCAATCCGGCAACGGAAGCTCAATTCGCCAAGGTGCCGTCGGCGACTGCCGAAGAAGCCATCGAGGCTGTCGAGGCGGCGGCGAAGGCACAGAAGGAATGGCGGGCGCTGCCGGCAATTGCCCGTGGCGACGCGCTGCGCAAGCTTGCTGCCATCATCGAGCAGCGGGCGGAAAAGATTGGAACGGCGCTGGCGCTGGAATCCGGCAAGAGCCTTGCCGATGCGACGGGCGAGGCGATCTATGGCGCCGAGCTGATGCGCTACCACGCCGAATGGGCGCGGCGCATCGAAGGCGAGATCATTCCGAGCGACAATGCCAATGAGACGCTGCTTCTGAAGCGCGAGGCGATCGGTGTTGTTGCCTGCCTGATCCCCTTCAACTTTCCGATCTATACGCTGGTGCGCAAGATTGCGCCGGCGCTGATCGCCGGCAATGCCGTCGTCGTGCGCCCGAGCAATTCGACGCCGACTTCGGCCTTCGAGATTGCCGAAGCCGTGGCGGAAGCTGGACTGCCGGTCGGGCTCGTCAACATTCTCACCATGTCGCACGAGGTTGCGGCCACACTTTGCACCCATCCCAAGGTCGGAATGATCACCCTGACCGGCAGCCTGCAGGCGGGCCGGGTGGTGCTTGACTATTGCAAGGCGAACATCGCCAAGCCGTCGCTGGAGCTTGGCGGCAAGACGCCTGTCATCATCGAACCGGATGCGGATCTCGATGCCGTGGCCGCGCAGCTCGTCGCCGCCAAGACCAATCATTGCGGCCAGCTCTGCACCGCGCCGGAGCGCGTTTATGTGCACCGCTCCATCCATGATGCGCTGCTTGCCAAGCTGAAAGCCGGCTTTGCTGCATGCGCCTTCGGCGACCGCTCGGTCGATGCGTCTCGCGTCGGGCCGCTCGCCACCAAGTCTGCGCAGACGAATGCGCACAAGGCCGTCCTGAAGGCGGTGGAGCAGGGCGCGCGCATCGAGGTGGGTGGTATCCTGCCTGAAGGCGCCGGCTTCTTCTATCCGCCGACGCTGCTGTCCAATTGCCGTCAGGACATGGAGATCATTGTCGAGGAAATATTCGGGCCGGTTCTGCCTGTCGTCGCCTATGACACGACCGAGGAGGCGCTGGCGCTCGCCAATGATCATCAGTTCGGTCTGAGCTCGGTGCTCTTCACCAACAATCACCGCACGATTATGCGCTTTTCCGACGCGATCGAGGCTGGTGAATTCTACGTCAACCGTTTCCCGGCAGATCCCTATCAGGGTTATCACGCCGGCTGGAAGCGCTCCGGCCTCGGCGGCGATGACGGCAAGCACGGCATGCTCGAATTCACCCAGACGCGCCTCGTTATACTCAAGCATTGAGGATCACGGCCATGCAGATCGCATCGCTTTCCACCCATGTCGTCGCCGTCCCGCCGCCGCATATCGGCGGCATGTACTGGATCTTCGTACGGCTGACGACGGCAGACGGTATCGAGGGTGTCGGGGAAATCTACTCGACTGCCTTCCATCCGAGGGCACTGGTGCCTCTGATCGAGGATGTCTTCCAGCGATACCTGCTCGGCCATGATCCGCATGATATCGAGCGCTTCTGGCGGCTTGCCTATTCGAGCGGTTTTACCCAGCGGCCGGATCCGACGATGATGGGCATCGTCTCCGGCCTGGAGATCGCCTGCTGGGACATTATCGGCAAGGCCGCCGGCAAGCCGGTGCACAAGCTGATCGGCGGGCGCGTGCACGAGAAGCTGCGCGCCTATACCTATCTCTATCCGAAGAATGCCGCCGGCGAATATGACTACAATGATCCGGATCTTGCCGCCGAATGCGCGGTGAAGATGGTCGAGATGGGCTTTACCGCCGTCAAGTTCGATCCGGCCGGTCCCTATACCGCCTATTCCGGCCATCAGGTTTCGCTCGGCGTCATGGACCGCTGCGAGGAGTTCTGCGCCAAGATTCGCGAGGCCGTCGGCAGCAGAGCCGACCTGCTCTTCGGCACGCATGGGCAAATGGTACCGTCCTCGGCGATCCGGCTGGCACAGCGGCTGGAGAAATATGATCCGCTTTGGTTCGAGGAGCCGGTGCCTCCGGGTCAGGAAGAGGCGATGGCGGAAGTCGCCCGCAAGACCCCGATCCCGATTTCGACCGGCGAGCGGTTGACGACGAAATACGAGTTTCAGCGCGTGCTGGAAACCGGTGCAGCCTCGATCCTGCAGATGAACGTGGCGCGCGCCGGCGGTATTCTGGAATCGAAGAAGATCGCCGGCATGGCTGAAGCCTATTACGCGCAGATCGCGCCGCATCTCTATAATGGACCTATCGGCGCTGGCGCCAGCATCCAGCTTGCCGCTTCCTCGCCGAATTTCCTGATCCACGAGGCGATCGTCGATTTTTCGGGCTTCTATGCGAAGATCCTGAAGACGCCGCTGCGCTTCGAGGATGGCTACCTGATCCCGTCCGACGAACCGGGACTGGGCGTGGAACTCAATCTCGATGTCGTCGCCAAACACTCGCCTTACGAAGGGCAGCGACTGCATCTGCAAATGGATGACAAGCCCGCCGACGTGAAGGCATTTGCGCCGGCCCGCGGCTGAGAACGAAGATGACGACATACGATTACATCATCGTCGGCGCCGGCTCGGCCGGCTGCATTCTAGCCGCACGTCTCAGTGAGAGCGGCAGGCACAATGTGCTGCTGATCGAAGCCGGCGGCAATGACAGTTCGCCGTGGTTTCGTGTCCCGGTTGGCTATGCGCGCTCCTACTACGATCCGAAGGTCAACTGGATGTACTGGAGCGAGCCGGAGGCCGCGCTCAACGGCCGTCGCATTTATGCGCCACGCGGCAAGGTGCAGGGCGGTTCCGGCTCCATCAATGCGATGATCTTCGTGCGTGGTGCGGCCAACGATTTCGACGACTGGAAGGCGGCCGGCAATCTCGGCTGGGGTTATGAAGACGTGCTGCCTTTCTTCCGCAAGCTGGAGACGCATGCGGGCGGCGAGAGCAAATATCATGGCGGCGGCGGGCCGATCCATGTGACGCCGATGCGCGGCCAATCGCATGCGATTACCGATCGTTTCCTGGAAGCCTGCGCCGAGCTGCAGATGCCGCTGAATGCGGATTTCAATGGCGAAAGCATCGAAGGCGCCGGCATCTACGACATCAATACGCGGAACGGCGTTCGCTCCTCGTCATCGCTCGCCTATCTCAGACCGGCGCTCGGACGGCCCAATCTTGCTATCCTGCGCAACAGCCGGGTAAGGCGCGTCATCGTCGATGCGGAAGCCCGCGCGACCGGCGTCGAAGTGATCGGCCCCGGCGGCATAACAAACTACTCGGCCCGACAGGAAGTCATCCTCTCGGCAGGTGCGGTCGATACACCGAAGCTGCTGCAGCTCTCTGGCATCGGTGACGGCGCGCATCTGCAATCGCTCAACATTCCGCTGGTGCGGCACCTGCCGGCCGTCGGCAAGAACCTGCAGGATCATCTCTGCGCCAGCTTCTATTACCGCTCCACCGTGCCGACGCTGAACGACGAGCTCGGAACGCTGTTCGGCCAGGCGCGGCAGGCACTGCGCTATATCCTGACGCGGCGCGGGCCGCTGGCGCTCAGCGTTAACCAGGCCGGCGCCTTCCTGCGTGGCAGCCCGGATGAAGAGCGACCGAATATCCAGCTTTACTTCAATCCGCTCTCCTATCGTATTCCAACGGATCCGAAGGCAGGTCTGAAGCCGGAGCCCTATTCGGGTTTCCTTCTCGCCTTCAATTCCTGCAGGCCGACGAGCCGCGGCACGGTCGGCATCGTCTCGCCCGAGATGACGGAAGCGCCACAGATCAGGCCGAATTATCTCGGCACTGTGCATGACGAAGAAGAGGTCATTCAGGGCAGCCGGCTGGTGCGCCGGATCATGGAAGCGCCGGCCCTGCGGGCGATCACTGAAGTGGAGATGCCGCCTTCGGTGGAGGCCCAGACGGATGAGGAACTGCTTACCTATTTCCGCGGCTATTCCGGTTCGATCTACCACCTCTGCGGATCGGCTTCGATGGGGCCGGATGCCACGACATCCGTGGTTGACGCCTCCCTGAGGGTGCACGGCATCACCGGGCTGCGGATCGTCGATGCCTCGGTCTTCCCGAACATCACAGCCGGCAATATCAACGCACCGACGATGATGGTGGCGGAAAAAGGTGCAGCGATGATCCTCGCCGCTGCCTGAGAGCTAGTGGCGGTGGATCGGGTCGATCCACGGCACGTCCTCGGGCTTTTCGACCGGTTCGATGTCGAGGTTGACGACCACCGGTTCCTGGCCCGAGCGCACGACCACGCATTCCAGCGTCTCGTCACGGTTGGCATTGATTTCCTGATGAGGAACGAAAGGCGGCACGTAGATGAAATCGCCGGGGCCGGCTTCTGCAGTGAATTCGAGGTTTTCGCCCCAGCGCATGCGGGCTTTGCCTTTCACCACATAGATGATGCTTTCGAGATCGCCGTGATGATGGGCGCCGGTCTTGGCATTGGCATGGATCGTCACTGTGCCGGCCCAGATCTTTTCGGCCCCGGCGCGCGCATTGTTGATAGCGGTCGCGCGGTTCATGCCCGGCGTCTGCGCCGTATTCGGATCGAGCGCATTGCCGGGAATAACCTTCACGCCATGTTCGCGCCAGTCGATATGCTTGTGATCGTCGCTCATGCCGCTCCTCCTGCTTTCAAGCTGAATTTAGGTAAGGTCGGATCGACAGCCAAGGGCCGTCGATCCTTTACGCGCTATTCGCGGATCAGCACATGGTTCGCTTTCAGCCAGAAGGGTGGCAGGTAGAGCGGCGTGTCCGACAGGGGCAGGATACTGTCTTTCAGGGCGACGCCGAGCTTATCCGCCGTGAAGGCGCGGCGAGCAGCAATACGGGCGTGCATCTCAGGGTACTTCGTGCGGATCGCCTCTCTCAGCTTTGCATCTGCAAAGGCGATCGTATCCTCGCAGTTCAACGCCCAGCCGGCTGGCATGGGCACGGGGATGACGTCGACCTGGAACGGCATGCCTGAGCGCAGGCGT
This sequence comes from Hyphomicrobiales bacterium, assembly GCA_900470965.1. Lineage (GTDB taxonomy): Bacteria > Pseudomonadota > Alphaproteobacteria > Rhizobiales > Rhizobiaceae > Rhizobium. Next base: position 49,224 of record UCCS01000003.1, read on the forward strand.
TCGGTGGAGCCTGGGCGGACCGGCGAATGCAGCCATTCCTCGTGGCTGCCGAGATGGCCGGGATTGAGCGCCGAGTTCAGGCCGGCAGATTTCAGTTTCCCGGTCACTGCTGTGAAGAGATCGCCACCGGTCGTGCCGATATCGGCCGTCTCGTACCAGGTGATCAGAGCTTCGAAATAGGCCTTGGCGGGTTTCAGAAAGGCGTCATCATGGTCGGTCAGCAGGCCGGCGCGGGAGGAGAGGGCGCCCCAGTAACCAAGGGCAGTCGTCACGCCGTCACCCTTCTTTACACGCCGTGCCGTCGGGCTGCGCAGGCCGACGATGGCCTCGCCGGAACTGACAGAGGCGAACATCGTGTGAAGGTTCAGCGGGTCGCCTTCATAGCCCAGTCTTCCGAGTGCCTCGAACTCGCTGTCGCCTTCGCGAACACCTGAGACGACGCGCCAGAGCGCGCGTGAGCAGCGGGCCGAAGCCCATTCGAATGCGGCGAGCTGGTCGACATCGACGACGGCACGCAAGCCGGTCTCCGGATGCATGAGAACGGTGGTCGCATCGGTGATCTTGCCGGCCAAGCGGCGCAGCGCAGAGACAATGAAGTCGGGCACGAAAAAGCAGTTTGCGTGATCCTCATCCTCCTCCGCCGAAAGATACTTCCAGCCGACGAGGCCGATGCTGTTACCCTTGCCGATGCCGGCGTCGCGCAGACGGTCTGCCAGGCGCGGGTTCTGGCTGCGGTCCTGGCCCATGAGGCTGAAGGTCTGGGCTCGCAGCACCTCGATGCCAGGCAGACGGGCGAGCACCGTGTAGCTCTCGGATTCGTTGCCCGTGATGATCACCCGCTTTCCCTTCGGACCGAGCAACAGCAGGGCCTCTTCGAAGCGTGGCTCGAAGCCGGAGAGGAACATGATGTTGCCGAAGTGCTCGCGGTCGGCATAGACCACCAGCCAATCGGTGCCAGCAGCTTTTAGCGCGGCGTCGGCGCGGGTGGCGTAGGTCTCCGCCGGGATCTGTGGCTGCTCGGCGCTGACAGGGCCAAAAGCGGGCAGGGTTATGGGTGAAAGGGTGATTGCCATACAGTTCCTCCATTCAAGCTGGCATTGAAGCGAAAAGGGCTGGTGGCACCGGTTTCAGTGCCGCGAAAGTGGATGATTGCAAGTTTCCGATAGCGAAGATGCGCTTCTGTGCGCTATCACGCCATGACAGGTTGGAAAGCGCTCGAATATGACTCAGAACAATGGCCGCGATGCCGCCCCGACGATTGCCGATGTTGCAAAGCTCGCCGGGGTGTCGCGTGCGGTTGCGAGCCGCGCGCTCTCCAACGAGCCGCGGCCGGTTTCTGCCGACAAGCGCGAGCGGGTGGTCGAGGCTGCCGCCCAGCTCGGCTACAAGCCGAACCTTCTGGCGCAAAGCCTGACGACCAAGACGGTCAACCTCGTCGCCGTCGTCGTCAACCATATCCACGACCTTTCGGATCTCGATCTTTTCGACCGGCTGCTCGATCAGATCCAGTCGATCGGCAAGCAGGTCATCATGATCCGCATCGGTTCTGTCGCCCGCGTCGAGGAATTCCTGCGCAACGGCGTCGCCTATCATGTCGATGCGGCACTGGTCTTTTCGGATTTTGCGGATGCGCCCACGGTCCGGCGCATGTTCCGCTCCGATCTCGTCGTCATGCTGAACGGTCTTCATGACGATCTTTCGCCCGTCGTTATTCCCGATGAAGGCAGCGGCATTGCCGAAGCCGTCGCTGATGCCGCCAAGAAGGGCGTGAAGCGGGCAGGTCTCGTCACCGGCCGTTCGTCGTCGCCGATGGAGCACGCGCGCATCGGCTTCTACAGACAGGCCTTCGCGGAGAATGGCATAGAGCTGGTGCGCACGGTGCAAGGCGACTATTCCTATGAGAGCGGCCACGCGGCGGCTGCGGAGCTGACCGGCGCGGGTTGCCCGGATGCAATTTTCTGCACGTCCGATGCGATGGCCATGGGCATTCTCGATGTCTGCCGTGCCGATTTTCCCGGCAACCGGCCGACACGTTTCCGGCTCTATGGTTTCGACAATCTCTCGCTCACCGATTTCGACGCCTATCCGATTTCCTCGATCGGTTACAACAAAGGCGTCTATGTCGAGCACGTCGTCGATTTCATCGCAAATCCCGGCGATTTTCACCCCGGCCAGCCGCCGGTCATCGTGCCAACGACCTATTTTCCGCGGTTAACCTCCTGATAGCAAACAGGCCGCCCGAAGGCGGCCTGTGAGGATTGTCTTACCACTGCGGGTTCAGAGCCGGCGGGTTGGCTTCGGCACCCCACCACTTCTTGTAATTGGCTTCATAGGCGCCCGACTGGATGTAGTCTGAGACGAACATATCGAGCCAGCGAACGAATTCCGGATCGCCCTTGGCAACAGCCATGCCGATCGGGTCGTTGGAATAGAGGCCGGCAAGGGTGACCAGCGTCGGGTTCTTGGTGGCGAGATAGTCGAGCAGCGAGGAGTCTTCGATTGCCGCATCGACACGCTTCTGCTGAAGCTGCAGGACGCCATCGGGCGCGAACTGGTCGACATAGACGAGCTGCGCATCCGGAACGGCGGACTTGAGGAAGGTTTCACCCGTGGTGCCACGGCCGACGACGACCTTCTTGCCAGCGAGATCCTTCAGCTCCTTGATGCCGGAGTCCTTCTGGACGATGACGCGCAGGCCGGCGCGGTTATAGGGGATCGAGAAATTGACGACCTTGGCGCGCTCGAGCGTAGCCGAGGTGTTGGCGATCGCGACGTCGATCTGGCCGGAGACCAGCATGGAGATGCGGGCGTCGCCCGAGACGTCGGTGAATTCGACCGGTACGCCGAGCTTTTCGGCCAGGCGAGTGGCAACGTCGACGTCATAGCCGACCGGGTTGTTCTGCGCGTCGCGGAAGCCGATCGGCTCACCGCCGAGCGATACGCCGATGCGAACGACGCCGCGCGAGCGGATGTCGTCGATCATGCCGGCAAAGGATGGAAGCGCAGAGCCGGCAACGACGGCCAGCGCGGCAATGGCTGTGAGAATGCGTTTCATGGTTCCATTTCCCTCTTCTTGATTATGCCAGTTTCGCTGCCCGGAGTTCCGGTTCGGGCATCGAGTCCTCCCAGAGCCAGTAGCGGATTTCGCCCTCGCATCTGAAATTCACGACCTCATGGTTCCCCTTGGCATCGACGGCGTGGATGACCACGCCGGCCAGGAAACCAGAGGAAAGTTCGTTGAGCTCCTCGACGGCCAGCTTGACGGCGTCGGAAAGCGAATAGCCGAATTTGAGCGCGAGCACGACGGTGCGCGCAGTCGAGCAGCGCATGGTCATTTCGCCGGTATGGGTGCAGGCGGCCGCGCCGTAACGGCTGTCGGCATAGAAGCCGGCGCCGGGAATGGGGCTATCGCCGAGGCGGCCGGGATATTTCCAGGCCCAGCCGGAGGTGGACGTCGCAGCGTGGATGCCGCGTGCCGGATCGGCCGACAGGAAGACGGTCGTGTCACGCACACGCTCGGGATCGGTGATGGCGCGGCTCAGCGGCGCCAGCGGGATATTGGGGAATTTCGCCAATTCGTCCGGCGAAAGTTCCTTTTCCAGCCGTTCCCACCAGACGCGCTTGCTGTCTTCGAACAGCACATCGTCTTCGGAGAAACCGATTTCACTGGCAAAGCGGCGCGCGCCGTCGCCAGTCAGCATCACATGCGGCAGGCGTTTCATCACCTCATGGGCGAGGCGGGCGACGGGCAATGTGTTCGGCACGGCGCCGACGGTGCCGACGTCACGCGTGTTGCCATCCATGACGGCGGCGTCGAGTTCCATGTTGCCGAGCATGTTCGGCCAGCCGCCGTAACCGACGCTGCGCACCTGGACTTCGCTTTCCACCTTGCTGATGCCGGCGACCATGGCGTCGAGGCTGATGGCGCCTTCGCGCAGCATCTGCACCGTCGTCGGGAAACCGGGCCAGGCTTCTTTATTGGCCAAGAGCAGCATGAATACCTCTAATCTTTGCGCATTTTGGACAGGAATTGGGCGATACGGGAGTTGGCCATACCGCCCTCGGCGGCGAAGAAATCCGCCGTCGGCAGGTCGACGAGCAACTTGCCCTTGTCGAGGAAGACGATGCGGTTGGAAATCTGCCGGGCGAATTCGATTTCGTGGGTGACGAAGAGCATGGTCGTGCCCTCGGTCGCCAGCTTGGCGAGGATCGCAAGGACTTCCGATGTCATTTCCGGGTCGAGCGCGCTGGTGACTTCATCGAGCAGCAGATAGCGCGGCTGCATGGCAAGCGCCCGGCAGATGCCGACGCGCTGGCGCTGGCCGCCGGAGAGCTGGGCCGGATAGGCTTCGGCCCGATCGCCTAGGCCGACGGACTGCAGCAGGGCGCGGGCGGCGGCTTCTGCTTCTGCACGAGGCTTCTTCAGCACTTCGATCGGCGCCAGCGTGATGTTTCCGAGCACCGTCATATGCGGATAGAGGTTGAAGAGCTGGAAGACGGTGCCAGAGCGCTTGCGGGCCTCGGCCAATTCCTTCGGCTTGCTGACGTCGAAATCATCGACGGTGATGCTGCCGCCGTTCAATTTTTCCAGGCCGTTGATGCAGCGGATCAGCGTCGACTTGCCGGAGCCGGAAGAGCCGAGGATGGAGACGACCTCGCCGGGATTGATGGTGAGATTGACGCCATCGAGAACGGTTGTAGGACCGAAGGCCTTCTGGACATTTTCTACTTTGAGCATATCAGAGCCCTCTCCAGGCGGCATGCGCCCTGAGGCGGTTTTCGAAGCGGGCGCCGAGCCATGCGAGCAGCTTGGCGCAGACGTAATAGAGCAGGCCGACCACTGTCCAGACGATGAAGGGCTTCAGCGTGCGCAGGTTGAGGATGTTGCCAATCTTGGTGAGATCGACGACGCCGATGACCGAGATCAGCGAAGTGACCTGCAGCTGGTTGACGAGAAGCGCCGTCAGCGGGCCGATGGCAAAGGCCATGGCTTGCGGCGCAACGACATGGCGCAGCACCTGCCAGCGGGTGAGGCCGAAGACGCGGGCCGCCTCGATCTGGTCGCGACCGATGGATTCGATGGCCGAGACCGCGATGACATAGACGAAGGCAGCCGAATTGGCCGACAGCGTGATCATCGCAGCCGTTGTCGGCGTGATGCGGAAATGGAACAGGCCGGGCAGGCCGAAGAAAACAAGGAAGAGTTGCACCAGAACAGGTGAATTCTTCAGGAGTTCGGCAAAAAAGGTGATCACCGGCGTCAGCACCGGTACACGATAGAAGCGGCAGATCGCCCAGAGTGTGCCGATCGACAGGCCGATCAGTGACGTCGAGAAGAACAGGCCGATGCTGACGCCGAGGCCCTGCAGCAGCAGCCAGATATCGAAGGGTGTAAAATCGGAGAAGCGCATCAGGCTACGGCCTCCATCATGTCGCGGTTCAGGCGGCGGTGGAGGAGGGCAATGCCGAGCGAGACCAGATAGGTCAACATGGCATAGACGACGAGCAGCACAACATAGACTTCGAAGGGCCGATAGGTCTGCGAAACGACGATCTGCGCCGAGCCGGTGAGTTCGTTCAGCGTGATGGTCGAGAGGATCGAGGACGTCAGGATCATGTTGATCAGTACGGAACCGAGCGGGCGAACGGAGGTTCTGAGCGCGATCGGTAACACGATCTTGGTGAAGATCACGCGGCGCGAGAGGCCGCTGACCTCCGCCGCTTCGATGATGCCTTGGTCGATCGCCAGAATGCCGGCGCGGATGACATCGGAGGCATAGGCGCCGCCGGCAATCGACAACGCAACGACGCCCGTGGTGAAGGCATCGATATAGATGCCGATCTCCGGCAGGCCGTAATAGAAGAAGAACAGCTGCACGATGAAGGGGACGTTGCGGAAGATATCGACGTAGACGAAGGAAATTCTGCGCAGAAGAACCGAGGAGGAGGTGCGCGCAATGGCAACGAAAGCGCCCATGATGACGCTGCCGACCAGCGCCAGGGCGCAGGCCTCCGCCGTCAGCAGCGCGCCTTGCGCGAGAAAGCCCAGATGGGGCAAGAGGATCGAAAGGTCGAACCGCACGATCACTCCCTTATGCACGATTGAAACCGGTTTCATCGTGTCGTTTGTGTGCGCTGATGTCAATAACGCCTGGTACGAAATGCTGATATATCTGTGACGAAAAGTTCGTTTTTACCGGTAACGTTCGGCGGAATATTTTTCGTCAAAAGGCGGAAAAGCTGGATGAATATGGACTGCACAATATCTCGCCACCTCGTTAGCCTTTATCGCACAAAGAAAGAGCAATCCGCATGAGCCAGCTTCCCCATATCGATTACGACACCGCTTCCGAAGAGATTCGCGCGGCGCATGACGAAGAAGTGCGGGTTCGCGGCAACATGACCAACATGAAGCGGACGTTGCTGCATTCGCCGCAGGCACACCGCATCTATGCCGAATGGTTCACGCTCAGGGCCGAGCTCAATCCTGCCATCAGCGACCGCGAGATCTGGATCTTCTCGCATTCGATCTCCAAGGCGCTGAAGTCCGACATTGCCATCACCTTCTTTCGCCGGGCTCTGATCAAGAACGGGTTCAATCCCGATGCCCTGGAGTTGAGCGATACCGAACAGCTGCTTAAACGTTTTGGCGCGGCAATCGTCGCCGATTCCAATGCCATTCCTGCCGATGTCTGGGCCGAGTTGAAGGCACGCTACGACACCAAGGTGCTCGTCGATCTCGTGGCCTTTGCCGGCATCATGATTGCTACTGCCGTCTACATCAATGTTGTCGAGGTCGATTTCGACCCCGAGCTTGAGGCTTTCGCCGAAGGCACCAACTGACTTTTTCATCACCCGAGGGGAGTTTTCCATGTCCATCATTACCAGCCGCGCCAAGCTGCTCGGCACTGTTTTCAGCCTGGCACTGGCATTCAGCGCGCCGGTTGTTCACGCCGAAACGCCTGCAAATGTGCTCGTCGTGGCCCAGTCCATCGACGATGCCGTCAGCTTCGACCCGGCCGAAGGCTTCGAGTTGACGACTGTCCAGTCCTTCAACAACATCTACCAGCGCCTCGTCCGGTCCAACCGCGATGACGGCACGAAGATCGAGGCTGCACTTGCCGCTACCTGGGAAGCCGGCAGCGATGGCAAGAGCCTGACATTCGCGCTTTCCGATGCCAAGTTCGCGTCCGGCAATCCGGTTCGCCCTGAGGACGTGATCTTCTCGCTGACGCGCGCCGTGAAACTCAACAAATCTCCCGCCTTCATCCTCAACGAACTCGGCTGGAAGGCCGACAATGTCGATGCCGCGATCACCAAGGTTGACGACAAGCATGTCAAGCTCACCTGGACGGCGGATGTCGGCTCCGGCTTCGCGCTGTCGATCCTCACGGCGCCGATCGCCTCCATCGTCGATGAGCAGACAGTTTCGCCGCAGGCCAAGGACAATGATTTCGGCAATGCTTGGCTGAAGACCAATTCGGCCGGCAGCGGCGCTTACACGATCACCACCTACACGCCGCATGAGGCGCTGGTGCTGCAAGCCAATGCCAATTCTTCCGATAAGCCGACGCTCGAAAGCGTCATCATCCGCAACGTGCCAGACGTCGGCGCACGTCGCCTGCTCGTCGAGCAGGGCGATGCCGATATCGGCCGCGGCCTGTCTGCCGACCAGATCGAAGCGCTGAAGGACAAGAGCGGCATCAAGGTGCTCTCCGTTCCCTCCGCCCGTCAGGACTATATCCTGCTGAACAGCAAGGCGAACCCGACGCTCGGCAACCCGGCTTTCTGGGAAGCGGCACGTTACCTCGTCGATTATGACGGCATCACCAAGAACCTGCTGCGCGGCCAGAGCAGCGTTCACCAGGCCTTCCTGCCGAACGGCTTCCCTGGCGCGCTCAGCGACACGCCTTTCAAGCTCGATGTCGAGAAGGCAAAGAAGATCCTTGCCGATGGCGGCATCAAGACGCCGTTCAAGATCGAATTCATCGTCTTCAACGACCAGCCGTTCCTGTCGATCGCCCAGTCGCTGCAGTCCACCTTCGCTCAGGCCGGCATCACGCTCGATATCCAGCCGGGTGTTGCGAGCGACATCTATGCCCGCGGCCGCGCCGGCAAGTTCGAGATGACGCTGCGTTACTGGATCCCGGATTATTTCGACGCGCACTCCAACGCCAGCGCCTTTGCGATCAACAAGGACAACTCGGCCAATACGGTTGCCAAGCAGGCCGGCTGGGTGATCCCGGAACTGACCGACGAGACGCTCGCCGCCGTAAAGGAACAGGACGCCGCCAAGCGCGCTGCGCTCTATCAGGATCTGCAGAAGAAGATCCAGGCAAGCTCGCCCTTCGTTTTCATGCTTCAAGGCAATGACCAGGTCGTGCTAAGCGACAAGGTGAAGAACTATGCCCAGGGCCTGAACGCAGACCAGGTCTATTACGACAAGGTAGCAAAATAAGTGCCGCAAACGGCAACGACAGATAATGCCGACATGACCAACTCCCGCCAGCGCAACAGCTGGCGGGAGTTGTCGTTCGTCTGGTCGCTTTCGAAATGGCTGTGGTCCTTTGCGCTGACGCTCTTCGGGCTGGCACTGGTGACCTTCGCAATGACGCGGTTATCGCCGATCGATCCGGCGCTGCAGCTCGTCGGCGATCATGCCAGCCAATCGACCTATGAACAGGCGCGGCTTGAGCTTGGGCTCGACCAGCCGCTGCCGGTGCAGTTTTTCCGCTATGTCGAGACGGCGCTGTCTGGCAATTTCGGCCAGTCGATCTCGACCGGCCAGCCGGTGGCGAAGGACATTGCCCGCACCTTTCCGGCGACGATCGAGCTTGCGACGGCGGCGATCATTCTTGGTGCCGTCATCGGTCTTGCGCTCGGTATAACCGCCGCCATGCGGCAGGGGACATGGGTGGACGGGCTTGCCCGTTTCGTGTCTCTCTTCGGCTATTCCGTGCCGATCTTCTGGCTTGGCCTGTTGATGCTGCTGCTGTTTTATGCCCGACTGCACTGGGCGCCGGGGCCGGGCAGGGCGGATGTCATCTTTCAATATACGGTCAAATCCGTCACCGGCTTTGCGCTTGTTGATACCTGGATCTCGGGCAAGGCGGGTGCCTTTCGCGACGCGCTGGCGCACCTGGCACTGCCGGCGATCGTGCTGGCCCTCCATGCGCTCGCCGCTATTTCGCGGCTGACGCGGGCCGCGATCCTTACCGAACTCGGGCAGGAATATGTGACGACGGCGCGCGCCAAGGGCGCGAGCCTCGGCCGCATCGTCTTCATCCATATCCTGCCGAATATTTCCGGGACGCTGCTGACAGTGATTGCTCTTTCCTATGCAAGCTTGCTGGAAGGCGCAGTGCTGACCGAGACCGTCTTTGCCTGGCCTGGCATCGGCCGGTATCTGACCACGGCGATGTTTGCCGGTGACATGCCGGCGATCCTCGGTGCGACGCTGGTCGTCGGGGCCTCCTTCGTGCTTCTCAACGCGCTGACCGATCTCGGCGTGGCGCGGCTGGATGCGGGGAGGAAGCGATGAGCGCGATCGTCCAAGAGCCGCTCGGCGGCCCATCCTTCCTACGGCGCATGCTGCGCTCGCCCTCGGCGGCGGTGGGCGGTGCCGTCGTGCTCTTCATTCTGGCACTTGCGCTGCTGGCACCGCTGATTGCGCCCTATGATCCGAACCTGCAGGAAACCGCCAATCGCCTGATGCCGCCTGATGCTGCGCACTGGTTCGGCACCGATGGTTTCGGCCGGGATATTCTGTCGCGCATCATCTATGGCGCGCGGCCGACGCTGCTGCTGGTGCTCGTGGTCGTGCTGTTGATGGCGCCGCTCGGCATTCTCGTCGGCATCCTCTCGGGTTTCTTCGGCGGGATGGCCGAGCGCGTGCTGATGCGGATCACCGATATCGTCATGTCCTTTCCGCGGTTGCTACTGGCCTTCGCCTTTGTCGCGATCATGGGGCCGGGCTTGATCAATGGTGCGCTGGCGCTGGCGCTGACAAGCTGGCCCGCCTATGCGCGGCAGGCCCGCGTCGAGACGGCGGCGCTGCGGCGCAGCGATTATCTGGCAGCGGCCGAAATGGTTGGTATCCACGGCGTAAGGCTACTCTGGGGGCACATCCTGCCGCTGGTGCTGCCTTCGGCGATCATTCGTCTGGCGCTTGATCTCTCGGGCATTATCCTTGCTGCCGCAGGCCTCGGCTTCCTCGGTCTCGGGGTGCGTCCGCCGACAGCGGAATGGGGTTCGATGGTATCGGAGGGAACGCAGGTAATCTTCGATCAATGGTGGGTGGCCGCGGTCCCCGGCTTTGCCATCCTGATCACCTCCTTCGCCTTCAACCTGCTGGCCGATGGCCTGCGCGATATCCTGGATCCGCGCCATGACTGAGCCGCTGCTTTCCATCGAGGATCTGTCGATCGCCTTTCCATCCGAGGCAGGGCCAGTGCGTGTCGTCGATGGCATTTCCTTCTCCGTCGGTCGCGAGGTCGTGGCGCTGGTCGGTGAATCCGGCTCCGGCAAGTCGATGACGGGCCGGGCGATCATGGGTCTATTGCCGCGTCGGGCCGAGGTGAGGGCAAAGCGTCTCGCCTTCGACAGGGAGGAGCTGACGACGCTGTCCGCGTCCGGCTGGAACAGGTTGCGCGGTAGTGGTCTCGGGCTGATTTTGCAGGATCCGAAATATTCGCTGAATCCGGCCCATAAGGTCGGCAGGCAGGTCGAAGAGGCGCTGCTTCTGCACACGAAACTATCGGCTGCCGAGCGGCGCGAGCGGGCGCTCGATATGCTGGGCAAGGTCGGTCTTCCGGATCCGAAGCGGATCTATTCCAGCTATCCCGCTTCCCTCTCGGGCGGCATGGGGCAGCGGGTGATGATCGCGGCCATGTTGATCAACCGGCCGAAACTGCTGATTGCCGACGAGCCGACCTCGGCTCTGGATCGCGGTCTGCAGGACCAGATCCTGACGCTGCTGCGGTCGCTGACGGAGGAACTCGGCATGGGACTTCTGCTCATCAGCCATGATCTGCAGCAGGTCTCGCGTTATGCCGACCGCGTCATGGTCATGCGGCATGGCAAGATCGAGGAGCAGATGGCGTCCGCCGATCTTGCCAATGCGAAATCGGATTATACGCGGGCGCTCTGGGCGGCGCGGCCTTCGGCTGCGACTTACGGGACGCGGCTGCCGGTTTATGGAGACGAGGCATGAGCGCGCTCTCCGTTTCCGATCTTTTCGTGACCTTCCAGAGCAGCGGCAAGGGTTTTACCGCCGTGCGTGGTGTCAGCTTCGACGTTGCGCCGGGCGAGACGTTCGGGCTGATCGGTCCCTCCGGCTGCGGCAAAACGACGGCGCTGCGTGCTGTTGCCGGGCTGAACACCAATTGGCAGGGCTCCATCACTGTCTTCGATGAGGCGCTGCAGCCGGGGCATAAGATTACCGGCGCGTTGCGATCCAATATCCAGATGGTGTTTCAGGATCCTTATTCGTCACTGCATCCGCGCCATCGCGTTTCCCGCATTCTCGGCGAGCCGCTAGTCTTGCGGGGCGTCCGCAATGTCGAGGATGAGGTTCGCATCGCGCTCGATCAGGTCGGCCTGCCGGCCGCCGCAGCTGGACGATATCCGCACCAGCTTTCCGGCGGACAGCGGCAGCGCGTGGCGATTGCGCGTGCGCTGCTCTTGAAGCCGAAGCTGCTGCTGCTCGACGAGCCGACCTCGGCGCTGGATGTCTCGGTCCAGGCCGAAATCCTCAACCTGCTGAACGACCTGAAGTCTTCGCATGGTATGACCTTCGTGCTCGTCAGCCACGATCCCGGTGTCGTTGCGCATATGTGCGACCGGGCCGTGCTGATGCAGTCCGGTCGCATCGAAAGCGAACTCGACCGCGCCGCGCTTTCGCAAGGCGGCTGGGTCGAACAGCTTGCCCTCCACTAGTCAGGCGATTGGCAGGATCAATACGTCGCGAGCCGGCACCTCTATGCGGCCAGCATCATAGGCATGGTTCACCGGCCAGGCGGGCTTGCTGCCCGACAGTTTTCCATCTGCGAGAGTGACTGTTGTCGTCTGTACCTTACGCGTCGGATTGACCAGCCAGAGGAAGCTTCCCTTCTCGCCCTTGTGGATTCGGGCGAAGACCGCATCATTGGAAAGCGTCGCATGACGCGCCCTGCCGCTCCATTTCACCAGTTCGGCGAAGAAGGTGGCGTTGGCCTTGCCATCGGTGCGATAGAAGGCGACCGACGGGTTGGTGCCGATCAGCAGGGTACGGCCCTCGCCAAAGCGGTTTTCGACGATGGCAAGACGTCCGCCGTCGAAGGTGCCGCGGCCGGTGCCGCCGGTCAGGCGGTAGGATTGCAGGAGACCGCCGCCATCGACGGCGGTTTCGTCGAACTTGAAGTGGATGCGGTTGCCGATATCAGGCATGAACTCCACTTCTTCTTCACGGGCGCCGAAGACTTCATCGAGGCCCATATTCGGCTGTACTTGACCGACATGGCCGCGGTCACCGAAATAGCCGGGGCAGGCTTCGGCAATCAGCGTGCCGCCCTTTTCCACCCAGGCCTTGAGGCGCGATGCCTGCTCGGCGGTGAACATGATCGGGTAGGGGAAATAGAGGAAGTCGTAGGCGTCGATATCATCGATATGCACCCAGTCCGGCTGCAAGCCCTGACCGAGGAAGGCGCGATAGGCGCCCCACATGGCTTCCGGATAAGGCTTTTCCTTTCGGTCGTAATTCAGCAGGTAATCCCATTCCTGTGTTTCTGGGACCACGAGAATGCCGATCTCACCACGAACAGGCTTTGCGTCCCAGAGTGCCTTCTGCGCCGGATCATTCGCCCATTTCGCCATCGCGCTTTGCATATCGGAACGCGGCGTGCGGCTGCCGTCCATGCCATAGGCACCGAAGGCGCCAAAGAGTGGGCCATCGAGCAGCGGGCGCCAGCGCAGGTTCAGGACGCCGCGAGCGCCGCCGGCAAAGGAGGTCATGCTCCAGATGCGGATATCCTCGGGCTCAGCGACACGACCGTCTTCCTTGTCGCGGCCGATCACCTGCGGCTGCAGCCAGAGCGGGCCGCCCTGACGCTCGGCATGCCAGAAAGGCTTGCCGCGGGCAGCGGCGCGGTTGATATCGACGCCGTACCAGGTCTTCCACGGCTCCGTGCCCTTGCGGGCCTGGATCCAGGTGAAGCCGTAGATTTCCACCTTGGAGGCGGCGAGCCAGTCGTCGCAGCCATTGGCAGCCATGTTTGGTATCGCGCCGGAAATGCCGTGGGCGGCAATGACGTTCTTCTGGTCGACGGCGCGGATCGTATCGATGCGCCACTGCATCTGGCCATAGAAGTTGTCGCGCTTGAACTGCAGCCAGTCGATGCATTCAGGGTAGGGCGCCATATGGACCGGCGGCTCGATATCGTCCCATTCGGCATAGCTATAGCGATGCCATGCCTTGGCGAGCACGTTCAGGCTGCCGTATTTCTTCTCCAGCCATTTGCGGAACGCGGCCTTGGCATAGCTGCTGTAATCGACATCGGCGGAATAGTTGACCTCGTTCCAGACGTCGTAACCGTAAATCGCCGGATGGTCCTTGTAGCGGGTGGCGAGTGCCGTCAGGAACTTGCCGGCGGCTTCCTTCACTTCCGGGCAGTTCAGTGTCAGCGCACCGGCGCCACCGCCATTGTTGGAAAAGCCTCCGGTTGCGGCCGAAACGCCCATATAGGAGCCGAGCCTGGTGCCGTCGGCATTGACCTGCAGCGCATCGGCATATTTGCGCACCGCCCAGTCAGGCACGGCATGAATGAGCTCGGCGATAACCGTCTTGATGCCGTTCTTGGCGGCGAGGTCGAGCTGGCGGTCATATTCCTCCCAGTCGTAGACGCCGGGGGCCACTTCGATCGCGCTCCACATGAACCAGTGGCGGAAGATGTTGAGGCCATCTTCGCCGGCGGTCGTGTAGTCGCGTTCCCAATCGTCGCGCGGCGGATTGGACTTGCGGAAATAGACGGCGCCGTAGGGGAATTGAATATCGTTTCTAAGCATTGTCCTGTCCTTCTCTATCAATGTCCGGACATGGCTTCGCCGTCCGGAGAAACGGCTCCGGCAGGAGGCAATCGAAGATATCGTCCGGGTGTTCTAGGTGGTCCTGATCTAGCGCGGCCCTCCGGCGAGGAGGTCGAGCGTGCGGATAAGGGCGGAATGGTCGCGTTCACCATCGCCATTGGCGATCGCGGCATTCATGAGCTGCTGGGTGGCGGCCGTGTTCGGCAGCGAAAGGTCGAGCGCGCGAGCCGCATCGACGGCGAGCGTCATGTCCTTGCGGTGCAGGCGGATGCGGAAGCCCGGTTCGAAAGTCTCCTTGACCATGCGTTCGCCGTGTACTTCGAGAATGCGCGAGGCGGCAAAGCCACCCATTAGGGCCGCGCGCACCTTGGCCGGATCGGCGCCGGCGCGTTTGGCAAAAAGCAGCGCTTCGGAGACGGCCTCGATGGTGAGGCCTACGATGATCTGGTTGGCGACCTTGGCCGTCTGGCCGTCACCGACGCCGCCGACCAGCGTGATGTTCTTCCCCATCTTTTCAAACAGCGGCCTGGCGCGCTCAAAGGCTGCTTCCTTGCCGCCGATCATGATCGTCAGCGAGGCGGCTTTGGCGCCGACTTCACCGCCGGAAACGGGAGCGTCGACATAATCGCAGTCGAGCGCTTCGATGCGCCTCGCGAACTCCTTGGTGGCGACGGGCGAGATCGAGCTCATATCGATGACCAGCTTGCCGGCCGAAAGGCCCGCGGCCACCCCGTTCTCGCCGAAGAGGACCGCTTCGACATCAGGCGTATCCGGCAACATCAGGATGATGATGTCGGAGGCTTCCGCGACGGCCTTGGCGCTGGCAGTTGCCTTGCCGCCCTTGGTGACGAGATGCTGCGAGGCTTCCTTCACGCGGCTCAGATGCAGCGTATGGCCGGCATCGATCAGGTGTTCCGCCATCGGGCGGCCCATGACGCCCAGTCCGATAAAACCGATATTCATGTCACGCTCACTTCCGATAGGGTTTCATCCAGGTCAGGCCCTCGCTGGTGCCGGCCTTCGGCTTGTATTCGCAGCCGACCCAGCCGTCATAGCCGAGGCGGTCGAGTTCGGAGAGGATGAAGCCGTAATTGATCTCGCCGGTGCCGGGTTCGTTGCGGCCGGGATTGTCGGCGATCTGCACATGGGCAATCCTGTCCTTCAGCCGGGTGAAGGTTGGGATGAGATCGCCCTGCGTGATCTGCATGTGGTAGAAATCGTACTGGATGTAGAGATTGTCGGAGCCGACCTTGTCGAGGATGCGCTCGGCATGATCGGTCGTCGACAGGAAGAAGCCGGGAATATCGCGCAGGTTGATCGGCTCGATCAACAGCTTCACACCCGCATCGGCCGTGCGCCGCGCTGCATATTTCAGGTTCTCCACCAGCACTTTTTCGAGCGTTTCGAGATCGGCCCCCTTTGGCACGAGGCCGGAGATGACGTTGACCTGCGGGCATTCGAGCGCCTTGGCGTAGTCGAGGGCGAGTGAGATGCCGCTGCGGAATTCCTCGACACGATCCGGCAGGCAGGCAATGCCGCGTTCGCCACCGGCCCAGTCACCCGAGGGAACGTTGAAGAGGGCCTGCTTCAGGCCGTTTGCCTTGAGCGCATCGGCGACCTTTTCCTTCGGCTCGGCATAGGGGCCGAGATATTCGAGCGCGCCGAAACCATCCTTTGCGGCGGCGGCGAAACGATCCAGAAAGGCAAGATCCTGATAGAGGAAGGAAAGATTGGCGGAAAATTTCGGCACTGGAACATCCTCAGGCATTGGCGGGAGCGACGAACCGATGCCGATGCAGCATGCGCTTGTCGCGTGGGTCGGGATTGGGAACGGCTGAAATGAGGCTCTTCGTATAGGCTTCCTGCGGCGCGGTGCAGATCTGCTCGGCCTCGCCGAGTTCGACGATCTTGCCGCGATGCATGACCGCCACGCGGTCGCAGAAATAGCGTACCACGGAAATATCGTGCGAAATGAAGATGAAGCTGAGGTTCAGCCGCTGGCGGATATCGAGCAGCAGATCGAGGATCTGGCTGCGGATGGAAACGTCGAGTGCCGAGGTCGCTTCATCGGCGATGATGATGCGGGGATCGAGTGCAAGCGCGCGGGCAATGCCGATGCGCTGGCGCTGGCCGCCGGAGAAGGCGTGGGGATAACGCTCCATGCCCATCGGATCGAGGCCGACGAGGCGCATCAGTTCGGCGACGCGGTCCTCCAGCGCCTTGCCCTTGGCAAGGCCGTTGACGATGAGTGGATCGGCGATGACTTCCTTGACGGTCATGCGCGGGTTCAGTGAGGCGAAAGGATCCTGGAAGACGAGGCGGACTTCGCGATGGAAGTTGCGCAGCTCCTTCTTGCCGAGCTTGGTGACATCGGTTTCGCTGCCATCCTTGCCGCGATAGAGGACGGTGCCGGTCGTCGGCTCGACGGTGCGCAGGATCAGGCGGCCGAGCGTCGTCTTGCCGGAACCACTTTCGCCGACGATGCCGAGGTTTTCACCGCGATAGAGGTCGAAATTGGCGTCATCGACGGCACGCAGCGTATTGGCATTGCCATGCCAACCGAAAGTCTTGCCGAGATTGCGTACCGACATGATCGGCTGCGGCGCTTCCGCTGAGAGGGCGATGGCCGGCAATCGACCTTCGACGTGATGCGTCAGCTTCACCGTCGAGGCCAGCAGTTGGCGCGTATAGGGATGGGTAGCGGCGTGATAGATGGCGTCGACCGGGCCGCGCTCGACAATATGGCCGAAGCGCATGACGGCGACTTCATCCGCCACTTCGGCCACAATGCCCATATCGTGGGTGATGAGCAGCATCGCCATGCCGCGATCGACCTGTAGGCGCTTGATCAGGTCGAGGATTTCGGCCTGTGTCGTCACGTCGAGAGCGGTGGTCGGCTCGTCGGCGATCAGGATATCGGGATTGCCGGCAAGCGCCATGGCGATCATGGCGCGCTGGCGCATGCCGCCTGAGAATTCGAACGTATAGCGGTCGGCCATCTTGTCGGGATTGGGGATTTCCACCTGCCGCAACAGCTCGACCATGCGCGCACGCGCCGCCTTCTTGTCGAGATTGCTGTGCAGACGGATCGCCTCGATGATCTGCGAGCCGATCGTGTGGACCGGTGATAGCGAGCTCATCGGCTCCTGGAAGATGAGGCCGATGCGTCGGCCACGAATCTCCCGCATGGCGCGGCTGCTAGGGGCAAGGGTGGCGATGTCGGTGATCTCGCTGCCGTTGCGCAGCAGAATGCGGCCGCCGACGATCGTGCCGGGCTTGTCGACAATCTGCAGCAGAGAGCGGGCGGTGACGCTCTTGCCCGAGCCGCTTTCGCCGACGAGGCAAAGCGTCTGGCCGCGCTTGAGCTGGAAGCTGACATCTTCGACAGCATGCAGGATATGCGTGCGCAGGCGGAAATCGATCGAGAGATTTTCTACCGAGAGGACGACATCTTTTGGAAGATCGGTCATGGCTTCCTCCTCAATTGTCATAGGGATCGGCTGCATCGCGCAGGCCGTCGCCGAAGAAGTTGAAGGACAGGACGGCAATGACGACCGCGAGAGACGGCCACATCAGCAGCCATGGCGCGGTTGCGACCGTGCGAATGTTCTGGGCATCCTGCAGCAGCACCCCCCAGCTGACGACCGGCGGCTTGAGACCGATGCCGAGGAAGGAAAGCGAGGTCTCGGCAACGATCATTGTCGGCACGGCAAGGGTGACGACGGCGAGGATGTGGCTTGTCAGCGAGGGCAGGATATGGCGGAAGATCAACCGCGCCTCGCTCGAACCGTCGAGCTTTGCGGCCGTGACGAAATCTTCGCTGCGCAGCGCCAGGAAGCGCCCCCGCACTTCGCGGGCAAGGCTGGTCCAGCCGAGTAGCGAGACGATGATGGTGATGACGAAATAGACGTTGACCGGTGACCATGTCAGCGGGATTGCCGCCGCAAGGCCGAGCCAGAGCGGAATGGTGGGCATTGCACTGACGACTTCGATGACACGCTGGATCAGCGTATCGACCCAACCGCCGTAGAAGCCAGAGATGGAGCCGAGCACCACGCCTAGTACCAACGACATGGCAACGCCAACGAGGCCGATCGACATGGAAATGCGGGTGCCGTAGATCAGCCGGGTGAGAACGTCGCGGCCGAGGCGGTCGGCGCCGAGCAGGTACATGGGATCATTG
This sequence comes from Hyphomicrobiales bacterium, assembly GCA_900470965.1. Taxonomy (GTDB): domain Bacteria; phylum Pseudomonadota; class Alphaproteobacteria; order Rhizobiales; family Rhizobiaceae; genus Rhizobium. The sequence continues at coordinate 67,468 of UCCS01000003.1, forward strand.
GGGTTGATCGGACCGATGAAATGCGTGGTCATCGGGATCAGACCCCAGAGCTTGTAGGCCGGACCTCTGACGAAGAAGCCGATCGGAACGACCTTGGTGTCGTCGACAACGAAAGTGCGTCGCAACGCCACCTTGTCGATCTCAACCCTGTAGCCCTTCACATGGAAATTGAATTCCGAGCTACCATCAGGCCTGGTGACGAAGAAGCTGAGGCCCTGTGGCGGTGCGTAGGTATATTGCGGCTTCGAGGTTGCGGGCAGGGAAGGGGCCAGAAATTCGGCGAGGAGGCCGATGAGATAGAGAAGAAGGATGATCACGCCGGCGACCATCGCCACCTTCTGGCGGATCAGCTTGCCGGCAATCAGCCGCCAAGGGCCGACGGCAGCCGTAGAGACCGCCTTGCCCTGTTTCAGCGGGCTGATCGAAGGGCCGTCGGTGGCGACATGCAAGGGGCCGGTGTGGGTTCCGAATGTTTCGTGTGTCATCGGCGCCTCCTCAATTGAACCGGATGCGCGGATCGAGCAGCGCAAGCAGCAGGTCCGACAGGAGCATGCCGACGAGGGTGAGTGCCGAGAGCAGCAGGATGAAGCTGCCGGCGAGATACATGTCCTGCGAGACCAGCGCGCGGAAGAGCAGCGGACCTGCGGTCGGCAGGTTCAGCACGATCGCGGTGATCGTCACGCCAGAGACGAGATGTGGCAATACCCAGCCGATCGCCGAGACGAAGGGGTTGAGCGCGATACGGACCGGATATTTGAGAATGACCTTGTATTCCGGCAGGCCCTTGGCGCGGGCGGTGATGACATAGGGCTTGTGCAGCTCGTCCGTCAGGTTGGCGCGCAGGACGCGGATGAGGGCGGCCGTGCCCGAGGCGCCGATGATGATGATCGGTATCCAGAGATGGGCGAGGAAATCGCCGACCTTGGCAAGGCTCCAGGGCGCTTCGGCAAATTCGGGCGAATTGAGACCGCCGACGCTCTGGCCGAGATAACGATAGGCGACATACATCAGCGTCAGCGCCAGGATGAAGTTCGGCACTGCCAATCCAATGAAACCGAAGAAGGTGAAGACGTGGTCGCTGATCGAATGGCGGCGTACGGCTGAATAGATGCCGATCGGCAGGGCGACGATCCAGACGAAGAGGAGGCTGAGCAGCGAGATGACCAGTGTCGAGCCCATGCGTGCCCAGATGAGGCCAGAGACGGGCTGGTTCCATTCGAAGGACCAGCCGAAATCGCCACGGCTGACAATGCCCCACATCCATTTGAGATACTGGATGTAGAAGGGGTCGTCGAAGCCGTAGATCTCTTTGAGCCGCTCGATCTGCGCAGGATCGACGGCCTGGCCACTGTCGCTCATCGTCGCGATCATCGAGGTCAGGTAGTCACCCGGCGGCAGCTGGATGATCAGGAACGAGATCAGCGACATGCCGAACAGGGTCGGGATCATGTAGAGCACGCGCTTGAAAATGTAGCCAAGCATCGGAATGTTTCTCCTCCCGTTGAGAGCGCCCGGTCAGGCGCTTCCTTCGGATCTCCATCCGCCTTCGGCCCCTCCAGGCCGAAAGCGCTCCTCCTTGTCTCAACACCTCATTTCCAGGTGAGGTGCAGCACCTCCAGCCGTTCGATGCCTGGCACCTCCACCTGTGCGCGGCCACCCTTAACGCTGAAGTTTGCGGCGCGGTCGGTAACGATGAGCCATGCCTTCGCCACCGATTTGCCAGGGGGAATTTCCACTGAAACCGTCTGCGTCGCCAGAGGGTAATTTTCGCGTATCGGCCCCTTCATCATCATCGGGTTGGTGAGGTTGAAGAGGCTGAGCGCGACGCCTTCGGCATTCTCGCGCAACGCCATGTCGATGACGCCAGGGCCTTCGACGGTGACACGCGAGGTTTTGCCGAGCGCCCAACGCACCGCATTGCCGATCAGCTTTCCGTGGTCGACGGCGAAGACTTCCCAGAAGATCTCGCCGATATTCCAGGGGATATAGACCGTGCGGCCACCCTTGCCGGTTTCGCGGGCGATGACGCCGGCGCCTTCCGGAGCCTTGCGCGGATAGACCTCTTCCATCGGCAGATCCGGGAAGTCGGGAACATAGAGGAAGGGCGTCGTCGCATTGCCGGTGGGGTCGGCATGGATGAGGCGCGTACCGCCCATGATGCGCTCGGCACCGTCATAGCCTTGATTGACCGGATGATCCCCCGAGAGCGCCACATAGGTGTTCTTGACGATGCCGCGCGGGCCGGAAACGAATTTTGCGCCCAGTACATCGGAGAGGCCGAACTCGCTGCGCCGCTTGCCGAACTCGTCGCGCAGCGAGGTTTCGTAGGATGCGATGACGCTGCCGCCGCGCTCCACATAGGCGCGGATCGCTTCGTTCTGCGCATCCGAGAGGCAGGAGGCGTTGGCGAGGATGATCAGCTTGAAGCGGTCAAGGTTCTCCTTCGTCAGAACCTGATCCGAGAGAAGCTCGAAGGGCAGACGGGCTTCGACGAGGGCGTGATAGAAGCCGAGATCGTGTTTCTCGGCGCTGTGGCGCTCTTCCGGCGCCCAATGGCGGAGCGTCGTCGAAGGGTCGATGACGGCGATTTCGGCCGTCGGATACATGCTTTCAAGGACTGGCTCGACAGCTGCCTGCAGGGCGAAAGCATCGGCGACCGGTTCCACCCAGCGCTTGTCGGGCACGACGCCGTTGAACTTGGTGAACCAGGCATAGAGGCCGTGGGCGGTGCCGTCATTGATCCAGAGCTGCATTTCCTCGCCCGAAGTGACAGCATCCTTCCAGCGATATTCCTCCTCCGGGCCGATCGAGGTGATGAGCACAACCGGGCGGTCAGGGAAGGTGGCGCGAATGCGCTTGCCGTTGCGGCCGGCAGACCAGCCGAGTTCGAGACCCTTGCGGCCCTGATGATCGACGACGAGGAAGGGGCAATGTTTGGCGATGACCGAGAGGTCGAATTCCATTAGCGATGCGCCGCCCATGTTGGGGATGAAGCTCGCATGCGGGCGGATCGCTTTGACCGCATCATCCCACTGGGCGATCATGTCGGTCAGCACGCGGCGGCGCCACTGCAACCAGCTCTGCCAGGCAGGATCATCGGCATCTGCCTTCTTCGGCAGGGCGTGGCCGAACATATCCTTGAAGCGGCGGGCGCTGTCTTCGCTGTAATCGACGCCGTGGCCCTGCCAGCGATTGGCGAAGACTGCATCGATATCGTATTTGCGGACGATCTCCTTCACCACCTCGGGCATGAAGACGGTGTTGTAGTCACCATAGGCATTGGTGACCCAGACATCGGGATAGGCCCAATGCCGGCGCGGCGTGCCGTCGGCATTGATCATCACCCATTCGGGATGCGCTTTTGCCGCATCGTCATGGATTGCGTGCGGGTCGACGCGGGCCATGACATGCATGTCGAGCTTGCGGGCGGCATCAACGAGCGCGCCGAAAATATCCTTGTCGCCCAGATACTTGCTGACATAGTGATAGGGTACTTCACTTGGGTAGTAGGCGATGTAGCCGCCGGCGCTAAGGCATACGGCGTTGGATTTCGTGCGCTTGAAGACATCGACCCAGAAGGCCGGATCGTATTTTTCCGGGTCGTCTTCCACGAAGGTTAGCTGCGTCCAGCGCGTTGCGGTTTTGAACCAGTCCGGCGTGCGCAGCGTGTCGGTATTCTGTCTTCTGGCGTCGAGCATCGTCTCATCCAATCATTGGCAAAAGAAGGCCATGGCGCCGACCGGTAGAGCCGGCGCCCGGAATGCATCATTGCTGTCGCAGGCCATCAGACCTTGTAGAACTGCTCCGGCATGGTGGGAGCGGGCGTCGGCCAGCCGAAGGAGTTCGGCATGGTTTTGGTAATGTTCTTCATGCTGTTCTTTACGATGCCGTAGCCATCCGGCGGCTGGGATATGCCGAAGACATAGAAGTTGTCGGCGGCACCCTGCAGGATCTGCTTCATGATCTCCTGCTGTCCGGCGGCATCTGAGGTTGATTTCAGCTTGTCGTAGAGCTCAAGCTGCTTTTTAGTTTCTTCCGGTGGCTCCTCGGCACTGGCGTTGTTGCGGTCGAGATACCAAAGCTGCCAGGCCGGGGCATACATTGCATTCGAATCCGTCGGTACGTAGTAGCGCGGGTCGAGCATGGCGGCGACACCACCATTCGCACCGAACTGGTGAGCCGTCGCGTCGAAATCACGGCCCTGACGGACACGGGTTTCCCAGAGCGAACGGTCCATGGTGCGCATCTGCGCATCGATGCCGACCGCCTGGAACATGGGGATGACGAGCTGGAAGAGATCGAGGAAGACGGCGCGTGCCTGGTCGATCTCGAAGATCACCGTCAGGCGACGGCCTTTCTCGTCCAAACGGAAGTTCTGGTCGTCACGCTTCGGGATGAGCGTGTCGAGCAGGGCATTCGCCTTGTCGACATCGTAGCTCGTGAACTGCGTGGCAAGCTGCTCATTGTAGAGCGGGTCGCCCTGCTTGATCGAAGGCTGGGCAGGTGCGCCCTGGCCGACGAGCACGGCGTCGATCAGCGACTGGCGATCGAGCGCCATGGAGAGTGCCGCGCGAAAATCCTTGTTGCGGAAGAGCTTTCGCTTGGTCTCGTCATTGTGGTTCAGGTTGAAGATGAAGTTCATCACATTGGCTTCGGTGGAAGTCAGCGTGTAGAAATCATACTTGCCCTGCTCGCGCGCATCGTAGAGCACGGACTTGTTGTTCGGTGTGGCGATATACTGGTCCATCAGGTCGATTTCGCCCTGCATGACCTTGAGCAGCAGCACCTGCGGATCGGCGACCATCTGGTAGACGATGCGGTCCATATAGGGGAGCTGGTTACCCTCCGTATCCACCTTCCAGTAGAAGGGGTTGCGTTCGGCAATAGCGCGTTCGGTGTTCTCGCCGGGTGCAGTCGTAAACATCCAGGCATGCAGGCAGGGCTTCTTCGAGGAGTTCAGGAAGAAGGCATTGTCGTCCTGGAAGCCGGAGGCGGACTGAAAGGCGGCGATCCAGCTTTCGAAGCCGCGCTGTTTGGCAAGCTCGTCAGCCTTCGGGTTATAATCGATATGGAACTGCTCGAGATAATGTTTGGGGCAGCGCGTCGTGTGGTCACTATTGGCCCAGGCGACCTGCAACGGGAACATACCGTTAGGTTTCGCGAAGATAACTTTAAACGTTTGTTCGTCGACAATTTCGAGCTTCGCCGGCTTACCAGCAGTTTTCCAGTGGCCTTGTCCGTTAACGGCGACGCGCTTGTCGGTCAGGATCGTGTCGTACCAGAATTTCACATCAGCCGTGGTGTAAGGCTGGCCGTCTGACCACTTCATGCCCTTGCGCAGGCGGATGGTATATTCTGTGGAATCCGCATTGCCGTCGAAGGCTTCGGCGACGTTCAGCGTCACTCCGGACCAGTCGGGCGTATAGCGCAACAGCGGTTCATAGGCCTGATAGCGGAACAGCATCGACAGTGAGCCGCCGCCGACGAGGGCCATATTCCAGTCGCCACCGTGTTTGCCGACGCTTTCGACCGGCTTGATGACAAGCGGATTTTCCGGCAGCCGGTCCTTGAGGGCCGGCAACGCGCCGCTTGAAACTTTGTCTTTCAGAATGTCCGCTTCCTTGAAGTCGGCGGCGAATGCCGGCAGAGCCGGCAAGATCAGAACGGCCGAAGTCCCGGCCAGAAACGCACGACGTTTCAGCTTGATCATAGGGTTCTCCTCCAAAAATCCTCAGCGCTTATCGTTATTTTTTGCTTTCAGGCTGGGATAACGAGAAGAATACATTTGGATATTGTTAGGTAAAGCGTTATGTTCTGTTAGTGCAAGAATTTGCAATTCCGGTAGGTAACGTGTAGCGAAGCGCTCCGAATGCCGGATGGAACATCGAGGTGGAAAGTGGGAAGCAGGGGGCGAGTTACCTTACAGACGATCGCGCGGGAGGTCGGCCTCTCGAAATATGCGGTGTCGCGCTCGCTAGCCGGCAAGAGCGGTGTCAGTGAGGAGACGCGTGCGCTGATCCGCGCCACTGCCGAACGGCTGGGCTACACGCGCCCTGCCGGCCAATCGCAGACCAATGATATCGCCGTCGTTTTCCACGATCTCGATGCCGTCAACAGCGAACTCTACATGCAGATCCAGAATGGCGTGCAGCGTGAGGCGCATAGGCTCGGCATGGCGCTACGCATCCGCTGGACCCACAGTGCCGGTCAGCTGGAAGAGCTGGGGCGGTCCTGCGCCGGTCTACTACTCGTCGGTCCGCATGATCGGGAGGCGATCGCTGCGGCAACGGCGACCGGTGTGCCGATCGTACGTTTCGGGTGGGTCGATCCGCTGGAGCAAGCCGATCAGGTGACCGGCACCGACCATGAGGCGGGGCAGGCGGTACTGCAATATCTGATCGAACTCGGCCATCGGTCGATCGCTTATGTCAACGGCACGCCCGGTTTCCGGGGCCGGCGCGAGCGCTTCTACGGTGCGCGGGAGATTGCCGAACGCTGCGAGGATGTCTTGCTGCATGTGTTAAGCTTCGACGAACAGATCGGCTTCGGCGAGGTTTTCAAGGACCTCAAGGCAAAGGGCATCCACCCGACGGCTTTCTTCTGTGCCCATGACGGACTGGCGCTGACCGTGGTTTCCGAATTGCTGGGCCAGGGCTATCGCATTCCCGATGATGTCTCGGTCGTCGGCTTCGGCGATTTCTCGCCGGCCACGCAGATTTCGCCGTCATTGACGACGGTGAAAATGGAAGGGCAGGAGGGCGGGGCCGTCGGTCTGCGGCTGCTCCTGGAGCGGATCGAAAATCCGCGCCTACCCGGCATGCCTGCCCGCCGCGTCATGATCGCTTCACGCATCGTCGAGCGCCGTTCGGCTGGTCCGTGCAAGGTGGCGGCAGTTGCCGATCCGGAAATGCCGAAATCGGAAGCCGATCAGCACAGTGCGCTTGTGAAGTGATCGGGCTGATGCTGCTGGGTGACGGCAGAATGCTGAACGTCAGCCCAAGGTCGCAATTGCCGCCTTCACCGCATCCGCACCCGGAGCCGTTGGCTTGTATTCCATGCCGATAGCCCCGGTGTAGCCGTTGGAGAAGATCCAGTTCAGGCGGTGAGCGAGATCGATCGTGCCGGTGCCGGGTTCGTTGCGACCGGGGTGGTCAGCGACATGAACGTGGAAAACGCGGTCGATGCGGCCGGCCAGAACATCTTCCGTGCGCTCGTCCATGACGGCGGAATGATAGATGTCGTAGACGATGCCGATTTCCGGACGGGCGACGTCATCGACGATATCCAGCCCCTCGCGGGTGGAATCGAGGAAATAGCCGACGTGGTCGATGCGGATATTGAGCGGTTCGACACCGAGGCGCACGCCGCTATCATCAAGGATGTCGGCGCCGGCCCGTAGCGTGTCGGTGAGCGCCTTGCGCTGTTCGTCTCGAGTGAAGCCCTCGAGATCGTCGCCGGCCTGCGCGATCAGGACAGGGGCGCCGAGGCGCTTTGCAACGGCAACGGAGTCGGCGAGACCCTTCAGCCAGGTCTCGCGATTGGTGGCATCGGTGAGTGCGATCATCGGCTCGGCGACGAGGCTCGTTACCTTGAGGCCTGTTTCCTGTAATGCGGCTTCGATCGCGTCGAGATCCTTGTCCGTCCAGCGCCAAAACTCGATGGCCTTGAGGCCGGCGGCATGGGCACGGCGGATGCGATCGGTGAAATGATCGCCTTCCTCGGCAAACAGCCATTCAATGCAAGCTGAATAAAGACGCATGAAAATTCCTCCACTATGCCCGCAGGCATGCGACAGAACGCGACCTGCGGCAAGAGGGATCAGTTAGCAGCACCAATGATTTTCCGCCATGGCTTGACGGGCAGAGCCAATGCCGGAAGAGTTGGCGGAGCGGCCGGACCGCCGGCCGGATTGGGAGGATTTCATGGATCTTGGATTGAAGGGGAAGACCGCCGTCATCACGGGTGGTTCCGTCGGTATCGGGCTGGCGATCGCCGAAGGGCTGGCGGCCGAGGGTGCTAACCTCATTTTGTCTGCGCGTGGACGCGAGCGGTTGGATGCTGAAGCCGTGCGCATTGCCGAAAAATATGGTGTCAGTGCCATTGCGGTCGAAAGCGATGTGGCGACTGTCGAGGGCACGGAGGCGATCATCGCGGCGGCAGCCGAGCGTGGTGGAGCGGATATTCTCATCAACAATGCCGGCACCGGCTCCAACGAGACGGTCATGGAGGCGCCCGACGAGAAGTGGCAGGCGGATTTTGATCTGCATGTGATGGCCGCCGTGCGCCTTGCCCGCGGAATTGCGCCGCAAATGAAGAAGCGCGGCGGCGGAGTGATCCTTCACAATGCCTCGATCTGTGCCGTGCAGCCGCTGTGGTACGAGCCGATCTATAATGTCACCAAGGCGGCGCTCATGATGTTTTCCAAGACGCTCTCCACAGAGCTCGTCAAGGACAAGATTCGCGTCAACTGCATCAACGCCGGCCTCATCCTGACGCCCGACTGGATCAAGACCGCCAAGCAGCTGACAGCGGAGACCGGTGGTGACTGGGAGGGCTACCTGCAGAGCGTGGCGGATGAGCATGCCTCGTCCAAACGTTTCGGCACGCCGGAGGAGCTTGCAAACTTCTTCGTCTTCCTCTGCTCCGACCGAGCGAGCTACAGTATTGGCTCCACCTATTTCGTCGATGGCGGCATGCTGAAAACGGTCTAGACGAGACTTCCGGTCTCGCATCGGTTGGCGGTGCGAGACAACCTTCTGGAGGCCTGCAAGGTTCAGGAAACTCTGAATAGCGGTTTTACGGCAACATATTGCTGATGTAGCCTATAAAAACTGGTTATTTTGTTGTCTCTTCATGGTTTTGACTCTATTTGCCTGCTATTACAGAAGCATAATGCCGCAAAGTGCAGGGCGACCCAGATGTTGACGAAAAAAGGAAAATACGGATTGAAGGCGCTGGTCGATCTGGCGCGGCTGGCGCCGGGCGAGACCGCCTTCATCAACGACATCGCGTCGCGCAACAATATTCCGAAGAAGTTTCTCGATACGATCCTGCTCGAACTGCGCAATGTCGGCATCCTGCGGTCGAAGAAGGGGCCGGGCGGCGGGTATTCGCTGTCGCGGCCTGCGTCGGAGATCCGCATTGGTCATGTCATCCGTACGCTGGATGGGCCGCTTGCGCCGATCCGCTGCGCCAGCCGCACGGCTTACGAGGCCTGCGATGACTGCGCAGATCCCGAGACCTGTCAGGTGCGGCGCTCGATGACCGAAGTCCGGGACGCGATCGCTGCCATTCTCGACAACATGACGCTCGAACAGTTCGTTGTCGGCGGCGGCATCGAAACGGTCGAGGAAAAGGTCCCGGTTTCCGCCGCGAGCTGATCCGCGCTCCCTTTATTTCCCCGCAATTCCGTATGCAAACTGCGGCACAGTTTTCGGGAGTTGCTTCAGCTTTCCCTGATTTTCAGAATATGCGCGCCTGCTGCCTTCAACAGCGGCTCGCGCTGGATTGCCATGTCGTGGATGCGGGCGTTGCGCCAGTGACGGTCGAGGTTGAGCGCTATGCTGCCGGTCGCGCCCCGGGCCAGTTCGAAGAGAGCATTTGCCGTGTCCAGCGCCACGTCGGTTGCCGTGAGGCAGGCGGATGAGGCGGAGAAATAGGCTTCCGCCATGGCTGCTTCGGCGGGGCTTACCTGGGCGATATCCAGTTTGCGGCCTGCCTGTTCCAGCGCGCCGGTCGCGATTTCGATGCGGATGGCGCGCTCGCCGATTTTGCCAAAGAGGGCAGAGGGCTCCTTCGCCATGACGAGCAGGTCGGCAAAGGCTGCACGGGCGATACCGAGGCTGACGGCTGCCTGCAGCAGAAGGCCCAGGGACTTTTCCGTCGTGTGATCGCCGGATGGAGCGGCGGTGACGGTGTCTACATTCACATGCAGCTTGCCGGTAATCAGCGTTGCCGTGCCGTTGATGCGAAGCCCGAAAGCATCCCAGTCGTCTATCGCCTGCAGTTCGTCGCTGTCACGCTGCAGATGCAACGTCACCCTGCGGCCGCCGGGATCGATCGCTGCTGCGGCGATCCAGTCGGAGAAAAGGATGGCGGCTGCCTGTTCCGACCGGCCTGTCAGGCGAAAGCCGGAGCCCTCGGCAACGAGGCTTGCCTGATCGGTAAAACGGGTCGCAGCGAAACGGTCGCCGTCCAATGCGCGGGTGAAAAGGGCGATCTTCAGCTCTTCCGAGGGCTGGTTGCGCAGCCCTTCCAGCACGCGGAAGTGAGATGTCAGCACGTTGCCGATCGAGGCATCGCTTTCGGCGACGATGGCGACGATCTCGGCGAGCAGGGCGTTGGAAATATCGAGCCCGGCATATTCAGGGGGAACGGTGATTGCTGTGAGGCCGGATTGCGAGAGCGCGTCGAGCTCGGCGTTTGGCATGAGGCGGTTGATGTCGCGCTCGCTTGCCTGCCGGCGAAATCCGGCCGCAAGCTCGCGAGCCGCGGAGATGGCCTCCTCCTCAGTCTCGATGCGGTGCGCCGGAGGACGCACATTGTCGTGCAGTTGCGATACGGTGCCCATCTACCACTCTTTCCTGGTGCTAAAAAAGTGCGTGATTGCATCGGCTTGCGTAAGGCCGCTTTTTCCACAAAAGCCCGGCTGGCGGAATTTTCTTACCAGCTTGATCGCCTTGCCGTATGCTCTACTTATGGTTAAGGGACGGCGAACTGATCAGGAATGATGATGAGTGATTCTCTTGCACGAAGCCGCGAGGGTTCGAAGGCTGGACGTCAGCCGCGCCCGCGCGTGAGCATGGATATAGCCGACATCCCCACTTATGCCATCGGCGACGTGCATGGTCGTCTCGACCTGCTGCAGAAAGCGGAAGAGGCGATCGTCCGGGATGCTGAGCATATACCGGGCACCAAACTCATCGTCATGCTTGGCGACTATATCGACCGCGGTCCACAATCGGCGCATGTCATCAGCCATATCATGGACCCGGCGCCCGAGGGTTTCGAGCGCATCTGCCTTGCCGGCAACCATGAGATCGTCATGCTCGACTATATCGACGGCTGGGCATCCTATGACGACTGGATGACCATGGGTGCCGCCGAGCTTCTGCGATCCTACGGTCTCGATCCCGATCACCTGCCGCTCGTTTTCCGTTCCGGTGCGCAGCTCGACGCCTTCATCCGCCAGTCGCTGCCGCATACCCATATCGATTTCATCCGCTCCCTGCCGATCATGCTCGATACGCCCAATGTCGCCTTCGTGCATGCGGGCATCGACCCGCGCGTGCCGCTCGAAGAGCAGGCCGATGACGATCTGGCTTTCATTCGCCAGCGTTTCCTAGAAAGCCCGCTGCCACTGCCGAAGCTCATCGTCCATGGTCACACGCCCGGCGATCAGCCGGATGTGCAGCCAATGCGGCTGAACCTCGACACCCGCGCCTTCAGGAGCGGCAGGCTCTCCGTCGCCCGCTTCTGGCAGGGCCAGGTTTACCTCTTCTCCACCTGAGACCGGTTCAGGCAGCATTCTCCTCCGCATCGACCTGAGCCGGCGCTTCTGCCGGCTTTTTGCGCCAGCGGCGCAGCACGACATAAAAGACCGGCGTCAGGAACAGGCCGAAGATCGTCACACCCAACATGCCCGAGAACACAGCCGTGCCGAGCGACTGGCGCATTTCAGCACCTGGGCCGGTGGCGATGGCAAGCGGTAGAACGCCGAAGATGAAGGCGAAGGCCGTCATCAGGATCGGGCGCAGGCGAAGATGGCTTGCCTCGATTGCGGCATCCACGACGCTTTTCCCTTCTTCTTCCGCCTGTCGTGCAAACTCGACGATCAGAATGGCGTTCTTGGCCGCAAGGCCGATCAGGACGATCAGGCCGATCTGGGTGAGGACGTTGTTGTCCATTCCCCTGAGCCATACGCCGATCAACGCGGCGAGCACTGCGAGCGGAACGATGAGGATGATGGCCAGGGGCAGGACCCAGCTTTCATATTGTGCCGCAAGCGCAAGGAAGACGAAGATCACCGACAGGGCGAAGATATAGATGGCGGTATTGCCGGTATGGGTTTCCTGATAGGCAAGCTCGGTCCATTCAAAGGTCGTTCCGGGCGGCAGGATCTGCCTCGCCAGCGCTTCCATCTTCTTGATGGCATCGCCGGTCGATGTGCCGGGAGTCGGATTGCCCTGAAGCGGCACCGAGACATACATGTTGTAGCGCTGGACAAGTGCCGGACCGCTGGAATCCTGTATGTCCATCAGAGTGCCGAGCGGGACCAGTGCACCGGTTGCCGATCGAACCTTCAGCGCCAGGATGTCGTCCCTGTCCATGCGATATTGCCGGTCAGCCTGGGCGCGAACCTGATAAACGCGCCCGAATGCATTGAAGTCGTTCACATAGGCAACGCCGAGGTTGATGGACAGCGCGTTGAAGATATTGGGGATCGGCACGTTCAGGAAACGTGCCTTGTCGCGATCGATCGCAAGGAAATATTGCGGGCTTGCATCCGAGAATGTCGTAAAGACGCCGGTAAGCCCCTCGGTCGTTGCAGCAGCACCCATCATCTGGCGGGCCAGACCAAGGACGCGCGTCATATCAGCGTTTTCAAGATCCGAAATCTGCATCTTGAAGCCGCCGGAATTGCCGACGCCGCGCACGGATGGCGGCGGGATGGCGATGATGAAGGCCTCCTGGATGCTCTGCAGCTTGCCATAGAGCTCGCCGATGATCTTGTTGGCGGTTTCCCCGCCTTCTTCACGTTCGGCGAAGGATTTAAACGGCACGAAGACGACGCCGGCATTCGAGGCATTGGTGAAAGTTGCCCCGCTGAAACCGGCAAATTGCACGGCATTGCCGACGCCCGGCACCGTGCGGGCAATGTCACCCACTTGTTTGACGACGGCGTCGGTACGCGCAAGCGAAGCGCCGTCCGGAAGCTGGATGACGATGATTGCGTAACCCTGGTCCATGGTCGGGATGAACCCCGAGGGAACTTTCTGTCCCATGTACCAGGTCGCGCCCAGCAGGCCGGCGAAGACAATAAGCGAAGCTGTCAACCCTACCCAACTGCTGACCAGATGCCGAACGATCCAGGAATAGCCGGAACTCATCCGATCGAATCCGCGGTTGAAGCCGTTGGCAAGCCCGCTTCCCAGCTGGGAGAAGATATTCTTGCGCTTGGTCTCGTGATCGTGGGTTTTCAGCAATATGCCTGCGAGCGCAGGCGACAGCGTCAGCGAATTCAATGCGGAAATTGCCGTGGTGACTGAAATCGTCACAGCGAATTGTTTGTAGAATTGTCCGGAAATGCCGGGAATGAAGGCCGTCGGCACGAACACTGCGATCAGCACCAGCGAGATGGCGACCACGGCGGTCCCGACTTCGTCCATCGTGACGTGCGCCGCCTGTTTCGGGGTCATGCCGCGCGCCAGGTTTCGCTCGACATTTTCCACCACCACGATCGCGTCGTCGACGACGATGCCGATCGCAAGGACGAGGCCGAACAGCGTCAGCATATTGAGCGAGAAGCCGAAGGCGAGCAGGACCGCGAAAGTGCCGATCAGCGATACGGGAATGGCGATGATCGGAATGATGGCGGTTCGCCAGGATTGCAGGAAGACGAGGACGACGATTGCCACGAGGATCGCCGCCTCTGCGATGGTCCTGTAGACTTCATTGATCGAATCCGAGATGAATTCGGTCGTATCGTAGACGATCCGATATTCCAGGCCCTGCGGGAAGTTCTGCGAAAGATCCTTCATGATGCCCTGGATCTGATGGGCGGTATCCAGTGCATTGGTTCCCGGCCGGGCGAAGATGCCGAGAGCAACTGCGGGGTCATTGTTGAGATAGCTGTTGGTGACGTAGTCCTGTGCGCCGAGTTCGATGCGGGCGACATCCTGCAAGGCCACAAGCCGGCCGGTGGCCGTCGATTTCACAATGACATAGCGGAACTGGCGCACATCCGAGAAACGTCCGTCCGTTCGCACCGTATATTCGAACGCATTCTTGCCGGTGACCGGTGGCGCGCCGATCTTGCCACCCGATACTTGAACGTTCTGGTCTCTCAATGCGGCGACGACGTCATCGGATGTCATTCCGTAGGCGGAGAGCTTTTCCGGATCCAGCCAGATTCGCATCGAATACTGGCGCTCGCCGAAGAGTTGCACGTCGCCGACGCCGTCAAGGCGTACGAGAACGTCGCGTATCCGGTTGCGGGCGTAGTTCGAGACGTAGAGCTGGTCATAGCGGTGCGACGGCGACAGGAGGTGCACCACCATCATCAGGTCAGGCGAGCTCTTGTCGGTGGTCACGCCAAGCCGCTGAACTTCTTCGGGAAGACGGGGCAGGGCGATGGAAACGCGGTTCTGGACAAGAACCTGGACCTTGTCGAGATCGGTGCCGAGCTTGAAAGTGATCGTCAGCGACATGGCGCCATCGGCGCTGGAGTAGGAAGACATGTAGAGCATGTCTTCGACGCCGTTGATCTGCTGCTCGAGCGGGGTCGAAACCGTATCGGCGATCGTCTGCGGGTCGGCGCCCGGATAGGAGGTGCGCACGACAATAGTCGGCGGCGCGATCTCTGGATATTGGGAGACCGGCAATTGCGTGTAGGCGATGCTGCCGACAACGAGGAGAACGATCGAGATGACGGCCGCAAAGATCGGCCGGTCTACGAAGAAATGAGCAAATCTCATTGGCCGCTCTCCGCACCGGCGGTTTCTGGCGGCGCGTCAGTCCGCTCCTTCGGCAGTTCGGTCATCTGAGGTGTTACCTTTGCACCGGGCCGGGCGCGTATCAGGCCATTGACAATGATCGTCTCGGTGCCGTCGAGGCCCTCGCGGATGACGCGGTAGCCGTAGAGCCGCGGACCGGGCCTCACGGGCTTGGTCGATACTGTGCCGTCGCTACCGACGACATAGACGACACGCTCATTCTGGTCTGCGCCGATTGCCTCGTCAGGAACGAGAATGGCCTGATAGGTGTTGGAGGCTTCGACCTGGATGCGACCGAAGAGGCCGGGCTGAAGGACGAGATCGGGGTTGGGGAAGCGGGCACGCAGACGAATGGTGCCGCTCTCGTTGTCGATTCGGTTCTCAGCGAAATCCAGTTTTCCCTTGAATGGCTTGGCATTGGGATCCGAGATCGTGACTGCCACATCCAGTCCGCCTCCGCCCTGCTGGAGATCCTTGCCGAGCTTGCGTGCGGTGTCGGCGAAATTCAGCAGGCGGCGCTCGTCGACGTCGAAATAGAAATCGATCGGATCGAGGGAAACGATCGTCGTCAGCACCGTCTGGTCGGTCTGCACAAGGTTGCCGGCGGAGATCAGGCGGCGGTCGATGCGGCCGCTGAGCGGCGCGGTGATCTCGGTATATTCCATGTCGAGAGCCGCGCGATCGGCTGCAGCCTGCGCGCCGCGGACATTGGCTTGCGCTGAATCGAATTCGCGGCGGCGATCGTCCAGCGTCTGCGCCGACTGGCTGCCGCTCGAAGCAAGCGACTGGGCGCGCTTATATTGCGCATCGGCAAAGACGAGAGCCGATTTCGACGCTTCGAGCGCGGCATTGGCCTGATTGAGAGCGGTTACGAACGGCCTCTGATCGATGACGAAGAGCCGGTCGCCCTGTTTCACCAGAGCGCCGTCGGTGAAGTCGATTTCCTGCAGGTAACCACCGACACGCGAGCGGACGGAGACCTCATCGACAGGTTCGAAACGGCCGATGAACTCATCACTATCGACCACATCGCGCACGACGGGTTTGGCGACGGTGACGGGCGGGGGAGCAGGCGCCTGCTGTGCCTCAGCAATGAGCGGCAGGAAGGCGGCAAAGCAGCCGAGCGCCAATATCTGTCGAAGCGAATAAGCCATTCCGGTCCCCCTTGCGGGCGGCCGAACGCGGCCGCCTGAACCTATGCCTGAGATAAGCTGTTTATGTCTGCTGGAACGAAAACATGAGCCTTCGTCCTAAGTCCGAATTCTACTCATGCTTGGCTGCCGGGAAGATGACAGGTGCAGGCCAGCACCTCGAAATCAACCGGAGGAAGAAAATCCTGCTTCTCCCTAACTCTATGAAGGCAGACTATAAACGGGAGAATCCAAAAATTGCAAATGCCAATTGATTGCATTGATTTGGAGTTCCGCAAACCCCCGGCATTTCCGCCGATGCTTCGCTTTGTCAAATTGCTGAGACGAGTTTCGGCCGCTGCTTGAACCTTTCGAAAGACCGGATCGAAGGCTCTTCTAGGTGTGGGCTGCGGCATTTTGGCCGCAGGTGCGGAATCTTGAGGTTGTATCCTTGTGCACTGCATATGCTCAATATATCTACCAATATCATAAGGATGCTTATTACTAGCCGGCGAAGGTATATGACCAACAATCCAACACTCGGTTTTCTTCTGCACGACGTGGCCCGTCTGCTTCGCAAACGGTTCGAGCAGCGCGCAAAGGACCTTGGGCTGACGCGGTCTCAGTGGCAGACGCTTGCCTATCTCGCCAATAATGAGGGCATCCATCAGAGCGGGCTTGCCGAGATCCTCGAAATCGAGCCGATCACGCTGGTCCGCATCCTCGACAAGCTCGCCGAGCGCGGCCTGATCGAGCGCCGCCAGCACCCGACCGACAGGCGCATCTGGCTGCTCTACATGCGTGAAGCAGCCCATCCGATTCTCGCCGAAATGCGAGAGATCGGCGACGTGACCCGCGGCGAGGCGCTGGAAAGCATCACACCCGAACAGCGCGACCAGCTTTTCCACATCCTATCCGTAATGAAGACGAACCTGGTGCAGGCGTGCCGCAGTCCGGTCGCCGAGAATGAGACGAAACATGGCTGATCAATCCCCCCTGCGCGTCGTGTCCGACGCGAATGCCAAGAACCCTGTCGAAGAAAAAGAAATTCCCCAACAACCGGAAACGGTGGCTGAGGCGCCTTCATCCAATTCAGCGCCCGCGGCTGCCGCGGTGGCTGCGCCTGGCGGCAACAAGGTCCGCCGCCGGCGCAGCTTCACCCGTCCCGTCCTCTTTGCACTGCTGCCGGTGGCGCTCGTCGTCGGCGGCTACTACTACGTCAATGGCGGTCAGATCATGTCGACCGACAATGCGTATATCCAGGCGGACATGGTGGGCATCACGACTGACGTTTCCGGTCTCGTCGAGCAGATCAACGTTCATGAGAACGAGCAGGTCAAGGCGGGGCAGGTGCTCTTCAGCCTGCGCTCGGATTCCTTCAAGATCGCGCTCGATGGCGCCAAGGCGCAGCTCGGCGCGCAGCGCAACCAGATCATGAACCTCAAGGCTAGCTACCAGCAGTCGCTTGCCGAGATCACGCAGGCTGAAGCCGATCTGCCCTATTACCAGGACCAGTTCGACCGGCAGCAAAATCTCGTCAACAACGGCAGCGCGACGCAGTCGGCCTATGACGAAGCCAAGCACAATCTGGAGGCGGCGCAGCAGAAGGTTTCCGTCGCCAAGGCGGAAGCCGCAACGACGCTCGCCCAGCTCGGCGGCAATGCCGACCAGCCGGTCGAGGAAAACCCGCTGTACCTGCAGGCCAAATCGCAGGTCGACAACGCTCAGCGCGAGCTCGATCACAGCGTCGTCAAGGCACCCTTCGACGGCATCGTGACCAACGTCAACGCGCTGCAGGTCGGCTCCTACCTCCAGGCTTCGCAGCAGGCCTTCTCGCTAGTTTCGACCTCGCATCTGTGGATCGCCGCGAGCCCGAAGGAAACCGAGCTCACCTACGTCAAGCCCGGCCAGTCGGTCGATATCTACGTCGACACTTATCCGGGCGTCATGTGGAAGGGCAAGGTCGAGAGCATCAGCCCGGCATCGGGTTCTTCCTTCTCACTGCTGCCGGCACAGAATACGACCGGCAACTGGGTAAAGGTCGTACAGCGCATTCCGATGCGCGTCAGCATCGACGACTCTCAGGGCAAGCCGCCGCTTCGCGTCGGCATGAGCACGGTCGTCGATGTCGATACCGGCCATGCGCGCGGCCTGCCTGATTTCGTCAATAACCTTTTGGGCCACGGCAACAGCCACGAGTAACGGCCATGAGCACTGCTCCTACATCACCGGCAACCCCGGTTGCCAATCGCGGCGCGATCACGGCCTGCGTTATTCTCGCCGTCATCATGCAGGCGCTGGATACGACGATCGCCAACGTGGCGCTGCCCTATATCCAGGGCAGCGTTTCGGCCTCCGCCGACCAGATCAACTGGGTTTTGACCTCCTACATCGTCGCGGCCGCGATCATGACGCCGCCTTCGGGCTTTCTTGCTGCCAAGTTCGGCCGCAAACGTGTGTTGCTGACGGCGATTGTCGGCTTCGTTGTCGCCTCCGTGCTTTGCGGTCTGGCGCAGTCGCTGCCGCAGATCGTTGCCTTCCGCCTGCTGCAGGGCCTGTTCGGCGCCTCGCTGGTTCCGCTTTCCCAGGGCATCCTCCTCGACATCTATTCCGCCGAGGAGCGCGGCTCGGCCATGGCCCTATTCGGCGTCTCGGTCATGGTCGGGCCGGTTCTGGGTCCTGTCATTGGCGGCTGGCTGACGGACAATATCAGCTGGCGCTGGGTCTTTTACATCAACATTCCGATCGGCGCGCTCGCCTTTGCCGGCATCGTCATATTCGTCTCGGAGACGAAGAGGGATGCACTCGCCAAGCTCGACTGGTTCGGCTTCGGGATGATGAGCCTGTTCATTGCGGCGCTACAGCTTTTCCTCGACCGCGGCGAGCAGCTCGACTGGTTCTCCTCCGGCGAGATCATGGTCGAGGCGATCGTCTGCGCCGCGGCCTTCTATCTGCTCCTGGTACATACGCTGACGGCGGAGAAATCCTTCGTCAATCCGCGGCTGTTCCTCGACCAGAATTTTACCGTCAGCATGATCTTCATCTTCGTGATCGGCATCACCTATCTTGCCTCACTGGCGCTGATGACGCCGTATCTGCAGACGCTGATGGGCTATCCGGTCACTACGGCGGGCATCGTCATGGGACCGCGCGGTCTCGGCACCATGCTCTGCATGTTCATCGTTGGCCGGTTGATCGGAAAGGTGGATACGCGTTGGCTGTTGCTGCTCGGTCTCGGGCTGACGGCCTGGGCGATGTACGACATGACCGGCTGGACGCCCGACGTCTCGCAGTGGACGATCATCTCGGTCGGCTTCATCCAAGGCGCTGGTCTCGGCTTCCTCTTCGTGCCGCTGACGACGATTGCCTTTGCGACGCTGCCGGCCCAGATGCGCGGCGACGGAACCGGCCTCTATAACCTGTCGCGAAACATCGGCTCCTCTGTCGGCATTTCGATTGTCTCGGCACTGATTGTCGAGAACACGCAGAGCAACCATGAGTCGATTGCGGCCTACGTGACGCCGTTCAACCACGCCTTCAATGCTACGGCCGCACAAGGCCTCAGTCCGCTGACGGCGGTCGGCCGCGCGGCGCTCAACGACGTCATTACGCTGCAGTCGACCATTATCGCTTATATGGACGACTTCAAGCTGCTGATGCTGATGTCGCTCGCCGTCATGCCGCTGGTCCTGTTGTTGCGCAAGCCGAAGGCTGCGCCGGCCATGGACCATAGCGCCGTCATGGAATGACGTTGAAGGTTCCCATTTAGCGGAACGGCTTGCTCAGATATCGCGATCCCTGAATGCCGAAGCGCCATGGTGCTTCGGCATTTTTCGTAATGCCGATCCGCTTGCCCGAGACGATGGGCACTGGCGCGGAAGGTGAGATCGCATAGGGTGGCTGGTCGAGCGTCCGGTCGTTGATGGAGATATCGATATCGAGTGCTTGGCAGAGCTTGCCGGGGCCGCTGCAAAGCTGTGTCAACGCATCAGTGCCTCGCCGATCAATCATCGCAGCCAGACCGATTTCCGGCTCCAGCGCGCGAATCAATACCGCCGAGCCCGGTGTGCAGACGAAGTTCAGGCACCAGTACATGCCATAGATGCGGTAGATATAGACATTGCCCGGATGGCCATACATGGCGCCATTGCGCTTCGTTGGACCACGGAAACTGTGGGAGGCCGCGTCATCCGGGTAATAAGCTTCCGTCTCGGTGATCCGCCCACCTGTATCGTTGACCGTGAGGTGGCAGCCGAGAAGATCGCGAGCGACCTCGATTGCATCGCGTTCGAAGAAGTGGCGCAAGCTCTCCCCGGCAAGCGGGCCGGCGCCGATCGCGCCATCAGTCGTTTCGATCGTCATGGAAATTGCCGATAGCATTCCCTTCGCCGATCTGCCACCCGGAACAATCGTTCGCCGGCTGGCTCGCGTGGCATCGACAACATCATCTCAAAGCAGATCTAGTGGCCGGCATTGGGGTCGCGTATCGAAATCGACGAACTGGTGACGGAAACCGGATCGCTCGCCGGGAAGGAATCTTCGAGGCCTTCCTGCAGCTCTTCTTCAAGGAGCGCAGCATCCTTGCTGCGGGCGCCGTCGCCGTGAACGGGCTCGAATGCGGAAGAAAGCAATGCTTTTGCCTTGGCTATGGCATTTTCGTGCGTGAGATCGGGGGCGTTGCGCAGCGTGACTGCAATCCTGTCTTCACCCTCGTTGCCGAACTCGACGACGAAGCCCTCATCCGTCTGGTAAACCATGGTGTCGCTGAGTGCCATGCCCGTTCCTCCGAGAATGCTAATATGAGTGAACCGCGTTTTCGGAGTTTTGTCGAGCGAAGACCTTCACCAGCCAGTCGATGAAGACGCGCACGCGCGGCGAGAGCTGGCGGTTGCGCGGATAGAGCAGCGAGACCGGCGTCTGCGTGAGCGGAAAATCGGCGAGCACTTGGACCAGGGTGCCGGCGGCGAGATCCTGTTCGGCGTGGTAACGCGGGATCTGGATCATCCCGAGCCCCATGCGAGCGGCGGAGATATAGCTTTCGGCAGCGTTGACGGTGACAGTCGCGGGGATCGTGATGTTGCGCACGCCGCCGTCGACGATGAATTCCAGGGGCAGGGGGCCGGCGCTACCGGTCGCGCGGAAGCCGACCATGCGGTGCGCGTCGAGACTGTCGGGATGTTCGGGCTGACCGAGAGCGGCGATATAGGACGGCGAGGCGAGGGTGATCTCATCCAGCATGGCGACACGCCGGGCGACCATGTCGCTGTCCTGCGGAGTACCGACGCGCAGCACGCAGTCGATGCCCTCGCGCACCAGATCCACCAGCCGGTCGCCCTCGCTCATGTAGAACTCGATATCGGGATAAGTTTCCAGAAAGGACGGCAGACTTGGCAGCACGAAATGCCGGGCAAGTGTGCCGTGCACATCGACCCGCAGTAGCCCCTTCGGCTTGGCGCCCGCGAAAGCGCCTTCGGCATCTTCGATATCGGCGAGGATCGACAGGCAACGCTGGTAATAGGCTTCGCCATCGAGCGTCGGGCTGACATGGCGCGTCGTGCGCTGGAGCAGGCGCACGCCGAGGCGGGCTTCCAACTGCTTGACCGCATCCGTCACCGTCGAGCGCGGCAAGCCGGTGTCTTCGGCGGCAAGCGTGAAGCTGCGGCGCTCCACGACACGGGAAAAGACCCGCATGGCATCAAATCTGTCCATTTTGTTTGTTCGCAATTTCCGGATAGTGATGCCGAATAATGGCTGATTATCCGCAAAGTGAAAAGGGACATTTTCTTCTCATCGAAAGGGCGCTGCGGCGCCGAACCAAAGGAGAAGAAAATGTCTGCCAATCAAAACAAGGTCGCTCTCGTTACCGGCGCTTCCCGCGGCATCGGTGCTTCGATCGCAGAACGTCTCGCAAAGGACGGCTTCACCGTCGTTATCAACTACGCTGGCAACGCGGCGCTCGCCGAAGAACTGGCCCAGAGGATCGAGAAGGCCGGCGGAAAGGCCCTGACGGCACAGGCCGACGTTGCCGATGCGGACGCCGTGCGCCGCATGTTCGATGCTGCAGAGGCAGCCTTCGGCGGCGTCGACGTCCTCGTCAACAATGCCGGTATCATGCTGCTCTCCCGTCTTGCCGATGTGGACGATGCCACCTTCGACCGCCAGATCGGCGTAAACCTCAAGGGCACGTTCAACACGTTGCGCGAAGCTGCCAAGCGACTGCGTGACGGTGGCCGGGTCATCAACTTCTCGAGCTCGGTCGTTGGCCTGAAGCCGGAAGCCTATAGCGTCTACGCCGCCACGAAGGCTGCCGTCGAGACGATGGGCGCCATCATGTCCAAGGAAATGCGCGGCCGCCAGATTACCGTCAACTCGGTCGCTCCCGGCCCGACAGGCACCGACCTCTTCCTCAACGGCAAGTCCGACGAACTGATCGACCACCTTGCCAAGGCAAACCCGCTGGAACGTCTCGGCACCCCTGAGGATATTGCTGGTGTCGTTGCCTTCCTCGCCGGCCCTGATGGTGCCTGGGTCAACGGTCAGGTGCTGCGTGCCAATGGCGGCATGGTCTGACGCAAACTCGTGGCGGTGTCGCGCCGCCCCACTCTCACAGAAGGAATAGGATCATGAGCAAGCAAGTCATCGTCATCACCGGCGCTTCCAGCGGTTTCGGCGCTCTTACCGCCCGCGCTCTCGCCAAGGCCGGTCACACCGTCTATGCCTCGATGCGTGAAACCGAAGGCCGCAACCGGCCGCAAGTCGAGGCAGTGGAGGCCTTCTCCAAAGAAAACGGCGTCGAGTTGAAGGCTGTCGAACTGGATGTCGCCTCGGATGCCTCCGCCGAGGCCGGGATCGCCAAGGTGATCGCCGCCGAAGGCCATATCGATACGATCATCCACAATGCCGGTCATATGTCCTTCGGTCCGGCCGAAGCCTTTACGCCGGAGCAATATGCAGAGCTTTTCGATATCAACGTGCTGTCGACCCAGCGCGTGAACCGCGCGGTGCTGCCGCATCTGCGCAAGCAGGGCAAGGGACTGGTTGTCTGGGTTTCTTCCTCCAGCACCCGCGGCGGTACGCCTCCGTACCTTGCTCCCTATTTCGCCGCCAAGGCCGCCATGGACTCGCTTGCCGTTTCCTATGCCAGTGAGCTAACCCGGTGGGGCATCGAAACGGCAATCATCGTTCCCGGCGCCTTCACCAAGGGTACGAACCACTTCGCCCATTCCGGTTCGCCCGCCGATGCCGCCCGCGCTGCCGAATATAATGAAGGTCCCTACAAGGGCCTGCCGGAACAGGCGCTGAAAGGTCTTGCCTCGCTCGAACCCGCTGATGCAGATGCCGCTTCCGTTGCGACCGCCATCGTCGATGTCGTGAACATGCCCTTCGGCAAGCGGCCGTTCCGCACCCATATCGATCCGTCGGAAGACGGTGCGGAAATCGTCAACGGCGTTGCGGACCGCGTTCGTGCCGAGCTCTTCCGCCGCATCGGTATCGAGGATCTGCTGAAGCCCGTCACGAACGGATAAAGATCGTCGCAAACTTGTGAACGGCCTCTTGGTGAGCTGCCCCTTACTATCCGGCTAAGCGCACCTATATCAGAATGGACGGAGGCGGACGGCAATCGCTGCCAGCCTCCCGACCTCCACTCCAGGGCCTGCCGCGCCTTTCCTGCGGTGCGACAGGCCTTCAGTTTCAGACATCAGAGCAAGGCCCGTGACGGTTATCCCTCCCATCGCGGGCCGCTTCTTTTCTACCAATGGCTCTATGTCAGCGGGCGTTGAGTTTGGCATCTGCCAGCAGTTTCACCAGCCAGTCGACGAAGACGCGAACCTTGTTGCTGAGATGCCGGTTCGGCGGATAGACGACGTAGAGCGGCAGCGACTCGCGCGTCCATTCCGGCAGAGTCTGAATCAGTTCCCCCTTTGCCAGTGGCTCACGAGCCATGAAGATCGGGATCTGGGCGAGGCCGAGGCCGGCAAGAGCTGCCGTCATATAGGTGCGGCTGTCGTTGACCGAGAGAATGTAGCGCGGATTAACCTCAATGATCTCGTTACCCTTCCGGAATTCGAAAGGCACCGTGCGATTGTTCTGGGCGCGAAAATAATTGACAGAATAATGTTCCGTTTCAAGCTCTTCTGGCCGCTGCGGCAGGCCGAATTTCTCGACGTAGAGGGGTGCGGCGCAGGTGACCATTTCGATCTCCGAAACGCGCCTCGCAATCAGCGACTGGTCGGCCGGCGTGCCGGCGCGCAGAGCACAGTCGACGTTTTCAGCGAGATAGTCGACGGTGCGGTCGCCGACGCCGAGGTCGATGCGGATATCAGGATAACGCTGATAGAAATCACAGAGCGCCGGCACCAGAATGGAATCGGCAAAGGCGCCCGCCATCTCGACGCGCAGCCTGCCCGTCGGCAGGCTCTGGGAGTTTGAAAGACTGCCGTCCAGCTCCTCAAGTTCGGAAATGATCTGCGCGGCGCGTTCGTAATAAAGGGCGCCATCCGTCGTCACCATGACACGGCGAGTGGTGCGGTTGAGGAGCTTGGTGCGCAGATGCGCTTCCAGTCCTTGAATGAGATTGGTCACCGTCGCCTTGGGCATGGCGAGCATGTCGGCGGCGCGGGTGAAATTGCCCGTCTCCACTACGCGGATGAAGACGCGCATTGCCGAGAGTTGATCCATCGGTTCAATTCCGCAGTTTGCGTTGCAACATTGTTCGGGATTTGGAATAGTGTTATCGCGATATCGCTTCTTATTCCCGGTTTTGAATAACAATATCTTTTTAGTGCAAAATGCAAGAGACGGGCGTCATCCGTCCATCTGCAAAGCAGCGAAGAGATAGAGATTATGGTGCCCGAAATTAAGGACATGGTGCTGGAAAAGGTGGCCGCTGGCCCCGTTTCTGCGCGCGTCTATATGGGCGCCGATTTCGGCAAGGGTCCGCCGATCGTTCTCTATCTGCATGGCGGCGCGTTTCTCGACAGCGACCCCAATGCCGATCGCCCGATTGCCGCCAGCCTCGCAAAGGCAGGCGCGATCGTCGTTTCCGCGGATTACAGTACGCTTTCGGGCAATGTCTTTCCGAAGGCGCTGGAAATTTCCTTTTCGATCTTTTCCTATCTCGCTCTCAAGAAGGCCGGCCTCGGCGACCGCAAGTCACTGCTGTTCGTCGCCGGCGAAGAGGCGGGCGGCAATGTGGCGGCCGGTGTGGCGTTGAAGGCCCGCGACCAGATGCCGGATGCGCTTGACGGCCAGATCCTACTTTCGCCGCTTCTCGATCCATTCATGGGTACGTCCTCCATCCGCAAGGCGGACAAAATTGGCATGCGCCAGCGCTGGACGGAAGGCTGGAGCCACTACCTGAGTGGTGGCGGTTGTCATCCCTATGCCGCGCCTTGCCTGTGCTCGCGTATATCAGGTGTTGCGCCTGCTCTGATTTTTACAGCGGAGGATGATCCGCTGCACGACGAAACTATCGGTTACGCCGCTCGCCTGAAGAAGGCAGGTGTTGGCGTGCGCCAGCATGTTCTTCCCGCCGGGACAGGTTGGCCATCCATTTACGGCGGAAAATCTGAGGGGACTTCCACGTGGCAGGGCAACGTCAGCCGCCACTTTGGAGATTTTCTTCAGGACGTGAGCGTTCAGCCACAATTGCATTGAAGACGAACTGATTTTTACGGCCATTCGGGGCCGCAAGGAGAGTACCAATGACGTCCAGAAGTAAGCGCTGGGCCCTAGTGGGCGCCGGTCTGGGTGTTGCTGCGTCCGTTTCGGCCGCTGCCATCTTTTTCGAACTGCCGATGGGCGCAACCGCCACGGCCGCCTCCGAACCCGCACAGGCTCCCGCTGTGCCGGTGACGGTTGCCGTCGTCGCCAGCCGTGATGTGACGAACTGGGAGAATTTCTCCGGTCGTCTCGAGGCCATTGACCGCGTGCAGATCCGCCCCCGGGTTGGGGGTGCCATCCAGTCCGTGCATTTCCGTGAAGGTGCCTTGGTGAAGCAGGGCGACCTGCTTTTCGCCATCGATCCTGCCCCCTATCAGGCGGCGGTCGCCCAGGCCCAGGGCCAGGTCGCTTCGGCTGAAGCCAAGGTCAGCCTGGCGCAGACGGAACTCGAGCGCGGTCGCCGTCTCTCAGACAACCGGACGATTTCGCAGAGCGACCTCGACCAGCGTCAGAGCACACTAGCCGAAGCCCAGGCAAGCCTGCGTTCGGCACAGGCGGCTCTCCAGTCCGCGCAGCTCGATCTCGATTATACGCAGGTTAAGGCACCGGTTTCCGGCCGTATCGGCAAGATCGAGGTCACGGTCGGCAACATCGTTGCAGCCGGTTCGGCTTCGCCTGAACTGACGACGCTTGTCTCTGTCGATCCGATCTATGCAAGCTTCAATGCCAGCGAAGAGATGGTCACGAAGGCTCTTTCGGAGCTTCCGGCAACCGACGCCGCATTGCCGGCCGTTGAACAGATCCCGGTTGAAATCGGCACGCTTGCCGATGAGGGAACGCCGATCAAGGGCAAGCTTCAGCTGGTCGACAACGAAGTCGATGCTGCCAGCGGCACCATTGCCGTGCGGGCAGTCTTCGACAATCCCGGCGGCAAGCTGATCCCCGGTCAGTTCGTTCGGGTGCGCATGGGCCAGCCGAAGGCCGAGAACAAGATCGTCATCAGCGACCGCGCAGTCGGCACCGACCAAGACAAGAAGTTCGTCTTCGTCGTCGATGGTGAGAACAAGGTCAACTACCGGCAGATCAAACTTGGTTCGCTGTTCGATGGCCAACGCGTGGTCGAAGACGGCCTCGAAGTCGGCGACAAGATCGTCGTCAACGGCCTTCAGCGTATCCGTCCGGGTGCAGTCGTAGCACCCCAGATGGAAGAGAAGGTCGCGACCGCTCAGTAAGATCTGAGCTTCCTTCCCTCGGGGAGGCGGCCGTTACCCTAGACAACATGACCTGCCGGTGCGCCTTCGAGCCGCCGGCGAGGGACTTTGCATCCATGTTCACCCCGGAGAGGGCGTTAAAATGAACATATCCAGATTCTTTATCGACCGCCCGGTCTTTGCCGGTGTTCTTTCGGTCCTCATCGTGGTCGCCGGCCTCATCGGCCTCCGGGCGCTGCCGATCTCCGAATATCCGGAGGTCGTGCCGCCGTCGATCGTCGTGCATGCCACCTATCCCGGCGCAAACCCGTCGGTCATCGCCGAAACGGTGGCCACACCGCTCGAAGAACAGATCAACGGCGTCGAGGGCATGCTCTACATGTCCAGCCAGGCAACGTCTGACGGCGCCTTGAACGTCACCGTCACCTTCAAGCTCGGCACTGATGCGGACAAGGCACAGCAGCTCGTGCAGAACCGCGTGTCGCAGGCCGAACCGCGCCTGCCGGCGGAAGTTCGCGCGCTCGGCATAACCACGGTCAAGAGCTCGCCCGACTTCATCATGGTCGTCAACCTTGTCTCTGACGGGAACAGCCATGACATCACATATCTGCGCAACTATGCGACGCTGAACGTCAAGGACCGGCTAGCCCGTATCGCCGGTGTCGGCCAGGTGCAGGTCTTCGGTGCCGGCGACTATTCCATGCGTGTATGGATCGATCCGCAGAAGGCAGCCGAGCATAATCTTGCCGCAAGCGACATCAGCAATGCGATCAGCTCGCAGAACGTCCAGGCCGCTGCCGGCATCATCGGCGCTTCGCCGAGCCAGAAGGGTGTCGATCTTCAGCTCAACGTGAACGCCCAGGGTCGTCTGCGCACGCCCGAGGAGTTCGGCAGCATCATCGTCAAGACGGGCGCCAATGGCGAGATCACCCGTCTGCGCGATGTTGCCCGGATCGAACTGGGTGCCGCCGACTACACGCTGCGTTCGCTGCTCGACGGCAAGCCGGCTGTCGCCGTTGCCGTTCTCCAGGCGCCGGGTTCGAACGCAATCGAGATCGCCGACAATGTCCGCGCGACGATGGACGAGCTGCAGTTGGCCATGCCTTCAGGCGTGAAGTACGAGATCGTCTATGATACGACGAAGTTCGTTCGCGCCTCGATCGAGAAGGTCATCGACACGCTGCTCGAAGCCATCGCGCTCGTCGTTCTCGTCGTCATCCTGTTCCTGCAAACATGGCGTGCCTCGATCATCCCGCTGATTGCCGTTCCGGTATCCATCATCGGTACATTCGCGGTCATGTACATGTTCGGCTTCTCGATCAATGCACTCAGCCTTTTCGGCCTGGTGCTGGCGATCGGTATCGTTGTGGATGACGCGATCGTCGTCGTTGAAAACGTCGAACGCAACATCGAGGCTGGGCTCAGTCCGCGTCAGGCGACTTACAAGGCCATGAAGGAAGTCTCCGGCCCGATCATCGCGATCGCGCTGGTGCTTGTCGCGGTCTTCGTGCCGCTCGCCTTCATCTCCGGTCTGTCGGGTCAGTTCTATCGCCAGTTCGCGCTGACGATCGCGATCTCGACTGTCATTTCGGCCTTCAATTCGCTGACGCTGTCTCCGGCGCTTGCCGCCCTTCTCCTGAAGGGGCACCATGCGCCGAAGGACTGGCTGACGCGGTTCATGGACGCGATCTTCGGCTGGTTCTTCCGCGGCTTCAACCGCGCTTTCGGCGCCGGTTCGAACGCCTACGGCAAAGGCGTCGGCGGTCTGGTATCGCGCAAGAGCATCGTCATGGTGATCTATCTTGTGCTGGTCGGAGCGACATACGGCATCTTCAATACGGTGCCGGGCGGCTTCGTGCCGTCGCAGGACAAGCAGTATCTGATCGGTTTTGCCCAGTTGCCGGATGCTGCAAGCCTCGACCGCACGGAAGACGTCATCAAGCGCATGACCGACATCGCTCTGGCGCAGCCGGGCGTTGCCAACGCGATCGCCTTCCCGGGCCTGTCGATCAACGGCTTCACCAACTCTTCGAACGCTGGCATCGTCTTCGTGACGCTGAAGGATTTCGAGGAGCGCAAGACGCCTGATCTTTCGGGTGGGGCAATTGCCATGGCCCTGAACCAGAAGTTCGGCGCCATCCAGGACGCCTTCATCGCCATGTTCCCGCCGCCGCCGGTCAACGGCCTCGGCACGACGGGTGGTTTCAAACTGCAGATCGAGGATCGCGCGGGCTTGGGCAACCAGGCGCTCGACGAAGCCACGAAGGCCGTGCTTGCGAAGGCCTATCAGACGCCTGAACTGGCCGGCCTGTTCTCCAGCTTCCAGATCAACGTGCCGCAGCTCTATGCCGATCTCGACCGCGCCAAGGCCGAGCAGCTCGGAGTTTCCGTCACCGACGTCTTCCAGACGCTGCAGATCTATCTTGGCTCGCTCTATGTGAACGACTTCAACGCCTTCGGCCGCACTTACAGCGTCCGTGTGCAGGCTGATGCCAAGTTCCGCGCCCAGCCGGAAGATATCGGCCAGTTGAAGGTTCGCTCGGCATCGGGCCAGATGATCCCGCTTGCAGCCCTCCTGAAGGTGGACGCAAGCACTGGTCCGGAGCGTGCGAACCGGTATAACGGCTTCCTTGCTGCCGATATCAACGGAGGTCCGGCACCGGGCTTCTCCTCCGGGCAGGCTCAGGCGGCAATCGAGAAGATCCTGCATGAGACACTTCCCGCTGGCATCGACTTCGAGTGGACGGACCTGACCTACCAGCAGATCCTCGCCGGTAACTCCAGCGTCGTCGTCTTCCCGCTGGCCTTGCTGCTCGTCTTCCTGGTGCTTGCTGCCCAGTATGAGAGCCTGACACTCCCGCTTGCGATCATCATGATCGTGCCGATGGGTGTTCTCGCCGCCTTGACCGGCGTCTGGCTCACCGGTGGAGACAACAACATCTTCACGCAGATCGGCCTCGTCGTCCTTGTCGGTCTATCGGCCAAGAACGCGATCCTGATCGTGGAATTTGCCCGCGAACTCGAGTTCGAAGGCAGGACGCCACGTGAAGCCGCGATCGAGGCCAGCCGCCTGCGTCTGCGCCCGATCCTGATGACCTCCATGGCCTTTATCATGGGTGTCGTGCCGCTCGTCACCTCGACCGGTGCCGGTTCCGAAATGCGCGCGGCCATGGGTGTCGCGGTCTTCTCGGGCATGATCGGCGTGACCTTCTTCGGCATCTTCATGACGCCGGTATTCTACGTGCTTCTGCGCCGGATGACGGGCAACCGCCCGCTCGTTCAGCACAACGACAATCATCCGCAGGACGAGGACGACCATATGAAAGTCGCTGCGGAATAACCTCTCCTTTGTCGGGTAAATCGGGCGGGGGCCTTGGTCCTCGCCCGTTTCGTTTTAAAGCGTCCTTTGTACGTCCATCCGGACGCCCAAAGGACGCTTTAACTCTTTGAATCTACTCATCGTGCTTCCGAAAATCGATTCCGATTTTCGGGCCGATGCTGTGGGTATGAGACAAAAATGCGTTACGTCCATCAAAACTGTTGCATGCTGAGGTAAGGAGATTATCAAAGGCAGACAACAGTTCGGGAGGGCTGGGTGACGCACGCATCAAAAGACAGCGGGAAGCGCAAGATCGCTTTCCTTGGCACCGGCCTTATGGGCGCGCCGATGGCGCGGCGCCTGCTTGGCGCAGGCTTTTCCGTCACCGTCTGGAACCGTGATCGAACCAAGGCTGAGACCCTTTCCGGCAATGGTGCCACTATCGCCTCCGCACCCACCGAAGCCGCCTCAGCGGCCGATATCGTTATCTGCATGCTGACCAATGCTCAGGCCGTCAGTCAGGTGCTGTTCGACATGGGCACGGCCGAGGCCATGAAGCCGGGTGCTGTTGTCATCGACATGAGCTCGATCGCTCCACCTTTCGCGCGGGAACACGCAGAGAAGCTTGCCAAGCACGCCATCCGCCATATCGATGCGCCGGTTTCCGGCGGCGTGGTCGGGGCTTCGGCAGGGGCGCTTGCCATCATGGCGGGTGGGGATGCGTCCGTCATTGCTGAACTCTCGGATGTTTTTGCGCCGATGGGCCGCGTCACTCACGTCGGCCCCGATGGGGCAGGGCAGCTTGCGAAGCTCGCAAATCAGCAGATCGTGGCAGTGACGATCGGCGCCGTCGCGGAGGCGATGATGCTGATCGAGGCCGGCGGTGGTTCTCCGGCCGCTTTCCGGGATGCGGTGCGTGGTGGCTTTGCGGACAGCCGCATTCTGGAGATCCACGGCAAGCGCATGGTCGACCGGCAGTTCGCGCCGGGTGGTTCTTCGGCTAACCAGTTGAAGGATCTCGACGCCGTCATGGCGACCGCGAAAGCCCTTTCCCTGACCTTGCCGCTGACGGAAGCGGTTCATGCCGAATTCACAGAATTTGTTGCCAGGGGCAACGGCGAGACGGATCACAGCGCCTTGCTGCTCCATCTCGAAGACAGGAATGCCCGACCGGGAGGAAAGAAATGACCGACAGCAAGACCGCCAAGCGCCGCCTGCGTTCGCAGGACTGGTTCGACAATCCCGATCATATCGACATGACGGCGCTCTATCTGGAGCGCTTCATGAATTACGGGGTAACGCCGGAGGAGCTGCGGTCCGGCAAGCCGATCATCGGCATCGCCCAGAGCGGCAGCGATTTGACCCCCTGCAACCGCGTCCATATCGAATTGGCAATGCGCGTGCGGGACGGCATCCGCGATGCGGGCGGCATCCCGATCGAATTTCCGACGCATCCGATCTTCGAGAACTGCAAGCGCCCGACGGCAGCACTCGACCGCAATCTCGCCTATCTCGGCCTTGTCGAAATTCTCTACGGCTATC
The DNA here is from genome assembly GCA_900470965.1 of Hyphomicrobiales bacterium. GTDB lineage: Bacteria > Pseudomonadota > Alphaproteobacteria > Rhizobiales > Rhizobiaceae > Rhizobium. Next base: position 99,047 of record UCCS01000003.1, read on the forward strand.
CGCTCGACGGTGTCGTGCTGACGACTGGCTGCGACAAGACCACGCCTTCGGCGATCATGGCGGCTTCGACGGTCGATATTCCGGCGATCGTTCTCTCCGGCGGGCCAATGCTCGACGGCTGGCATGAAGGAAAACTCGCCGGCTCGGGCATGGCGATCTGGCAGTCGCGCCGGAAGCTTGCGGCAGGCGAGATCGACGAAGAGGAGTTCCTGCAGACGGCGCTCGATTCGGCACCCTCCGTTGGCCATTGCAACACGATGGGCACGGCTTCGACCATGAATGCGCTGGCCGAAGCGCTTGGCCTGTCGCTGACAGGCTGCGGCAATATTCCTGCTGCCTATCGTGAGCGCGGCCAGATGGCCTATCGCACTGGCCGTCGCGCCGTCGAGATCGTGTTCGAAGACCTGAAGCCGTCGGATATCCTGACGCGCGAAGCTTTCCTCAATGCCATCAAGACCAATTCCGCGATTGGTGGCTCGACGAACGCCCAGCCGCATCTTGCCGCCATGGCGAAGCATGCCGGGGTCGAGTTGTATCACGAGGATTGGCAGGTGCATGGTTTCGATATTCCGCTGCTGGCGAATGTGCAGCCGGCTGGTGCCTATCTCGGCGAGAAGTTCCACCGTGCCGGCGGCACCCCTGCTGTCATGTGGGAATTGCTGCAGGCCGGCAAGCTCGACGGCGACTGTCGCACCGTCACCGGCAAGACCATGGCGGAGAATCTGCGAGGGCGCGAGGCGCGCGACCGCGACGTCATCAAACCTTACAGCGACCCTCTGAAGGAGCGTGCGGGCTTCCTCGTACTCAAGGGCAACCTCTTCGATTTTGCCATCATGAAGATGAGCGTCGTATCCGAGGATTTCCGCAAGCGGTATCTGCAGGAGCCGGGCCGCGAAGGCGTCTTCGAGGGCAAGGCTGTCGTCTTCGACGGTTCGGAGGATTACCACAAGCGCATCAACGATCCGGAGCTCGGCATCGACGAGAACACGATCCTCGCCATCCGTGGCGCCGGTCCGCTCGGCTGGCCGGGCTCTGCAGAAGTGGTCAACATGCAGCCGCCGGATCATATCCTGAAGCGCGGTATCAAGAGCTTGCCGACGATCGGTGACGGGCGCCAGTCCGGCACTTCGGACAGTCCGTCGATCCTCAATGCCTCCCCGGAAAGTGCGGCAGGCGGCGGGCTTGCGTGGCTCAGGACCGGCGACATCATTCGCATCGATTTCAATCAGGGGCGTTGCGATATGCTGGTTGACGAGGCTGAAATCGAGCGACGCAAGGGCGACGGAATCCCGCCGGTGCCGGCCGATGCGACGCCATGGCAGCGCATCTACCGGAAAACGGTGACGCAGCTGTCAGATGGTGCGGTCATCGAGGGGGCAGCAGAGTTCCGGCGGATTGCCAGGAACCCACCGCGACACAATCACTGATTAAAACAATACTGATTGAAAAGAAGGCAGTCGTAACGAGGAGTTCACCTAGTAACTAGTTCGGTACTTACGAAAAGGCTTCATTAATGAGGGCTTGCGACTATATTATGAGTTTTTGCAGGCTTCGAAGGCTGAAACGAAATTGCCCGAGAATAAACCAACGCGATCAGAGCGAGAGTTCCAGGATCTTCTTCGGCGACTGGAGCTGGCGCTTGATGCTTCGCAAATTGGTGTGTGGGAGCACAGCATCAACAAGGATGCTATTCTTTGGGACGTGCAGATGCATCGCCTCTATGGCACCGGTCAGACAAATCGAGAGGTGCCGACCTCTGTCTGGTCCGAGGCCATACATCCTGACGACAGGGGGCAGGCCGAGCGGGATTTCGAAAAAGCGGTTGCCGCCCGCGGTGCCTATAACTCCCAGTTTCGTATCATTCTGCCGAGCGGAGAAATCAGGCATTTAAGGTCGCGTGCACATTTCTATGTCGATGAGGAGGGCACACCCTCTTTCATCGGTGCCGAATGGGACGTGACATCCGATGTGCTGCTCAATGCCGAGCTCGGCAAGCAGAAGATGATGGCCGAGGCCCGGGCGCTGGCGCTTGAAGAAAGCAATGCGCGGATCGAGCATGTCGCCAATCATGACTACCTGACCGGCATGCCGAACCGGCGCCTGTTCGACAGGCGGCTCGCGGCGCTGCTGGCGGATAAGAGCGTGTCGACGCTTGCCGTTCTGCATCTCGATCTCGACCAGTTCAAACAGATCAATGACAGCCATGGCCACGCCGCCGGTGATGCCGTGCTGCGCACGGCATCACTCAGAATTGCCGCTGCCATTCCCTCAGATGGCATGGCTGCCCGTGTCGGCGGCGACGATTTCGTTATCGTACTGATCAATTTCGCCGGCCTCGATGCGCTGAAGGCAATCGTCGAGGATGTGCAGAGGCGACTGCTGAAGAAAATCCGCTTCGGGCAGGAGATGCTGCAATCCGGTGCGTCGATCGGTGTATCCTGGAGCAGCGACAAAAGAGCGCGCAACCTGCTTGCCGAATCCGATCTGGCGCTCTACCAGGCAAAAAAGCTCGGTCGCAACCGCATCGAATTCTTCAGCCGACAGCTTCAGGACGACTTGCGCGGCAAGCGTCGCCTGGCCGAAGATCTCGCCCACGCCTTGGAGCAGGGTGAGATCATTCCCTACTATCAGGTGCAGCTCGATGCGCGCACCCGCGAGATCACCGGGCTGGAAGCGCTGGCCCGCTGGAACCATCCGGAAAAGGGCGTGCTTGCGCCAGGCGTCTTCCTGCGCATTGCGGATGAATACGGGCTTTCGGCGGAGATCGATGCCGCAGTTCTGCAGCGCGCGCTTGAAGATCGGGCCGCCTGGCAGGCCTTGGGCTACCATGTGCCGCGGATCGCCGTGAACATCTCGCCCGGGCGTCTTGCCGATCCTGCTCTGCTGGACAAGTTGCGCCGGCTGGCCATTCCGCCGGGTGCCATCGTCTTCGAGCTCGTGGAGACGATCTTCCTCGACGATTGCGATGAGAAATTCCTCGCCAATATCGACCTCATCAAGCAGATGGGCATCGATATCGAGATCGATGACTTCGGTTCCGGCCATGCCTCGCTCATCGGCCTCGTGCGACTGAAACCGAAGCGGCTGAAGATCGACCGCCAACTCGTCACCGATGTGGTGGAATCGGCTGAGCAGAGGCGCGTGGTCGGATCGATTGTCGAGATTGCCAAGGCTCTCGATGTGGAAGTGATTGCGGAAGGGGTGGAGACCGAAGCCCATGCCGTGACGCTGTCATGGCTCGGCTGCGACAGCCTGCAGGGTTTTGCGCTCGGCTATCCCTCCAACGCCGCCGATACGGGGCGCCTTCTTGCATCAAACGGCCACGGCGGCAAATCGCGAAGTGTGGCTGGTTGAGATTTGGGGGCTGAAGTTTAGTCGATGAATGGAATGGGAAGCCGATTTCGGTTCGAACGATCCAGTCGGCGAGCACTTTAAGCTAATTCTCAGTGCACTGACACGGCACGCCTTGGGTGCGTGCCGTATTTTTCAGGTAGTGCGGAAGCGGCCCCGGATCTGGCTCATGTAGAAGTCGCCAGGAGAAGCTGCTGCGGTCAGTCCGACGACGATGCCTTCAGGGACATCTTCGTAATGACGACGTTGACCGTTGGTCAGATAGAGCGTGAGGTGTCGAGTCTCGCGCTTGTAATCGATCGCTTCAATGAGTTTGGACTGCAGTCTAGTTTCCATGCGGTACTCCCCGATGTGTTTCGCGCGAGAGAGGTGGCTGCTGGATCCGACGAGCGGTTCAAGACAGCGTCAAGCTAATCTCTGGTCGATTCAAGTCAAGGATCCAAAGAGTGGAGCCCTACCTATTTTGAGTTAAATGCGTCTGAAGTTTGACGCTCTAAATTAGCCCGAAAGCGTTATGACAATTAAGCGCAACCTGCAGCGGAACAATGCTCCCTCAGCGAGCGTTCAAAAGCGTTTCGTCCAGCCTTGAAATGGGGATGTCCTTGCGGGTGATTGCAGAGCTGATCATTCTTTTCGGCCGCATCTGTTGCGCGCTCGTGGCCGTTGTGGGCACGATGGCTTTCGCCTCCTATCTGATCGCCTCTCCGGTCGATGCGACGCCACGGATGGATGCAGAAAGTGGAGCGATCTGGACCATCGTGCCGGTTCATATCGATCTGAGCCATCAGCCCTATGAACGCGCGCCCGATCGCTATCCCTTCAAGTTTTCTGCCGGCCCGGCCCTGAAGGTCATCGACAATGCGACCTTTTCCCTTGATGGCAACACCTTCGTCATTGCCGGTGTCGCGCGGATCGCCCCGCGGGCGCTTTGCGCCGATGCGCAGGGTCGGCGCCTTGCCTGCGGCCAGAATGCAGCGGGCCTGCTGCGGACTGTCTTGCGCCGCAGCTTCATCGAATGCAGCAGCAAGGAGTTAGCGCCGAAGCTGTTCATGGTGAGTTGCCGGCGGTACGGTCAGGACCTCGCCGTGTTGCTCAACGACATGCCCGAGGTGCAGCTCGTTGCCAGCGCGAAGTGATCAGGCGCGTCGCCAGAAGATGAGTTCCGGCACCTGCCAGGAGGGGTCGGGCGCGGGTAGCCAGGTCTTCGGGGAGAAGTAATCCTTCGTGCGGCGCTGTTGGGCGGAGGCCTCCTGAAGCAGGAGCGTGAAGTTGAAGGCGCCCGGCCGAGAATATTCCTGGGTGAAATTGATGAGGGCACCGAAGCCTTCCTCCTTCACATCCCTGAGATTGCGGATTGCCGTCAGTGCATCATGGAAATCCAGCCACGCCGGCTGAGTCAGCATGGTTTCAAAGATGCGCGATATGCTCGGATCAAGCTGTCCGTTGCTGTCGGTCGCGGGACCGAGGAGCTTCACGCGCATGCTCGTAATCGTGCCTCTGCCATTGCCGCGCACGACGAGGAAGAGCGAGCTGACGACGTGCTCCTTCTCCTTCTTGTACACATGTTCGTAGGAGCATTCGAACGTATCGGAATTGAACGCCGTTTCCGCCCATTCGCTGGTTTCCACGCCGGCTGAGCGCAGCGCTTCGCACATGACCGGGCCGGAAATCCGCCAGGTGCGCAGGAAAAC
>UCCS01000110.1 GCA_900470965.1 Hyphomicrobiales bacterium
GGACGCACGGCGCTCTAGTATCAGGCGGCGACGGGCTTATAGCTGGCGATATCGGCGCGGATGCCGAGGCGCGCAAACATTTCCTGCGGGTCGAAATTGGCCGCCTTGTGGGCCGCGGCAACGACTGCCCGCACGCGTTCGACGACATCGGCGCTTTCCCATTCGGCAACCGTGACGAAATTGAACTCGCCGGGGCCGGCAACCTGTTCCAGCACCGTATGATTGATGAAGCCGTCCTGTGCCTCCAGCACCTTATGGGTCATCATCACATTGACGAGAAATTCCTCACGCGCCGCAGCCGGCACGACGAATTTGTCTATCCTGTAGAAAGCTCCGCTCATCCAGTCTTCTCCTGCATCTGATGTGTTGCAGGCAGTTCTGTAATTCCTCAAGTTAAGTTGAGGTCAATATGCGGACAAAGAAAAAAGGCCCGCCTGAGCGGACCAATCTTGGCGCGGACGCCAGATGCAGAATAGCGTCAGCGACGTTTACGGTGTCCAATGTTATGAAACATGGCTGGTCGCCCAGGCGCCTATCCGGCGGGACATCACAATCTCATCCATCTCCACGCCGTCGTGGAGAAACGCACCCGGAATCCGGCCTATTTCGATGAAACCTTCGCGCTCGTAGAATCGGCGTGCCGCGCGATTTTCGGCGCTGACCGCCAGTTCGATCTGCCTGATCCCGTGGGCATCTGCATGCTGCGTCACTTGCTCCAGAAGTTTAAGAGCAAGGCCGGTTCCGCGCAGGCTGGCACGCACATAGACCATTATGAGCGTTGCCCGGTGCGCCATCTTGCTTGGCTTTTGCCACGTCAGCCCCATGATCGCGACTGGTTCATCATCCTGAAAAGCGACGAAGACCGGCATTTCAATCAACCGGCTGCGCCATTCATCAAGAGACAGTATCTCCCAGTCTTCTGAGCGGCTGGCGAATGCGGCGGGGTCAGAACGCAAGGCTTCAAGTCGAATTTTCTTGAAGACCTCGGCATCCTCTGGTTTCAGCAGTTTGATAATTCCGTCGGACATACCACCGCTCCAAAGCCACGAGACGGGTCAGCGCTGTTTCTATGAAAGTATTTTCAGCAGGCAATATCTTGATGAAGACGACCCCTCGATGAGGGAGGAGATCGTGTCTTTTGATCAAAAAGGCTGGACTGCGAAGCGGCGCTGATGAGAAATCAGCGTTCGGCGAGCGCCGGTTCGCCCTTCTTCTCGCGCACCATGTTAACAAAGCGGCGGAAGAGGTAGTGGCTGTCCTGCGGGCCGGGAGAGGCTTCCGGGTGGTGCTGGACGGAGAAGACCGACTTGCCGAGAACGCGCAGGCCGCAATTCGTACCGTCGAACAGCGATACGTGAGTCTCTTCAACGCCTTCGGGCAGCGACTTCGTGTCGACCGCGAAGCCGTGGTTCATGGAGACGATCTCGACCTTGCCGGTCGTGTGATCCTTGACCGGATGGTTTGCGCCGTGGTGGCCCTGATGCATCTTCTCGGTCTTGGCGCCGAGTGCCAGGCCGAGCATCTGGTGGCCGAGGCAGATGCCGAAGACCGGGATATCGGTGCCGATCAGTTCCTTGATGACTGGCACGGCATATTCACCTGTAGCGGCCGGGTCGCCCGGGCCGTTCGACAGGAAGATGCCATCCGGCTGAAGGGCGAGCACATCCTGTGTACTCGCCGTTGCCGGCATGACCGTGACCTTGCAATCGAGACCGGCGAAGAGGCGCAGGATGTTGCGCTTCACACCGTAATCCAAGCAGACGACATGGTACTTGCTGTCGGAGGCGGCGAGTTCACCGTATCCTTCGTTCCAAACCCATGGGGTCTGCGACCACTGCGAGGACTGGCCGGAGGAGGCGATCTTGGCGAGGTCGAGGCCTTCGAGGCCGCTCCAGGCCTTGGCTTCCGCCTTCAGCGCGTCGACGTCGAAATTGCCTGCGGGGTCATGGGCGATAACGGCGTTCGGCGAGCCGTTTTCACGGATCCAGGCCGTCAGTGCGCGAGTGTCGATGCCGCAGAGGCCGATGATGCCGCGGGCCTTCAGCCAGGCGTCGAGATCTTTGGCGGCGCGGTAGTTCGAGGGTTCGGTGATGTCAGCCTTGAAGATCACGCCGACCGCACCGTGGCGGGCTGCCGGCGTCAGGTCTTCGATATCTTCTTCATTAGTGCCGATATTGCCGATATGCGGGAAGGTGAAGGTAACGATCTGGCCGAGATAGGAGGGGTCGGTGAGGATTTCCTCGTAGCCGGTGAGCGCCGTGTTGAAGACCGCTTCCGCTTGAACCTTGCCGGTTGCGCCGATACCTTTGCCTTCGATGACTGTGCCGTCTGCAAGAACGAGCAGGGCGGTCGGCTTTTCGGTTGTCCAGGGTGCTGTCGCGGTCATCTTCATCCCGTTTCCGGCGGGCTTGGCGTTCTGAAAACGCGAGCCGGCCATTTGATCTCGCAGGTGCAGGCGCGCGGCTTTGGCCGCGTTTGACGCCTGATCACGAATTTTGGTGCAGGTGGCGGTAGATAGCCACGCTCTCTGCCTAGGTCAATCTTTGTACTGCAGATTGCGGCACTTTTCCTGCCGATATTGCCGGGATTCTCGCAATTTATTTGATCCCACACATCAGCGTGGTTTATGAAAGCGCCATTCCAGAGCGGCGGGCCGGGAAACGGATTCGCTGCTTCAAGTTTTTGTTCAAGCATCGGCTTATCTGAAAAGCCCCTTCACACTTTTCGGTCCGGTGCTTCAGAAGGAGTAATGACATGCTGCGCGATCAACTCGCCACCCAGCTCAAGGAAGCCATGAAGGCGAAGCAGATGGAGCGTCTCGGCACCATCCGCCTCATCCAGGCCGCGATCAAGGATCGCGACATCGCCAATCGCGGCGTCGGCAAGGAAGAGGCGGGCGACGACGAAGTGCTGCAGATCCTCGCCAAGATGGTGAAGCAGCGCGATGAGTCGGCGAAGATTTACGAAGAGAACGCCCGTCCCGAGCTTGCAGCCAAGGAGCGCGCAGAAATTGTCGTTATCCAGGACTTCATGCCGAAGCAGCTTTCCGACGATCAGGTGCGTGCCAATATCGCCGTCATCATCAAGGAAGTCGGCGCTGAAGGCCCGAAGGACATGGGTAAGATCATGACTGCTCTGAAAGAGCGCTATGCCGGCCAGATGGACTTTGCCAAGGCTTCCGGCACCGTCAAAGAGCTGCTGAAATAAGGCGCCTTGCCTGCGGTTGTTCTTCGACCGCAGGCCCAAGCACGGCTTCGGCGGCTGAATCGATGATGGCGAATTTCGCCGCCTGATAGTTCCAATATTCGAGCACGAAACCGCGGGAGAGCCAGAAATCGCCCTTTCTCGGCGGTTCGGTCCATCCCACGCTTCCCATGTCGGCGGCCTGCGCGAGCAGCCGTTTCAGGTGGGTATTGGAAATCATGAACTGATCGCGAATCTCGCGCAGCGACAACGGGCCGACGATGACGCGATCGGCAGAACGCGGAAAGCCCGGCAGGCGCAAAATCAGATAGTCCATCACGAGGCCGCCGGAATTGGCCCAATTAAAGAGATTGAAGGTAGCGCCCGGATCGCGCACTGCTTCGGTTTCGATGATCTTCTTGGCGATTAGCGGCTGCAGGCGGGCGATCAATGTTGGATCGGCCATCAGATTTTCCGCGCGGCGGCCGCCATCGAGGCTATCCAGAATCATCAGATGGGCGACCAGCCATTTGGTAAAATGATGCTCCGCCGTTTCCGTCGGCTCAAGGAAGCGCGTACGTTTGTCATCGCCCGGAATGGGACGCAGAAACCGGTAGACCAGCATTTCCTGCACGAAGGCAGCTGCCGTGTTGCGGCTGGCGATCTTGTTCTGGATGACGAAATCGATGAAGCGGCCGGAATAGAGGCCGCGCCTCTCTTCACCAGGATAGCCGTAATAGAGAGCAAAACCAGTATGCGCCATCAGCCAGCGCTGCTGTGCGGCGAATATCGATGCAATACGCGGGCTGTCGCGATAAATCGCGAGCATTTCATTGGCACAATGAAGAATTGCAGCAAGAAAACTATCGTCGGCTGCAAGATTTTCTGCGGTGTAGGCCATAGCGCTGTCCAGGAGTTTCGCGCATTCATTTGCCACGCCTATTGGAAGTGTCAATGCTTTTGTATTTTAGGGGTTAATTGGTAAGGTAAAGCTCAATAAAAGCGGCTGCGCATAGCCCAAAAATTAAGAAGGCAGGAGCTGGGGGCGCTCCTGCCTTCTTGCTCTTTGCTTCCGTCAGCGACGCAGGGTCGAAACCCAAGCCGGCGGGTATTTGCAAAGGCACCCTTGCGAGGCGGCGCCGGGGGTAGGGATGGTGCCTCGCTTGGGGATCGCTTTGTTGAGTTCGAACTTATGGCCAGCCCCCGGCTTATTCAAATTACAAAAATATAATAATCCCGGATTCAGCCTTTCGGGATGTGAATATGGAGTTCGGCCGCGCACTCCGAAAAAGCCTGGGCAATCCACTCCGATCTCTTTTAACTGATTGTTTTTGCATATTCTTTCTCCGGACCGGCTTTCCGCGATATGGACGGCGCCATTCTCTCGGAACTTGGAAAATGTCAAAAATGTCGCACCCCCAGTCAGGGGCCGATAACACGTTGTTGAGTCGCATTGGCCGACGTTTGTGACAATGTCCTGCGCCCTGTGAAAAGCGGGATTTACGGCAGAAGTTTCGTGGCGCGGCGCGGTAAAGCTGCTTATATGGATGTTCTGCAAGAGGTAGAGATGCGCTTTTCCCCCACCTTCCTGGACGATATCCGCGACCGCGTTCCCATTTCGAACGTGATCGCGCGGCGCGTGGGCTGGGACAAGCGCAAGACCAACGTGTCGCGCGGCGACTATTGGGCCTGCTGCCCGTTCCATGGCGAGAAGTCGCCGAGCTTCCATTGCGAGGATCGCAAGGGCCGTTACCATTGCTTCGGCTGCGGCGTGACCGGAGATCATTTCCGCTTCCTGACCGAGCTCGAAGGCCTGAGCTTTCCCGAGGCGGTGCAGACGATCGCCGACATGGCCGGCGTGCCGATGCCGGTCGCCGATCCGCAGATGGAAAGACGCGAGAAGGAGCGTACCTCGCTTCTCGACGTCATGGAAATGGCGACCCAGTTCTTTCAGGACCAGCTGCAGACGGCGAATGGTGCGAGGGCACGCGCCTATCTCCGCGACCGCGGGTTGACGGGGCGCACCATCGAGACCTTCCGGCTCGGTTTTGCACCCGACAGCCGCAATGCGCTGAAGGAATTTTTGGCCGGCAAGGGTGTCAGCAAGGAGCAGATCGAGGCCTGCGGGCTTGTGGTGCACGAGAATGTGCCTGTTTCCTACGACCGGTTCCGCGACCGCATCATGTTCCCGATCCTGTCGTCGCGCGAGAAGGTCATTGCTTTCGGCGGACGCGCCATGTCGCCGGATGCGCCGGCGAAATATCTCAATTCCAACGAGACCGAACTCTTCCACAAGGGCAACGTGCTCTACAATTTCGCCCGGGCGCGCCGCGCGATGCAGGGCGCAAATGGCGAAGGCACCATCATTGCCGTCGAAGGCTATATGGATGTCATTGCGCTGCATCAGGCCGGTATCGAGAATGCCGTGGCACCGCTCGGCACAGCGCTGACCGAAAACCAGCTCGATCTGCTCTGGAAGATGACGTCGCAGCCGGTGCTCTGCTTCGATGGCGACGGTGCCGGCATTCGCGCCGCCAACCGCGCCGCCGATCTGGCACTGCCGCATCTGAAGCCGGGGCGGAGCGTGCGTTTCGCCTTGCTGCCTGACGGCAAGGACCCCGATGATCTCGTGCGCCAGGATGGCAGGGCGCCTTTCGACAAGGTCATGGCGCAGGCAAAGCCGCTGTCGGAGATGCTGTGGGACCGCGAGGCCAGAAACGGGACCTTCGATACGCCTGAGGCGCGCGCCGAGCTGGAAGCACGGCTGAAACAGCTCGTTGCCGTCATTGGTGACGAGAATGTGCGGCGCCATTACCAGCAGGACATGCGCGACCGGCTGAACAGCTTCTTCCAGCCGCAGTTCCAGAACCGCGGCGGCGACCGGCGCAACTTCGGTGGCGGCAGCAATTTTTCAGGAGGCAGCAATTTCGGCGGGGGCAATTTCCGTGGGCAGAAGGAGCGGGGCGGGAAGGCTGGAGGGCCTCGAACGCAGGCATTCGCATCGGATCGCCTGACCCGTTCGGGGCTCGTGCGCGGCCATCAGGAAAATGCGGCGCTCCGGGAGTGTGTGCTGGCGCTGACTGTCGTCAACCATCCCGCGCTGATGCTCGACGATTATGATGAGATCGCTGCCATCGATTATGACAATCGCGATCTGCAGAAGCTCTGGTCGGCGATGCTGGGAGCAGCTGCCGTTGTCGCCGGGCCACATCTGACGCGCGATTACCTGTTGGAATGCCTTGATGTCGCCGGCTTCGGTTCGCTCCTGAAAAACCTTGACCAGCAGGTGCGTAATGCCCGGCTCTGGACGGCTACCGAGCAGGCAGCGATGGAAGATGCCCGTGAGGGTTATCGCCAGGCGCTCGCCTTCCACAAGCGCGCCAAGGATCTGCGCTGGCAGAAGATCGAGCTGGAGCGTGATATCGCCCAGGCGACCGAGGCGGGCGACGATGCCGAGATCGACCGGCTGATGCGCGCTTCGCAGGAAGTGCATTTCGAGGCGTTGCGGCTCGAAAACCAGGAAGCCATTATCGATGGCTTCGGTGTGCTCTCCGGGCGCGTCAAGGGCGCTGCGAGCCACTGATGTCGCAGACTGAAAGCCACGAGCCGCTGTTTTCCGCATCCGACGCGCTGTTTTCAGGCGCGGTCAAGCCGCTGGATGTGCTGAAGCGTGTCTACGGATATCCCGCCTTTCGCGGGCGGCAGCAGGAAGTCGTAGAGCATGTCGTCGCCGGTGGCGACGCCGTCGTGCTCTTCCCTACAGGTGCGGGCAAATCGCTCTGCTTCCAGATCCCGGCTCTTTGCCGCCCGGGTCTTGGTATCGTCGTCTCGCCGCTGATCGCGCTGATGCGCGATCAGGTGGAGGCGATGAAGCAACTCGGGATCCGTGCTGCGGCACTGAATTCCTCGATTTCGCGCGAGGAATATGGCGCGATCCGCCGCGGCATTTCCTCAGGCGATCTCGATCTACTCTATGTGACGCCCGAGCGCATCCTGATGGATGGGTTCCGCGAGCTGATCGGCAATACGAAGATCGCGCTCTTTGCTATCGATGAAGCGCATTGTGTCTCGCAATGGGGCCACGATTTCCGGCCGGAATATCGCGAACTCGGCAAGCTTGCGGAACAGTATCCCGGTGTGCCCCGCATCGCGCTGACGGCGACGGCCGATCCGCATACGCAGGAGGATATTATCGAGCGGCTGATGCTCGACAATGCCGAAGTCTTCACCACCAGCTTCGACCGGCCGAATATTTCCTATGAGATCGTCGAGCGCGACCAGCCGCGCCAGCAGCTCCTGCGTTTCCTTTCCGGCCACAAGGGCAATAGCGGCATCGTCTATTGCCTGTCGCGGGCCAAGGTGGAGGAAACCGCCGACTGGCTGAACACCCAGGGCATACGGGCGCTCGCCTATCATGCCGGCATGGACCGAGCGCTGCGTGACGCCAACCAGGATGCGTTCCTGAAGGAAGAAGAGCTTTGCCTTGTCGCGACAGTTGCCTTCGGCATGGGCATCGACAAGCCGAACGTGCGTTATGTCGCCCATCTCGATCTGCCGGGCTCGGTGGAGGCCTATTATCAGGAGACGGGCCGCGCCGGACGTGACGGCCTGCCGTCCGAGGTGTGGATGGCCTATGGCATGGCCGACGTGATCCAGCGCCGGCGGATGATCGACGAGGGCAATGCGGCCGACGAGATCAAGCGCATCGAGCGCGGCAAGCTGAATGCGCTGCTGGCGATCTGCGAGACGGCTTCCTGCCGGCGCCAAGCGATCCTGGCGCATTTCGGCGAGGCGCATGGTGGCAAATGCGGCGGTTGCGATACCTGCCTGAAGCCGGTCGAGACATGGGACGGGACCGAGGCGGCGATCAAGGCGCTGGCTGCGATCTACCGCACCGGCGAGCGTTTCGGCGCCGGGCATGTGATCGATGTGCTTGTCGGCAATAGCAATGAAAAGACCGAGCGCTTTCGCCATGTCGATATGCCTGTTTTCGGCGCAGGCAAGGATATTGCCATTCGGACCTGGCAATCGGTCTATCGCCAGCTGATGGCGATGGGGCTGATCCGCGTCGATCATGAAGCGTTCGGAGCGCTGAAGCTGGAGCCCGAGGCGCGCGCCGTCTTCAAGCGTGAGCGTGAGGTCTTCTTCCGCAAGGATCGCGCGCCTTCAGAGCGCAGAGCGAAGAAGACTGAGCGAGCTGAGCGCAGGACCGGACTTTCGGGGGCGGATGGCACGCTCTTTGAAGCGCTGAGGGCCGAGCGCATGTCGATTGCCAAGTCACTCGGCGTGCCGCCCTATGTTGTCTTCCCGGATGCGACGCTGATTGCGTTTGCCACCGAGCGGCCGCGCAGCCGCAAGGAGCTTCTCGGCATTTCGGGCGTCGGCCAGTCGAAGCTCGAGCGCTACGGCGACGCCTTCCTCGATATCATTCTCTCCCACGACGAATAGTCCGGTTGCACCTACCTTCCGCTGCAATCGGCACGGATCTCTGCTAGGGTTGTTCCAGAGTTTGGGGGGAACTTCAATGGTACATTTCAACAGAGCAGTCGCATCACTGCCCGGGCGCGAGCGGATTGCCAGACATCCGCATGGCGGGCAGGTCTTCATTCATGCAACGGCGGAGGAAACCGCCGGCGCCTATGGCATATGGGAAACCTTCTCGGCGCCAGGCACCGGCCCGTCGCGGCATATGCACACGCGGGAGACGGAGGTCTTTCGGGTCATCGAGGGGAGCTATCGTTTCTGGTGCGGAAACGAGATGATCGAGGCGCCCGTCGGCTCCGTCGTCGTGCTGCCGCCGAATGTTCCGCATCATTGGCGCAATGTCAGCGATGGCATGGGCCGGATGATGGGCTTTGTCACGCCTGGTGGGTTCGAGCATTTCTTCGTGGAGCTCGAACGGGCCGGTGCGGCGACACCGGAAGCGATCCTGCCGATCCAGCATAGGTTCGGCCTCGTGGAGATCGGCGACGGTCCCGATCCCTGAGATGCCCGATCCTTGAGATGATGATGGATGGTATCCTATAGGGGCCATCCGGAGGATTATCATGAGCCAGAATATCTATGACACGGCGGAGTTCTTCGCCGGATACAGCGCCATGCGCCGCTCGGTCGAAGGGCTTGAGGGTGCGGCCGAATGGCCGGCGGTTCGGGCGCAATTACCTGATCTCAGAGGCAAGCGGGTGGTCGACCTCGGCTGTGGTTTCGGCTGGTTTGCCCGCCATGCCCGCTCGGTGGGTGCTGCAAGTGTCCTCGGCCTCGACATATCCGAGAATATGATCGGCCGGGCGAAGGCGGATACGCAGGATAACGCGATCACCTATCGGATTGCCGATCTCGAAGAGCTGGAACTGCCGGAAGCCTCATTCGATTTCGCGCATAGTTCGCTCGCTTTTCACTATGTCAAAAATTTCGAGCGGCTTGTCGCCACAGTCTACCGGGCGCTCGTTCCCGGTTCGCGTTTCGTCTTTACGATCGAGCATCCGATCTTCATGGCGCCGCGCAATGCCGGCTGGAGCACTGATGCCGATGGGCAGCGCATATGGCCACTCGACGGCTATGCCGTCGAGGGAAGCCGCACAACGGACTGGCTGGCGAAGGGTGTCGTCAAGCAGCATCGCCGCCTCGGCACGACTATCAATATGCTGATATCGGCTGGTTTTACGATCCGCCATGTCGAAGAATGGGCGCCGAACGAGCAGGATCTGACCGAGCATCCCGAATGGGTCGAAGAGCTCGACCGGCCGATGTTTCTGCTGATCTCGGTCGAGCGTTGAGCAAGACAAGCCAGCGGCAATATGCTAACCGACGCTCAGACGGGAAACATCAAGAGAAGGGCCCTCAATGACCTCGAATTTCCTCTCGCACCTGCGCGGCGAACTGGCTGCGCTCAAGGATGCCGGCCTCTATAAATCAGAGCGCGTCATCACGTCGAAGCAGGCCGGCGAAATCGCCGTTGCCTCTGGTGAACGCGTGCTGAATTTCTGCGCCAACAACTATCTTGGCCTTGCCGATAACGAGGAACTGGCGGACGCCGGTAAGAAGGCGCTTGACCGTTACGGCTACGGCATGGCCTCGGTGCGTTTTATCTGCGGCACGCAGGAAGAGCATAAGCAGCTTGAAGCCCGTATCTCGTCCTTCCTCGGCATGGAAGACACGATCCTCTATTCCTCCTGCTTCGATGCCAATGGCGGTCTGTTCGAGACGCTGCTGTCCGAAGAGGACGCGATCATTTCCGATGCGCTGAACCATGCCTCGATCATCGATGGCGTGCGCCTCTCCAAGGCCAAGCGTTTCCGCTACGCCAATAATGATATGGCGGCGCTGGAAGAAGAGCTGAAGAAGGCGGAAGGCAGCCGCTTCAAGATGATCGCGACCGACGGCGTCTTTTCCATGGACGGTATCATCGCCAATCTCCAGGGCGTCTGCGATCTTGCGGAAAAGTACGGCGCGATGGTCATGGTGGATGACAGCCACGCCGTCGGCTTCGTCGGCAAGCATGGCCGCGGCTCGCCGGAATATTGCGGCGTCGAAGGCCGTATCGATATCATCACCGGCACGCTCGGCAAGGCGCTCGGCGGCGCGTCCGGGGGTTATACTTCGGCTAAGGCCGAGATCGTCGAGTGGTTGCGGCAGCGCTCGCGCCCCTATCTCTTCTCCAATACGCTGGCGCCGGTCATTGCCGCCGCCTCGCTGAAGGTCTTCGACCTCATTGAAAATGGCGATGCGCTGCGTGAGCGGCTGACGGCCAATGCATCGCTCTTCCGCTCCGAAATGACCAAACTCGGCTTCACGCTGGCGGGCGAGGGTCATGCGATCATCCCGGTCATGCTGGGCGATGCGAAGCTTGCGCAGGATATGGCAGCACTGATGCTGAAAAAGGGCGTCTATGTGATCGGCTTCTCCTTCCCCGTCGTGCCGAAAGGGCAGGCGCGTATCCGCACCCAGATGTCGGCAGCGCATTCGAAGGCGGATGTGGAGCGGGCGATTGCCGTTTTTGCCGAAGCGGGCCGTGAACTCGGCGTTATCTAAGAGCCTTGAGGAGAGAAAAGATCATGTCCAACATGATGAAAGCACTGGTCAAGGCGAAGCCCGAAGTCGGCCTCTGGATGGAGAACGTGCCGGTGCCGGAAGTCGGCCCGAACGACGTGCTGATCCGCGTGAAGAAATCGGCGATCTGCGGCACGGACGTGCATATCTGGAACTGGGACCAGTGGGCGCAGAAGACCATTCCGGTGCCAATGGTGGTCGGTCACGAATTCTCGGGCGAGATCGCCGAGATCGGCTCCGCCGTTACCAAATACCGCGTCGGCGAACGTGTTTCCGGCGAAGGCCATATCGTCTGCGGTAAATGCCGCAACTGCCGTGCGGGCAGGGGGCATCTTTGCCGCAATACGCTCGGCGTCGGCGTTAACCGGCCGGGCTCCTTCGGCGAGTTCGTCTGCATTCCGGAGGCCAATGTCGTTGCCATCCCCGACGATGTCACGGATGAGATCGCAGCGATCTTCGATCCGTTCGGCAATGCCGTTCACACCGCGCTCTCCTTCGATCTCGTCGGCGAAGACGTTCTCGTGACGGGTGCGGGGCCGATCGGCATCATGGGCGCGCTCGTTGCCAAGCGTTCCGGTGCGCGCAAAGTCGTCATCACCGATATCAATCCGAATCGGCTCGATCTTGCCCGCAAGCTCGGCATCGATCACGTCGTGGATGCTTCGAAGGAAAACCTCGCCGATGTGATGAAATCGATCGGTATGACCGAAGGCTTCGATGTCGGACTTGAAATGTCAGGTGCCGCGCCCGCATTCCGCGACATGATCGACAAGATGAACAATGGCGGAAAGATCGCCATCCTCGGGATTGCGCCTGCCGGCTTCGAGATCGACTGGAACAAGGTGATCTTCAAGATGCTGAACCTCAAGGGCATCTATGGCCGCGAGATGTTCGAGACCTGGTACAAGATGATCGCCTTCGTGCAGGGTGGCCTGGATCTGTCGCCGGTTATCACTCATCGCATCAAGATCGACGAATTTCGAGATGGTTTCGAGGCGATGCGCTCGGGCAATTCCGGCAAGGTCGTGATGGATTGGATGTGAGGAAATTGGAATGAAATACGACGGAAGCTGCCACTGCGGCAATATCGCCTTTACGGTTGAAGGCGCGTTTACGGAAGCAGTCGATTGCAACTGCTCGCTCTGCCGCCGGCGCGGCGGGCTTCTGGGCTTCGTGCCGCGGGAGAAGCTGCATCTGACGGTGCCGGAAGAAAACCTGTCGACCTATACGTTCAACAGCCATGCCATCAAACATCACTTCTGCGCCAAGTGCGGCATCGCGCCCTTTGGGGAAGCGACGGCGCCCAATGGCATGGAGATGGCATCCGTCAATCTGCGCTGCATTCCGGCGTTCGATCTGTCTGCCCTGACGGTGAATGCGTTCGACGGTCTGTCGCGGTAAGCCGGCTTTCTTGTTCGACGCAGCAGCGGCGTTGCGACGTCGAACTCACGCAAAGTCAAGTGCAGAATTTTTCTGCCCTTGTCTTTCCCTGGTGACATACTAAATAAGCGTAGCAATCGCTGGCGCGGTTCAAAGCCTGTGGATAAGGCTTTTTCCGGGTTTTCGGGGGCTTTTTTTCTGGAAAAGCTTGACGAGAACAAATTTTGTGGGAATCACCGTTCGACTTGAGCGGTGAACTGGGTCAAGGCGGATCGCACAACCATGGCCGGAAATCCAATAGCAATGAAATTTTGCTGTCCGATGCCGGCTATCGTGGTTAATCAGGCTTTAAATGTCATCCCGTTAGGTGGGTATAGGTGATTCGAGGCCGGCGCGCACGTGCCAGGCCACGACAGGGCCATTCACCGAAGCGAGTATGAATAGCGTCAGGAAGGCGACGATATAAATGGCAACGAAGGTCAAAGAGAACGAAGAAGCGGAAGTCGAACGCGACGGCGCAAGCGACGGCCCTCTTCTCGATCTTTCCGATGACGCGGTCAAGAAGATGATCAAGGCCGCCAAGAAGCGCGGCTATGTGACGATGGACGAGCTGAACGCCGTCCTGCCTTCCGAAGAAGTGACGTCCGAACAGATCGAAGACACGATGTCGATGCTGTCAGACATGGGCATCAACGTCATCGAAGACGAGGAAGCCGAGGAAGCCGGCGCTTCCGGTAGCGATGACGACGACAGCTCTGATAGCGAGGACGGTGAGGGCGGCGAACTCGCACCTTCCAGCGGTACCGCACTTGCGACTGCCAAGAAGAAAGAGCCGACCGACCGTACCGACGACCCGGTGCGCATGTATCTGCGCGAAATGGGTTCCGTCGAGCTTCTGTCGCGCGAAGGCGAAATCGCCATCGCAAAGCGCATCGAGGCCGGCCGCGAAACGATGATCGCAGGCCTCTGTGAGAGCCCGCTGACGTTCCAGGCGCTGATCATCTGGCGCGACGAACTGAACGAAGGCACGACGCTGCTGCGCGAGATCATCGATCTCGAAACGACCTATTCCGGTCCGGAAGCCAAGGCTGCCCCGCAGTTCCAGAGCCCCGAGAAGATCGAGGCCGACCGCAAGGCTGCCGAGGAAAAGGAAAAGACGCGCCGCGCCCGCTCCGGTGACGACGACATCACCGATGTCGGCGGCGAAGGCATGCCTCCGGAAGAGGAAGAAGAGGACGAGGACGAATCGAACCTCTCGCTCGCCGCGATGGAAGCCGAGCTTCGCCCGCAGGTCATGGAAACGCTCGACATCATTGCCGAGACCTACAAGAAGCTGCGCAAGCTGCAGGACCAGCAGGTCGAGCAGCGCCTTGCTGCCACGGGCACGCTGTCTTCCGCTCAGGAGCGCCGCTACAAGGAGCTCAAGGACGAGCTGATCAAGGCCGTGAAGTCGCTGTCGCTCAACCAGAACCGCATCGATGCGCTGGTCGAGCAGCTCTATGACATCAACAAGCGCCTCGTGCAGAACGAAGGCCGCCTGCTGCGTCTGGCCGAATCCTACGGCGTCAAGCGCGACTCGTTCCTGGAGCAGTATCAGGGTGCTGAGCTCGATCCGAACTGGATGAAGTCGATCGGCAATCTGGCCGCCCGCGGTTGGAAGGAATTCGCCAAGAGCGAGAACACGACGATCCGCGACATCCGCCAGGAGATCCAGAATCTCGCAACGGAAACCGGCATTTCGATCTCGGAATTCCGCCGCATCGTGCACATGGTGCAGAAGGGCGAGCGTGAAGCGCGTATCGCCAAGAAGGAAATGGTCGAAGCGAACCTTCGCCTCGTCATCTCCATCGCCAAGAAGTACACGAACCGCGGTCTGCAGTTCCTCGACCTCATTCAGGAAGGCAATATCGGCCTGATGAAGGCGGTCGACAAGTTTGAATACCGCCGCGGCTACAAGTTCTCGACCTATGCGACGTGGTGGATCCGTCAGGCGATCACCCGCTCGATCGCCGACCAGGCCCGCACGATCCGTATTCCGGTGCACATGATCGAGACGATCAACAAGATCGTCCGCACTTCGCGCCAGATGCTGCATGAAATCGGCCGCGAGCCGACGCCGGAAGAACTGGCCGAAAAGCTCGCCATGCCGCTCGAAAAGGTCCGCAAGGTCCTGAAGATCGCCAAGGAACCGATCTCCCTCGAAACCCCTGTGGGCGACGAAGAAGATTCGCATCTCGGCGATTTCATCGAGGACAAGAACGCACTGCTGCCGATTGACGCCGCCATCCAGGCGAACCTGCGCGAGACGACGACACGTGTTCTGGCATCGCTGACGCCGCGCGAAGAGCGCGTTCTGCGCATGCGCTTCGGCATCGGCATGAACACCGACCACACGCTCGAAGAAGTCGGCCAGCAGTTCTCGGTTACCCGCGAACGTATCCGCCAGATCGAGGCGAAGGCGCTGCGCAAGCTCAAGCATCCGAGCCGCTCCAGAAAACTGCGCTCGTTCCTCGACAGCTGAGCTTTCACGCTTCCAGACGATCGATACCAGAACCCGGCCAGCCTTGTTGGCCGGGTTTTTCTCTGCCTGCGATCCTGAGCGGATTAGCCCGTCGGGGAACGTCTAGCCCGATTGATGGCTCTCGCACCGCTTGTCCCTATGTGGTGACAGGCCTATAATTTCGGCAGCGGGGGAAGAGAGCGGTCGCGGCGTGCGAGCTGTATCATGCGCCGCGTGACCGTGGCCTCCGTCGGGAGGTGCAGCATGACCACCTACATTCTGCTGATAAACTGGACCGATCAGGGCATCCGGAACGTGAAGGATTCTGCCAAGCGACTGGATGCGGCAAGGAACATGCTCGGCGGCATGGGCGGTTCCTTCGACAAGTTTTATCTCACCATGGGCGAATATGACATGGTGGCCGTCTGCGAGGCGCCTGATGATCGCGTGATGGCGCGCTTCACGCTGTCTCTCGCCACAGGCGGAAACGTCCGCACGAAAACCATGAAGGCATTTTCGGAAGTGAACTACCGCGACATCATCGCGTCGCTCTCGTAGGTCAGGATGGCCAATAGCTGGTGATGAGCCAGATGCGGCGTTGCGGTTGTCCCGCGGCGCTGGCAGTGTCGCTGCGCCTTGAACCCAGAGCATGGACTTGCCTTGCCGATGGAACATGCCGGCCAGTTGCAGAGAGGAAAGTTCGATCCGGCCTGGCCGGTATCGCTCTTACTGCATCTGGTCATCGGCTTGCTCCTGCTTGCTTTCCTGCCTGATGTGCAGTCCATCAGGCCTGCGCCGGAAGACAGCATCGACGTTGAAGTCGTGACACCGCCCGCGATCGCTACTCCAACTCCGCCGCCTGCTGTCCAGCCGCTGCCGGACAAGAGCGAAGACAAAGCAAATTCTGCCGCGGGAGAGGATGCCCCGCCGGCAGCCGAGACGGCATCGAGGGAGGTGCTTCCGCCATTGTCAACATTGCCGAAGCCAGTGACGTCGGGTCCGCCGGAGCTGACGCAGGCAAAAGAGCTCTTTTCGGGAAAGACGCTGGCTAGTCCACGCAGCCGGAAGGCGCGCCAGTTGCTCGGCACATTGTCCGGCGGGGAGCGCAATCTGCAGCTCTGCAATCTCGAAGCGCTGGAGCAGATCAGCCGTTCGCGTCCGGGCTCTGCCCCTGACCTCGTTGCGCCCTATGCCATGAAAGCGGAGAAGGTGAGGGGTAACAGCGTCGAGGTGGATGGCGGGGCTTTTCGCAGCAAGCGCAACTGGTTCAACGTCCGGTTCCATTGCGAGGTCGATCCAGCGGGGCAGGCGGTTGTCGCCTTTGCCTTTGCTATAGGTGACGCCATTCCGAGGAGCGAGTGGCAGGAACACAATCTGGTCGCCGATGATGGCGAGGCCGATCAGTGAGCCTGAAGCGATAGGCGCTGTGCACAAACTTCACGAGGTTTTTTCGATTTGTGGCTTGATGCTGCCAGTTTTAAAGGCCACATCGCTGCTGTGACAGAAGACGAAGTCGAACCGGCAGATACGGACCACGAAAAGGAGCACCAGGAGCCTCGCGTTCGCTGGGTTGTGGTCGCGTCCGTGCTCGTGCATGTTCCAGTCGTCGCGCTCCTCATTTTCGGCTTGCCTGATATTCAGCCGAAGCCTGCAGAAGATGAGAGCGTTAAGGTCGAGCTCGTCCCGCCACCGGAAGAGAAGAAGCCCGAGGAAAAGCCGAAAGAGGAAGAGAAGCCGAAGGAGCAGGCGAAGGCCAAGCAGCCACCGCCTCCACCGCCACCTCCGCAATCACCTCCGCCTGCCGCAGAGACGGCAGAAAAAACGAAGCAGACGCCTATGCCGCCGATGCGTGTTGTCACGGAATTTGGTGATAAGAATAGTGGTCCAAAAAAAACGTTGGCAGGCAATTCGTCTGAAGGCGAAGCAAAGCCGGCAACGACGCCCCCAAAGCGCGATGTTGAGCCGCAGCAAATGCCCACAGAGGCCGCTGCGGAGAAACCAAAAACTGAGACGCCTCCATCAAGGCCCGTTCCAGATGATGTGAAGCTTCCGGAAGTTGCGGCGGCTGATGCTTCTCCGGAGCCAAACGGGCCGCCAGCAGACGTGTCGGGTGAAGCCAAGACCAGTATCGAGCAAACCAAGGCGCCGGCGCAGAAAACTCCTGAAAAGCCCAAAGAGGTGGTGAAGAACAATGATCTGGCGAATGCCAAGACGCTATTTTCGTCCACTGAGGACGGAAACTCCCTTGCGCAGTCTGCAGTCGACGGTCTCCCACGTAGCAAAAGGGTGGCCGTTCTTTGCGCCAGTGAGCTTCGCGCCCAACTCGCTTACGGTTCTCCGAGTTATCAGCCCTACGCACTACCCCAGTACGGGTTGCGAGCAGGAACCCTGCTGAATATCGACGATGCGGCCTTTGGTACGGCCAAGGGTTGGTACCATGTTCGTTTCCGTTGTGAGGTGGATGCGGATGCCACGAAGGTGGTTTCGTTTGCCCACGAAGTGGGCGGCTTGATCCCCCGTAACCAGTATGGAAAATACGATATTCGCGAATAGTCGTCGGCACCTTGGCCGCGTCATTCCGCAACAAGCCACGCGCAAGGAACCATATCTATCGTTTTCCCATGGCCGTGATGATTATGGTGGATAAGGGGACAATGATATGTCGAACGAGATCGAGCAGTTCTTCGAGCGTCAGGAAGAAGCCGTCAGCCTGATGTTTCTGGAAAACAAGGCAGACGAGTTGACTGATATTCTGGTCGCCGCCCTGGAAGAAGCTTTCGAAATTCTTCTGGAAAGCGCGCCGGCCGAAACCTTCCACTAAAGCGCCACAGCAGTTCAGGCAGAGCCTCTTCCCATCACAGGATCGTCATGGTCGTTCCGCTTCAAGAGGATGGCAGACTTCCGGTTTCGCTCCGGAGCCATCTTGGTGGCTATGAATGGCGGCGGGACGCTCTCGGGCGGTCGTCGGCCTGTGTTTTTCGTTTGGAAGGCGAGGGATATCCGGGGCTTTACCTGAAGGTCGAGGAGGCCGGACCGTTTTGCGAGCTCGCCGATGAGGCCGAGAGACTTGTCTGGCTTCGTAGCCAAGGCCTCGATTGTCCTGAAGTCATCGCCCAGGAGAGCGACGGAGAGCGCAGTTTTCTCCTGATGACGGCGCTGCCGGGCGTGGATCTCGCTACTGCTGCAACGCTGCTGCCCGAAGAGCGGATCGAGATCCTCGCCTCTGCGCTTAGCACTCTCCATAACGTCGATATCGGCGCCTGTCCGTTCGATCATCGGCTGGAGAAGCGCCTCGCGGTCGCTGAAGCGCGCATGCGGGCCGGCGTCGTCGACGAGACGGATTTCGACGAGATACGGCTCGGCAAAAGCGCCTTCTTCCTCTTCAGCGAATTGCAGCGGCTGCGGCCCGAAAGCGAAAATCTCGTCGTTGCGCATGGCGATGCCTGCCTGCCGAACTTCATGGTCGCAGACGGGCGGTTTGCCGGTTATATCGATTGCTGCCGCCTTGGCGTCACCGACCGCTATCAGGATATCGCGCTTGCCTGCCACAGCATCGCCTATAATTTCGGCGAGGAGTTCGTGCGGCTGTTTCTCAATGCTTACGGCCTGTCGATCATCGATCCCGTGAAGCTGGACTATTATCAGCTCCTGGATGAGTTCTTTTAGAACTCTTTGATTTGGCGCAATTCCTGACGCAAAACCGCTGCGCGCTTTTGCTGGACCTGCTTCAGCGCTTGCCCGGCTTACTTCCGACTGGCAAAGTCGGCCGCGAAGGAGATTGCCATGGCCGCCAGCCAGTTCAGGATGCTGCGCTCGTCCGTGCCCGGCGTGGAGGCCGTGGTGGCGACATCAGGCCATCGTTTCGCGCGCCATACGCATGAGCAGTTCGGCATCGGCCTGATCTTTTCCGGTGCGCAGAAATCGCTGAGCGGACGCGGCATGGTCGAGGCGGAGGCCGGCGATCTCATCACCGTCAATCCGAATGAGGTCCATGATGGCGCGCCGATCGGCGAGGCGCGCTCCTGGAGCATTCTCTATTTCGATCCTGCCGTGATGGAGGGTCTTGCGCGCGAGGTTGCACAAGGCGGGATCGGCCGCTCGGAAATTCCGCGTCCCGTCATTCACGACAGGGTGCTCGCCGAACGATTTCGCGCGCTGTTTTCTGCCGTGACCGGCAACGAGGAACGAATGCGCTGCGAGGAACTGCTGTTCTCGGTCATTGCCGATGCCCTGCGGGAAACGGCGATGCGGGAGGAGCCGGCAACGGCACCGCATGCCGTTGTTCATGCCCGCAGCATGATCGATGATGATCCGGCGGCCGAGATTTCACTTTCCGATCTGGCATGGGAGAGCGGCCTCAGCCGGTTTCAGGTGCTGCGCGCTTTTGCACGGGCGACGGGTTTTACGCCGCATGCCTATCTCGTTCAGGCTCGCGTGCATCTTGCCCGACGGCTGATCGCCGGCGGTTCGTCGCTTGCGGAGGCTGCAGCCGAAAGCGGCTTTGCCGACCAGAGCCATATGACGCGCGCCTTCGTTTCCCGCTATGGCCTGACACCCGGCGCTTATGCGCGCGGCCATTCCTGATCTCCTGCAATTTCGTTCAAGACCCCGCGCTGCCCAACCTGTTTGTTTGCTCCATCTCGAGGGGAGCGGCAGATGAGCAGGGAATTTCAGGGTTACATCTATCTCACGCTGGCCATGGTGACGGTTGGCAGCACTGTCATCGCCAGTAAGGTCATTGCCTCGGGCCTGCCTCCTTTTACGGCGACGGCGCTACGCTTTGCCGTGGCTTTTCCCTTGTTCCTTTTCCTCATGCGCTGGACGGGATCGTGGCTGCCGCGGCTCTCCGGGCGGGACTGGCTGATCCTCGTCACACAGGCGGGGGCCGGGAGCGTCGGTTACACGACCTTGCTGATTTCAGGCCTGTCGCTGACATCGGCGGCCAATGCCGGCGTCATCATCGGCACGCTGCCGGTCGTCTCCGCGGCGATCTCCATCCTCCTGCTTGGCGAGACGCCGCATCGTTTCCTGCTGCTGGCGATCGGGCTTGCGGCTGCGGGTGTCTTTTCCATCGCCTTTTCGCCGGCGGCCGGGCAAGGGTCTCTTGTCGGTGATATCATGATCTTCGGGGCCGTCATCTGCGAAGGGCTGTTCATTCTGTTGAACAAGCGGCTTGGTACGGCCATTCCGCCGCTGACGCAGTCGGCGTTGATGACGGCGATCGGTTTCGTGGTCGCAGCCGTACCGGCTCTGTTCGAGCACCATGATATCGGCAACGGCGTGCAGTCCGCCGTCGCTGCGGTGATCTATTACGCGCTGGTGCCGACGGTCGGCGGCTTCGTGCTCTGGTATGCGGGGGCGGAGCGCGTAAGCGGTGCGGAAGCGTCTCTGTTTACCGCCGTGGCGCCGGTATCCGCCGTCATCTTCGCCTTCCTTTTCCTGGGGGAAGCGATCGGCCTCAACCAGATATTCGGGATCGCCTGTGTGCTCGCAGCCGTCATTGGGCTTGGTTTTGCCAGCCTACGCCGAAACGAGAAAGCTTAGGCGCGGCGGAAGACGTTGCGGTATTCCCGCGGCGTCATTCCGGTCTGTGCCCTGAACTGCCGGTTGAAATTGGCAAGCGAACTATAGCCGACGGCATCGGCGATATGGCCGACGGGCTGGACCGTGGCCGAAAGGCGCGCGCAGGCATCACCGATGCGCATACGGATCAGATAGTCGGAGACGGTCGTACCAGTGTGACGGCGGAAGAGCCGGTGCAGGCCGGAGACGCTGAGTGCGGCTATATTGGCGAGCTCTTCCAGTGCGATCGTGCGGGCATAATTCAGATGCAGGTGGGTGAGTACCCGGTCGATGCGCTCACGGTTCTCCTGCAATTCTCGGCTTTGACCAGGTGTACTGGCCAGCGCAGATGCCTGCCGGTCGCCGGCGATGGAGCCGAGAATGTCGAAGAGCGAGAGCAGCCGTTCAGCGGGCGGCTTTGCGAAGATCGCCTCGATGTCGTTGCGGACGGCTTCGGCTGCCTCCTTCGAGAAGTGGAGGCCGCGATCTGCGCGGGCAAGCATGGACTCGACCGGACGAAGCTCTACAGCCCCCGATGTCATCTTCTGTATCCAGTCCGGATGGAACCAGAGCACGAGGGCGATATGCGGGTTTGCCTCGTCGTATTTCGCGCGCGATACCCAGGTGTGCGGCAGGTTGGGGCCGACCAACACGAGGTCGCCATCCTCATATTCCCCGGTATGGTCGCCGATGAAACGCTGGCCGATGGAATTCAGTGTCAGCGTCAGCTCGAACTCGGGATGATGGTGCCACTGGAACGGGATCGCGTCATCCAGCCGCCGGTTCAGCATGCTCCAGGAGCTGTCGGCATGCCGCGGCAATATCTCTAGATAAGGCCTCATCGGGCGCCTTTCGGACTATTGACGCCAGAATAGTATCATAATTTGCCAAGCTGGCACAACATGGCCGGTGCCCGTGCACTACACTCTCCTTATTGCCTGAAACCACAGGGATGAATCAAACGATGGGAGGATCTCATGCAACTGGCAGCGAAACGCGACGCTCATCCGACGGCCTCGTCGGTTAACACCCAGCTCAAGGACATCAAGAAGAGATTGCCGCTGCGCGTGCTCTCGGAGGCGGACTGGCAGCACTGGACGACAATGGGCTATGTGATCGTTCGCCAGGCCGTTCCTGCAGCCAATGTCGAGCGGCTTGGGGAAGTGCTCTGGCGTTTTGACGAGAAGGATCCGAACGATTCTTCCACCTGGTATGCGCCGCAGCGCCGTGAGCACAAGATGAAAGAGCTCAACAATACCGGCATGCTGGAGATCTACAATCACCAGGCCCTCTGGGATAACCGCATGGAAAAGCGCGTCTACGATGTCTTCGTCGACATCTGGGACCGCGAAGACCTGTGGGTGACGATCGACCGCGCCAATCTGAACCCGCCGAAGAAGGTCAAGGGCAATCCGAACGGCTTCATTCATTGGGATGTTGATACATCCATCCGGCCGCTACCGATCGGCGTGCAGGGCGTACTGAGTCTCAAGAAGCAGGACGGCGATGTCGGCGGCTTCCAGTGCGTTCCCTATCTCTTCGAGCATTTCGACGAATGGGTGAAGACGCAGCCTGAGGATCGTGATCCAATGCATCCAGATATGACCGGCCTTTCGACTGTCAATATCGATATGGAGCCGGGCGATCTGATGATCTTCAACTCGCTGCTTGCCCATGGTGTTCGCCCGAACCATGCGGAGAACCGTGTGCGCATGGCGCAATATATCTCCATGCATCCGGCCGAATACGACAATGCCGAAGAACGCGAAGAGCGCATCCGCCTATGGCGGGAACTCGACCATCCGAAGCGTGATGCCTTCCCCGGCGATCCGCGCGAATGGGAAAAGCACAATGCCAAGACCGCCGAGCTGACGCCACTCGGCCGTAAGCTGCTCGGCCTCGACCGCTGGTAAGCGGATAGCAGATCACAAGCCGCGGAGGTGGACGCCTTCGCGGCTCTTTCATCATCATTGGCGATATCACTGCGAAGTCCGGCACGAAGCCGCCGATGCTGTCCCTCATCCACACATCCGCGGGCCTATGAAATCCGCCAAGAACGAGAAGGGAGCTGCTGACCCCTTGGGATGGTCGCTTGCTTATCCTATCTCTTTCCGAGAGCTATCAATCCGGAGATGACATCCATGTCAGGCAAGCCGATCAAGATTCCCGGGCCGGACCATCCGATCACCGTCGAACACAATCCCTCCCGTATCGTCGTCAAACTGGGTGGCCGAGTGATTGCCGATACGCATGATGCGCTGACGCTTCGCGAGGCTTCCTATCCGCCGGTGCAGTATATTCCACGCAAGGATGTGGACATGTCGCTGCTGGAGCGCACCGACCACGAGAGCCATTGCCCCTATAAGGGGGATGCCTCCTACTACAGCATTCCTGTTGGCGGTGAGCGTTCGAAGAATGCGATCTGGACGTATGAGACGCCCAATCCCGCCGTCGCCAACATCAAGGGCTATATGGCCTTTTACCCTGACAGGGTCGATTCCATCGAAGAGCTGTCGTCGCCCGAAGCGGGGCAGTTCTAAGGGATAACTTGACTTCCACCTATGATCTACGCACCGGGTTCAAGATGACGCCTGATGCGTAAGCGTATTGGGTTAATATGAATCCCTCTCAGGTTGCAGTATCTTTGCCGCGCGCGAGGATACTGCAGACCGGGGGCTTCATGAAACTGGATCAGGTGGAGCTTCGCTCCGAAGTATTGGATATCCGGATTGTAGAGAGCATCGGCGATGGTTCTTTCAATCTTGAATTCGATATTTCTCGCAGTGACGGATACGTTCTGATCCTTCTGGAAATACTGGCGGGAAGGGGCGATTTTCTTGTTCAGGGTTTCAATGAGGAAAATAGTGCCGCCACCTCACTTAGGAGCCGACAAAGGGTCTACATATTGAGACCTGTCGACGCTGCCCGCAGGATCGCAGTCGGCATGTTCGCAGCCGTCAACAGCAAGGTCCGGGCGACAATCGCCTGTTTCAAACGGAAGATCGTCAACACATCCGAGGAATTGTCCTGTCCTCTGTGCCGGGCACTTTCCAAAGTGCTCGTCGCTTCCGCACTTGCCTGGATGGGCATTCCGTCTCCGGACATCCTGGATAGGGTCGAGATTTCCACCGCTCCCTCTGTCGAGCAGATGAGGAAGCTTCTCGGCGGCACAGCGACCATAGGCAGTTCGCAGAACGAGCTACTCGCTCTTGTCGATCCGGGTTTGCGTACGGCAATCCTTGATGTCATGGAAGAGACCATGTGGCTGCTTGATATGCGCGACCAACTCCATACTGCCGCGTGCCAAATGGTCGGCTGCTGTCCGCCCCCACGTTGATGCGGCAATTGCGCGCCGGAGCTTATTCCGGTTGACATAAATCATTTTCAAGCAGAACACCGTCCCGTTCTTATAAGATTCCTATATGTGCCTGTGGCTCGGCCGCAGGCCGGTGACTGAACAATGGACATACCAGTGAAAGAGCGGGATAGCGTTCTGCGCCATCCCGGCTATCTGAACTTCGCCGCCTCCCGAGTCTTCTCCTCGCTTTCTTTCCAGGCCGTCGGTATCGCCATGGGGTGGATGATCTATGATCAGACACACAGCGCCTTCGCGCTCGCCCTCGTCGGTTTCTGCCAGTTCCTGCCGATGGCCGTGCTGACCTTTGTCGTCGGTCACGTCGCCGACCGGTTCGATCGCCGGCGGATCGGGCTCGCCTGCCAGCTGATCGAGGCGATCACTGCACTGGTGCTGGCGATCGCGACCTGGCAGCAATGGCTTTCGCCCGTAGGAATTCTGGTCGCGGTCACCATCATGGGCGCCGTCGTCGCGTTCGAGCGGCCCACCATGGCGGCTCTCCTGCCCAATATCGTGCCGGCCTCGATGCTGCAGAGAGCTGTTGCCACTTCGACCTCGCTGATGCAGACGGCGCTGATCATCGGCCCGTCGCTCGGCGGTCTTCTCTATGGCGTCAGCCCCATTGCGCCTTTCGCGATCGCGGCCGTGCTTTTTGCTGTCGCGAGCTTCAACGTGATTTCGATCCGCATGGAGTGGACGCCTTCGAAACGCGAGCCGGTGACACTTACCTCCGTCTTCGCCGGCGTTTCCTTCATCCGCAGCCGGCCGGTGATGCTCGGCACGATTTCGCTCGATCTCTTCGCGGTACTGCTTGGCGGCGCGACAGCGCTGCTGCCGATGTTTGCGCGCGATATCCTGCATGCCGGCCCGTGGGGTCTTGGCCTGCTGCGCGCGGCGCCCGCAATCGGTGCGCTTGCCATGTCCATCGTGCTGGCCCGTCGGCCCCTCACATCGAATGTCGGCCGGAAGATGATGGCGGCGGTCGCGGTCTTCGGTGTCGCCACCATCGTCTTCTCGCTCTCGACCAACATTGCGCTTTCCGTCATCGCGCTGCTCGTCATCGGTGCCTCCGATACGGTCAGCGTCGTTGTGCGAAGCTCTCTCGTGCAGCTTCTGACACCGGATGAGATGCGCGGCCGCGTCAATGCTGTGAATTCGCTCTTCATAGGCACCTCGAACCAGCTTGGCGAATTCGAATCCGGCATGCTTGCCGGCGTGGTCGGCCCCGTCGTGGCCGGCATTGTCGGCGGGGTCGGTACGATCGTCGTCGTGCTCTTGTGGACGCGGCTTTTCCCTGACCTTCTGAAGGTGAAGACCCTTCAGGGCTAGCCCTTATCTCCTTGCCGCATCGGTCGCCGGCGTTAATTGACGCGGCAATGTCGGATGCCGCCGGCGTCTAACGTCCTATGGACGTTAACACGAGAGGAGAAGTGCAATGTCCTATGTTGATGGTTTCATCGTCGCCGTTCCCCGCGAGAATGTCGATGCCTACAAGGAATTCTCCGCCTATGCCGGATCGATCTGGAAGGAATATGGCGCGCTCGAATATGTCGAATGCCTTGGCAACGACGTGCCCTATGGCGAGCTGACCTCATTTCCACGCGCCGTGATGGCCAAGGATGACGAGGTGGTGGTCTTCTCCTGGATCCTCTACGAATCCAAACAGCAGCGCGACGAGGTCAATGCCAAGGTCATGGCCGATCCGCGCCTTTCCAGCGACAAGTGGAAGATGCCATTTGACGGCAAGCGCATGATCTATGGCGGTTTCGAGGAGTTGCTGCGGCTCTAGCATCGAGCCGATGCCATTGACTTCGATGGCAAGGCACGCCACCTCGCGAGAGACAATCTGCGACGGAGACAGCCTTGCCCCAGACTACCTTTGTGATTTCCACCCTCGGCCAGGGCCTCTACGAATTTACCGATCAGGCCAATGACTTCGTGTGCCGGTCCGGCTTGGAAGAGGGGCTGCTGACGGTCTTTGTGCGCCACACCTCTTGCTCGCTGCTCATTCAGGAAAATGCCGATCCCGACGTGAAGACGGATCTCAACAGTTTCTTCCGTCGCCTCGTGCCGCCGTCATCCGATTCGTCGATGGGCTGGGTCGTCCATACGACGGAGGGACCTGACGACATGCCGGCGCATATCAAGGCGGCGCTCACGCAGGTTTCGATCAGCGTTCCCGTCAGCAGCGGCCGGCTGATGCTCGGCACATGGCAGGGCATCTATCTCTTCGAGCACCGCGACCACCCGCACCGGCGCGAGGTGGTGCTGCATCTGAGTCCGTGAGGTCATTAACCCTTGTGAATGCCAACTGAATGGGCGGTTCGAGCGGCATTCAGCTTCATGCGTTTAGTCTCCAGACAATCCCAAAAGGGAGATCGAGGAAACACTACGAGGAGACAACCCCAATGTCGCATTTCCTTGCCAAGGCTTCGCTTGCCGCACTGCTCGCCCTGAGTTCCCTCCCGTTTGCCGGCTCCGTTGCTTTCGCCGCGCCCCAGACGGATTTCGTCGTCAAGGCGCAGTATCATCGCCCGCCGGTTCGCGGCTGCTCGCCGATGCAGGCCATCCGCAAGGCCCGTTATTCCGGCCTGCGCGACGTGCGTATTTCCAACATTACGCCCCGCCGGGTCGTCGTTGCCGGCCGTGACCGCCGTGGCTGGGACCGCATGACCTTCGCCAATGCGCGCGGTTGCCCGCTCATGTATCGCTAATTCGTTCAGCCGGAGTCAGGAAAACTTGAGCTCCGGCCGTTTTGCCTTGACCGCGACACCGTCACCCGTTTTCTCTCGGAACTGTATGTAAGTGATTCCGGAACAGGCTCCGGCAGTTGCCCGCGCGGCTATCAACCACGAGGATCTTTTTCATGATGCAGTTTCTGGCGAAGGCGGGGCTTGCCGCCCTTCTTTCCGCTGCTGCACTGGCCGGCACCGTTGCGCCGGCTGCAGCACAGGTGAATATCATTATTGGCGAACCGGACCGTGGTCCGCCCCCACCGGACTGGCGCCGCCCGCCGCCACCGCCGCCGGGTTACGGCCGTCCGCCGGGTTACGGGCGTCCACCGCGTGGCGGCTGCGATCCGCGCATGGCGGAAAACATCGCCGAGGATTACGGCCTGCGCCGCACGCGCGTCGTCGATGTCACGCCGCGCCGTGTCGTCGTACAGGGCTGGAGCCGCCGCGGCCCCGACCAGATGACCTTCGGCAACGTTCGCGGTTGCCCGCTCATGCGCCGCTGATACCAGGCGCACGATCGTCCATCGCATAAAAAACCGCCCTTGCAGACAGCAAGGGCGGTTTTCTTTTGAGCAGCTTTTCACGTCGGGACAGGGCGCCGAAGCGCCCTGTCGAGCTTTACTGCTCGATTGCGAAAGTCATGCTGACGGTGACATTGTAGCTGTTCTCGCCGCCCTGGACCGGAACGGCAGCGGCATCGGAGGCTTCCTTCATCATCGCGGCGCGGTAGACCGGCTGCGGCATCGGGCGCATGACATTCTCGCTGATCTCGACGATGCGGCCGACCTTCACGCCGGCGGCTTCGCTCAAGGTCTTCGCTTTCTTGATCGCGTTGGCGACAGCGTTTTTGCGGGCTGCCTCCAAGGCTGCTTCCGGCTTGTCGTTGGTGAACTGGATATCGCCGCCCTGATTGATGCCGAGCGTGACAGACTGATCGATGATCTCGCCCAGTTTGGACAGGTCGCGGACGCGGACAGTGACCGAATTGCTGGTCTGGTAGCCGATCAACTGCGGCGGCTGCGGCTGGTTGTCGACCGGCTGCGGGTAATTGTACTGCGGCTGGATCGAAAAGCCCGAGGTCTGCAGATCGCGATCGGCAATGCCGCTCTTTTTGAGCGCGGCCAGCACCTCGTTCATCGCCTTGTTGTTTTCGTCGAGCGCTTCACGGGCTGTCTTTGCCTGTTTGACCACTGCG
The DNA here is from genome assembly GCA_900470965.1 of Hyphomicrobiales bacterium. Lineage (GTDB taxonomy): Bacteria > Pseudomonadota > Alphaproteobacteria > Rhizobiales > Rhizobiaceae > Rhizobium. Next base: position 27,960 of record UCCS01000110.1, read on the forward strand.
AGATTGACGACGGCCATATCGGGAGCCAATGCCGATTCGCCTTCTCCTGATACGTTGATGACCGCTTCGCGCGGCCGATTCTCCTGCGCAAGAAGCGGAGCTGATGCCGCGAGCGGCAGGCTCAGAAAGGCTGTCAGAAGGGCAGTCTTGGTGTAGTTCGGCGCCATGTTTGTTCCTCGGCTGTTTGCGTCCCTGCGAGCTTTGTGTCTGTGGATTGTGAAGCTATTGCGGCAGGAATCGATATGAGAATTGCTTTACCATGATGATTGCTTTCGACTAAAGGGTGTAGGGGGTAATCAACGCATGGTAGGTAATCTGGGCGTGTGGATGTTGCCCGCGGTTAAGCCTCGACTTATAAAGAACCGCATTTCTGTCTCATGCTGAAGTTTCGCTTTTATGAAAATCGGTGCCTATGTCATCAACCTGAACCGCTCCATCGCCCGATGGGAAGGGCTTTCGCGGAAGGCCGATTCGCTGGCGCTCGACGTCGGCATGATGCAGCGATCATCATGGAAGATGACGTGGAACCGCAGCCCGATCTGATGGAACGTGCAGAGGCTGCGCTTGCCGCGGTTCCGAAAGAGGAACTGGTCAAGTTGCTCAACCACCAGTCCAAAGGCATCCTGAAGAAGGCGACGACGAAATTCGGCGATGCCACCGGCCGCTGCATCCACGGGCCGCAGGAAGGACGATGACCGTCATGGTCTATCCCTTCGATGTGGCATTAGAACGCGGGTGGTCGACCGAGGTTAATACCTTTACGGTCGAGAACAATCTGATAGAGCTAGGGCTAAACAGCCACGAAACGGCGATTGCGACGAAGCTCGACTACAGACGGCAGAAATTCAAGGGAATACGCCGCTCGGTCACGTATCTGCTTCGCGCCGCCGATTATGCTAGAAGGGTGCAATATTCTCTATGGTAGCGAGCGAAGAGCCGATTGCCACGCCCTCCCGCCTCAAGCCCGTCCTCGTCATCCTGTGGCTGCTGCTGATTTCGGCTCCCATTCTGGAAAGCGATAGCTATCGCTATGCGGCGCTGTTGCTGATCGGGACGACCTTTGTCTGGTTCAAGCCGAATTTAGGTCTGCTGAAGCGAGACTGGCTGGCCAATGCCTGCCTTGCCTGGGGCGCCTACGCGCTGCTGCGCTTCCTCTTCGGCCTGATCGTCGACGGTGAAAAGGGCGCGTCCGACTGGCTCTACGCCTTTCCGCTGTTTTTCCCGGCTGTTGGCATCGCGCTTTATTCCAGCCGGAAACATGTCGAAACGGTCTTTGCGATCTATTTCCCGATCGCACTTGCCGCCCTGCTGATCTCCACCGACTACCGGCAGATTCTGGAAGGCGATGACCGTATTTCGCCGCTCTTCCATAACAATCTGATCCACGGCGCGATCGGCTGCGGCTTCCTGATGATCGGCGCCTTCTACTGGCTGTTGCACGCCTGGGAGACTGGCAAGCTCGCGCGCCGTTCCGGCAACTGGATTGTTGCCGTCGCGACACTCGTCATCGCGCTCTGCCTTTTCAATATTTACGGCTCCAAGGCGAAAGGCGTCTGGCTGAGCCTCGTCCTCGTCGGACCGCTCATGCTGGCCTCGCTGCTGCTTTACGCAAATAAACGCCGGGCCGCCTTGGTAGGGGCTGTTGTCGTCGCCCTTATCGCAGCAGCGCTTTTTGTCGGTGGTGATGATATTTGGAGGTTTGCCGGCCCGACCTACGAGGCCACCGCACGGATCGAGACCGAAATCTCTGCGCATGGCGCATGGAATGCTGTCGCTGCTGCGATCGCGTCAAAAGATACGCCGGAGTCGATGAGTGAACGGCTGCAGCTCTGGGCAAATGCTTCGGAAGTGATTGCCCAGGCGCCTCTCTTTGGTGCCGGCAACCACTGGCTGACGCTCTGGAACTCGACCACCTATGCCAGCGTGCCCTATACGCTGCTTCATAACGGCTATTTCGAAATGCTTGTCCGTCACGGGCTGTTCGGCATTATCGTTTTCGCCATATTGGCAACGGCCATGTACAGTCGCGTTTTCGCTGCGTGGAGAGCCAAGTTGATCAGCCTCAGCGCGCTACTCGCCTATAGCACGGTGACGCTATTCTTCCTTGGAACGATCCTGTCCAACTCCAACAACCGGTTGGCAATCGGCGAATCGTTCTTCTTCGTGTTCTCCGCCGTCGCGTTTGCCTGCGGGATCATGTTGAAGAAGGGAGAGATCAGGCAGAATACCGGCATGGTATCTCGGGATCAGAAGGCTGCCTGAGAGGGCGATGGAACCTAGCCCAAAAAGGGATTGCAGAGCGCTCCTAGGATGGAGCGCCCGCGTTGTCAGATACCGAAATCGTCCAGAAACGAGGGATGGATCGCGGTCTTCCTTGCCTCGCGCGCATCACGATAGCGCTGCTGGGCAGAATCGAAGCTGTTAACGATCCGTCGTATAAGGCCGCTTTTGCGGCGTTTGAAAATCAAGTGCATAGCAAGCTCGCTTTTTCTTATTTTTGTTAGCCGGCAGCATATAATTTGCGCAACGTGGCGCGGCAATGGGCATTTTGGCATGCCACCTATGCAGAATATGACAGTGATATGACATGGAAGGGATCGCGGTCAGCCTAAGGCATTCGAGATCCGGTCAATGGCCGCGATGGTATCGGCCATAGCGGTGCTGTAAGATGCCGCTGTCGTCCTTTCGGGGGAAGAGACTGACATGGAGCGCCGCCTTGCAGCCGTCCTGATTGCCGATGTCGTGGGCTATGGCCGTTTAAGCCAGGTCGACGAGGAGGGGACGCGTCTGCGTTTCCAGGCAGACATGAGGGAGGTTGTCGAGCCCCTGATAGCCGAGCATAGCGGGCGGCTGGTCAAAACCATGGGCGACGGGCTGCTGGTCGAATTTCACAGTGTGGTCGAGGCCATGCGCTGCGCGGTGGACGTGCAGAAGCTGAAGGCGAAGCACAATGCGGAGATTCCGGCCGATTTTCGCCTGGATTTCCGCATCGGCATCAATCTGGGTGACATCATCGTCGAGGGGAGCGATATCCACGGCGATGGCGTCAATCTCGCCGACCGTATGCAGGTGCTCGCCGAGCCCGGCGGGATCGCGATCTCCGGGCCAGCCTACGATCAGGTGAAATCGAAGCTCGATGTCAGTTTCATTTCGCTTGGCGAGCAAAGGGTCAAAAGCATCCCCGAACCCGTGCGCGTCTACCGCGTCGTGTTCGATCCGGCGGCAGCCAAGAAGTTCAGCAATCTGCGAAAATATCTCAGCCGCCGGCGCATCGCGGCAATGGTTGCTGCTGCCGTCCTGCTCATTCTGGCCGGAGCGGCGCTGTGGTGGCAGCCATGGGCGCTGCTCGAAAATCCGTCGTTGACCCAGCGCTTTGCCTATCCTTTGCCGGACAAGCCCTCCGTGGCCGTGTTGCCATTCATCAATGTCAGCGGCGACGTCGAGCACGATCATCTTGCCGAAGGCCTGACCGATGATCTGATTACGGAACTGTCGAAAGTCTCCGGGCTCTTCGTCATCGCGCGACACTCCGTTTTCGCCGTGCGCGACAACAGCGGCAAGATACAGGATGTGGCGGCCGAGCTCGGCGTCCATTATGTCCTTGAAGGCACGCTGCAGCGCGCGGGCTCGCGATTGCGCATCAATGTCAAACTGATCGATGCGCTGACCGGCCTTTCCCTCTGGGCCGAGCGCTACGACCGCGAATATGCCGACCTTTTCGCGGTCCAGGATGATGTCATCAGCAAGATCATCGCGGCACTTGCCATCAGGCTCAGCGAGGGCGAGCGCACGCAACTGGCGCAGATCCCCACGGAGAATCTCGAGGCCTACGACTATTATATGCGCGCCGAGCAGGCGGGTCTCACCTATGGAGACGTCGCGACCTACCGCGAGGCGCTGTCCTATTATCAGAAGGCGATCGACCTCGATCCGAATTTTGCCGATGCACATGCGGGTATCGCGCGCATCGCCGTCGATGTCTGGCGCAACGACTACAATATCCTCTGGTCGGCGGCCGTGGCCCGCAAGATCGCCTATGACGCGGCAGGGCAGGCATTGAAGATCGATCCGAACAATGCGCGGGCGCATACGGTCCTTGCCCTCCTGCAATTGGTGGATGGTCGCCAGACGGAGGCGCTGATATCGGCGAACCGTGCCGTGCAGGCGCAGCCGAGTGATGCTGAAGCCAATGGCAATCTGGCCCTCGTGCTCGCTCACATCGGCAATCGCGAGCAGGCGATCAGCGAAATGGAAAAGGCGCTGCGCTTCGATCCTTCGCCATCTCCCGGCTTCCAATTGCTTGCGGGTATCGTCTTCTACATCGTCGGTGATGACGACCGGGCGATCTCACTGATGGAGGCGGCCCGCGACGCGCTTCCCAATGCGGAGGCTGCGCGCGAATTCCTGGCTGCAGCCTATATCGAGGACGGCGATAAGAAACGCAGTCTGCAGGAGAAGACGAAGCTGCTGGAGCTCTTTCCAGAAAGCAATCTGACCTATTACAGCTATCTCTACGACTACTGGCGCAAGGAGGATCTGAACCTGCATTTGACCAGGCTGCAGAAAGCGGGAATTCCCGAATGGCCTTTTGGATTTCAGGGCGAGAAGGCTGATCAGGTCACCGGCGAGCAATTGCGCGATCTCATCAGTGACAAGACCTGGAACGGCAAACACCGCAACGGCACGCAATTCGTCCAGTTCTTCGACAAGGCCGGCAATACCGCCTATCGCAGCGCCAACACGAATATCACCGGCACCGTCGAGATCAGTGGAGACTGGCTCTGCGAGAAATTCGCGGGCTATTTCCTCGACAGGATGGTCTGCGGCAATATCTATCGCAATCACGCTCCCGAGGAGCCCGGCGCGACATACGTGCATGTCACGCCGCAGGCGCTGAAATTCTTTTCGATCGACGCTGACCGGTGATTGGTCAACTACTGGGCAGAGGGATGCTGCCAGTCTTTCTGCGCCTTCTCCGATATCAGAATGTTCTGCACTTGCGACCAGTGCTTCTGGGAGTCGACCACCTTTGTCGGGTTCTTTACCAGTCCCTCAGCCGCACCCGGATCATAGCTGATATAGAGCTTGCCTTCGATGATCCGCCAGGCATTCGGATCGATATTGGTGGTGACCGTTCCGAAGGACACGCCATCGGCGCAGTAGCCGCCATATTGCGGGGCATATTTGCCGGGATCCTTGACGAACATGTCACGATGCTCGGCGCTGGCGAAATACCAGGTCGCGCCCAGCCAGTGATGGGAATATTGCGGCGACCCTTCCACGGCTTTATCATCAGTGAAATAGGCCACCGGGTCATAGCCCTTGATCGCCACATCCCCGAAATAGCCGGTATTGACGAAGTCTTCTGCTGTGGCCTCGTTTGCCAGCAGCAGGACGGCAAGGCCACCTATAGCTGCGGCCTTCACAAATCCATTCCAGTGAGACATTTCAATGCTCCCGTTTTCAGGCGCGCACGCTCATTTTCGCTTCGTGCATTCGTCATAGAGCCACTGACCCGTGAGGTCCGCTCCCTGACAGGCGGCGCCTGCTTTCAACAATAGAGTGACGGCGTCCCAGTGTGATCTCCATCCGGCCTGGGTCACCGGCGTGTAGCCGTTTCTTTCCTTCGGCTCGATATCGGCCTTTTGCGCAAGCAGGAAAGCGATGACATCGGCATGGCCTTCCTCGGCTGCCGCATGCAGCGGCGTCATGCTGTAGAAGTTCTTGTGATCATTGACGGAGGCGCCTTTCGCCACCAGCAGCTCCACGATATCGAGATGGCCGCCATAGGCTGCCGCATGCAGGGCCGTCAGCCCACCCTTGTTGCGGATTCCGATATCGCAGCCGCGATCAAGAAGAAGAGTGACGACATCGGCCTTGCCGGACAGGGCCGCAATCAGCAGCGCCGGCTCGCCCGTATCATCCAGTTCAGCGAGGTTTGCTCCCTGATCGGCAAGCTGCTTGACGCGCTCGACATTGCCTTCGCGCGCGGCATCGTGCAGTGGGCCCGCGGACGCTGCGGAAATCCCAAGGCCGAAACAGATGAAGCTGATCCAAAAGACATTCATCGCGCACCCCCGTCTTGCCATCCCTGGCTTACAAGCGCGAAAGTGTAGTTAAGCTATCATGAATATGAGGGGTGGGCAATAAATGGCGACGGTATGTGGGGGATGCTGGTGCCGACCGACCTATTCAGGTGCTAACCCTCTGCGCCCCGAAAGCTGGATAGTTGTGAGCAATGGGAGAATGGTAGGTCCGGAAAGACCGGAGGAGACCTCAATGGGCTGCTCCGGCGAGAGATTTGAAACTCCACTAGGCGATCTATTAAAGCCAGAGAATAGCGTCTTTAGCATGGCCGTTCGGGCTCCATATTTTGTCTGAGCAATCTGGATTTTGACAGCCTTCAGCGAAAAGTCCTTGCAGGGTTCGCAATCCGACGACAATGAATGTGATCGGTATTGCTCTCCTTGCAGCCGCCTATCCTGCAAATTGCTTAGGCCAGCGCTTGTTGCAGGTCACGGTTGGATGTGGTCTTCTTCGTTCTCACGAAGGCGGCCAGAGGTAGCCAAGGACCAGCCAAAGCATTGCCGCCCCAGAGGAGGATGGATGCGCGGATTTAGTTCTCGGCATGGCATTTTAGCGTCTGCGATCATTCTATCTTCCGCCTCCCTCGGTCTCGGGCCAAAGGCGCAAGCTGCGGACAGTTTTGGCAGTTTTTCCCTTCAATCCGCGAGAGGTTATTCGTATCAGCGAGGTGCTGCCCCGGACGGGACGAGAGCAGAGCGCTTCGAATTACGCTCGGGTGACTGCCCCGCCTCCACTGGTGACTGCCAAAAGGACAGGGAAAGGGTTGAGAAGTGGGAAAATAAGCCAGCTTCACGGCTGGATCACGAGTATTGGTACCACTTCTCGGTGTTCATTCCTAAAGACTGGCCAGCCAGTGGCTCGATCAATACCAAGCTGGGTCAATTTCATCAGTTCGGCGACGGCAAACCGCCGGTTCTTTTCCAAATTCAAAACGGCCGATATATCTTCGAGCTGTCAAATCCTTCTGTGAGGCAAGCGGACCCCATGCGCCCACTTCCCCCCTTACGGCAGGTTGGACTCGGTTCCGCGAATGCAATGAAAGGCCACTGGACGAGCATAACTGTCCACGCGATTTGGTCCAGGACCCAGGCGGGCTTTATTGATGTGTGGGTCAACGGCGCAAAGAAGGTAGGAGTAAAGGGTCCTAATGTCGATCGAGACGTGCCGGTCTATTTCAAGTACGGCGTTTATCGAAGCTTCGTAAGCCGTCTCAAGTCTGATGCCCCTCTGGTGGTCTGGTACAGCAGTATCCGGCGAGGTTCCAGTCGAGAGATGGTGGACGGTACCCAGTAGGGGGGCATCATGAGGCGCACCCTCGCGACAATACTGGCCGCCGATGTCGCGCAGTATAGCAGTCATATGGAGGAGCACGAGGCTGCGACATTGTCTCATCTTGCGGAACTTCGTAGTCGGATGGATCCGTTGATTGCAAAATATAACGGACGTATCGCCAATACCGCGGGCGACAGCATCATCGCCATCTTCGAGAGCCCGGTTGAAGCCGTTGAAGCGGCCCTAGAGATACAGGAAGCGCACAAGGCCTACAACGCTGGGGTCAAGGAGCGAGAAAGGCTCCTTTACCGCATCGGTATCAATATCGGTGATGTCACTATCCAGCCGAACGGGGATGTGCTTGGTGGCGGCGTAAACATCGCTGCTCGCCTGGAATCGGTAGCGGTGCCAGGCGGCATCTGCGTCTCTGAGAACGTTTATGAGCAGGTTGACTGCAAGCTACCGACGACACTTACCAAGCTTGGCGAGCAATATGTCAAAAATCTGGAAAAGCCGATCAAGGTCTATGCAATAGGCCCCACCAGCAATAGCTTTGGCCATGCGCTCCAGACGTCTCTCACCAGGGCTGTGAAGCGCCCTTCGATGCAACTGGCAATCGTTAGCCTTGCATTAGTCGCAACCATGTTGTCTGGTTACCTGCTCCTGAATATTCGGACGCCTGACTGGGCCACTCGCGGCGATGAGCAGGGGCAGTTCAATGGCCTGACAAAGCAGCAAATTCTTGCGAAGTTTGATCTCGTTACAACAGGGCATTTTCAGAATTCCGACTACTACATCATCCGCTACTGGGGCGGTCTCACCATGGACGTACTTGAAGAATTGGCTGATGCGCTTGGCGGGCATGTCGTGACGATCAATTCGGCTGCCGAGAACATGTTCCTCTTTGACCTGTCTCTTCAACAGCCTGGTCACTGGATGGTGCAAGACATCAGCGATGGCTCAAAGCAAGTTAGTGGACCGATGATCGGTTTGGTTCAAACACCGGGTTCTGTGGAACCCGGTCAGGGGTGGCACTGGCTCGACGGACAAACGGTTACCTTCACCAGCTGGAAGCAGGGAGGCCCGGAGAATTCAAAAGGACATCAGAATCTTGCGCAATTCCGGGCCAACGGAATGACGCCGGTGCCCTATTGGGACGATATCGATGACTGTCAGGATTCCGTGATTATCGAGGTTCCCGCTTCGGTTGCCGTAAACTGATCGCACAATGGACAAAAAATGGTGGGCCCGGAGGGACTCGAACCCCCAACCAAGCGGTTATGAGCCGCCGGCTCTAACCATTGAGCTACAGGCCCGGCACCCAGGGTGCGGTCAGCCGGGGCAATGGCACCCGCGGCTTTTGTCCGCTTAACGCAAATCCGGGACAGTCACAAGCCATGAGCGCAAGCATCTGTGGACGATGCATATTTCCGGTTTGCCCTCTGGAACCTTCGCACGCGGGCTACATTTACTCCTGTCAGACTAGATCTGAAGAGGGCAATCGCAGAATGGTGGCTTCCCAGGGTGCCGTGGTGCTCATCGTCGAGGATGAGCCGCTGATCAGATTTAATATTCTGGATGTGCTTGAAGAAGTGGGGCACGTGGCGCTCGAGGCTGGGAGCGCGGATGAGGCAATGGTGCTTCTGAAGACCCGCGACGATGTCGATGTCCTCTTCACCGACGTCAACATGGCCGGTTCGATGGATGGCATCCAGCTCGCCAAGCGGGTGAGGGCGATGCGGCCGAATATCGGCATCATCATCACCTCGGGCCTGGTGCGGCTCGATCCCATGTCGCTGCCGGCCAACACGGCTTTCCTGCCGAAACCCTATCAGCACGAGGCCTTGATCTCAGCGATCGCTTCCATGACGCGGTAGCTCAGGCCAGAGCGATCAATCGGGGCTCGCCATCGACGGCGGCGGGAAGGGGACGCCCGTTGCCCCGGTCGCGGTTTCGATTTCTTCGATCTGCTCGCGAGCCTGTTCGTTGGCCTTTGTGGGTTCGCCACGCAGTTCGGCTTCCGCATCGCTGCGATGGCGCAAATCTTCGCCATCCGGCCTGCCTTGCTTTTCCCAGATTGCGTAGGCGTGCTTGCGCACACGGTCCTCATTCCGGTCCGTCATGGCGATCTCCCCTGGTTTTTCGATCATCGTAAAACCGGCCGGGGAGCCGAATGTTCTGACAAGGCGCCTGAGATCGAGAGGCGCAGCCGAGCCTGAAGGGGAGGTCTGCTTCAAGCCCGGCCGCTGGCCCCCGGGGGAGCCGTTAATTGTAGCTGCTTTTCAGCAGGTCGTTTTCCTGATGCGCCTTCTTCTCATAGATCGTGAAGAGGGCCATCGAGAGGAGATAGGAGAGGAAGGGGTCTCCCATCTGCGTGGCGATATCGCGGGATGCGAGGATATGTCGTTCCAACGCACCGATATCTTTTTGTACGGTGGTTTCACTCAAGCGGTTCATGCTGCCATCTCCAGGAATTGCGTCACGACGGAACGCGTCGGGACGTAGCGGGTGTAGAGGGGGGTATCGATGCCGAGGGATGCACGCATCCTGTCCAGCACGCGTTCGGAAACTTCGAAGGCGCCGCAGCAGACCGGATATTTGCCGTAGCCGTCGGCGCGACCGAGTTCATCGACCTCGGCGCCGGCGCGCTTGTAGACGCGTTTCAGGTGGGGTTCGTAGTTGGAGATCATGGTGTGGATGCCGTGATCGAGGGCGCATTCGCAGAGCGCCAGCAGCAGCATGGAGAAGGCGCGGCCGGCATCGACATCGGGAAAATCGTCGGCGATTGCTTCCTCGTCAATACACATGCGGGTGCCTTCCCAGATGCCGGGGGCGACGAGATTGGCTGCCTGCGGGAAGGTTGCGCGGAAGACGTCATAGAGGAGGGTCGGTCCGGTCGTCGGCATCAAGCGCATGCCGCCATAAAGGCGGGTGCGGGTTTCGTCGCACCAGACGAGATAGGCCGGGCAGAGCGAGTCATAGCTGTCGCGCTCGAAGGGGCCGATTACCGGAACGTTCCAGCCAAGGGTGTCCGCAAAGACTTTCTTGCGCAGGCGGAACATCTGGTCGAGTATGAAAGCGTATTTCTGATACTCATGTGCCTGAATGATAACGAACATTTTTCCCTCCAGCGTGTTGGGTTCGTGAGGGCAGAATGGTTCAGGACGGCGAGATCGGAAATTCCCTCATATGGGTGCCTACAGATGAGCCCCCGCATATGAGGGGGTCGTTTGAGGGTCTTTCTGGTCAGCTTGAATCATTCCATTGGCTGAAACGGGCTGCCTGATCGGTCGGCCCGTTTCAGCTAACAGAATGCTTCAATCTGGTTGGGAAAAGCCTAGGGGTTGATGATGCGCAGCTGCACGGCCCGCGAGGCGGCAGCGGAAATCGTGGCGCAGCCGAGCTTGAAGCGGGCGGTTTTCAGGTAGTCGCGAGTCGTATGCTCGGAAATGCCGAGGATGACGGCGATGTCCTTGTAGTCCTTGCCGAGCGCCGTCCAATGCAGACATTCGATTTCGCGCGGGGAAAGAGCCGGCACCGGGTCATTCTCGCCGTGAAGCTCGTAGATGGCCTTCCGATGGATGACATGGGCGATCTCGATCCACTCATTGCGATAGAGCTTGACCATGGCGGTCCAATCATCGAGCGGAATGCGGGCATTGATCGAAAGCAGCGCGCGACGCTGCGCCTTGTCGGCAACGGGGATCGAATAGCCGTTGCCGCCGATCCCGTGCTTCTGGGCGTCGACGAGCATGGCATAGGCTTCCGGCGTCGGCTCCACCTCGCTCCAGTCGAAGGGCAACTGACGCTCGAAGCCCTGTTTGACGATCGGATCGACCTTCACATAGCTGTTGAGCAGATAGCGTGACACCCAGGCATCCGGATAGGTGGTGCGCACGAAAGGGGCGTCGATCTTTGCCGCAATGGTCTGAGCGAGGTGATAGGTGACATAGTCAACGGCATACTCCGCCTGGAAAATGCGGATGGAAGCATCGACATTGATTGCAGCCTTGATTTGTTCGAAAACGGTTTCGAACTTTTGGGAATAACTATTTTCCGTCATCGTGCCGCCTGTCTCAAACCGTTCAATCCTACCGCGAGGAATGTCAAAAATACAAGGCATCCCCACATATGCGGGGAATGACTTTTCCAGATCCGTCTGTTAGCGCCTTTTTCGGGGAGGCTCCAGATGGACAGTAAGAGAACGTTCGATATCGCCGAGTGCCATCAGGCAGCCAAAGGGCTGAGATCGAGCTGGCAGGACATGGCTGGCTCCGAGGCGCTGATCCGCGCGCTCGTCGCCGAACGCAACGGCGATACGTTGCTCGCCTTGTTCTGGACAGAGGTTCACCGGACGCTCTGCGAAGAGAAATAATCGCTCCTTTATCGCTACATCAGTCACGCATTTCTTCGAGACGGGATCGGCGAGTGCGTGCCTGACAGGTCGCGGCGCCATTTTGACGCCGCGCAACTGCCAGAAAATCGGCCCGCCCGGATAAGGCCGTGTTGGAATCTCGCAGCGCAATCTCGCGCGGGAGAAGGAATTCGCTCGCCTGATCGGAACGCGGGACATGGACGGTGATTTCGATCATGGAGGCCATTGGCAAGAGGTCCGGGCTATGTCGTGTAAGGCAGCAAGATGACAAGTGTATCGCGAGTTCAACGCCTTGGTCAGTCAGGTTAATGGCGTATGAACACGTTTTCACATTTTGTAGCCACTTAATTTGCGTTGCCTGCCGGAAGCAAGGTGGGCAGAGTCCAGCTTGATGAAATATCCAGCATATTCGGGGCTGCTCAAGCAAATATGCTTGACGGATCGTTACCACAAAGCGCAAAGGTTTTTGTGGAAACGATTACACAAAATGCCATTGTGCCATATTGGGAGGGCATCGGGATTGCGTGTCGAACGCAAAATCATTTGCGTTGCGTCTCATGAGAGCTGCTTGACGACGGCAGGACTGATCTAGCGGAATGCAGATGACGGAAAAGCGCGTGCACCTGGTCTTCAAGACCCATCTCGATATCGGTTTCACCGACCATGCAGAGAAGGTCCGCCGTCAATATCATGAGCGCTTCATTCCGCAGGCGATCGAGACCGGGGCGCATTTCTATTCCGAAAACCCCGAGGAGCCGAAGTTCATCTGGACGACAGGCGCCTGGCTGATCTGGGATCATTTGAATTCGCGCTCGCCTGCCGAGGTCGCAGCACTGGAGCAGGCGATCGAGCGCGGGCTCATCCGCTGGCACGGGCTGCCGTTCACCACCCATACGGAGCTGATGTCGTCAGACCTGTTCCGAGCAGGCCTTTCCTATTCGCAGGAGCTCGACCGCCGTTTCGGCAAGCAGACGATAGCGGCGAAGATGACCGACGTTCCCGGCCACACACTCGGCATGGTGCCGTTGCTTGCCGAGGCTGGCATCCGCTTCCTGCATCTCGGCGTCAACACGGCTTCACCGCCGCCAGACGTGCCTGACATCTTTCGCTGGCGCGCGCCTGATGGTGCCGAAGTCGTCGTCATGTATCAGCGCTCGTACGGCGAGACCTATTTCCCCGAAGGTTTCGACGACGGGCTGAGTTTTGCGCATACGCAGGACAATATCGGCCCGCAGAGCGTGCCGCAGACGGCAGAAGCGTATCGCGATATGCGTCGCCTGCAGCCTGACGCGGTCATCCGCGCGGCGACGCTGGAGGATTATGGCGCGATCCTCTGGGAAAAGCGCGAGCGTTTCCCGGTGCTGGAGCTGGAGTTGGGCGATAGCTGGATCCATGGCAGCGCCGCCGACCCCTTGAAGACGGCGAAACTTCTGGCCCTGCAGCGGCTTTATGACCGCTTTGCGGGCGAGGGGCTCAATTCGCGCAGGCTCGCCTTCGGCCGCGGGCTTGCCATGGTGGCGGAGCATACGTGCGGGGTGGATATCAAATCCTATCTGCGCGACGACAAGGCTTGGGCAAAAGCCGATTTCAACGCCGCGCGCAAAACGGATTACCGTTTCGCCTATACCGAGGCGTCATGGGATGAGCAGCGCGGCTATATCGATCAGGCCGTCGCCGAACTCGATGCCGATGACCAGCAGCAGGCGCAGGCCGTGCTCGCAGAACTCTTCGCGCCGACGCTCGTCGGCAGTACGAACCGCGAGACCCGCCTGATTGCCGGCGGCTGGTCGATCGAGCTTGATGAGGTGACGGGCGATGTCATGGCGCTCACATCACCGCGGGGGCGGCGGATTGCCGGTTACAACGGCTCGCTGATCGCCTATCGCTATGAGAGCTACGACGCTGCCGACGTCAACAGGCATATGGATAGCTATCTGACACATCGGCAGGAATGGGCAGTGCTCGATCACGACAAGCCCGGGCTTGGCCGTTGGGATGCTGCGCTTTCGAAGGTTTTTGTGCCGAGCCTGGAAGGTGCGGGCGAGGGCGGGGTTCTCTTGTCCATGCCGGCCGAAGCGGTCGAGCGGTTTGGGGCGCCACGCCAGATCGCCGTGGAATTTTCGGCTGATGACAGTGCCCTGCAACTGCGTCTCTCACTGCGCGACAAGCCGGCCAATCGCATGCCGGAGGCGAGTTTCCTGTCGTTCACGCCTGATGGCGCAAAGGACTGGGCCTTCAGGAAGATGGGGCTGTGGCACCGGTCCGGCAATTTCGCCGGGTCCGGCGGCGCGCAGCTACAGGCGGTCAATGCTGTCAGCGGCGAATTTGGGGATGCAGGAGCGCTCGTCATCGAGCCCCTCGATACGCCGCTGGTTGCGCCGCAGAGCTGGGATTTCATGTCCTTTTGCAAAGGCTTGCCGGATTTCGACGATGGAATCCGCTTCAACCTGCATAACAACAAGTGGGGAACCAACTTCCCGATGTGGTGGGAAGGTGATTTCTCCGCTCGGTTCAGAATCACTCTGGATTAACCGGTGCGCGACAGCCTCTGGCGTGGGGTGGCGGTAACTGCCGGCCTGGGTGCTTGGGGCGTTTTCGGGAATTTGACGAGGACTTCATTGCCATCCGTCGAGGCACGCGTACGTTCCAGCCGTTCGCGTTCGGCTGTTGCCTGGAGCCAATGTTCGGCATCGCGGCCATACGGCCTGCCTTCCATTTCCCAGATTGCGTAGGCTCGCTTGCATATCCACTCATGCCGGGAGGTGTTGCTCATCGTTCCGTCCTTCTTGGCCGATCTTTTCCCTCCAATCGATTCCACACGGATGGCCTCCGCCGAAGCGGTACCTCAAGCTCATTTTGTAGAAGGGGTCGGCAATCTGCCGGCATTTTCGATGGGGGCGGCATGGCGTTTTGCCATGCCTACCGGAAGAACGATTTCACCTGACATGTGTTCCCGACACATTTTGTGAAATTTTGTCGCAGAGCGCGGAGACGATTGTCTGGGCCTTGCCTCATTCGCTGATGCGATCTGGTAACATTGGTGGACGGCGTTTGGCGGCCATCAGCAGGTCCAGTTCGACCGAGGAGGGGCCGAAGCGGGTGTACAGGCTTTCTGCCTGCTCGTTTCTCAAGCCATATTTGGCGGCGAATTCGTTAAGACTGTAGGGACGTCCGCGCAGCGTCCGGCTGCGTCGTTCGGGTTGGCGAATTTGCGTCATTGCATTTCTCCCCAGGCTGATTGCCGAGGTAAAACCGACCAGTACGTTAAAGGTTCCAGATTTGGCCTTCCGGTAGGAGCCTAGAGCTGAAAATGCCGGTTTTGCGCGCTGCGACTGCAAAAAAATGACTGTAAGTCTCAATGAATTTCAATCAGTTAGATGTTGCGGCCGGGTGGGGTGGGCAGAAATGGCTTTATCACACGTGTGTTACTCTATAAAATGAATCGTGTATCCGGTCCGAAGGAGGAGCCGAGCGTTGTTTCCGCGTCGATCCGGACCGGATCTTGAGGAAGCTGGCTAAATCCATCAGAGGAGACAGACATGATGAATGCACTGCCGCCACTTCACAACGGACATGCACCGTTTACCCTGCAGCAGCTCTTCCGTGAGGCGCTTTACGCCTATGAGGAATGGGACAGCGAATTGACGGAGCCGATCGTCACCTATGAAGGTAGGGTCATCCCTATCAGCTTCGTTTTCGAAGCCATGCGCGAATGCACCGATATCGTCCCAGCCAATATCGTCAGCGCCGTCACGGAACGGCTGACCAAGCCCTGGGAAGGCGAGGGACCACTGGACCAGATGACCTTCTCCACGGCGGCGCGCGTCATGCGCGTTCTGGTGCGCAAGCGCCTTCTTGCCAATGGCACGCCTGATATCGTCGCGCTTTCGGCGCGCGCATCCGAAGCGGAACCCCGCGAATAGGCATTCGGGATCGCGGCATTGGCCGCGATCCTATTCCTCGCGGGGAACCCTGCTCATTTCCAGCCGTTGAAACAGGCAGAGAAGGAATGAGCACCATGTTGAGATCCATTCTACACGAAATTATGGGAACGGGCGTTCGCGAGGCGCATCTGCCGCGATCGCTGGAACAGTTTCTCGGTGAAAAGAAAGTTCTGATCGTCTTTGCGGATGCCGAGGACGACAGGCCGATCGTTCAAGACGAATTGCTGCGCAAATCACAGATGCGGCTAATCGAAGATGATATCGAGGTTTTCACGATCGCCGGCGGCGGCGCATTCTCGTTTTTCGAGGATGGGGGCGACCTTGATGCCGACGAGCTGCGCGATGAGCTTCAGGGGCCGCTCAGCGGCGAATTCGGGCTCGTGCTGGTCGGCATTGACGGCAAAGTGAAGATGCGCTCCAGCGAGCCGATGAGCGTGGAGGATATCAGCCGCGCAGCTGATATCTCGCCGCCGAGCCACTGAGCTATCAGAGTTCGAATGCTTCCTTGAGGCCGAGGCTCTTGCGTTCGCGCAGATCGAGGTCCGCCTCGATATGAGCAATATGGTGAAGCATCAGATGGCAGGCACGGTCGAGCTCCTTGCTCTCGATCGCGTCGATGATATCGCCGTGTTCGGAATGGCCGCAGCTCGAGACCGTCGACTGGCCGTAGAGGGCAATGACCAGCGACGAGCGGGCGACCAGTTCTTCCATGAAGCGCTGCATGATGGCGTTGCCGGAGATCGCGGCGAGTGTCAAGTGGAAATCGCCTGATGCCTTGATTTCGGCCCGTCTGGCGGTCTGGCCGCGCTCGCTCATCAGCCGGCCCTCTTCCAGAAGCAATTGCTTGAGATGCTGGATATCCGAGGGAGTGATGCGGGCGGCCGCGTCCCGCAGGATGCCGGGCTCGACCAGACGGCGGGCTGCAAAAATCTGCCGGGCCTCTTCCGGTGAGGGATAGGCAACGAAGGCACCGCGGTTTTTCTCCACGCTGACGAGACCTTCGTAGGCAAGTGCCTGCAAGGCGGCGCGCGCCAGCGTGCGGCTAACATTGAAGAGATTGCCGACATCGCTTTCCGACAGTTTCGTGCCGGGTGACAGGCGCCGCTCGACGATAGCCTCCCTGATTGCATCGCGGATCTGCGGGACGCCCGTTTCCTGGGTGTCGTCGTGGCTCATGGCGCTGGCGGCGGATTTCATGAAATCGGTTTCCTTGATGTCAGCAAACCATAGCCGCCTTCGTCTCAAAAGTTAAATAGAATTTGTTCTCATAACATAGGTCAAATTGTATACGATTTTCTGCACGAATTGAGGACGAAAGCCCATTTTGTGTGCAGTGCGAAAAGTGCCCGAGATTTCGCCGATCGGCATGCTGTCATGAAAAGTTCATGATTTGCAAGGGTTTGAGATGCGGTGATCAAATTGGCACGGCAGATGCATCGTCTTTCTCGAACAGGGGAAGACACGATGTCGAAAGCGGCAGAGATCGATATAGCATCCGTTTCCAAGGTCTATGGCGCGACCACGGCGGTCCATGCCATCAGCCTGAAAATCCCGGCCGGTTCTTATTGCTGCTTCCTGGGTCCGTCAGGCTGCGGCAAGACCTCGACGCTGCGCATGATCGCGGGTCACGAGAGCATTTCATCGGGCGATATCCGTCTCGGCAATGTCGTTGTCACCGATTTCCCGCCGGCAAAACGCGGCACGGCGATGATGTTCCAGTCCTATGCGCTGTTTCCGCATCTCGACCTCATCGACAACGTCGCCTTCAGCCTGAAGATGAAGGGTGTCGACAAGGATGAGCGCCGCGCCAAGGCGCTGGAGATGCTGAAGCTGATGCAGATGGAGGCCTATGCCAGCAGGCGGCCGGCGCAGCTTTCCGGCGGCCAGCAGCAGCGTGTCGCATTGGCGCGCGCACTGATCACCGATCCGGAGGCGCTGCTGCTCGATGAGCCGCTTTCCGCACTCGACCCGTTCCTGAAGATCCGCATGCGGGCGGAACTGAAGAAGCTGCAGAAGACGCTCGGCATCACCTTCGTGCATGTGACGCACAGCCAGGAAGAGGCGATGGCGCTCGCCGATATCATCGTCATCATGAATGACGGCAAGATCGAACAGGCGGCGTCACCGCGGCAAGTATTCGAAAAACCGGCAACCGCCTTCGTCGCCCGCTTCATGGGCGATCACAACGTGCTCTCTGGCCGCGTCACATCGAGCGAGAATGGCGTGATCGTGATGACGGTGCCGGAAGGGCAGAGCTTTTCCGTACGCGGGACGGGCAGGGAGGTCGGCGAGCCTGTTGATATCGGCATCCGCACCGACCGCGTACGCCTTCAGGTGGCGACCGAGTGGACCCTCGGCTTCAACGGCATCGTCTCCAATATCGAATATCGCGGCTCCTCGGTGAAGATCACCGTCTTTGGGGCTGGCAGCGACGATTTCACCGTCATCGCAAGCGACAGCGATTACTTCGCCAACCCGGTCTCGGTCGGCGATGCGGTGTCTTTGAGTTGGGCTTTGGAGGATGCCGTCCTCCTTGGCCGCGTTTCCGCATGAACTTCAGTATCAAGAAAAGGGGAACTGCCATGACGACTGAAACGAAAACCACCAAGGCGGAAAAGGGAATTTCCCGCCGCTCGCTTCTGAAGACGGGTGCTGCCGCCGTCGGCGCTATCGCCGGTTCGGGCGCCATCACCGGCTTCCCGACCATCTGGGCGCAGTCCAACATCACGCTTCGCCAGTTCGGTACCGGCGTTTCGAACATCAATGCGATCGCCGAGAAGTGCAAGCAGGACCTCGGCATCACGCTGGAAATGACTGCGACGGATTCCGACGCTGCTGCCCAGCGCGCCGTCACCCAGCCTGACAGCTACGACATTGCCGATATCGAATACTGGATCTGCAAGAAGGTGTTCCCGACCGGCGTTCTGCAGCCGATGGACGTCAAGAAGCTCAAGTATTTCGACAAGGTCGTGCCGATCTTCACGACCGGCAAGCTGAAGGCGGACAGCACGATTGCCCAGGGCACGGCGCCGCACACCGTCGGCTTCGTCGAGGCGCAGGACTCCAAGAAGTTCGCCAAGGAGCAGACCCAGTGGTTCACGATGATGCCGACGATCTACAATGCCGATACGCTCGGCATTCGCCCTGACCTGACCGGCCGCGAAATCACCTCCTGGGCCGACATTCTCGATCCGGCCTATAAGGGCAAGACGGCCATCATCAACGTGCCGTCGATCGGCATCATGGATGCGGCAATGATCGCTGAAGCCTCCGGCAAGATCAAATATGCCGACAAGGGCAACATGACCAAGGAAGAGATCGACAAGACGATCGAATTCCTGATCAAGACCAAGGGCGATGGCCAGTTCCGCGCCTTCTGGAAGAGCTTCGACGAGTCGGTCAACCTGATGGCTTCGGGCGAGGTCGTCATCCAGTCCATGTGGTCGCCGGCCGTTGCTGCCGTCCGCTCGAAGGGCATTGCCTGCACCTTCCAGCCGCTCAAGGAAGGCTACCGCGCATGGGGCGGCGGTCTCGGCCTTGCTGCGCACCTCAAGGGCGCGCAGCTCGATGCCGCCTATGAGTACATCAACTGGTACACGTCCGGCTGGGTCGGCGCCTATCTCAACCGCCAGGGCTATTACTCGGCCTGCCTTGAAACCGCCAAGGGTTTCATGACCGCCGACGAGTGGGGCTACTGGATGGAAGGCAAGCCGGCACAGGGCGACATCCTCTCGCCGGAAGGCAAGGTCATGGAGAAGGCCGGCTCGGTTCGCGACGGTGGCTCCTTCGAAGACCGAATCGGCCACATCGCCTGCTGGAACTCCGTCATGGACGAAGACCGCTACATGGTCCGCCGCTGGAACGAGTTCATCGCGGCGTAAGTGTCTGCCGCTTTCCCCTCCCTAACCCTCCCCACAAGGGGGAGGGAGAACGGTGCCGCACCCTCGACAAGTTCCCTCCCCCTTGTGGGGAGGG
>UCCS01000172.1 GCA_900470965.1 Hyphomicrobiales bacterium
TTCCTGGCCTTCGTCGTTGCCACCCGCCATGGCCGGCCGGCGCTGATTGCGCCGCTTGTCGCCTGCGCTCTTGTCGCCATTGCAGTCATCCCGGCGCCGGCGCTCTGGGCTTCGCCCGCGTTCCTGTTTGTCTTCGGGCTGTTGTTCGGCACGGCGCGGGCGGTTTTCCCGCTGGCGATCGCGATCTTCCTGGTCGGCGGGCGGTCCGGCAGGATTGATTTCGGCTGCGCGCTGACACTGATGTCGACCACGATTCTAACCTCGGGTCTCGCGCCCGTCGTCGCCTCCTGGCTCTATCAGGCCGGTCAGGGCGGGCTGCCTGTGACCCTCGGTTTTCTCGCCTGCCTGGTGATTGCAGTCCTCCTGCTTCTGCCGGCGCAGCCTCTCGCCTTCGATGACGCGCCGCGTCAGCGCCACAGGCCGATTGCGCCGCAAAAGCGATCGCCGCTCATGGTTGCCGTGATCCTCATTGTGCCAATGGTGCTGATCTTCCTCCTCAGTCTCGGGATCTATGGCCTGCAGGGCGGGGATATCGAGGCGGGCGGCACTTTCGAGCTCACCCTGCTTCTGGCGCTCGCGGTGCTCGTCATTGCGATCGCGGCCCTCATCTATCTCGCCTGGTGGTGCTATCGCATCCATGGAGAGCTTGCGGGGGCAGCACCCTCGCAGCGCCTGCTCACACCGCTTGCCGGGATGCTGATCGCAGTTTTCGTGCCGCTCGGCCTGCCGGTTCTGCTGATGACGCTCGGCGATCTCCTCAATGATCGCGGCGGCGAGAGCGGAAAGGGACGCCGGATCTCCATCGCCTGGCTCGCCTTCTGGAGCTTCCTCTTCCCGCCTGTTGCGATCGCACTGGTGCAAAACGCGGCGAACAGGAGCTATGACGGGGAGGTGCTGCAGGCCGGATAGACCGGTGGGCATCGATCGGACAAGCACGCCCATGGGCCGGCGAAAAGAGCGCTCTATGGAAACGATATTGCGCAGCATGCCGTGTCACACACTTTTCACGCGACTCTTGCTTCCATCCATGATTATTTCACGCGCTTAACGCGTTTTGGCGGACTGAGCAGGTATAGAGGCTCGCGGACGTATTGCGTGGCGAGCCCTATAACCGGCCTCAAATTCTGAGGAGGTTTCGGCCCTTTTGGGGCCCGGATCGCTCGCAGGCTCAGCGTCGAAACCATCTTGAAATTGCGTTGGCTAAAGCCTGTCGGGCCGTCGACCGGACTTATCGCTTTTACGAAGGGCGGTTTTCCATGCGGACTGCGCCTCCTTCGTTCTCCCATGATGCCAGGGCTTTCTGGTCCGGGTTCAGCTTGCGCCGCCGGGAAGCCGGGTAGCCAGGGCGGGGGATCGTCACGTCTTTCATGTGCCGGATCACCAGCGCCTCTTCATGATCCTCGCCGCTTTCGGGGGGCCGGGGATCGGACGACGCATAGTCTGCGCGCTTGAGCCCGCCCAGCAGACGCCAGCGCTTCCGGCTCGCTGCAGCAGTTCCGTCTGGAAGGATAATCTTTACCATGGCCAACCGTTCTCGCATGTCGCGATTGAGTGTTTGAAGGTGGAAGATTCTCACCCTCCCTGGATCGGAGCGAAGGGGAGCCTGTGTCTGGCTGTGCCCGCTTCGTTGACCGCCCAACACCCGATGATGCGCTTCCATTGCGCTTTATCCAAGGCGAGAGGCCCGGCGTTCAAGGCTGGTCAGGCTGTCGTGGAAAGCCGGCGTCACTGCCAATCGAACCGTGCCGGTCGTTGGCCGAAGCGCACAACGCTATGCAGGCTGGGGTCGTATCGACCGGGTTCAGGTGGGTCGGGCTGTATCGGCTGGGACTTCACGTCGAGGACGTCTTCGATCCGCTTCAGATGGTAGAGAACCTTCCTCTGGCGATCGTAAAGCCTGCCAAGCAACGCATAATCCAGATCCAGCGGCGCCCCGATCATGCGCAGCCTTCTAAGGACGATTTCCTGGCTGGTGATGTGCCGCGCCGCCTTTGCGGCGTGGAGCCGCGCGAACTCCAGATCTTTTTTCTTATATCGCACCGACTGCATCTGTTTCGCCAATCGTTTCCGTTATTCGCGCCGGGCCGGGACGCTGTTCTCTAAGGCTCTCGGCTATTGTCGCGGAGGTTTCGACGGCGCGGCCGCTGTGGCCACGAGTCCGCAACAGCTCCTGCGGATGCCGACTGCAAATCAAATTCGGAGCTTTCAAAATAACCAGTAGCATTCTCACTGCAGGCTTTCAAAATAATAAAATATTTTTTGATAATAAAAATGAAAAGTATGACTTTTGTCATTTTGAAAATAAATAAAACCGGAAAAATACAACTTTATTACGAGATATTGTCTGAAGTTTTTGGTATTTTTATTTGAAAATATTTCCATAGTAATTTAGAAGATGCTATCTGTCTGCGTGAACGTAGGATGAATTTTCAAGCATTTATGAAGTAGCATCTTCTAATTAACCGACAGATGAGCAGGGACACGGAACGAAGGCAGATCAAAGCCGGCTCACCATCGATCGTGACGTTCCTGTCACTTCTTCTGCGGTGATGTGTGCGGCCGCGGGCCGTGGCAATGACGGGGCAGGGCGCTGCTCACCACGGCGAATGACAGCAGACCACGGCATGGAACAATAAGGCTGCCGGATGGTTATATGAGGCTAGGCGACGGACATTCCCGTTCGTCATTCAACTCCCCGGAGCCTGCTATCTTCATTCTGGAGCGGCTGCCTCTTAAAGCAGAAAGCAGGAGGCGGTTATGTTGAAGGTCAACCCCGGGAATATGCCGACGACAAAGTGGCGCACAGGCATCAGATCCAGTGCGGGATTTAAAATCTGCATTTGGATACTAATTGCGGCTGCTTTTGCGATGCTTGCATGGAGCATCATTCTTGCATGACTGCAGTGACCCCGGGTTTTCTGCCCGTCTGCAAAATCCAATCAATCTTCAAGGAAGGCCATACATGTCACCTCAAGACGAGGAACGTGCTCTATTCGATCGTGTCTGGGCCAAAGGTGCTTTAGTAGCAACAACCAATCGAGACCCAGTGCTCGCCGACATCGCCAGCAGCAAGCCGACACTCGAACAATATCGCAAGACCTACGGCTCTCGAAAAACCGATCTCATCAGGATCATAAAACTCGGTATCTCCCAGCTCCACGCTTCCGGTGAACTGCATGAACCGTAATCTACTTCTTTTGGGTGATTACGTCAGGACAAGCGCCTGACTCCGGTGGAGCCCATGGCTGCTGCCATGCACCAGTTCGCATCCGCCGCTAGAACGGGATAATCGAAGGGCTCCCACTCAATACTCGGCAAGCCCCCCACATCGGTTTCGGTCCTTGTAATCCTACTACCGCCGCTTAGCTACTTTCGTCGTGTCGCGGTCGATTCGCAATTCATCCAAAAGGGTTAGGCAGATCCGGTCAGTCATGTTGACGGGATCCTCACGATAACCTTCCTGTCAAAGGGCGACAGGTGCAGTAACCCTGCCGGCCCAAAGCCGACGCTCTCCCTCCACCAAATGGGTCAAAAGGCCGTCCCCGCCAGTACCAGGGCAACCGGCCGCGCCCAAGAATTCTTCTGTGGTTGTTCTTGCGCGTTACTCGCGCCAGGCGGGCGGCAATGTTAGAGATCACCTGCTAACTGGGGTTATCTAATGAAAAAACTCATTCTCGCCGCGGCGCTTGCCGCAGCGCTCACGTCCTGCGCGAAAAGACCTGACGCCATCGTCCAGGCCGATATCCCGATGCAGGCCTACACCAATCTCAGCTGCCCGCAGATCGCCAGCGAACATGCCAAGGAAAAGGTGAAGCTCGACGGCCTCTCGAAGCAGCAGATCTCGGCCGCCAATGGGGATGCGTTTGGTGTGTTCCTTGTCGGCGTGCCGATTGGCAGTGTGGCCGGTGGGGATAAGGAAGGCGAGGTCGCGGTGTCGAAGGGCAAGGTTTCGGCGATGGAGAGTGCGGCGCTGTCGAAGGGGTGTAAGTTGTAGGTGAGGGGAGTGGGGAGTGGGGAGTGG
>UCCS01000167.1 GCA_900470965.1 Hyphomicrobiales bacterium
GTTGCCGCGCGGCAACGGGATCGCGTGCATAGCGCCCGATGATCTTTGCTAAGTCTCTTTCAGTTT
Source organism: Hyphomicrobiales bacterium (assembly GCA_900470965.1). Taxonomy (GTDB): domain Bacteria; phylum Pseudomonadota; class Alphaproteobacteria; order Rhizobiales; family Rhizobiaceae; genus Rhizobium. Next base: position 67 of record UCCS01000167.1, read on the forward strand.
CCTGTGTCATAGGCTCACAACACCCGGCAGGGGAACCTGTTCCGCCTTCTGATGCAAAATCCGCATCTTGCTCCTGATCAATCTGGTTCCGTCAGGAGCGCTTTCACTGCTGCGATCAACTTCTTCTCGTTGTAGGGCTTGTCGAGGACGACATCGAAGACGTCTGGATTGGCGCGACCGATGCTTCCCTGTGCTCCACTCGTCAGGATGATCGGAATGTGCGCGAGCTCCCGATCCCCACGCATTGCGTGAGCCAGCTCAAGCCCGGTCATCAACGGCATCATGAAATCTGTAATTACCAGCGAAGGACGCTTTTCGCGCACGAGAGCCAGGGCTGACCTGCCGTGTGATGCCGTGGCGACTTCGTAACCGGCATCTTCCAGCATGATGGCCAGAACGTCAGCGATCAGAAACTCGTCCTCGGCGATTACGATCAATGGCATCTGCTGCTGCTCATGCTCTTTCAGCCAAACGTCAAAATCAATTCCGTGAGGGTGTCGCCACGCCGGTGGCTGCGCCAGTCACGGCCTCGAGCGGTGCGGAAACCGCTATCCCATGTGGTCCAAACTCGATCTCCCGAATGACCGGCTCATAGGCACTATCCCTGACCTTGAGCACCGATATGGTGCGCTTGTACCGCGAGTCGATCTCTACATGGCGCAGCATCACCAGATTATCCAGGAGGCTTGAAATGTCCGAGCCCGGGACCGCCACAGTCGGGCCAAACAAATCCCGAAGTTCCCAGGTCGCAATAGTGGTAACTCCAAGCTTGCGTATCTCGTTCATAAGCGCTGCAAAGAATTCAACGAGCCGCGGTTGATAGACGGCGGCGCGCTCGAAGCCGCCCAAACCATCGATCACCAGGCGCTTGACGCCGCGCCTCCAGATCGCATCGAGGAGACGGTGCCCGAGCTTGTCCAGCAGGTTCTCGGTCATCGGGTTCCAGATCACTTCCAAGGCGCCGGACTTAAGGGGCGTATCGAGATCGACGCCCAAGGCACTGGCTTTGGCCCGCAGGCGTTCCGGCGTTTCGTAGAAACCAAAGTGTAGTCCAGGCTCTTCGTTGCTTGCCTGGCTTAAGAAGTTGAGGCCCATTGCGGTCTTTCCGCAGCCGGAAGGACCGAACATAAGCGTGACTGAGCTCCGAGGCAGGCCGCCACCCATCAACCGATCCAGCCCATTTGTGCCGCTCGAGAGGGGAGGGGGAGCGCCATGATCATCCGCAGCAACCATCGGTGCAAGCATTGCTTCCATGCGTGGATATGCGGTCATGCCGGCCGAGGTGATCTCGAACTGGTGGTAGCCGCCGAGAGCGGCACTTCCTCTCGACTTCTTGACCTGCAGCCGACGTGCGGCTCTGACACCAGATAGCTCATCCTTGAGCTCTATGACGCCGTCGACCATGGTGTGTTCGGGGCTATCTTCCGTAATCCGGGTGCTGGTGAGGAAAAGCACGGTGCATCCGACGAATGCTGCCTGGGTCTGGACTTCGGCGATGAAGGTTTTGACGTCAAGCTGTGTATCGGCGCGATCGCGGGCGCTCAAAAGGCCGTCAAAAACGAGCAGCGTGGCTTTTTTCCTGGCGATTTCCTGGCGGATCAGGCTCACGACGGCAGACAGGCCCTCATCCCTGAGCGTCTGGAAGACGCTGATATAAGTGATTGAGGTCCCGAGCTGGGCGGTGTCAAAGAACTCGAGCGTCCCGAGCGACTGAAACAGCCGATCGTGGGTTTCGGCCAGAAGTGTCACGTAAAGCACCTTGCCGCCTCGCGAAAGGTTGGCAAAGGCAATCTGGTTGGCGAAGATGGTTTTGCCAGCACCGGGATGGCCCTGGATGATGTAGGACGCGCCCTCGACAAGGCCGCCTCCAAGGATGGTGTCCAGACCGGAAATGCCGGTTGATAGTCTTGGAAGTTCGTTCATCGCGATGGTCGTCCAGGATGTGAAGGTCGGCCGCAGCGTAAAACCGCCACGCTATTTTGCAACAGTCGGGCCCCCATAAAAGGCTTTATTTCTCGAGGTGGGGAGCGAGTTTCCGTTGTAGCTGGGTTAGCTTAATTTTATGGCATACCAGGATACGTACCGCCGATGACAGACAAAACCAATAGCGGCGATAGCGATGGAAACGAACGCTTCCAGCCTGATGCTGTCGCAGCAGCGGATAAGCCGGCGCGCCGCGGCGAGCCAGGATCATGTTTTAGCGTTCACAAGGCTGGTGTCACGTGTTGCGGCACAGCGATCAAGAGCCCGCCTGCGGAACGTCCGAACGGCGCCTTTGTTGCCTACTTTCGCGATCCGAACGGAAACAGACTCACCGCATGGACACAACCGACGAAATGAGTGTGATTTACATCTTCATCGAAGTATGGCCTTACAGCATCCGCGCGGCCTTGCCGGTCCGGCGCGCGGCGCTGTTGTAGTAACTGGAAGCCTGCTGAACCGATCGATGGCGTGACTGCTCCATCGCTTCGGGGAGCGGAATACCGCGGTTGGCGGCCTCTGTCAGATACCCCGATCGTAGTCCGTGCGCAGAAAACTCCCCACTGTCCAACCCTGCCATCTCCGCCCGCTGCTTCAGGATCGCATTGACCGACTGCGGATCGATCTGGCGCCGCGACACAGTGCCCCACCGCCCGATCGCCCGAAACACGCTCCCCCTGTCGATCTTCGCCGCCACCAGCCAGGCATTCAATGCCTCAACTGGTCGGCCGGTGAGATAGACGACGTCGTCCTGCTCGCCGGTCGTGGTCTTGGTGCGGCCGAGATGGATGGCCAAAGAGGGGAGGGGAGGGCCGTCGGGCACCTCGATCGGTGGCTCGTCGGTCAGTTGTTCGCGTCGCAGTCCGGCAATCTCGCTGCGCCGCCGGCCGCCGGAGGCAAACGCGACCATCAGGA
>UCCS01000040.1:0-2918 GCA_900470965.1 Hyphomicrobiales bacterium
GCTGCTCGACAAGGCGCTGCGTCACCGCAAGCCTGGTCCCTATCAGTTACAGGCGGCAATCGCTGCCGTTCATTCCCGTGCCAAACGCGCCGAGGATACCGACTGGGTGGAAATCGATCTGCTTTACCGTGCGCTCGAACGTGTCCAGCCATCACCTGTCGTGACACTGAACCGCGCTGTCGTCATTTCCAAACTTCATGGCCCGCAGGCGGCGCTCGACCTCATGGAGCCGCTCGGCGAAAAGCTCGACGGTTACTTCTATTATCACGGCCTGCACGGCAATCTCTTGAAACAGCTCGGCCGCATCGCCCAGGCACGGATCGCCTTCGACCGCGCGATTGCACTTGCCCATTCGGCTGCGGAAGCGGCCCATATCCGCCGGCAGATCGACAAGATGCAGGAAGAGGCGGCGCGGTCTGTCGCAAAATAAAGTCGCGCCGGCAAAGCCATCGATTTGGATTCGGATTGGCAGATGCCCATCTATGTAGTAACGTTACTACATAGAGGTGGTTGCCGTGATCGTGATGACCAGTAGACAATTCAATCAGGATAGTAGCGGCGCCAAAAAGGCGGCGACGAAGGGGCCGGTTTTCATAACCGACCGCGGCAAGCCCTCGCATGTTCTCCTGACGATCGAAGAATATACAAAGCTTGCCGGGCAGACGCCGAGCATTGCCGAGCGCTTTTATTCGCAGGGTGCGGATGAGATAGACTTCGAGCCGCCGCGGATCGATGATTTCGGGCTGAAGCCCGCTGATTTTTCCTGATGTATCTCATCGATACGAATGTGTTGTCGGAATTCCGCAAGCTCTTTACCGGGCGTGCCGATCAAAGTTTTTCGCGATGGTTCGACGGGATGGCTGTGGAGCAGTTGTATGTTTCCGTCATGACGCTGTTCGAGATCGAGTACGGCATATTGCGGCTTCAGCGGCATGATGCCCGGCAGGCTCTGGTTTTGAGTGATTGGTTCGAGCAGGCGAAGGCGCAGATGCAGGGCCGGATCATCGATGTTGATCCGGCTGTCGCGCTCCGATGCGCCGCCCTGCATATTCCGGATCCGCGATCGCAGCGAGATTCTTTCATCGGTGCAACGGCGCTTGTTCATGGGCTGACACTTCTCACCCGCAATATCAGAGACTTTCAGGGAATGGGCATCGAGATCATCAATCCCTGGGAGTCGCCAGCCTGACGCGGCTATCAACTTTATCGAACAATCCGTTCCAGAATTTCCGTTTGCTCCGAGCCTTGCCGGACCTTATTTCAGGGGCAAGTCAAATAGGACGCCGACCATGGAACTGGGCCTTTATACATTCGCAGACGTCAATCCCAACCCGTCCCGCAGCAAGGGAGTGGAGGGGGCCGAGCGGATCAAGCATCTGATCGAAGAGATCGAGCTTGCCGATCAGGTTGGCCTCGATGTCTTCGGGCTGGGCGAACATCATCGGCCTGATTATGTGGCCTCGGCACCGGTAGTTGCGCTTGCTGCTGCGGCGGCGAAGACGAAGAATATTCGCCTCAGCAGCGCCGTCACGGTTCTTTCCTCTGACGATCCGGTGCGGGTGTTCCAGCAATTTGCGACGCTCGACCTGATCTCTAATGGCCGTGCTGAAATCATGGCGGGGCGCGGCTCCTTCATCGAATCCTTCCCGCTCTTCGGCTATAATCTCGAAGATTACGACCAGCTCTTCGAGGAGAAGCTCGATCTTCTTCTGGCCCTGCGCGATAACGAGGTCGTCACTTGGAAAGGCGAGCTTCGTGCGCCGATCCAGGGACGCGGCGTCTACCCGCGACCGCTGCAGGATCCGTTGCCGCTGTGGATCGCGGTGGGCGGTACGCCGCAATCCGTTGCCCGCGCGGGCGCTCTCGGCCTGCCGGTGGCGCTTGCCATCATCGGCGGCGAATATCCGCGCTTTGCGCCATTGTTGGATCTCTATCGGGAAGCTGCTCGCCGGGCAGGGCAGGATGCGGCGAAGCTGAAGACCAGCATCAACGTGCATGGTTTTATTGCCGATACGACTGAGGCTGCAGCAGACCAGTTTTACGGCCCGCAGGCCGAAGTGATGAACCGCATCGGCCGCGAGCGCGGATGGGGTCCGACGAGCCGGGCGCAGTTCGACATGTCACGCGGCCGGACCGGCAATCTCTTCCTCGGCGATCCCGAACTCGTGGCCGAGAAGATCATTGCCGCACACAAGGTTTTCCGCAACGACCGTTTCCTGCTGCAGATGGCGATCGGCCTGATGCCGCATGACCAGATCATGCGCGGCATCGAACTCTACGGTACAAAAGTGGCGCCGATCGTCAGAAAGGCATTGACTGAGGCTTCCGAAGGCGCGAAAGCCACGGCTTGACGCAGAGCCTGTCGCTCTCGGGTAAAATCCGGAACGGTTTATGGTTATCGAGAACGACGAAGAACTTACCAAGCTCAAGGATATCGGCCGCATCTGTGCCAACGCCATACAGGTGATGGCGGCGGCCATGGAGCCGGGCATGACGACGCTGGAACTCGACCAGATCGGCCGCAAGGTGCTGGAAGATGCCGGCGCGCGTTCCGCTCCGGAATTCTGCTACCAGTTTCCGGGCGCGACCTGTATCAGCGTCAACGAGGAAATCGCCCACGGCATTCCCGGGCCGCGGGTCATTCGCGCTGGCGATCTCGTCAATATCGACGTTTCGGCGGAAAAGGACGGCTTCTTTGCCGATACCGGCGCTTCTTTCGCCGTGCCGCCGGTCAAATCAAGGATCGAGAGGCTCTGCCGGGACGGCAAGCGGGCGCTCTGGGTCGGTCTCAACCAGATCAAGGCTGGCGAGCCGCTGGCGAAGATCGGCAATGCCGTCGGCGCCTTCGCGCAGAAGAACCGCTATACGCTTGTCGCCAATCTCGCCAGCCACGGTGTCGGCCGTTCGCTGCATGAGGA
>UCCS01000040.1:2929-103252 GCA_900470965.1 Hyphomicrobiales bacterium
CGAACGGCGCATGATGACGGAAGGCCTCGTCTTCACCGTCGAACCTTTCCTCTCGCTCGGCGCAACATGGGCAGAAGGTGGAGATGACGCCTGGACGCTTTATGCCGATCCCAAGGCCCCGACGGTGCAGTATGAACATACCGTGGTTGCAACCCGCAACGGGCCGATTATTCTGACATTGGCGGCTTGAGGGGCAACGCCCTTCACTGTTGGAGGTCGAGATGGCTGTTGCCTTTACCAAGGAAGAAAGTGCCGAAACCGCAGCGGAAACGCTGCTGCCAGATCGCACGATTTCGCCTCATCCAAATCTCGTGACTGAAGCAGGGCTGAAGGCGCTGGAACTGCAAGTGCAGGAAGCGCGGCAAGCCTATGAGGCTGCGAGCACGATCGAGGACGTCAACGAGCGGCGGCGGCAGGCAGCAAATCCGCTGCGTGATCTGCGTTATTTTGTCGAACGCGTCCGCACAGCCCAGCTCGTTCCTGCTCCGGCTTCGACTGAAATCGTTGCCTTCGGAAGCACTGTAACCTTCAGCCGTGACGATGGGCGGGTCCAGACATATCGCATCGTCGGAGAGGATGAAGCCGATCCGAAAACCGGGTCGATTTCCTATGTTTCGCCGGTTGCCCGTATTCTCATGGGCAAGGCCGTCGGCAATGTCGTTGCTGTCGGCGATCAGGAACTTGAGGTCATGAAGATTTCGTAGAGCGCCGCGCGCTTCATACGCGACGCTCATGTCTGCGTCAGGCGGCCTGCGGCAGGCGGGCGATGACCTTGATCTCAAAATCGAAGCCGGCTAGCCAGTTCACGCCGACGGCCGTCCAGTTCGGGTAGGGCGCCTCGCCGATTTCCTTCATTCTGATGCCCGAAATTACCGGCCACTGTGCCTCGGGATCGGTGTGGAAGGTCGTGACGTCGACGACGTCGTCGAACGTAGCGCCGGCAGCTTTCAGCACGGCTTTCAGATTATCGAAGGCAAGCTGTACCTGCTTTGCGAAATCGGGCTCGGGCGAACCGTCTTCGCGGCTGCCGACCTGGCCGGAGACGAAGAGAAGGTCACCGGAGCGGATTGCCGCCGAATAGCGGTTGATCTCATAGAGCGCCTGCCGGCCGGCGGGGAAAATCGCATTGCGCTTGGTCATTGTTTTACTCCTGTTCAGACAAAAGGATACCGATCGCCGAACTTGCGTTCGTCGAGAGAGGTGAGGCCTTTATGGGTGCGGGGTTGGCCCGTTACGCGGAGCCGCAATTGATATACGCTCCGTATGTGGATATATCATGAGATACGCCGCGTATGTCAATATGCATACGGGGCGTATGTGAGTTTTGGAGATGGTAATGGCCGCAAAAACCCGGGCACAGATGATGGAGAAGACGAGGGCGAAGCTTATCCATGCGGCCCGGAAGGCTTTCGCAGTCAAAGGCTATGCGGCAGCCTCCATGGACGACTTGACCGCCGATGTCGGTCTGACGCGCGGCGCGCTCTATCATAATTTCGGAGACAAAAAGGGCCTACTGCAGGCCGTCATCGACCAGATCGATGGCGAGATGGTGGAGCGGTTGCGCATCGAGCGCGATCGGGCGGAGACGAGCTGGCTCGGGCTATTGGCGGAATATACCGCCTATATCGAGATGTCGCTGGAGCCGGAAATCCAGCGCATCATGCTGCTCGACGGGCCGGCGGTGCTGGGAGATCCCTCGCAATGGCCGAGCCAGAATGCCTGCCTTCGCACGACGACGCAGACCATCCAGGCGCTGATCGATGAAGGCACGGTCAAGTCAGTCGATGCAGAGGCCGCCGCCCGCCTGCTCAATGGGGCGGCGCTCAATGCGGCACTCTGGATCGCCGCAGAGAATGATCCTCATCCTTATCTGGCAAAGGTCATCGAAGCGTTCCGATGCCTTGCGGGCGGTCTATTGAAAACCGAAAGCTGACGAGGGCGGCGATTTAGGCCGTCCTCGTCAGGTGAGATTACTCCTGCTGCGGGTCGGTCTTGCCGCCCTGCAGGATCTCCATGGCAGCGCGCTCCAATATGCCTGATATCCTGACGGCTTCGCTTGCCGACCAGGGATGGCGCATGCGTAGCGCTGAGCGCAGCAGCTGGCGTGCGGCATGTACGTTGCTGTGGTCGCGGCCGAACTCATCGTCCTCATGATCGCGGCGGTGCTGGCTGCGGCCACCGCCACCTCTGCCATGGCCACCCTGCGGCTGGTCTGGGTCGAACATGCGGTTGACGAAGGCCATGCCCTCGGCAACGCGCTCCAGCTTGGCAAGCGTCTCGTCGATCGCTGCGCGGTTATCTTCCACCTTCTGGCGGCCGGTCTCGGTGATCTTGTAGAGCTTCTTTGCGCCGTCGTTTTCGACTTCGGCCAGTCCGGTTTCTTCCAGATAGGTCAGTGCCGGATAGATGACGCCTGGGCTCGGCACGTAAAGGCCGCCGGAGCGCTCTTCCAGCGTCTTGATCAGCTCATAGCCGTGGCTGGGACGCTCTTCCAGAAGCGCCAGCAGAATCGTCTGCAGTTCGCCTGCGGAAAACCTGCGGCCCATTCCCATACGCATCGCCTCACCGACGAAACCACCTCGAAAACCTCTCACGACATGCTCCTTTATATCTGATGTATCGCTCACTATGTCGTAAAACATATATCGCAAGATATGTCGTTCAAGAGGTGAGCGCGAAAAATCTGTTCGCGAAATTGAAGCACCCATCAGAATTACTCACTTGTGACACCAATGTTGCAGCGCGATAAGCGAGCCATGTTGGCTCCGAATAACGACCGGCCGGTCGATCTCCTCACCACAGCGCTTGCAGGCGCCGTCGCCATGGCGGCGGCCATGGGTTTCGGGCGCTTTTCCTTCACGCCGATCCTGCCCGGCATGATGGTCGGCGTGCCGCTTTCGGCCGCCGATGCGGGCTTCATCGCTTCCGCCAATTTCGTCGGTTATCTCGTCGGCGCTGTTCTTGCCGCCTATGGCTGGGCGGCGGGGCGCGAGCGGTTGGTGGCGCTTCTCTCGTTGCTTGCGACCGCAATCCTGCTGGCCGCCATGGCGGCGACGGATTCAGTCTTGCTCTTTGCCATCATCCGCTTCCTGGCGGGCGTGGCGAGCGCCTTCACGCTGGTCTTCAGTTCGGCAATCGTGCTGAGCCATGGTGCTGCTGCAGGCAATGATCACGTTCAGGCGACGCATTTTGGCGGGCCGGGGGCGGGGATTGCGATTTCATCCGTCATGGTGCTTGCGCTCGGCTACGTTTTCGACGACGCGGCCGGCGGCTGGCGCGCGGACTGGATCGGTGGAGCGCTCTTCTGCCTGGTCAGCCTCGTTATCGTCTGGTCATTGCTGCCAAAGGCACTGGTGCACAATGGGCAGGTGAAGGAGCCGGCGCTAATCTGGAGCCGGCCGATGGTGCTGCTGACTCTGTCCTATGGCTTGTTCGGCTTCGGCTATGTCATTACCGCCACGTTCCTCGTCGCCATCGCCCGCGCGAGCGCGTCCGGGCCGATCGTCGAGTTCCTCTGCTGGTTCATCGCGGGGCTGATGGCGACGGTCGCGCTGTTCATCTGGAAGCCTTTCGTGCGCTTGCTCGGTCTTGGCGGCGTCTATGTCGCGGCGCTCATCATCGAGGCTATCGGCGTGCTCGCAACGGTCGAACTGCCGCATTCGGTGGCACCATTGATCGGTGGCGCGCTGTTCGGCGCCACTTTCCTTGCCATCACCGCCTATGGATTGCAGATCGGCCGCCGGCTCTCACCGGAAAGCCCGCGCCGCATCCTGGCGCTGATGACGGCGGCTTTCGGTGTCGGCCAGATTATCGGCCCAGTCGTTGCTGGGTGGATCGCCGAGGCAACCGGAAATTTCGTGCTGCCGACCATTATTGCTGCCATCGTGCTGGTTTTCTGCGCACTACTCGTCATGCCTGTGATGAAGAAAATCCCTTAAGTGGTTACAAGTGCGTAACAATGGGCTGAACCCATTGCCGCTTTCTTCGAACTGCCTTAATTTCCGGGCAATCAGTGGTTCGCCACTCTTCCGTGACTCCAGTTCAGGAAAGCAAATCCTCCCGTGTTCCATTCCTTCTTTCCCCAGCCAAAGGCGTTCTTTACTTCGCTCGTAGTCTGGACGTTGGCCGCAATTTTCGGCTGGTATTTCTTCGCCGCCGGTCTTGGTGCTTCCCTTGGTTTTGCGCCGGTTCCTGAAGAGCAGCAACCGATCGATCTCTCGTTCTTTCTGCTGCCGGAAAATCTCTGGTTTTACGGCTACTTCCTTTTAGCCGCGCTGATCTTTTGCGGTGCCTGGCATTTGAAGGCACTCAGCCATCCGTGGAAGATGTGGTCCATCTGGGGCTCGGCGCTGATTATCTTCGTGACCTATTTTGGCGTGCAGATCACAGTCGTCATCAACAACTGGCGCCGGCCGTTCGGTGATCTGCTGGTTAATGCGCTCAATAAGAAGCCGGGTATCACAGTCGAAAACTTCTACGACTTGTTTCTGATCTTCGCGCAAATCGCGTTCCTCAGCATGCTCGTGTCGATCCTGACCGACTTTTTCACTAGCCACTACATCTTCCGCTGGCGGACGGCGATGAACAATTTCTACATGGCCAATTGGGAAAAGCTTCGCCACATCGAAGGCGCATCCCAGCGCGTGCAGGAAGATACGATGCGCTTTTCCAGCACCCTGGAAGGTCTCGGCATTAACCTGATCAATTCGGTGATGACGCTGGTCGTCTTCCTGCCGATCATGTTGGCGCTCTCACATTACGTGACGAGCCTGCCGATACTCGGCGAAGTGCCGAACTCTCTTTTCTGGCTTGCTATCTTCTGGTCGGCCTTCGGTACCGTCCTGCTGGCTGTCGCGGGTATCAAGCTGCCTGGCCTGAACTTCAAGAACCAGCGTGTGGAGGCCGCCTACCGCAAGGAATTGGTCTACGGCGAGGATCATGCCGACCGAGCGCAGCCACCAACGGTTCAGGAACTGTTCTCAAGGGTGCGGAAAAACTATTTTACGCTCTATTTCCACTACATGTATTTCAATATCGCCCGCTCGTTTTATCTGCAGGCGGACAATCTCTTTGTCTACTTCTTCATGACGCCGACTCTTGTTGCGGGCGCCATCACCTACGGCATCTTCCAACAGATCTCGACCGCTTTCGGCCAGGTCAGCAATTCCTTTCAATATCTCGTCAATTCCTGGACGACGATCATCGAACTGCTTTCCATCCACAAGCGTCTCAGGGCCTTCGAGGCGGCAATCGACAACGAGCCGCTGCCTGATATCGACCAGCGCTACCTGGAGCGCGAGGCCGGTGTCGTCCACGTCGACGGCTGATCACAAGAGTAAGGGCCACCGCTTCGGTGGCCCTTTTCTTTTGGGGATCCGACGAGGATCGTCAGTTCGAGCGCGTACAGCCCGTATTTTTCCGGTCCATATCAATCAATGCCTCCAGAATATGGTCGGCGACGGCCCTGTTGCCTTCCCTGAGGGCAATATCGTAGGCCGCCAAACAATGATCGAGCAGCGGTGTAGCCACCGGCGCTTCCTCGGGAAGTGGAAAGACAATGCCGCCGTAAAGAGACGGAATGCCGTTCTTGTCGCGGAAGCATCGCCCAAATGCCATGACCTGGTGGAAGGAGCCGTTGGCGCGACGTACGCGGTAGCTCTGTTGCTCTGGCTCCTGCGTCAGGATTGTATCATGGATGATCTTGGCTGCGGCCGGCTGATCCTCCGGATGGATACGGGCGACATAGGCTTCGAGTGGAAGGCCACTTGCCGTTTCGGCGAAATCAAGTCCGAACATTTCAGCGACCGCTCCGTCGCCATAGAGGAGGTTCGCAACGATATCCCAAGTGAAAAAGCCAGTTTCACAGGCGGGAAATTCGTCCTTGTCAACCAGGCACTCCGGGTTCTCAATAAATGTCATGACGTTACCTCCCATGCTTGCCACGCATTTGTGAGGTAATGCTTATCGAAGTGCAGGCTCGATGCAATCAATAGGTGCAGGTGGTTTTTGATATCCAACAGTTTGAGCGGTAAGTGCGCCTTACAACCCGGAGGTCTCCTGCAGCTTGCCGCGGGCCTCGATCATGGGGATCGCTTCGGAATAGCTGACGCAGGCAACATCTGATCTGTGGCAAACGTCGCTGACCAGCCTGTCGAGCGCGCGCCAATAGGCGCCGCCGTTCATTTCCACGAAGTGGAAGCCGAGCTGCAGGGGAATGCGGCTACCGGTATATTGCTTGTCGAAGGCTTCCTTAAAGGCGGCATAGGCACGCTCTTCGAAAGCGGCGCTGTCAGCTGCATCCTCCTCGCCCTTGGAGTGGCGAACGAAGAGATTGTAATCCATGCCGATGATTGGCTTTTCGCCAGGGCCTTCGGGAATCAGCGGCAGACCGAAGCGGATGACGCCGTCTTCCTCGACGGGCATGGCCGGCCCCCTGGTGACGAGGCTTGCATCATAGGTAAAACCGGCCTTCTTCTCGGCGGCGATCATGTCCGCGCCGCCGCCGGTCGAAAGGTAAGGGGCGCGAAACCCCTTGATGCCGTGATCGACGAGATCCTGCCAGCCGGCTGGCTCTTCCAGGCCGACGCTTTTCCAGGCGTTCTTCAACGTTTGTTTGAAGGTCGCATATTCGGCTGACCAGTCCGCCTCGCCCCATTGCCGGCCATCGAAATGGCCGCAGGCATGGCTGGAAATATCATGGCCCTCGAGGTGAGCGTGCCAGATATTGCCGAGGCGTTCACGGATTTCGTCGTCGCTCTGTGCGAAGCCGACATTGGATTTTCCACGTTTCTGATGAGGGGCCTGGTAAGCCTGCTTGGCTTCCTGGTTCATCAGAAAGGTGCAGGAGAGGAAATAGGTGAAATGTGCGCCGTTCTTGGCTGCCATCTCGCGGCTCTTCTGCCAGAGCGCATTGTCGTGCGCGCCGTCAAAGGAGATGATGACAAGCTGTTTCGGCTTGTCGGCGGCGTCCGCAACAGCAGGAAAAATCGAGGAGAGAGCGAGGGACGCAGAAAAAATAAGACGAAACATGGGCACCGCGACAATTTGCATTGCGGTTTTCCTGTTACAGAAATGCGGCGAAGCTGCGGTCTTGCTGGCATTTTTCGCCGTCTGCCGGTAATTCATGGCTGACCGTCAAAATAGGAAAACCAGATCATCATGGCTCTGCTCGTCCTCAGCCTCATTCTCTTCCTCGGCCTGCATCTGATCCGTGTCGTCGTTCCGGGCTTCCGGCAGGCGATCATTGACAGGGTGGGCAAGCCCGCCTGGATCGCCTTCCACTCGATTGCCAGCATTCTGACGCTGATCTTCGTGATCTATGCCTTTGGCGTTGCTCGCAGCGAGCCGATCGGCATGCTTTACAATCCACCCATGGGTATGGCGCATCTCACCGTCACCCTGATGCTGATTGCAGTGATCTGTCTCGTCGCCGGTTTCCTGCCTGCCGGTTATATCAAGACGAAGACGAAACATCCGATCGTTCTGTCGGTGAAGATCTGGGCGTTGGCCCATCTTCTGTCGAATGGCGAGGCCTATTCGGTGCTGCTCTTTGCTGCATTCCTTGCCTGGGGCGTGGTGGTGCGCATTTCGCTGAAGCGGCGCCAGCGCCGCGGCGAGATCATGCTGCCGATCTTCGTTTCGGCCAAATATGACATCTATGCCGTCATCATCGGCGTGGTCGTCTGGGCGCTGATGATCTGGCGTGTTCACGAATGGCTGATCGGTGTCGCGCCGCTGCCGATGCTTGCTTCGTGACGATTCTGCGATATCCCCCTTACAACTGCTGCAAAATGGAGTAGAAGGCCCGACAATGTGCGTTTTGCATTGTATATGGGTATCCGCGGCCGGAGACGAGAATGGCATTCAACGACGATAGCTTCATTCGTGAAGTCAATGAGGAACTGCGTTCCGACCAGATGAAGGGCGCGGTGCGCCGGTTTGGACGCTATATCATTGCCATTGCCGTTCTCATCGTGCTCGGAACCATCGGCAAGGTCGCCTACGAATATTGGGACAATACCCGTTCCTCCGGCGCCGGCGACCAGTTCCTGGCGGCGATGAAGCTTGCCGACGAGAACAAGACTGACGAGGCGCTCGCCGCTCTCGACAAGCTGGAGAAGGAAGGCCACGGTGCTTACCCGGTCCTGGCGCGCATGCGCGCCGCGACCGTCCAGTCGCAGAAGGGCGACAATGCCGGTGCGATCGCGTCCTTCCAGACCATCGCCAAGGATAAGTCCGTTCCTGCTGCCGTGCAGGATGCCGCCAAGATGCGCGCCGGCTGGCTGCTGATCGAAAACGGCGCCTATGAGCAGGTTTCTGCCGCCGTCGAGGAAATGGCCGTTCCGGGCAATGCCTTTCGCCACTCGGCGCGCGAGGCGCTCGGTCTTGCAGCCTACAAGGCCGGCAACATGGCGCAGGCGCGCCAGTGGTTCCAGTCGATCGTCGACGATGTGGACAGCCCGCGCGGTGTTGCCAATCGTGCCCATATGATGCTTGATCTCATCACCGCATCCGGCAAGGCGCCCGCCGCGCAGGGCTGAGCTTAAGGGAAAATAATGAGTTTTACGGTCGCCATCGTCGGACGCCCGAATGTCGGCAAGTCGACGCTTTTCAACCGGCTGGTCGGGAAGAAGCTTGCGCTTGTCGATGATACGCCGGGCGTGACCCGCGACCGCCGTCCGGGTGAAGCGCGGCTAATCGACCTGCGTTTTACAATTGTCGATACTGCAGGCCTCGAAGAGATGACGGATGAGAGCCTGCAGGGCCGCATGCGCCAGCAGACGGAGACGGCAATCGACGAGGCTGATCTATCGCTCTTCGTCGTCGATGCTAAAACAGGTCTGACGCCGGTCGATACGGCGCTCGGCGAGATGCTGCGCCGTCGCGGCAAGCCGGTCGTGCTCGTTGCCAACAAGTCTGAGGCGCGCGGTTCCGACAGCGGTTTCTACGATGCCTATTCGCTGGGGCTTGGCGAACCCGTGCCGATTTCGGCCGAACATGGGCAGGGCATGCTCGATCTGCGCGACGCCATCGTTGCCGCGCTCGGCGAGGATGTCGCTTATCCGTCGAAGGACGATGTTGCCGTCACCGACGTCGATCTGCCGCAGCCGACCGGTGAAGAGGGCGAAGAAGACGAAGAGCCCGCCTATGACGACACCAAGCCGCTGCGCGTGGCAATTGTCGGTCGTCCGAATGCCGGCAAGTCGACGCTGATCAACCGCTTCCTCGGCGAAGACCGGCTGCTGACCGGACCGGAAGCCGGCATTACGCGCGATTCCATCTCGGTGGAATGGGACTGGCGTGGCCGCACCATCAAGATGTTCGACACGGCCGGCATGCGCCGCAAGGCCAAGGTGATCGAGAAGCTGGAAAAGCTTTCCGTTGCCGATGGGCTGCGCGCCATCCGCTTTGCCGAGACCGTCGTCATCGTCTTCGACGCGACGATCCCCTTCGAGAAGCAGGATCTGCATATCGTCGACCTCGTGCTGCGCGAAGGCCGCGCGGCCGTGCTCGCTTTCAACAAGTGGGATATGATCGAGGATCGCCAGGCCGTGCTTGCCGACCTGCGCGAAAAGACCGACCGGCTGCTGCCGCAAGCGCGCGGCATCCGCGCCGTGCCGATCTCCGGCCAGACCGGCTGGGGCCTCGACAAGCTCATGCAGGCGATCATCGATACGGACCGTGTCTGGAACAAGCGCATCTCCACCGCCAAGCTCAATCGCTGGCTGGAGCAGCAGCAGGTCCAGCATCCGCCACCGGCCGTTTCCGGTCGCCGCATCAAGCTCAAATATATGACGCAGGTAAAGGCGCGCCCGCCGGCCTTCATGGTGTCCTGTACCCGGTCGGATGCCCTGCCGGAATCCTATACGCGCTATCTGATCAACGGGTTGCGGGCGGATTTCGATATGCCGAGCGTACCGATCCGGATCCATTACCGGTCGCCGGACAATCCCTTCGAGGGCAAGAAGAGGCGGACTTAGTCCGCTTCTTGTTGTCGCCTTACCGCTTGGGCCAGAGTGGGTCTTCCGGACGCGCCGGTAGACCTCAAGACGTGCTCTTATTCAGCGCTTCCCGCAGCGCGACGATCTCCGCCTGCAGCCGGGCAAGCTGATCCGCGCCGCGGCCGCTTGCGTCGATGATGCAACCCGGCACGGTCTCAGCTCTTTCCTTCAGCCGCTTGCCTTCCTCCGTCAGGCGCAGCACGACGACGCGCTCGTCCTGCCTGCTGCGTTCGCGGCGGATGTAGCCTGCCGTTTCCAGGCGCTTGAGGAGAGGGGTCAGCGTGCTCGATTCCAGGAAGAGCTTTTCACCGAGGCCGCCGACGGTCTGGCCGTCTTCTTCCCAAAGGGAAACCATCGCCAGATATTGCGGATAGGTGAGACCGAGTTCGTCCAGCAGAGGCTTGTAGACGCGGTTAAAGGCGTGGCTTGCGGTATAGACGGCAAAGCAGATGAAACTGTCGAGTTTCAGTTGGTTCGACATGGCACGATCTCCAAAACCGCTGGATATTATATCGCGCGATAAATAATCGTAACCGCTTTTAATGCATGGCAGCTATGTAATAATTTCTATCGTGCGATAATTAATCGTGTGCGATATAAATCTCGTGTTCAGGACGAACGCAACAAACCCGAAGAGGACACGACAATGTCGACGATCAAGACCGCAGTTTCCGCAGCAGCAATCCTGGCAGCTTCCGCCATTGGAGCGTTTGCCGATCCGGTACTGGAACCGACAACGCAGAAATTCATCGATAGCCTGGCCGGCTCCAAGCCGATCTACACGTTCTCGCCTGCCGATGCCCGCAACATTCTCGCCGGTGCCCAGAAGGGCGACGTGAAGAAGTTGGCGGCTCAGGAAGAGGATAAGGTGATCAAGGTCGGCCCGACGGGCAGTGTCAAGCTGCGCGTCGTTCGCCCTGAGGGCGCTAAGGGCACATTGCCTGTGATTATGTATTTCCATGGCGGCGGCTGGGTATTGGGCGATGCCGATACACATGACAGGCTGGTGCGCGAAATTGCCAATGGCGCGAAAGCCGCTGTCGTCTTTGTCGACTATGATCGTTCGCCGGAAGCGCGTTACCCGATCGCCATCGAACAGGCTTATGCCGCCACCAAATATGTCGCCGATCATGCCAAGGAATTCCACGTGGATGCAAGCCGTCTTGCCGTTGCCGGCGATAGCGTCGGAGGCAATATGGCGGCTGTCGTGACGCTGCTTGCCAAGGAACGTGGCGGTCCTGCTATCGACCAGCAGGTGCTGTTCTACCCTGTCACCGACGCTAATTTCGACACTGGCTCCTACAACCAGTTCGCCAATGGCCCGTGGCTGACCAGGGAGGCCATGAAGTGGTTCTGGAACGCTTACCTGCCGGACGAAGCCAAGCGCAAGGATCCGACCGCTTCGCCGCTGCAGGCCTCACTCGAGCAGCTGAACGGCCTGCCGCCGGCCCTCATCATCACAGATGAAAACGACGTGCTGCGCGATGAAGGCGAAGCCTATGGCCGCAAGCTCACTCAGGCCGGCGTGAAGGTCACATCGATCCGCTACAACGGCACGATCCACGATTTCGTGCTCTTGAATGCGATTGCCGAAACGCCGGCCGTGCGTGGCGCCATCTCCGTCGCCAACGATACGCTGCGCGCCGCCCTTCACAAGTAAGGGTCAATCAGCTGAAGAGAGAGGCCCGGCGGTATCGCCGGGCTTTCTGCTTCTTGGAAGGGATTTGGTGGCATATTGCCACGCCTTCTTCCATTTCGGCGTGATGACGCCGTTGGCGGCGCGGATATTGTTGATGAATTGCAGCGTTGCCGCTTCCCAGGAATATTGCAGGGCAAGCTCGCGTGCCTTCTCCCGCGAGCTGGAGAGGGCAGCAATGCAGGCAGCCTGCAGGTTCTCGTCCAGCGCGCCGACAAGGCTTTCTTCGCCGATGATATCCAGCGGGCCGGTAACGGGATAGGCCGCGACCGGGACGCCTGATGCAAGCGCCTCCAGAATGGTGTTGCCGAACGTATCCGTCAGCGACGGGAAGACGAAGACATCGGCCTGCGCATAGGCATTTGCCAGTTCTTCGCCGAATTTCACGCCGGTGAAATGCACATCCGGATAGCGTTCTTCGAGTTCGGCGCGTGCGGGGCCGTCGCCGACCACCACTTTCGAGCCGGGCAGATCGAGATCCAGAAAGGCCGGCAGGTTCTTTTCCAATGCCACGCGGCCGACTGTCATGAAAATCGGCCGGGGAAGGCCAAAGGGCTTTTCCTCCTGCGGCATCGGATGAAATTGCGTGGCATCGATGCCGCGGCTCCAGGGCATCAGGTTCTTGAGCCCCTTGGCAGCCAGTTCGCGGGCAAGGCTGGGCGTCGCCACCATGCAGCCGGCGCCGCCATTATGGAACCAGCGCACGAAGGCGTAGAGCCAGCTCTCGGGGATCGGCAGGCGAGCCGACACATATTCCGGAAAGCGGGTGTGGTAGCTGGTGGAAAAGGGCATGCGCTTGCGGATGCACCACCGCCGCGCCGACAGGCCGAGCGGGCCTTCCGTCGCGATGTGGACGTAGGAAGGATTGTGCTTTTCGATCTCGCGGGCGACGCGGCGGTACCAGGCGATCGACAGGCGGATCTCAGGGTAGGTGGGGCAGGGGATGCTGGCGAAACGCTCGGGCGTCACCATCGAGACTTCGACGCCCATCCTGGCCAGTTCGCGATTGGTGTTTTCGATCGAGCGGACGACGCCATTGACCTGCGGATGCCAGGCATCGGTGACGATCACAAGCCGCTCCGGCACGGCCCCAGCCGCTGCGGCACTAGCCCAGCTTTCGCCGCTATATGAATTTGACGGACGTTGCAGCATGTTTCCATTTCCATCAGCGTCGCTTAGTTTTGGCAACGCACAACCCCTGGCGGGGTTTCCGGAATGGCGATTCCCGCATTCTTATTTTGGCGGAAGTGCATGATGGAAATATTACAGCCCTGTACGAGTATTTACAGGAACTTGCGGCAGCCGGGGCCAGCAATTATGTCGGCGATGAATGGCCGAAAGGCGTTTGCGCCTTGAAAAGGAACGGCGCCGACGGGGAAGTCGGCGCCGCAGTAAAACTTAGGCTGCAGCCGAAGCGAAACCGGAAGTCGGGACTTCCGAGATGGTCTTCAGAACCTGCGAAGCGATCTGGTAGGGGTCGCCCTGGGAGTTCGGGCGGCGATCTTCGAGGTAGCCCTTGTAGTCGTTCTTGACGAAGGAATGCGGAACACGGATCGAGGCGCCACGGTCAGCAACGCCGTAGGAGAACTTGTTCCACGGAGCCGTCTCGTGCTTGCCGGTCAGACGCTTGTCGTTGTCGGGGCCGTAAACGTTGATGTGGTCCATCAGGTTCTTGTCGAACTGCGCCATCAGCGCTTCGAAATAGGCCTTGCCGCCGACTTCGCGCATGAACTTGGTCGAGAAGTTGCAATGCATGCCCGAACCGTTCCAGTCGGTGTCGCCGAGCGGCTTGCAGTGATACTCGATGTCGATGCCGTATTTTTCGGTCAGGCGCTGCAGGAGGTAGCGCGCCATCCAGATCTGGTCGGCGGCCTTCTTGGAGCCCTTGCCGAAAATCTGGAATTCCCACTGGCCCTTGGCCACTTCGGCGTTGATGCCTTCGTGGTTGATGCCGGCAGCGAGGCAGAGGTCGAGGTGCTCTTCAACGATTTCGCGGGCAACCGAACCGACATTCGAGTAGCCGACGCCGGTGTAGTAAGGACCCTGCGGAGCCGGGTAGCCGCTCTCCGGGAAGCCGAGCGGACGGCCGTTTTCGTAGAAGAAATATTCCTGCTCGAAGCCGAACCAGGCATCTTCGTCGTCGAGGATGGTCGCACGAGCGTTGCTTGCATGCGGTGTCACGCCATCCGGCATCATGACTTCGCACATGACGAGCACACCGTTGGTGCGGGCCGGATCGGGATAGATGGCAACCGGCTTCAGCACGCAGTCAGAGCTGCGGCCTTCAGCCTGCATCGTCGACGAACCATCGAAGCCCCAGAGCGGGAGCTGTTCGAGCGTCGGGAAACTATCGAATTCCTTGATCTGCGTCTTGCCACGCAGGTTCGGTACCGGGGTGTACCCATCGAGCCAAATATACTCGAGCTTATACTTTGTCATCGCGACTCTCTCTGCTGCGAACTTGAGCAAATCCTGAGGCAGTAGACGCAAGGGTGCGCTCTCCCGCCAGGGGATGCCTCTTGTGAAGCACGTAGCGTGCCAGATCGGGCGGTCGACATAAAAAATTTACGAATCATCCCGCGATCGCAATTTCGGAGCGGACGCGGTAGGAGGCGGATGGAGCCGGTATGTGGCTATCCCGCTTAGAGATGAGCATTTTCCGCGTTGGAACCAGATGAAAATTCTGGCGTTGAGGCTGACGGATTAAGTTTTAAACAAATCAGCGCAAGCTTAATCAGGAAATGCTGCATCGATCGTTTATAATTGCAACATTGCTGTTATTTTGTGCAATTTGCATAAACTATGTGCATTGTGCTATTATACAGACCGTGAATGTTGATAGGCCGAACTGAAGAAAGGCTATCTCATGGCAATCGGTTTCCATCGTGAATCCGCGACAATCTACCAGTTTCCCGTCAAGGCCGTTCAGGCACAGAACCGCTTCGAGCGCTTTCGCATGATGGAGCGGGAGGCCGCTGATGTGTGTGACGCTGCGCTCGACAGCTGCTGGTATCACGACGAAGCCGTTCGCGCCGACGACAAGAAGCCCAATTCCTGATCTGACGATCGATGATGAATGACCGCTTAGGCGGGGGCCGGCCTGCGCGTGGCCGCGCGATAAGCGACATGCGCAGGCTTCATCATTATATCAGAGGCCGAGCTTTTCCTTCGGCACGAGTGCGCCATGTTCGCTGACCACGCGGGCGGCGATTTTAGCCCCGAAGCGAGCGGCTGCCGGGGCGTCCCGGTTTTCCAGATAATGAGCAAGGAATGCGCCGTTGAAACTGTCGCCCGCGCTCGTCGTGTCGACGACCTTTTTGACCTTTTCCGCCGGCACGTAAGCTTTCTCGTTGGCGAAGCTCAGCGTTGCACCTTCGGCGCCGTTCTTGACGACGACATGCGAGGCACCAAGCGCAAGATAGCGCGCAATGGTGGCGTCGATGGAAGCGTCTCCGAAATGGGCGGCCTCATCATCGAAGCTCGGCATGACCAGCGAGGAGGAGCGTGCGCCTTCATTGATTGTGATGTGCATCACGTCGTAGCTCGACCATAGACGCGGGCGAATGTTGGGATCGAAGACGACGAATTTGCCGATGGCCTTAGCACGGCGGATTTCCGCGAGCAGCGTCTCGGCATCGTCTTGGGAGAGGATGGCAAGCGTGATGCCGGAGAAATAGACGACATCGGCACTTTCCACTGCTTCGCGCAGGCGGTCGGGATCGGTCGCGAGGCTGCGGGCGGCCGAACTGTCGCGCCAGTAGCTGAAGGAGCGCTCGCCGTTCCTCAGATTGATCATGTAAAGGCCGGGCGTCTTGCCCTTGATGCGGCGGATGAGATCCGTGCCGATGCCGGCCTTGCCCATGAAGGCGACCATCTCGTCGGACATCGGATCATCGCCGAGCGCGGTGAAGTAATCGACCGACCAGGCGGGGGGCAGGCAGGCGCGGGCATACCATGCGGTGTTGAAAGTATCGCCGGCAAAGCCTTTCCGCAGCAGGCCTTCACCCGCCTGCGAGAGCTCCACCATGCATTCGCCGATCGACAGAAACCGTCCGCTCAAGCCATCCTCCCGGATTTTTTCTGCTCTTGCGGATACGCGAAGAGGCGGGATGAGACAAGTCAACGAAAGCGGAAAGTCCATCGCCCCGATGCCGGGGCGATGGGGAATTCAGGTCAGGGCCTGTCCATATGATAGCAGGCAGCCGTCTGGCCGGGACGAACCAGTTCCGTCGGCGGCATCTCGGTGCGGCAGATATCCGTCGCCTTCCAGCAGCGGGGCGAAAAGACGCAGCCCTTCGGCGGATTGAGCGGCGAGGGCGGGTCCCCCTGCAGGCGGATGCGGCTGCGCAGGCGCGCAAGTTTAGGATCCGGGATCGGAGCCGCCGAGAAGAGCGCCTGCGTGTAGGGATGGGCCGGGTGTTCGAAGACGGTCGCGCAATCACCGGCTTCCACGACCTTGCCAAGATAGAGCACCAGCACGTCATCCGAGATCAGACGTACGACCGAGAGGTCGTGGCTGATGAAGATCAGCGTCAGGCCGAACTCCTTGCGCAGCTTGCGAAGCAGCGTGATGACCTGGCCCTGGATCGACACGTCGAGAGCGGAGACCGGTTCGTCGCAGATGATGAGCTTCGGCCGGGTGACGACAGCGCGGGCGATGCCGATGCGCTGCGCCTGACCGCCCGAGAATTCGTGCGGATAACGGTTGATCATTTCCGGCACCAGACCGACGGCGGTCATGATCTCCCGCACGCGCTCAAGACGCTGAGACCTTGTCAGCTTCGGCTCGAAGACGGTGAGCGGCTCGGCAATGATATCGCCGACCGTCATGCGCGGATCGAGCGAGGCGATCGGATCCTGGAAGATAATCTGCATGTCGCGGCGTGCGGCACGCATTTCCTCATCCGTCAGATCGAGCAGGTTGCGGCCCTGCCAGAGGATACGGCCCTTCTGTGCCTTCAGAAGACGCAGGATAGAGCGGCCGAGCGTTGACTTGCCGCAGCCGGATTCACCGACAATGCCAAGCGTGCGGCCTTCGGCGAGATCGAAGCTGACATTGTTGACGGCCGTCAGCATCAGCGGCGGCTTGAAGAAGGATTTCGAGGGGATCTCGAACTGGGTTGTCAGGTTCTCGACCCTCAGAAGCGAGCGTTCAGCCATGGATCAGCAACTCCTCGCGGCGGGGGAAGGGATGGAAACAGGCGGCGCAATGATTTGCCCCCTGCTGTTGAAGCTGCGGCGGGCGGTCGATGCAATCGTCCTGGACCTGCGAACAGCGCGGCGAGAAATTGCAGCCCTTCGGCAGGTGCTGCAGGTTCGGCGGGCGGCCGGGAATGACGACGAGGTCGTCGACGTCCTGGTCCGGGCGCGGGATCGAAGCATGGAGTGCGGCCGTATAGGGGTGGGCCGGGTTTTCGAAGAGCTCATCGACCGGAGCTTCCTCGACGATGCGGCCGGCATACATGACGGCAACCCTGTCTGCGAGACCCGCGACGACGCCGAGGTCGTGGGTGATCATCAGAAGCGCCGTGTTCATTTCGGCCGTCAGATCATTGAAGAGATCCAGGATCTGGGCCTGGATGGTCACGTCGAGCGCCGTGGTCGGCTCGTCGGCGATCAGCAGTTTCGGCTTGGTGAGCAGCGCCATGGCAATGACGATGCGCTGGCGCATGCCGCCCGAGAGCTCGTGCGGATAAAGATTGAAACGGCGTGTCGGATCGGGAATGCCGACGCGCTTCAACATCTCCAGAGCCGCGGCAGAGGCCGCCTTGGCGGTAAAGCCGCGATGAATCTCAAGCTGTTCCGTCAACTGCCGGGAAATCCGGAGCGACGGGTTCAGCGCCGTCATCGGGTCCTGGAAGACCATGGCCATATCCTTGCCGCGGACATGGTCGAGCTCACGGGGTTTAAGCGCCAGCACGTCCTTGCCTTCGAGCAGAGCCTGACCGGTCGTTTTACCGTTCTTGGCGAGCAGGCCCATGATGCCGAGGAAGGTCTGGCTCTTGCCCGAACCGGATTCGCCGACGATGGCGATGCGCTCACCGCGGCGCACCGTCAGGTTCATGTTGGAGACCGCCTTCACCTGCCCCTCGGGCGTTTCGAAGGTAATCGAATAGTCCTTCAGTTCGAGAAGGATATCGTTCTGTTTTTCTTTTTGATTTTCTGGGGTCATCCTATCGATCCTTCGGGTCGAACGCATCGCGCAGGCCGTCGCCGATGAAGAGCAGGCTCAGCAGCAGGGCCACGAGGAAGCTTGCCGGGAAAATCAGCAGCCAGGGCATGCTTTCCATGGCATCGGTACCTTCGGCAATCAGTGTGCCGAGCGAGGTCAGCGGTTCCTGAACGCCGAAACCGAGATAGGAAAGGAAGCTCTCGGTCGCGATGATCTCAGGCACGGTCAGGGCGGCGAAGATGACGACGGGGCCGACGAGGTTCGGGATGATGTGCTTGGTGATGATCTTGAAGGGCTTCTGACCCGAAGCGCGGGCAGCCTCCACGAATTCACGGTGCTTGAGCGACAGGGTCTGGCCGCGCACGATACGGGCCATGGTCAGCCATTCGAGCGCGCCGATCGCAGCAAAGAGCAGGTAGACGTTGCGGCCGAAGATGACCATCAGCAGGATGACGAAGAGGATGTAGGGGAGCGCATACATGATGTCGACGAAGCGCATCATGATGGAGTCCAGCCTGCCGCCAATATAGCCGGAGACCGCTCCGTAGAGCACACCGATGACGACGGAGACGAGGGTTGCCGTCAGCGCCACGGCCAGCGAAACGCGCGTGCCATAGAGCACGCGGGCGAGCAGGTCGCGGCCATTCGGGTCGGTGCCGAAATAGTGGCCGCTTTCGAAGGAGGGCGGGGTGCGGAAGGCGGCCCAGTCCGGGTCTTCATAGTTGAAGGGGATGAAGTTCGGGCCGAGGAAGGCAGCGAGGATCAGCAGCACCAGCACGCCGATCGATATGACGGCCGCCTTGTTGCGGGAGAGACGGCGCAGGGCGTCTTTCGTCAGCGAGCGACCTTCCGGAGCCAGGCCTTCCGCTTCCAGCAATTCGGCTGCGAGCAGCTCTCTTTTTGCAGGATTGAGGATCATCTGTTTCTCACTTTCGGGTCCAGCCAGGCATAGGCGATGTCGACCAGAAGGTTCAGGAACACGATCAGCACCATGTAGAAGATGACCGTACCGAGAACCATGCCGTAATCGCGGTTCAGCGCGGCGTTGACGAAATAGCGGCCGATGCCGGGCAATCCGAAGATACTTTCGACGACCAGCGAGCCGGTGAGAAGGTAGCTTGCCGCCGGGCCCAGATAGGAGACGACGGGCATCATGGCGGGCTTCAGCGCGTGGCGCATGACCGTCAGGCGCGGACCGATGCCCTTTGCCTTGGCGGTGCGGATGAAGTTCTGGTTCATCACCTCGATCATCGAACCGCGGGTGATGCGCGAGATGCGGCCGGCATGCGGCAACGCCAGAACGAAGATCGGCAAGACGAGGTATTTGATCGAGCCGTCACCCCAGCCACCGACTGGAAACCACGCGAGGTGGATGCCGAAGACGAGCTGCATGATGGGCGCGATCAGGAAGTTCGGGAGAACGACGCCTACGAGAATAAGGGCACCCAGAATATAATCCGGTGCCTTGTTCTGATAGAGCGCCCCAAGACAGCCGACACCCACGCCGACGATGATGGCGATCAGGAAGGCAGCCGTACCGATGGTGAAGGTGTAGGGCAGGCCGATCATGATCTGCTGGGTGACGGTGAAGTCCTCGCTCGCGAAGGAGGGGCCGAGGTCACCTTTCAGCAGGTCGCCGACATAGATCAGGTACTGCTGAATGAGCGGCTTATCCAGATTGTAGTGGGCCGCAAGGTTTTTCAGGATCACCGGCGGCAATGGCCTTTCGCCATCGAAGGGGCCGCCGGGGGCAAGGCGCAAAACGAAAAAGCAAGCTGTGACGGCGATCCACAGAACGGGGATCGTCGACAGCAATCGACGGAGTGCATATTTGATCATGGGCGTGGAGCGGCTCTTCCCGGGAGAACCGGGAAGAGCCTTTCATCCTTATTCCTTGATGGACAGCCAGCGGGTGCGGTGGATGTCCTGAACGTTGTCGACGAAGCCCTCGATCTTGGGCGAGACGACGTTCTTGGAGACGTAGTAATAGATCGGAAGTGCGGCGGAATCGTCCAGCGCGAGCTGTTCGGCCTTCTTGAAGATTTCGGCGCGCTTCGTCAGATCGGTCTGAGCGTTGCCGTCCTTGATCAGCTTGTCATAGTCGGCATTCGACCAGCGGCCGTAGTTCATCTGAACGCCCGCGACGAGCAGGTTCAGGAAGTTGTCCGGATCGTTGTAGTCGGCGAGCCAACCGGCACGTCCGATCTGCACTTCACCACGCTGCAGCTGGTCGTAGTGGACCTTCGTCTCAGCGTTGACGAGCTCAACATTCACGCCCAGCGGCTTCCACATGGAGGCGATCGCGACGGCGATACGCTTGTGGTTGTCGTTGGTGTTGTACTTGAGCTCGGTGGTCAGCGGATGATCCGGGCCGAAGCCGGCTTCCTTCAGCAGCTTCTTGGCTTCTTCAACCTTGTCCTTGTAAGGAAGGTCCTTCCACGAAACGTAGGCCGGTTCGCCGTAATTTGCCGTGCCCGGCGGAACCCAGGAGTAAGCCGGCAGTTCGCCGGTGCCGAGGATCTGCGGGCCGATGACTTCGCGGTTGATCGCCATCGAGAGAGCCTGACGGACGCGCTTGTCGTTGAAGGGCGGCTTGGTCGAGTTGATGACGTAGTAGTAGAGGCCGGAGAAGGGGGCGACATGCGCCTGGCCCGGCAGGTTCTTCTTCATCCACTCGTACTGGTCGGTCGGGAAGTCGGTGAGAATGTCGAATTCGCCGGCACGGTAACGCTTCAGCGCGGCTTCCTGATCCTCAAGCACGAAGAACTTCGCGCCGTCGATCTTGATATCCTTAGCACCGTAATATTGGTCGTTCTTGACGGTCGTGACGTGCGAACCGGGGACCCATTCGGTCGGCTTGTACGGACCGTTGGTGACGATGTTGCCAATCTTGACCCAGTCCTGACCCTTGGCCTCGACGACATGCTTCGGCAGCGGATAGGCCGTGTAGTGCATCAGGGCGTTGATGAAATAGGGGGTCGGGTTTTCAAGGGTGATCTCGAGCGTCTTGTCGTCGATCGCCTTGACGCCGAGCTCGTTCAGATCGGTGATCTCGCCCTTATTGATCTTTTCTGCGTTCTTGATGGTGAACTGCAGATAGGCGTAGTCGGCCGCATTTTTCGGATCGATGAGGCGCTGGAAGGCGAACACAAAGTCGCCGGCCGTTACCGGTTGGCCATCGGACCACTTGATGCCATCACGGAGCTTGAAAGTGTAGACCTTGCCATCAGGGGAAATGGTCCAGCTTTCGGCCTGGCCGGGAACCGGGTTGTCCTTGGCGTCTTCGGTGACGAGGCCTTCGAAGATGTCGCCGGCAATACGGTTTTCCCAGTCGCCGGAGAGTTTTTGCGGATCCAGCGAGGTGGGGTCGCCACCATTATGGATATTCAGCGTGGCCGCGTGGGCCGAAAATGCGAGCAATGAGCCAACCATTGCAGACGCGAGAAATTTTTTCGTGAAAAAGGACATACTGGGTCCACCTTTCTAGGCTTTTCGCCTTTTCTTTAGTCATTTGTTCCCGATTTGACCTGTTACGTGCAGGTCAACGGCACCTTAACGCAAAGGTTTGGCGTTGCAACCCCTAAACCGGTGGGTAGCATTCGGGTGTGGACAAGCTTATAAGCGTCTCCCTTTTGTCTGATCGCGACCGTCCATCATTCAAGTCCAAATGCGCCATTGCGCTGTTGTTTTTTGCTTCGCCGCTTAAAGCGCGCCGCGATCTTTCAGATCCGCTTGCCACGCTTTAAGTCTTTGTTTTACGCATGTCGCGCAAAACCGCTGCGCACTTTTGCGCGACATGCTTTAGTGTTGCGGGCGAAATGAAGCAGGAGGCGGTGGTCAATGGTGCTGCAGACAGGCGGGAATGCGGATTGGTGGCGCGGTGCGGTGATCTATCAGGTCTATCCGCGATCGTTTCAGGATACGAATGGCGACGGGCTCGGCGATCTCAAGGGGATAACCCGGCGCCTCTCCCATATCGCAAGCCTTGGCGTCGATGCCATCTGGCTCTCTCCCTTCTTCAAATCACCCATGGCCGACATGGGTTATGACGTCTCCGACTATTGTGACGTCGACCCGATTTTCGGCACGCTCGACGATTTCGATGCGATGATGGCAGAAGCTCACAGGCTCGGCATAAGGGTCATTATCGATCAGGTGATCTCTCATACATCAGACCGGCATCCGTGGTTTGTGGAAAGCCGTTCCAGCCGCACGAACGACAAGGCCGACTGGTATGTATGGGCCGACCCGAAGCCGGATGGGACAGCGCCGAACAACTGGCTGTCGATCTTCGGCGGGCCTGGCTGGGAATGGGACGGCGTGCGCCGGCAATATTACCAGCATAACTTCCTGACCTCGCAGCCCGACCTGAATTTTCACAGCAAGCCGGTTCAGGATGCGCTGCTGCAGACGGTGAGGTTCTGGCTGGACCGCGGCGTGGACGGTTTTCGGCTGGATACGGTGAATTATTACTTCTGCGACAAGCAGCTCCGAGACAATCCGCCGCATGTGCCAGACCCGGATCAGCCCGGCCTCGATGCGCCCGACAGCAATCCCTATGGCATGCAGAACCACCTTTACGACAAGACGCAGCCGGAAAACCTTGAATTCCTCAAGCGCTTTCGGGCTTTGCTCGACCAGTATGAGGGGCGCACGACCGTCGGTGAAGTCGGCGACGGTGCGCGCTCGCTGAAGACCGTTGCGGCCTATACGACCGGCGGCGACAAGCTGCATATGTGCTACACCTTCGACCTGCTTGGTCCGGACTTCACGGCAGATCATATCCGCGGCTGTGTCGAGAGCTTCCAGCGTATGGTGAAGGACGGCTGGGTCTGCTGGGCCTTCTCCAATCACGACGTCAACCGCCACGTCAGCCGTTTCGCGCTGACGGAGGAGGAGCGTCCTGTTATCGCCAAGCTGGCGATTTCGGTTCTGGCAGCACTTCGCGGTTCGATCTGCCTCTATCAGGGCGAGGAGCTGGGGCTGCCGGAGGCGGAGCTTGCCTTCGAAGACCTGCGCGACCCCTATGGCATCCGCTTCTGGCCGGCCTTCAAGGGCCGCGACGGGTGCCGCACCCCGATGCCATGGGAGGCTGGCAAGGCGCATGCCGGCTTCACCAGCGCGGAGAAGAGCTGGCTGCCGGTGCCCTACGAACAGGCGGCGCTTTCCGTGGATACCCAGGAAAACAATGACAGTTCCGTGCTGCACCATTACCGGCGCGCGCTGGAATTCCGCAAAAGCCAGCCGGTGTTGATCGACGGCAGCATGGAATTCGTCGGCACCAACCAGGAGCTGCTCGCCTTCGTCCGCGAGAAAGGCGGCGAGAAGCTGCTCTTCGTCTTCAACCTGACGCGCAAGCCCGCGGAGTTCCGTTTTCCAGCCGGCATGTCGCTCGGTGAACCCCTGGCGATGCCGGGGTTCAAGGCCGTTGCGCGCGATCATGCGGTGAAGCTCGACGCGCTCGACGCTTTCTGCGCCCGTATCAGCTGATCAGCGCGAAGCGATCGACGTCCACCATCCCCTTGTCCGAGATCTTCAAGTGGGGGATCACGGGCAGGGGCAGGAAGGCAACCTGCAGGAAGGGTTCTTCCAGCGTCGTGCCCAGCGCATAAGCCGCCTTGCGCAGATGATGCAGCGTGTCGCGCACCGCCTCATAGGGTTCCAGGCTCATCAGGCCGGCGACCGGCAGGGCAATCTCGCCCGTGACCTTGCCGTCTTCGACGACGACGAAGCCGCCCTTGATCTCGCCGAGACGATTGGCCGCAAGCGCCATGTCATCCTCGCTGACGCCGACGACGCAGATATTGTGGCTATCATGGCCGACTGTCGATGCGATGGCGCCTTTCTTCAATCCAAAACCCTGGACGAAGCCGTTGGCGTGATTGCCGTTCTTGCCGTGACGCTCGATGACAGCGACCTTGATGATGTCATTGCCGAGATCAACGATGGTCTGGTTGCCCCTGGCCGGCAGGCGGTAGCGACGATGCTCGGTGATGATCTTGCCGGGCATGACGCCGATGACAGGCGTTTCGCCTTCCGAAACGGGTACGCCGAAGTGGGCCGCATTGACCGGCCGCGCCTTGACGCTGTCGAGGCCGACAGGCGAGACAGGCTTGCGGGTGGCAAAGAGCGCATCGGTGACGCGGCGGCCGGCCGAAAAGACCATCTCTGCCTTGCAATTCTCCAGGCTGTCGATAACGACGAGGTCTGCCTTCCAGCCGGGGGCAACGAGGCCGCGGTCACGCAGACCGAAGGCGCGGGCGGCGGAGATCGATGCGGCCCGGTAGATCGCCAGCGGCTCGACGCCAGCAGCGATCGCCGTGCGGATCATGTAGTCGAGATGGCCCTGCTCGGCGATATCGAGCGGGTTGCGGTCATCGGTGCAGAGCGCGAGGTATGACGAGAGGCGTTCGGTGATAATCGGCATCAGGGCGTGCAGGTCCTTGGAGACGGAGCCCTCGCGCACGAGGATATGCATGCCCTTGCGGATTTTCTCCAGCGCTTCGACTGCACTCGTGCATTCATGCTCGGTGCGAATGCCGGTGGAGAGATAGCCGTTGAGATCGTTGCCTGAGAGCAGCGGTGCATGCCCATCGATATGGCCGCCCTGGAAAGCATCGAGCTTTGCCATGCAGACGGGATCCTTGTGGATCACACCGGGGAAATTCATGAATTCTGCAAGGCCGATGACCTTGGGATGGTCGCGATAGGGCAGGAGGCTTTCGACCGGCAGATCGGCGCCTGATGTTTCCAGATGCGTGGCCGGCACGCAGGAGGACAGCTGAACACGAATGTCCATGATCGTTTCCAGCGCCGAAGCCAGAAAGAATTCGATGCCTTCCTTGCCGAGCACATTGGCGATCTCATGAGGATCGCAGATCACGGTCGTCACACCATAGGGCAGCACGCAACGGTCGAATTCATGCGGCGTGACCAGAGAGGATTCGATATGCAGATGCGTGTCGATGAATCCTGGAACAACGATCTTGCCGGAAATATCGATCTCGGTCTCGCCGCTATAGTTGCCGCAGATGCCGACGATGCGGTCGCCGCCGATGGCAATGTCCGACTGGACGAGTTCACCCGTCACGAGATCGAAGAAGCGTCCGCCTTTCAATACGATATCGGCCGGTATGCGACCCACACCCTGATCGATGAGACGTTCGAGCTTGGCGGTCATGACTATCCTCGCGATACAATCGATTCCGCGAGTTATAGCGCATCCGTCTGCGGATTGGATGCCCGCAAACGAAACCGGGCGCCAATGGCGCCCGGTCGCGTGTCTCATTCGTTTCGATTACTCGGCAGCGACGATCTTGCCGCCTTCCCACTTGTAGAGCGAGAAGCTCTGTGAGGTGAGGTCACCGGTTTCGCCGTAGGTGAGCTTGCCGATGACGGTCGAGATCGGCTCACCGCCCTTCAGGGCAGCAGCAACGGCTTCCGCATCCTCGGCGCTACCGGCCTTTTCAATGCCGGCCTTCAGGACTTCAACGGCTGCATAGGCGTTGAGCGTGAAGGCTTCAGCAGGGATCTTCTTGGCGGCGAGCGCATCGGCAGCAGCCTTGGAGTCCGGGCTCTTGGTGGCGTCGGAGGCGTTGGTGAACAGCGTGCCGGCGGCCGCATCCGTGCCGATCGTCCAGAATTCGGTGTTGGAGAGGCCGTCACCGCCGATGATCTGGGCGTTGACCGAAAGGTCATGCAGCTGACGGGCAAGCAGGCCGCCTTCCGGGTGATAGCCGCCGAAATAGACGAGATCGACCTTCTCGGCCTTGATACGGGTCGTGAGTGCGGAGAAGTCCTTGTCGCCGGGCGTGATGGAGTCATTGATGACTTCGGTGACGCCGCCTGCGTTCAGCGTTGCCTTGAAGGCGTCGGCAAGGCCCTTACCGTAAGCGCCCTTGTCGTTGATGATGGCGACGCGCTTGTCCTTGAAGTGTTCCAGAGCATATTTGGCGGCGACTTCGGCCTGCTGGTCGTCACGGCCGCAGGTGCGCAGAACGTTGGTCAGGCCACGCTTCGTGAGGTCAGGCGCGGTTGCCGTTGGCGTGACCATCAGCACGCCGTTTTCGGCCAGAACGTCGGAAACCGGGATTGCAACGCCGGAGGTGACCGGACCGACGACGAAGCGGATGCCGTCGGCGACAACCTTGTTTGCGGCGGAAACGCCCTGCTTCGGTTCGCCGGCGTCGTCTGCAAGCTCGAGCACGACCTTCTCACCGAGAATGCCGCCGCTCTTGTTGATTTCATCGACGGCGGTCTGTGCGCCGTTCTTTACCTGGTCACCATACGCTGCCACCGGGCCGGTCAGCGGCGCGATGAGGCCGATTACGATATCCGCATGCGCGAGCGGCACAAATGCCAGCGAGGCGACGAGCGTCGCCGTCAGGGTCTTCAGGGTCATGTTCTCTCTCCTTGGGTAGGGTCTCTTCGACCACCAGTTGCTTGCCGCGAAAGCCGTTTCTTTTGTCAGCGATCCCTTCGGGAGCGTGCCAAGGACGAGGAAAAGCTGCGCGATCAATGAGCCCCGCGGCCATATTTGGCTCGCGCGGCGCATGGCAAGATTTCTAGGAATTTCGGTGAGATTCCGCAAGATGATAACAAGATCAGGTTCGTTTTCGCCAAATCTGGAAAGATTGCCCCCGATTTTTTGATTTTTCAGTCCATTTCCCGCAATTTTCGGTCTGCCTTGTCTCGGCCCGCCAATGATCCTTGCGGTAATTCATATATTCAATCCAATTAATAATTGATTCTGAGAATCCCAGTATAACTGTCGTTCCTGTAGATATTGTTGCGGTGCAATAAAATATTCGATTTGTCGATATATGGATAGCGGGAACAGATATCTGGATGCTCAAGCGTATTGAAGCCAGGCAGGTGCGGACCGGAATGTTTATCGAGATGGTCGAGGGCATCTGGCACGATCCTCTTCTATCTCGGCGACGGTTCTTACTGCGACACGAGAGCGATACGCTGAAGCTCAATGAGTGTGCGGATGCAGGTGTCGTGATCAACACCACCAAAGGCCTCGACGTCAGGAACACCTCACGCAAGATCGAGATCGACGTCAAGGCAGCGCGCGAGACCATTCAGAGATCCGTGGAGGTCCTGGAAGATGTCTTCGGTCGGCTGCAGGGTGGGGATGGGATCACCGTCGATCAGGTCGAGCCGGTGATTTCCTCCGTTTCCAAATCGATGGATGACCACCCCGCCGTCTTCATCAGCGTTACCCGGCTGAAGTCCAAGGACGAAGTGACCTTTCTGCATTCCCTTTCGGTCAGTGCCTTGATGATCCTTTTCAGCCGCCATCTCGGACTGGATGAGGAAGTGGTGCAGACACTCGGCACGGCTGGGCTGTTGCACGACGTCGGCAAGCTCGAAATTCCGCTCGAAGTACTCAACAAGGAAGGGCGCCTGAACGAAGACGAGATCCAGTTGATCCGTGATCATCCGGAAAAAGGGCATGCGATCCTGTCGCGTCAGGAGGGCATGTCGGAAATCGTTCTCGACGTTTGCCTCAATCATCATGAACGGATCGACGGCAAGGGTTATCCGCGCAAGCTGTCCCACGGCGAGATCAGCCTTCACGCACGTCTTGCCGCGATTTGCGATGTCTATGACGCCGTTACTTCGGTGCGCCCCTACAAGGCTCCGTGGAGCGCGAAGGAGGCGCTGAGCTGGATGCTGGCCAATGAAGGGCATTTCGACCGCCGGCTCGTCAAAAAATTCGCCCTCTGCCTGTCGATCGCCTCCGTTTCCTGAGGGTATCTATTTCATCACATAAGGCCTGCGGGGATCTGATCCGCCGCAGGCCTTATGTCTTCGTGATCCGTGACTCCCCGAAAGCGCGCAGGATGAGGAAGCTGCTCTATTGATCAGCGAGCGCCTTTCCCAGGAAATCCGTGACCATGCTGGAAACCTGCTGGTGAATCGTTCCGCGATCCGCGCCAACACCATCCCGGCAGACGATGCTCTCCCCTGGCGCTTCCTTCTCGATCAGTTCGGCGGCGCCCGGTTTGCAGGGTTGCATGAAGCTGAAATGCAGCGATCCGGGGACAAGGCTGTAGGTGGTGGTCGCTGGCGGCAGATAGCGGGCAAGGTAGCCGGAATCCTTGTTGGTGGCGGCTATGTCCGCCTCGGTTGCCGTCTCCGCATCGACATCCGCCGCAGCACCCAGCACCATGAGAGGGATATGGATTGCCGCAAGGCTCTCCGGTGTCAGCCCGCGGCCAGGTCCGAGGTCGAGCGTCACCGCGGCACGAATTCTTGCATCACCGAGATCGGCGGCCATCGCCGCGTTGGAGGCCGCATCGCGTCCGATGCCGAGCGCCTCGAATATCTTGCAATAGATCGCGCTGAATTCAGCCATGCAATTCTTCGTCACCTTGGCCGCGTCGAAGCGGCCGCCCGCCAGTTCGACGACCGTCCAGCCGCCGAGCGAATGGCCGATGGCGGCAATTCGATCGGATGCCACGCCGCCCGTCAGATCAGGATTGTCGAGCAGCGCATCGATCACGCGGCCGAGGTCGCCGGGGCGCTTCCACAGTTCGACGGCATTGGGCTTTCGCATGTCGAATGTGGTCGTGCCGGGATGATCGGGTGCAGCGACGACATAGCCCGCGTCAACGAGGTCGGCGGCAAGCCAGGCGAGGTTGCGCCAGCTGCCGCCATAACCATGGGAGAGGACGACCAGCGGATGCGGGCCGGCTATGGGTTCGGCATCCTTGATTACAGGTTGGCCGATGAAGGCCGGTGTTTCGCCGAGAAGGACCGGTGTGGCGTCAGACGCGGTCGGATACCAGATGCTGACATGCATCGGGCGATCGGCGTTTTTGCCGGGCAGGGTGGTTTGGCGGAAACCGGTTCCGGCATGTGCTGCCGATACCAGCAGCAGGAGCAGAGGGAGGACAAAGGCAAGTCTTGGCATGGGATCTCCATTGGGTTGATTTGCCCTGTCTGGAGGAAATCCCTGAGGCTGGAGACCGATAACGCGATTGAGGTCGCCGATATCAAAAGAAAGGGCGAGGCCGGAGCCTCGCCCTTGAATTCACTTGGGACGATTGAGCTCAGATGTTGTTCTGCAGGATCGTACGCAGCTTGCCGAAGAGTTCGTCGATGTGCTTCTTCTCGATGATCAGCGGCGGGGAGAGCGCGATGATGTCGCCTGTCGTGCGGATCAGCAGGCCGCTTTCGTAAGCCTTGAGGAAGGCCGTGAAGGCGCGTTTGGTCGGCTCACCGGCGATCGGGTCGAGTTCGATGGCGCCGATAAGGCCGGTGTTTCTGATGTCGATGACATTGGGGCAATCCTTCAGCGAATGCAGCGCGTCGGCCCAGTAGTCGGAGAGTTCGGCTGCGCGGGTCAGCAGGCCCTCTTCCTTGTAGGTGTCGAGCGTTGCAAGAGCTGCGGCCGAGGCGATCGGGTTACCGGAATAGGTATAGCCGTGGAAGAACTCGATCATGTGCTCGGGGCCATTCATGAAGGCATCATGGATTTCCGAGGTCACGAAGACAGCACCCATCGGGATGACGCCGTTGGTTAGGCCCTTGGCGGTGGTGATGATGTCGGGCTTCACATCGTAGTACTGAGCAGCGAAGGGAGCGCCCAGACGGCCGAAGCCGGTGATGACTTCATCGAAGATCAGCAGGATGCCGTGCTTGGTGCAGATCTCGCGCAGCTTCTGCAGATAGCCCTTCGGCGGGATGAGAACGCCGGTGGAGCCGGCGACCGGCTCGACGATGACGGCGGCGACGGTGGAGGCGTCATGCAGGGTGACGATGCGCTCGAGTTCGGTGGCGAGATCGCCGCCAATTTCGGGTTCGCCGCGGGTGAAATTGTTCTTGCCGGGCAGGTGGGTGTGCGGCATGTGATCGACGCCGGTCAGCAGCGTGCCGAACATCTTGCGGTTGGTGACGATGCCGCCGACGGAGATGCCGCCGAAATTGACGCCGTGATAGCCGCGTTCGCGGCCGATCAGGCGGAAGCGTGAGCCATTGCCCTTCACGCGATGATAGGCGAGCGCCACCTTGAGCGCCGTTTCCACCGATTCCGAACCGGAATTGGTGAAGAGGACATGGTCCAAGCCCTCAGGCGCGATGTCGACCAGGCGGTTGGCGAGTTCGAAAGCCTTGGGATGACCGAGCTGGAAGGCCGGGGCGTAATCGAGTTCGCCGGCCTGCTCGCTGATCGCCTCGGTGATCTTCGGGCGGCAGTGGCCGGCATTCACGCACCAGAGGCCAGCCGTACCGTCCAGAACCTGACGCCCGTCATGGGTCTGGTAGTACATATCCTTGGCGCTCACGAAGAGGCGCGGTTCCTTCTTGAACTGGCGATTTGCGGTAAAGGGCATCCAAAAGGCGCGAAGGTCGTTTGGCGTTGCATTCAGGCGGTTGGACATGCTGTTCTCCTGGCCGTTGGGGAGGCCGTTCCCGTTCAAGGCTTGGTGCCGTTTATTTTTACTGCCCGGTCAAATTATCAGCGCCCGGCAAGGCGTCAAGCCGAAGAAGCGCCGCTGTCTGCCGTTGCCGGACACTTCGGGCGTCATCAATCCTTCGCCCGGCATTGCTACAAAAATCGATGGCCGCAATGGCCGAGGGCATTTCATTCATTTCCTTGAAATTCAACCATTTTTACCGGAGGTAGTCATGACGGACCGCCAGAAAACCAGACCGCGTCCCAATCCGCGGCGTGCATTTGCGCCGAGCTACGGCACCATTCTCGAAGAAGGCGTTCGTCGCCGCACCGTTCTCAAGGGCTTCATCGCCGCCATGGGGGCAGCCGCTTTTGCGCCGGCGCTCGAAGCAACGAGGGCAGAAGCTGCTGAGTCGACCCTTACTTTCCCCGAACTGAAGCGCGTGCGTGACACTGCCGACCATTGGCCTGATGGTTACGAGCGTCAGATCCTCATTCGCTGGGGCGACGCTCTCTTTACCGACAGCCCGGAATTCGATGTCGCCAAGCTCAATGGCAAGGCGGCCGAGCGCCAGTTTGGCTACAACAACGACTTCACGCAGTTCCTGCCGCTGCCGTGGGGCGAAAAGAGCTCCGATCACGGCCTGATGGTCGTCAGCCATGAATATGCGACGCCCTTTCTGATGTTCCCGGGCCTGACCGCTGACAACTACCGCGAGAAGATGACCGAGGATGAGATCCGCGCCGTCATGGCTGCTGTCGGCGTATCCGTTTTCGAAGTGCGCAAGGATGGCAATCAGTGGCAGGTGGCTAAGGACGGCAAGTATAACCGCCGCATCCACATGAGCACGGAGATCGGCATTTCCGGCCCGGCTGCCGGCGACGACCGGCTCAAGACCAAGGCCGATCCGACCGGCACGGTTGTCTTCGGCACGATCTCGAACTGCAATGGCGGCATCACACCCTGGGGCACGATGCTCTCAGGCGAAGAAGGCGCGATGGACGTTTTTGCCGGCGACTATACCAAGTTGCCGAACCAGGAACTGGTCGAGCGCCAGGGCTGGGACGAGGAGGAGAACGACATCTATTCCGTCAGCCGCGTCGAGCCGCGCTTCAAGTTCGAGGAAGAGCCGAACGAATGGATGCGTTTCGACTGGGTCGTCGAAATCGATCCCTTCGATCCGACGGCAAAGCCGGTCAAGCGCACGTCGCTCGGCCGCATGACGCATGAAGGCGCGCAATGTTGCGTCGCGCCTGACGGCCGCGTCGTGGTCTTCATGGGTGATGACGACGATTTCGAATATATCTACCGCTTCGTCACCCGCGATCCGTGGAACCCCAACGATCGCGCCGCCAACAAGGATCTGCTCGATCACGGCACGCTGTCTGTCGCCAAGTTCGAAAGCGACGGCACGATGCGCTGGATCCCGCTCGTTGCCGGCGAAGGCCCGCTGACGGCGGAAGCCGGCTTCAAGACGCAGGCAGACGTGGTTCTCGCCACCCGCACTGCCGCCGACCTTGTTGGTGCGACGCCGATGGACGGGCCGGAGGGCTTCATCCCGCATCCCGGCACCGGCAAGCTCTATGTGGCCATGACCGAAAACGAGGATCGCCTGCCGAAGGGCCAGGGGGACGACGAGAAGGAACAGGTCAACGTTGCCAATCCGCGCGGCCCTAACCCGCATGGGCATCTGCTGGAGCTTGTAACGCCAGGCGGTCCTGACAAGCCCGATTACGCCGCTGAGAGCTTCAAGTGGGACGTCTTCGTGCTCTGCGGTGATCCGGCCAAGCCCGAAGACCAGGCGATGTTCCACCCGGCGACCACCTCGGCCGGCTGGTTCACCGACCCCGATAACCTTGCCGTGGATCCAGCAGGCCGCCTCTGGGTCACTACCGACGGTCCGCCGCCTGAGGGCATCGCCGATTCCGTCTATGTGATGGATACGGAAGGTTCGGGCCGCGCTTTGCCGAAGCTCATTTATATCGCGCCTGTCGGTTCGGAGACCTGCTCGCCGACCTTTACCTCGGACGGCTCCAGTGTCTTCCTCTCGGTCCAGCATCCGGGTGAATTGCGTATGGCCGATAACGAGGATGCGACCTCAATGGAAGATGCCGGCACTAACTGGCCGGACTTCAAGCCGGGTGTGCCGGCGCGTCCGTCGCTCGTCGTGCTGACGCGCGCTAGCAACGGAGTGGTGGGCAGCTAACCTGTCGTTCTGACACAGACGGGACCGGCAATTCTTGCGAATTGCCAGTCCCAAAGGTTTTACGTGCTGAAAATCGTTAAGCGGCGCCCGCGGAAGCATTTCCCTGGAACGCTGCTCAGACTGACATCATGTCAGCGCTGACATCAGGCTGCAGACCTGCTCCGGTTCTGAGCCACGTAGATATCCTCCAGCGTCGCGAGGATCTTCATGACCGGCTCGGAGTTGCTGGAATAGTAGATCGTCTGTGCATCACGACGGGTCTTGACCAGCTTCTGAGCGCGCAATTTCGACAGATGCTGGGAGAGGGCCGACTGGCTCAGGCCGACCTGGGTGGCGAGAACGCCGACAGGCACTTCTCCCTTTACCAGGCTGGTGAGGATCAGCAAACGCTTGGGGTTGGCCATGGCCGATAATAAAGCTGCCGCCACATTGGTGTGCTCGGCCAAATCAGAGGTTTCCATATTTTTTCTTCCTAATGCGAAACGTACATCATCCGTACAGGCACAGGCCGTCAGACGGTTCTTTGACTGACGGCGAAAACTAGCAATTGGGCTCGAAGATTGTATATACCTAAATTTAAGGTATCAGGTATGCTATTTTAGATATGTTTGAACAAATGTGATCTAAGTCCTCAGCGGGTATGTCGAACTCGCAACGCATCAATAAGTCACCTGAAATCATATCAAAACCTTCGGAATCGACCCCACATATGCGCCAGGGACCGGCTTCAGGTGCCTTCAGCCTGGATGTCAGCGCTAACATGAGGTCCGGATGGCGCGCTACTAAATCTTGCACTGCGGCGTCAGCTTTTTCAGCGATGTGATCATTTGCCTCGGAGTGAATCACGAGATCGCTGCCGTCCAAAATGTAAGCACGGCCGAATCCGCCATTAAGGCTGGCCGATTGCGGGATGAGCCGGAAGAAACGGAAATCCGGGAAATCGATATAGAGTTTCGCCTTGGCGTGACGGTTGAGGAAACGAGTGCGGATGCGCGCGTGGAGAGGCGTATCCCGCTCCACCTGTTCCGCACGGCATTGGGTCGTCAGGCGGGCATGGGCGAGCGGATCGCCCTTGCCGGGCTCGCCGGTCAGGAGCGAGGCTCTGGCATCGGCAGCGAGCGCTTTCGTGTGGGTCGAGAGCGCGGAAACGAGAATGACCGGCACGCCGTCTATGTCGGTGCCGAGGAGAACCCGGCTTGCGAAGGGAAAGCCGGTTTCGGGATCGAGAACGGCGAGGGCAGCATAGCGGGCGGAGCGCAAGAGAGTGCGCGCCAGCTTGCGGGCCTCGTCGTCGGTTTCGCGGAGCGCGGAGGACTGTTCTTTCATATCCGCGTTGTCGCAAAGCGGAGTGAAAGGATCAAGTCTAAAGCGTGTCGCGATCTCCAGGATTCGCTTGCCACGCTTTAGGTTTTTGTTTTCGCATGTCGTTACCGCAAAACCGCTGCACACTTTTGCGCGACATGCTTTATTCCTTCCGCTTGTGCCGTGTAAGGCCGGTGACGACATCCTGCGCCGAGATCGTGCCGACGATCTGCCCGTTGTCGACCACGCCGATACTGCCGGGCTGCCGGGAGAGGGCGTCGAGGATATCGACAAGCGGCGTCGTGGGGCGCGCAGTGGCGCTGACCGACATGCCGATTGCCGCATCGCCAAGCCCGGGCTGCATGATGTCAGAGGCCATCAGCATGTTGATCGGATTCATGTTCTGCACGAAGTCGGCGACATATTGATCGGCCGGGTTCTTGACGATCTCCTGTGGCGTTCCGCACTGGATGATGCGTCCGCCCTCCATGATGGCGATGCGATTGCCGATGCGGAAGGCCTCGTCGAGATCGTGGCTGACGAAGAGGATGGTCTTCTTCAGCCGCCGCTGGAATTCCAGCAACTCGTCCTGCAGGCGCGTACGGATCAGCGGATCGAGCGCGGAGAACGGCTCGTCCATAAGGAGGATCGGCGCGCCGGTGGCGAATGCGCGGGCAAGGCCGACGCGCTGCTGCATGCCGCCGGAGAGCTCGTTGACCTTGCGGTCCGCCCATTTCGTCAGGTTGACGAGTTCGAGCTGCTCGCCGACCCGGCTCTTGCGCTCGGCTTCCCGCACGCCCGAGAGCTCAAGGCCGAAACCGACATTCTCGGCAACGGTGCGCCAGGGCAGGAGGGCGAACTGCTGGAACACCATGGAGACCGTATGCGTGCGCAGGTCGCGCAGCGCCTTGGCGTTGCATTTGTAGGGGTTTACCGGCCCCGTTGCCGTCGAAACGGCGACGTCGCCGCGCACGACGGGCGCAAGCCCGTTGACGGCACGCAGGAGCGTCGACTTGCCGGAACCCGAAAGGCCCATCAGCACGAGGATTTCGCCTTCCTCGATGGTCAGCGAGGCATTGGCGACGCCGAGAACGAGGCCGGTCTCGGCGCCGATCTCGTCGCGTGAGCGACCCTGGTCGACCATGGCGAGCCCAATTTCCGGGCGGTCGCCGAAGATGATGTTGACGTCTCTGAAACTGACCGCGGTCATGCGCCGTCTCCTTCGCCTGCGGTGCGGAACATGCGGTCCAGAATGATTGCCAGGATGACGATACAGAAACCGGCCTCAAAACCCTTGGCGATGTTGACGGTGTTCAAGGCACGCACGACCGGTACGCCGAGACCGGGAGCGCCAACGAGGGCGGCGATCACGACCATCGAGAGGGAGAGCATGATGGTCTGCGTCAGGCCGGCCATGATCTGCGGTGTTGCAAAGGGCAGTTCGACCTTGCGCAGAACCTGGATCGGCGTCGCGCCGAAGGCGACGGCGGCTTCGACGAGGGAAGGGGGTGTCGAGATGATGCCGAGGCGGGTGAGGCGGATGGGGGCGGGGATGGCGAAGATGACGGCTGCGATCAGGCCCGGCACCATGCCGAGGCCGAAAAGGATAAGTGCTGGAATCAGATAGACGAAGGTCGGAATGGTCTGCATAAGGTCCAGAACGGGCCGCATCGCGGCATAGATCCAGGCGCGGCGGGCAGCGGCAATACCGAGCGGAATGCCGATCACCATGCTGACGAAGGTCGCGGCGAGTACGAGCGCCAGCGTTTCCGTCGTCTCCTTCCAATAGCCCTGGTTCATGATAAGCAGCAGCCCAAGACAGGTGAAGACCGCCACTGTTATCGATCGGCGCAGCCACCAGGCGAGGAGGCTGATGGCAAGGATGGCAATCAGCGGATTGGGCGTCTGCAGCACGAAAAGCAAGGCATTGATGACGTGGGACAGCAGCGCGGAGAGTTGGTTGAAGAACCATTCGCCGTTTGTCGTCAGCCAGTCAACGAAGGACTTGGCCCAGGGGCCAATGGGAATTTTAGCGTCGGTGATCCAATTCACGAGGCGCGCCTGTCTTTTAAGAACGAAGATCGGGATGAAAACGAAAACGGGGCGGCAGATCCGCCCCGTTCATTTCATCAGAGGCCGAGGCCGGACTTGACGGCTGCGAGGCCATCGCTGCTGCCATCGCGCGTCTTGACGCCGGCAAGCCAGGGATCAACCGTGGACGGATTGGCCTTCAGCCATTCGCCCGCTGCCTTTTCCGGATCTTCGCCGTCGTTCAGGATCTTGTTCATGATCTCGTTCTCCATCTTCAGGGAGAACTTCAGATTCTTGACCAACGTCCCGACGTTCGGGCACTCATCTAGATAGCCGGCACGCACGTTGGTATAGACTTCGGCGCCGCCGAAATTCGGTCCGAAGGTGTCGTCGCCACCCGACAGATAGGTCATCTTGAAGTTGGTGTTCATCGGATGCGGTTCCCAGCCGAGGAAGACGATCGGCTTGCCTTCCTTCTCGGCGCGGGCGACCTGTGCCAGCATGCCCTGCTCGGAGGATTCGACCAGTTCCATCTCCTTCATGCCGAAGGTGTTCTTGTCGATCATGTCGATGACGTGGCGGTTGCCGTCATTGCCGGGCTCGATGCCATAGATCTTGCCGTCGAGATCGCTCTTGTGAGCGGCGATGTCCTTGAAGTCCTTGATGCCGAGTTCGGCACCCTTGGCATTGGTCGCCAACGTGTACTTGGCGCCGACCAGGTTCGGACCGTAGGACTCGACCGACTTGTCGTCGAGGTAGGGCTGGATATCTGCCTTCTGGGACTGCATCCAGTTGCCGAGGAACACGTCGATGTCCTTGTTCTTCATCGAGGTATAGGTGACCGGCAAGGACAGAACCTTGATGTCGGTCTCATAACCGAGCTTCTTGAGGAGCAGGGAGGCGGTCGCCGTAGTCGACGTGACGTCCGTCCAGCCGATGTCCGAAAGATGGACGGTGGAGCAGCTTTCAGGGTCTGCGGAGAAGGCGGCGGTCGCAACGGAGAGAGCTGCGACGGCAGTTGCAGTAATGAGTTTGAATGCGCTTGTTGTTTTCATTTTAGACTCCCAGTCTTACGTTCCCAAGCCAACCAT
The DNA here is from genome assembly GCA_900470965.1 of Hyphomicrobiales bacterium. Classification (GTDB taxonomy): domain Bacteria; phylum Pseudomonadota; class Alphaproteobacteria; order Rhizobiales; family Rhizobiaceae; genus Rhizobium. The sequence continues at coordinate 39,836 of UCCS01000040.1, forward strand.
CAATAGACCAGTTTTACAAGCGATCTCGGCGCGTTTGCGGCGTTCCGGACTATATGATTGCGACGCTCCAGCGTTTTTTGGGAAAGCTTGAATTTCAGGGCTTTTGGCGATTTCGTCGCCTGGATTTCCTGTGATTATCGATTTGTCGGGGCTTTTCTTTGCGTTCTCCAGCTTTCAAGAAGCCAGATAAGGAGAATCCGATGGCAAAACTCTATTTCAACTACTCGACGATGAACGCCGGCAAGTCGACCATGCTGCTGCAGGCCTCCTACAATTACCAGGAGCGCGGCATGCGCACGGTTCTGTTGATCGCGGCCTTCGACGATCGGGTGGGGCGCGGCATCATCGGTTCGCGTATCGGGCTCGAAGCGGAGGCCATCCCCTTCGAAAGCGACAGCGATCTCTATGCGCTGGTCCGGAAACTCAGCAGTGAAGGACAGGCGATCTCCTGCGTCTTCGTCGATGAAGCGCACTTCATGACGCGTGATCATATCTGGCAGCTTGCCCGCGTGGTCGACAGGCTTGGCATTCCCGTGATGGTCTACGGCCTGAGAACGGATTTCCAGGGCAAGCTTTTCCCGGCCTCGCAGGAACTGCTGGCGATTGCCGACGAGATGCGGGAAGTGCGTACCATCTGCCATTGCGGGCGCAAGGCCACCATGGTCGTGCGGCTCGATGCCGAGGGCAAGGTGCTGCATGAGGGCGCGCAGATCGATGTCGGGGGGAACGAGAAATATGTTTCATTGTGTCGCCGCCATTGGGATGATGCAATGAACGGCGAATGGATTGCCGAGCCGGTCTGAACGGATCGACGCCTGTTTTCTTTAGCGCGGCAAGTGAATAGTCTGGAATTCGCAGATTCCCTGGGAGTGCCCGGTGCGCAAGAGCCCGCCCTTCGATAGCCAGTATGATGCTGCCCGTGACCTTGCCGAGGCCATGGCCGGCGAAGCCGACTATTGCGCCGCCTGCATCACAAGTTTCGATGGTGACGAGTCGCGCTCATCCGACGAGATTTTCCTGGAGCAGAATGCGCGCTTCCAGGCCTTCTTGAACGACAGTGCCACGCTCGATGTGCTGCTTGCGGAACTCGTCTTCTCCCTCGACCGGCTGACGGCCAAGGTTTCGGCCGATCTCGACAGTTTTCGCGGGCTGACGCGCCGCGAAAAAATGGCCGGATGGTTTTCCCGGCAGCGCATGTGGCGCATGCATAGCGCGCGGGTGCGCGAGGCGCCGGTCGTGGAACAACTACTCGATCTTCTAACGAAATCCGATCTGCTGGCGACGCTGCTTAAAGGCCAGAGGCTGTCCCTTGTCGAGCGTCACAAGAGCGCCGAATTGAGCCTCATCGACATTGTCGAGCACCGGCGGCGGCTCGTCGACGAGATCGACATTGCACGGATGCGGATGAAGGAGCTCAACGCCAAGGCATTGAACACGCAGGGGCGCATCGGGGTCTATGGCAACAAGGCGCACTGGGAGCAGATGGAGGCGGAGCGTCTGGCGTTGAAGGCGGAGGCCGAGCGCATTTCCGTCGAGGAACATGCGATGCGCGACGAGAGCCAGCGGCGCGAACGCTTCATCGGCATGTTCCAGGCCTTCGTCGACAGGCTGAACGGTCGTATCGCCGGCTGCAACGTGCTCATCCGCAAGCTTTCGGTCGATACTGAGGAGCGGCTCATCATCTATCAGGCGCAGGTCGATACCGACCGTCCGGGCATGAAGGTGAGGATCAAGTCGGAGCTTTTCCCGAACATCGCCGCATCCATTGCGCTTTTCGAAAAGGGCATGCTGGTGCCTCAGGATCTGGTCCAGCGAAAGAGCCGTGCGGACCAGGAATTTGCCCGGAAATTTCCCGCCTATGCCGAGGAGCCCTCGGACGCACCACTGATTGATGTGGTGCGAAAATCTCCGATGTTCGGCCTCGGATTCCTCCGTTCGCTGCGCTCCTGACGGGGTGGCGAGGGAAGGCATATTCGATCTGTCGCGTTTGGCTCGCGCACCGTTTGGCCGAAATATCCTTGTCTGTTGTTGTACTTGGGCGATCGAACGCATATGTGGATGGAAAGGATATCCCTGTTTTCGCCGCCTGACAGGAGACGACGATGCTCGACCGGATTGCCGGTTTTTTCAGACTGATCGGCCAGACGATCAGCCGCGGGGTTCGCCTTTTCGCTGCCTGGGCGATCTGGCCACTCATGGCCGCGCACGGATGGTATGCGCGGCGGACCTGGATGATCCGGCTGCCGATCATCGCGTTTCTCGCGCTTCTCGTCGTCCTCTACGGCTATTTCATCTGGCAGACGCAGGCCTGGTCGAATTTCAATACGAACTTCGTCGATCAATATCGCCTTTCGGATCGCAAGGTGCCGGCAGGACAGGAAATTCCGGCGGCCGACGGCACTGCCACCAAGACCTGCCAGCGCTCGGCGATCGTCGATGTCGCGGCCGATCTGACGGACTTCAACGTCAACCAGAATGCCTGGATATCGTCGATGGTGCTCTACAAGATGGGCCTGTTCGGCATGGACTGGGATCACACGCCCTTCCTCGACAACAAGGCATCCTTCCAGCGCGGCATCAACCAGGCGGTCCGGCGAACTTCGGCGGAGCTTGTCGACACGCTCGGGCGCGTGCGCGGCACGTCCGGCATCAACAACGATCTGCAGACCGCGCGCGGCAATCTGCAGTTCGATGAACACAGCTGGTATTTCGGGCTCGATCCCTTCGGACTGAAGACGCCGACGCCTGCCTATTATCGCACGGCCATCAAAGACTTGCGCAAGTTCAACACTGATCTCGCCGCCTGCAACGCAGTTTTCGACGGTCGCGCAGACAACCTGATGCAGTTCATCGACCGCATCGCCAACGATCTCGGCAGCACCTCCGACATGCTGGCGGAGCGCTCGGAAAACCATAATCGCGGCTGGTTTGACACGCGGGCGGACGATCGATTCTGGTTCGCCTATGGCCAGCTATACGCTTATTACGCGATTCTGTCGGCCGCGCAGTCGGACTTCTCTCAGGTTGTGGCAGAACGGAACCTCGGAGCAATCTGGGCGGGCACGACCAAACAGTTTCAGGCCGCACTTCGCATCCAGCCGGCGATCATTTCCAACGGTCGGGAGGATGGCTGGATCATGCCGAGCCATCTCGCCACGATGGGCTTTTATATGCTGAGAGTGCGGTCGAACCTGGTTGAAATCCGCTCGGTGCTGGACCGTTAAGCCGGAGTGCCGCCGTCCTCGAAGCCAAGGATGCGCAGCTTCTCGACGAATTCATAGGTGATACCGACGATACCGCCGCCGCTTGCGTCGTCGCGGAACTTGCCGACGGAGCGCACCATCTTGTAGCCGCCGAGCCCGTTGTCGACGCGATAGACATAGTGGAAGCCGACCCGGTAGAGGCTTGCCTGCTCGAAGGTTTCGGCAATCAGCAGCCGGTCTTCCGCATGGATGCGCGACATGAGTTCGGTCAGGTTGACCGGACCTTCGCTGTAAGGAAGATCGAAGATCTGGTGTACGTCTTCGCTGGCGAAGAAATGCCCGGTCTCGAGGTTCATCCGCCAGAAGCCGAAGAGGCGGTAGGCAGCGAACATGGTCAGCGCTTCTGCATCGGTAATTCCGATGTGGGCACGGGATTGCAGCCGATGTTCGACGGCTGACTGTTCGAAACGAAGAGGCACGGTTTCCCCCTAATTCGGGATGGCGCGCTGATTCTCTTCTGATTCCTCAGTTGATCAGCTTCAATCGGATGGCTTTTGCTACCAACTGGGTGCGGTTGACGCAATCGAGTTTTTTAATTGCGTTGGTCATATAAGCATTTACCGTGTGATCCGAGAGCGCCAGGATCTGGCCGATCTCGATCGAGGTCTTGCCCTGCGCCGTCCACCGCACAACCTCGAGCTCGCGGGCCGAGAGCGCGCTATGGGGGCTCTCCTCATTGCGCTTGACGCTGTTGTAGGTGTCGACGGCGTGGAGAACGATCATCGCGAGTTCGTTGATCTCGCTCTGGCCGAGGGATGCGCGTTCGCCGCCGAACCAGAAGACGAGGCGCTGTCCATCGGCCGAATTGATCGGCATGGCAATGCCGGCGCTCATGCCGTGCTGCAGCATCAAGTTTCTGGTGCCGGCAGGGAAAGATTGGGCATGGCCGGGATCGTTAAGATGCCATACCTGCGGTACGGCTGATTCCCTCATGCGTGCGGCAAAGGGACAAGCGCGCAGCATATGCGCACGATCGAAATCCCTGATGTAGGAAACCGGCAGCGAGCTCTCGATGATCAGCGGCTTGAGCAGCAAATCTTCTATCGTCGGCGCGTTGAGCAGAGTGGCGTGCTCAAAACCGAAGGCCGCCGCCACCCTTCCAAGCGCTTGTGCGAACAGGCCGCGCGTGCGCGCCACTGCCAGTTCGCTCGATAGTAATGACTGCCTTTCAGAGGTAGTCATGTAAGACATTATATGCCCCCGCAAGTCCCTATGTTACCGCTATCAAATACATAAATCCGCCTGCATGCTAGCCCTAATTGACTTAGCACACGCTGATTAATTCATTTTGTGAAAAATTAACCAGATGAAAAACGCGCTTAAGTTGATTTTCGAGCTATACGGGTAGAAGGGCTGTGCCTTTTACCTCCTCCATGACCGCATAGGTGTGTGTTTCGCGTACGCCGGGGAGGGAAAGAATCACCTCCGAGAGGAATTGGCGATAAGCCTCCATCCCCGCCATGCGCGCCTTCACAAGATAGTCGAAACCTCCAGCGACCATATGACATTCCATGACGTCGTCGCTGCGTTTTACTGCCGCAGCAAAGGCATCGAAAACGTCAGGCGTGGTGCGGTCAAGTTTTACCTGTACGAAAACGAGGAGGTTGCGGCCGAGTTTTTCCGGCGAAAGGATTGCCATATAGCCCGTGATATAACCGTCTCGGGTCAGCCGCTTGACGCGCTCGGCAGTGGCCGTGGGAGACAGGTTGACGCGTTCGGCGAGCTCTATGTTGGAAAGTCGTCCTTCCTTCTGCAGCGCACGGAGAATCTTGCGGTCGAGACGGTCGAGCTCTTTCATTTTTCGCGGCCTTTCAGGCGGTTGGTAGGCGAAGATCGCGTTGGTCGGCCTCAGTTTAGTGAAAAACACCACGAATGAACAGCTATGTTGCCGAAATCACGGAGAACACTTCATGCCGACCCAGATTTCCACGCCTTTTGCCCTGTTCAACGCTCCATTTGCCGGTGACGATGATCGCCTGCTGCATGGTTTCGCCGAAGGCTTGCGATTTTCGGCCTCCCAGGATGTTGCGATCGACAAGCGTGCCGGGGGCATGATCGAGGCGATCCGCAGCAATTCGGGATCGATCGGCGGCGTGGAGGATTTCCTCAGGGAATACGGGCTTTCCACCAAGGAGGGCCTGGCGCTGATGGTGCTTGCCGAGGCGCTGCTGCGCGTGCCCGACGCGTTGACGCAGGACAAGCTGATCGAGGACAAGCTGAAGGAAGGCGGCTGGAGCGAGCATGAGGGCAAGGCCGATAGCTGGTTTGTCTCGGCATCCGCCTGGGCGCTCGGCGTTTCAGCCCGCATCATCCGTCCCGGTGAGACGCCCGAGGGCGTGCTTCGCGGCCTTGTCAAACGCATGGGCCTGCCGACCGTTCGCAATGCCACCAAGCAGGCCATGCGCTTCCTGGGCCATCACTTTGTGCTCGGCGAAACCATCAAGGACGCTTTGAACCGCGCGGCCAAGAGCGAGGAGAAGGGTTATCGCCATTCCTTCGATATGCTGGGCGAGGGCGCACGGACGGCCGAAGATGCCAAACGTTACTGGCAATCTTATGCCATGGCGATCGAGGCGATCGGCGGCTGGATGGCGAAGAACGCCAGGGGCAAGGATCTGCCCGACCGGATGGGTATTTCTGTCAAGCTTTCAGCGCTGCATCCGCGCTATCTCGCCACCCATCGCGACCGCGTTATGAAGGAGCTGGTGCCCGACCTCCTGAAGCTTGCGCAGATGGCCAAGGCACATCAGCTCAATTTCACCATCGATGCCGAAGAAGCCGACCGGCTGGAACTTTCGCTCGACGTGATCGCCGCGGTCTTTTCCGATCCGTCGCTTGCCGGCTGGGATGGTTTTGGCCTTGCAATCCAGGCCTATCAGAAGCGCGCGGTCGCCGTGATCGATTATATTGATGAACTCTGCGCAAAGCTTGGCCGCCGCATGATGGTGCGCCTCGTCAAGGGCGCCTACTGGGATACCGAGGTCAAGCGGGCGCAGGAACGCGGGCTTGACGATTATCCGGTCTGGACGCGCAAGCAGGCGACAGACCTTTCCTATCTCGCCTGCGCGCAGCACATGCTCGCCAAGCGGGCGCGTATTTTCCCGCAATTTGCCACCCATAATGCACTGACGGTTTCCACCATTCTGGAGCTTGCCGGCAATGATCGTTCCGGCTTCGAGTTCCAGCGCCTGCATGGTATGGGCGAGAGCCTCTACAATCATCTGCTTGATACCAACGACCGGATCGCCTGCCGGATCTATGCGCCTGTTGGAGGCTACCGCGATCTGCTCGCCTATCTTGTCCGCCGTCTTCTCGAAAACGGCGCCAATTCCTCCTTCGTTGCTATGGCCGGCGACAAGAATGTGCCGATCAAGGCATTGCTGGAGCGTCCGGCGGACAAATTGCAATTCGATGTCGGCGCCAGTGCGCGCAACAGCAGGATCCCGATGCCGCTGCAGCTTTACGGCAAGCGGAAGAACAGCGCCGGACTGGAATTCGGCCATCGGGCGACGCTTGAAAAGCTGATGGAGGCGATCCGGAAGGGGCTTCCCGCCATCGCGGCCGCGCCCCTCATTCCGGGCGTGGCTGCCAGCGGTTCGGAAGCGCCCGTCCTTTCACCGTCCGATCGCTCCAGGACCGTCGGCTCGGTTCGCAATGCCACCGCTGCCGATGTCGACAAGGCCTTTGCCGTTGCCGCCAAAGGCTACAAAGCATGGTCGCGCCGTCCGGTCGAAGAACGTGCATCTGCGCTGGAGCGCATGGCCGACCTTATGGAAGAAAATCGCGACAGGCTGCTTGTTCTTTTGGCCGCAGAAGCCGGCAAGACGCTCGACGACGGCATTGCGGAAATACGCGAGGCGGTGGATTTCTGCCGCTATTACGCCAGCGAGGCGCGGCGGCTCTTCGGCACAGCGACCAAGATGCCGGGGCCGACTGGAGAGGATAATCGGTATCTATGGCGCGGCCGCGGGGTTTTTACCTGCATCTCGCCCTGGAACTTTCCGTTGGCGATCTTCCTTGGGCAGGTTTCGGCCGCACTCGTTTCCGGCAATGCCGTGCTTGCAAAGCCTGCACCGCAGACGCCGCTGATCGCCTATGAAGCAGTGAAGCTGTTCCACAAGGCCGGCGTGCCGGAAGATGCGCTGCTCTTCGTGCCTGGCGGTCCCGACGTCGGTGCCGCTATCACGGCGCATGCAGCGCTTGCCGGCGTTGCCTTCACCGGTTCGACGAAGACGGCATGGGCGATCAACCGAGCGCTTGCCGCCAAGGACGGACCGATCGTGCCGCTGATTGCCGAAACGGGCGGCCTCAACGCCATGGTGGTCGATGCGACGGCTCTCGGCGAACAGGTGGCCGATGACGTGGTCCTCTCAGCCTTCCGCTCTGCCGGTCAGCGGTGCTCTGCACTTCGCCTGCTCTTCCTGCAGGAGGACGTGGCCGAGCACATGACGCAGATGATCGAAGGTGCTGCGCGCGAGCTGCAGCTCGGCGATCCCGCATTGGAAACGACCGATGTCGGCCCGATCATCGACGAGAAGCAGAAGGCGATGCTGGAAGCCCATATCGCCGACATGCAGAAAACGCAGAAGGTGCGCTATGCCGGCAAGGCGCCTGATGGCGGAAGCTTCTTCGCGCCGCATATCATCGAGCTCGACAAGCCTGCGGCACTGACCAAGGAAGTCTTCGGGCCGGTGCTGCACATCGTCAGATGGAAGGCGAAGGAATTGCCCAGGGTGCTGCAGGATATCCAGGCCTCCGGCTACGGCCTGACGCTTGGCGTTCACAGCCGCATCGAATCCACGATCCGCACCGTCACCGATGCGCTCGATACTGGCAATGTCTATGTGAACCGTAACATGATCGGCGCCGTCGTCGGCACCCAGCCCTTCGGCGGTTCAGGTTTATCCGGCACCGGCTTCAAGGCCGGCGGGCCCGCCTATCTGCTGCGTTTTGCGCTGGAGCAGGTGATCTCGGTGAACACGGCTGCCGCAGGCGGCAATGCCAGCCTGATTGCGATGGGCGAATAAAGTAATAAGGCGGCGGCAAGCCCTCGGAATCCCGCTTGCTGCCGTTTAATCCAATTGCTAAGCGTATGGTCAGGTGCAACTAAGGCGATCTAATCGTGCGCTTTGCAGTTTCTTTTTTGGTGAAGTGCCTATCCTTCCGATCATTACTTATTTTGTTCCTTTTGAACTTGCCGATCGGAGCTACTGCCTCCGAAGCAGCCAAGCAGAAACAGGCGGGGCAACCCCCGATGGATTTCATTCTCGTGCACAGCCTCTCCTGTCTGGAAGACTGTCCTGAATGGATATCGGCGGAGGGGCGTATAACGTCAGATACGCCAGCGCGGTTGAGAAAATTTCTCAAGAAGATCGGCGACCGGAAAGTACCTGTCGTCCTCCGCTCGGAGGGCGGCGAAGTCGATGCCGCCTATGCGATGGGCCGGATGATCCGCAAGGCTGGTCTTGAAACGGCAGTCGGCGGGACGCAGCTTAAGGATTGCCCCGATGACGATAGGCGCTGCGCTGCTGCTATCGCAAAGGATGGCACTTCGCTCGGGGACACCTATTCGGATGGTGCGTTCTGCTATTCGGCGTGTCCTCTGGTGCTGGCTGGTGGCACGTCGCGCGCCTCGTCGCAGTGGGCCTATATCGGCGTCCACCAGATCACGACCATCTATCAGAAGGTGCGTATCTCTTACCGGATCGAATACAAAATGGTGAACGGTAAAAAGACGGAAGTCTCCCGCAAGGAGGTTGGACGAAAGCCAGCTGGGCAGCGCAGTTCCACCAAGCTGGGCAAGAAAGCCACCGCTGCCCTGACGGGCTATTTGAAAGAAATGGGCGTCAGTGGTGATCTGGTTGATCTGATGATGGCGACCACCCCTGCAAGCATCGCAGTCATACCGCCTGAAGACGCAGTTCGAATGGGTCTTCTCACGGATGTGCTGACATTCAGTGAGTGGCCCGGTATGCCGCTCTGTCCCAAAGACGCCGCGGCGAGCGCCGTCTGCTATCGCCATCCTGTGGCCGAGGTGGCTGTAGCGTCGGCCCCTGTGGCGGAGGCACCGGTGAAGCGTGCGACCGTATACACAAGCGGCGGTCTGCCTAAAACCCATCCTATGGACTTTCTCGTGATGTACGATGGCAATTGCCAGGACGAGTGTACGCAGTGGATTTCTGCGGATGGGGACATCACGCCGGATACGCCGGCTCAGCTGGACGCGGTCTTGAAGACGCTCGGAGAAAAAAAGCTGCCCGTCGTCTTTCAGTCCTATGGCGGCGACAGAGATGCTGCTTTCGCGATGGGGCGTATGATCCGCGCCGCAGGTCTCGATACGTCGATTGGTAGAACGCGCTTGCCGATTTGTCCGATGCAGGATCCGCGTTGCACTGCGAGTATGGCCAAAAACGGGCCGACCGAAGGTGAGGTCTTTGCCGGCGGTGCGTACTGCTTTTCGAGCTGCACGCTTGCCTTCATGGGCGGAGAGTTGCGGTTCGTCGGAAAGACTTCTGCTCTTGGCCTCAGCCAGCCGGCGATCGAGCTTACGGAGACCGAGCGCGGAAAATTCATTGCCTATTTCAGCGAGATGGGCATCAGTCCCGAGACATTCGACACGATGATGATAACGCCGTCATTCGGGAGAGGCGATATATATCCACCTCAGGCGCTCAAGCTTGACATCATCAATGGTGTGATTCCCTACGATGAAGAGCCGGGCCTTCATCTCTGCGGACCGAACGCGAAGGAAAGCGTCCGGTGCCCCAGGAGATCCGGTGTGGAAACTGTTCCGCTTGCGGCCACGGTCAATTGATGCCGATATCCGAAAAGATGCGCCGCCGCGATACGGCACTTTTGCTTTGTGCGGCTCTCGTTCGCCGGATGTGTCCGGCTTGACGCCGCCTTACGCCTTGTCCTTCAAATCATTCTTCGAGGTCACGCTCATCAGCTTCTCGAGGAAGCCGAGCATGACTGCCGAGACGACAAAAGCGAGATGCATGAGGGTCAGCCACATGATCCTGCCGTCGGTATATTGATCGACGTTGAGGAAGACCTGCAGGAGGTGGATGGAGGAGATGGCGACGATCGAGGAGGCGACCTTGATCTTCAGGCTGCCGGAATCGAGCTTGCCGAGGAAGGAGACTTCGCCTTCCTTTTCGGCCTCGTCGAAACGGCTGACGAAATTCTCGTAGCCGGAGATCATCACCATGACGATGAGGCTTGCGACGAGTGCCGCATCGATAAGCCCGAGCATGGCGAGGATCATTTCCGCCTCGCCGAGCTCGAATACGCTTCCTGCGACCTTCAGGAACTTGAAGGCGAAAGATACGGCATAAACGGCCAACGCAAGCACAAGGCCGATATAGAAGACCACCAGCAGCCAGCGGCTGGAAAGAATGATGCGCTCGACCAGAAGTTCGAGTGATTTCATGGTCTACCCCGTAAATCTCAGAATCGTTGGCCCCTAATAAACAATGGAATAGGCGGACTGCAAGGCGCAGTACTATTCACAGGTTCGGGATATTTCGCTATCCGATTGAAATAAACGCCGAGTCCGTTGTGCTGAGAGAATGAGGACACGATCCATGGCTGCCATCAAATCCGATATCGAAATCGCACGCGCGGCGACGAAGAAGCCGATTTTCGAAATCGGCGCCACGCTTGGCATCCCCCCGGAACAGCTTGTTCCCTATGGTCACGACAAGGCTAAGATCAGTGCCGAGTTCATCGCCGCCCAAGAGGGCAAAAAGGACGGCAAGCTGATCCTTGTTACCGCCATCAACCCAACGCCGGCGGGCGAGGGCAAGACGACGACCACCGTCGGTCTCGGCGACGGGCTGAACCGCATAGGCAAGAAGGCGATCGTCTGCGTGCGCGAGGCCTCGCTTGGTCCCTGCTTCGGTGTGAAGGGCGGGGCGGCAGGTGGCGGATATGCCCAGGTCGTGCCGATGGAAGACATCAACCTGCATTTCACGGGCGATTTCCACGCGATCACCTCGGCACACAATCTGCTCGCGGCGATGATCGACAATCATATCTACTGGGGCAACGAAGAGAATATCGACCTGCGCCGTATCACATGGCGGCGGGTGATGGACATGAACGACCGGGCGCTACGCAGCATGGTGTCTTCACTCGGTGGGGTTTCCAACGGCTTTCCGCGGCAGAACGGCTTCGATATCACCGTCGCCTCTGAAGTGATGGCAATTCTCTGCCTTGCGACCGATCTCAGGGATTTGGAACGTCGCCTTGGCGACATCATCATCGGCTATCGCTTCGACAAGACGCCGGTTTATGCCCGCGATCTCAAGGCGGATGGGGCCATGGCCGTGCTCCTGAAAGACGCCATGCAGCCGAACCTCGTGCAGACCCTGGAGAACAATCCTGCCTTCGTTCACGGCGGTCCTTTCGCCAATATTGCTCACGGCTGCAATTCGGTGATTGCGACGAAGACCGCGCTGAAGCTCGGCGAATATGTCGTGACGGAAGCGGGCTTCGGGGCCGATCTCGGCGCAGAGAAATTCTTCAACATCAAGTGCCGAAAGGCAGGGTTGAAGCCGAGTGCTGCCGTGATCGTGGCGACAGTCCGGGCGCTGAAGATGAACGGCGGCGTGAAGAAGGACGATCTCGGCGCGGAGAATGTTCAGGCGCTGGTTCGCGGCTGCTCCAACCTTGGCCGCCATATCGCCAATGTGCGCCGGTTCGGCGTGCCTGTCGTCGTTGCGATCAACCATTTCACCTCGGATACGGATGCGGAAATCGCTGCCGTCAAAGATNNAAAGATTTCGTCGCGCGTCACGGAGCGGAAGCCATCCTCTGCCGTCATTGGGCGGAAGGGTCTGAAGGCATCGAGGACCTCGCCTATAAGGTTGTGGAGCTTGCCGAATCCGGACAGGCGAAGTTCGAGCCGCTCTATGGCGACGACCTGCCGCTGCTCGAAAAGATCGAGATCGTCGCCTCGAAGATCTATCACGCCGGCGAGGTGACGGCTGACAAGGCTGTACGCGACCAGCTCGCAGCCTGGGAGGAACAGGGCTACGGTAACCTGCCGGTCTGCATGGCGAAGACGCAATATTCCTTCTCCACCGATCCGAACCTGCGCGGTGCGCCCGAGGGGCATATCGTAACGGTGCGCGAGGTGCGCTTGTCAGCCGGCGCCGGTTTCGTCGTGGTCATCACCGGCGAGATCATGACGATGCCCGGTCTGCCGAAGTCGCCGTCGGCGGAGCGGATTTACCTCAATGATCAGGGTTATATCGAAGGACTATTCTAGGCCGCCGCCACTTCACAAGCCGATTCAAGGCTTTCGCAACCGGATTCCGATCTCGCGATCAAACCGTTGATCTGTCTCATATTTCAGTGACAGTAACGAAAGCCGCCCTTTCTCTCGATCACATCGAGATGGAAGTGGGTTTCGTGGGCAGCATCGCTCTCGGGATCGAGCACGGTGGTGAAGTAGAGGCAGCCTGCGGCGCTGACGGTGCGCTGGAATGCCCCTGTCAGCGTCGAATCCTCGCGGCGCGAGCGGACGGCAACATCCTCACCCTTCTTGAAGCTGAAGCTTGCGATATCGATGGCATTGCCGCGGGCATGTTCGGAGATCTTGCCGGTGTCGGCGCCGTTGCGCAGGCGGCAAATGTAGGCGGAAGCCTGATTGATGGTGGTGATATCGCCGCTTTCCGGCAAGGCGACCGAGGCTGTGGGAATGACGCTTCCCTTCATCCATCGTGCGAGCGCCAGTGCCGTCGGGCAGCGTAGTGTGGCTTCAGGCTTCAGCGTGATGCCGGGCAGCGCTTGGGAGACGATGATCGGCTTGTCGATGCCGCAGCCGTTGCCGTCGTCGATGCGGGGTGTCTCGCGGAAGACGACGCCGAGGCTCTGCAATTCTCTAGTGCATTCGGCATGGTCCGCGTCGCTTTCCGGTTCGATGGTCAGATGCTGCTCTTCGAGCGTCTGTTCAGTCGGGGGCTTCGCCCGGTCTTCCGGTGTGGGAGAGGGTGGACCAAATTTTTCGCCGGCTGGCGCGGCCGGGGTCTCGCTCGGTTTGGGCTGCGGTGTCGGAACCTCGGAGGCGGCCGACGGTGTTTCGGGGTTTTGCGCAGGCGCAGGTTCGGGCTGAGGCTTGGGAACCTGCTCTTCTTCCTGTTTCTTTTCTGGCTGAGGGGCCGCAGGCGCTTCGATTGCTGCTTCTGGCTTTGCCTGAGGCACCGGGCCGGTTCGCGGCAGTCTTGCGCCGGGGAGCAGGGCGAGTGCGGCCAGAATGACCGCCATCTTCCGAAATTCTCTCACACGTCGTTTCCCGTTGATCGAGCGGAGGGGAAACGCAAGAACGGCGAATTCGTTGCAATTGCGCAACGTTTCCTGAGATCCTTAAAACTTGACGTTATTATTCAACATAAATCGGCGGAATATATTGACAATAATACTCATGTTTTTTATGCGGCAAAAAGAAGGCGGAAATCTCCGCAGTCGTCCGCAAGCCTAGCCAGCCCCTCGAGCGTCTGAAACGCCACGACAGCCAGCCCGGTAATTTTCATTTGAGGGTAGGTTATGATCGTCCGGCATTGGCGCTCGGTTCTAATGGTCTGCACAGCAGCCGCACTTGTTCTTCCCGTTTCACAGTCTTTCGCTCAGAGCGCTCCGGCGACCACGCCGGCCACGAATGCTGAAGGCGCAACTGTCCTTCAGAAAATCGTCGTCAAGGGAAACCGTGCGGCCCCCGGCAGTGTTGCCGACACGCCGCTTGCGACCCAGATCGACAAGAAGGAACTGGAAAAGAAGCAGGTCACGAATTACGACGATATCGGCCGCAGCGTCGATGCAACCGTGAATTATTCGCGCGCCGATGCCGGTTTCAATCTGCGTGGCCTCTCCGGCCCGCGTATCCTGACGACGATCGACGGCATCCCGATTCCGTATGTTTCCAATAGCTCGCGTCAGGGTGCCTTTGCGACCAGCAACGCCAATGGCGGCGGCGATACCTTCGATTTCGATTCACTGTCCTCTCTTGATATCGTGCGCGGTGCGGATTCGAGCAAAGGCGGTTCGGGCATGCTCGGCGGCGCCTTCGTCCTCAACACGCTCGAGCCGGAAGACCTGATCCCGGAAGATCGCGACTGGGGTGCGATCGTCAAGTCGACCTATGACAGCGAAGACCGCAGCATTGCCGGCTCCGCCGCCGCCGCCAAGAAGGTCGGCAACACGTCGATCCTCTTCCAGGGCGCCTATCGCAAGGGCCATGAGCGTGACAGCAAGGGCGACATCGACGTCTACGGCAAGCCGAGGACCGAGCCGGATCCGGCCGATTTCGACCAGCACAACCTGCTGTTCAAGGTGCGTCAGGATCTCGAAGGCGGCCATCGCATCGGTTTGACGGCTGAACGCTTCCGGCGCGACCTGAAGACCGATCTGCGGGACCTGCAGGGCACGCCTCCGATCCGCAGCTATCTCGTCGGTAACTATGACGGTCGGGAACTGCGCGACCGTGACCGTGTTTCACTGGATTATGATTACGAGGCGCAGTCTTCCGATGCATTCTTCAGCACTGCCAGAGCCACCCTCTACTGGCAGGATCTGAAAAAGGAATCCGGCAGCCAGGGCCGGACCGCAGCCAATGTCGTTTCTGGCCGCAATAACAGCATCGAAAACGAAACCTGGGGCTTTAGCGGTACGGCGACGAAGGACTTTGAATATTCCGGCCTCAGCCACTCCGTTCGTGTCGGCCTCGACGTCGGGGTATCGAAATGGACGCAGTACAGTTCGGCGCTTTGCCCGACGCCGACAACCTGCCCGGCACTCAACAACCAGTCTGAAGTGCCCAATGTCGACAGCACGAACCTCGGCGTGACATTCGAAGACAAGATCGAGATCGGCAATAGCGGCTTCGCGCTAACGCCCGGCTTCCGCTTCGATTGGTTCAACTACCGGCCGTCGACGGGTGGCGGTTTCGAGAGCAACCCGGCGCTTCCCCGCTTCGGTGCGGTTTATGATCGTACGGAAGCCGGCATGTCGCCGAAGTTGCTCGCGACCTACGATCTGACGCCTGATGTTCAGCTCTATGCCCAGCTTGCCGTCGGCTTCCGTGCCCCGACCGTCGATGAACTCTACAGCCGCTTCTACAACGCGACGCAGGGTTATGCGCAGCTTGGCAACCCAAACCTGGATCCGGAAATCGGCCGCGGCATTGAGATCGGCGCTAACTTCGATACTGGCGGTCTGCAGGGTCGCGTAGCGGCATTCCATACCCGGTATCAGAACTTCATCGAAACCGTGACGACAAGAGATCCCACCACCGGCTTCATGACGTTCGCCTACACGAACGTATCCTCGGCCTCCATCTCCGGTCTCGAAGCGAATGTGATCAAGACGTTCGACAACGGTATCAATCTTCATACCTCGCTTGCCTATACCTATGGCCGGAACGACGATACGCAGGAGCGGCTGCGCTCAGTCGCGCCGTTTAAGGCCATTGTCGGCGGCGGCTGGAGCAATGACGAATACGGCTTCGACCTCTCCTCCACGCTCTCGTCGCAGATGACCGGCAACGACAATGCTCTGACGTCGTTCGATGCGCCCGGCTACGGCATCGTCGATCTGACCGCATGGTGGACGCCAGAACAAGTCAAGGGTCTGCGTATCCAGGGCGGGATCTACAACATCTTCGATCAGGAGTATTACAACGCGCTCGCTGTTCGCGAGGTCAATCTGAGTGCAACCGCTTCGCAGCCGAAGGAATGGTATTCGGAGCCGGGCCGTACCTTCAAGATCTCCGTTACCAAGACCTTCTGATTGACAATTGCCTGTTCAAGGCTGGGGTGGGGCGGCTTTCGAGCCGCCCTTTTTCGTCGGCCAATGGCCTCTTGCGCTTGGCTTAATCTCAGGCTAACAATTTCGCCCATGAAGAAGTCTGTGAACATTGCAGTTTGGTGGTGGGCTCGCTGAGACGGCCTCGACCAATCGTGTCCAAAGACGACGAACGAGCCGCCCGAAACTTCGAGGCGGCTTTTTTGTTTCAAGGCCGCCTTTCGTCCGGGCCCGATAACGGAGTGGAACTATGGTAACGATCCTGCGGGATGATGGTGCGGAAATCTACGAGACCAAGGGCGGTATTACCGTCACCCGGCAGAGGCGGGCCATTCCCTATGCCGATGCTGTTTCGTCCTATGTCGACAAGCTCGATGAGCGGCGCGGCGCCGTCTTCTCGTCGAACTATGAATATCCGGGTCGTTATACGCGCTGGGATACGGCTGTTGTCGATCCGCCGCTCGGTGTTTCCTCCTTCGGCCGCAATGTCTGGATCGAAGCCTATAACGAGCGCGGCGAGATCATCCTCGACTTCATCGTCGAGCGGCTTAAGACCGTCAGCGAACTTGAACTCGGCTCATTGACCGCGCGCCGGCTCGACCTGACGGTCAAGTTGCCCGACCGTGTCTTCACCGAAGAAGAGCGCTCGAAGATGCCGACGGTCTTTACCGTCCTTCGCGCCATCACCGATCTTTTTCATTCGCAGGCGGATGCCAGCATCGGTTTCTATGGCGCCTTCGGCTACGATCTCGCTTTCCAGTTCGATGCGATCAACCTGAAGCTGGAGCGTCCTTCCGATCAGCGCGATATGGTGCTCTACCTGCCGGACGAAATTCTCGTCGTCGACAACTACGCCGCCAAGGCGTGGGTCGATCGTTACGACTTCGCCAAGGACGGCAAGACGACGGAGGGCAAGGCGGGCGATATCGCTGCCGAGCCGTTTATCCGCACGGATGCCATTCCGCCTAAGAGCGATCACCGCCCGGGCGAATATGCCGAACTCGTCGTCAAGGCGAAGGAGAGCTTTCGCAAGGGCGATCTTTTCGAAGTGGTTCCCGGCCAGAAGTTCATGGAGCGCTGCGAAAGCAAGCCTTCGGACATTTCCAAGCGGCTGAAGGCGATCAATCCGTCGCCCTATTCCTTCTTCATCAATCTCGGAAACCAGGAATATCTGGTCGGCGCTTCGCCGGAAATGTTCGTGCGCGTCTCCGGCCGCCGTATAGAGACCTGCCCGATCTCCGGCACGATCAAGCGCGGCGACGATCCGATCGCCGACAGCGAGCAGATCCTGAAGCTTCTGAATTCCAAGAAGGATGAATCCGAACTCACCATGTGCTCGGATGTCGATCGCAACGACAAGAGCCGCGTCTGTGAGCCGGGTTCCGTCAAGGTCATCGGCCGCCGGCAGATCGAGATGTATTCGCGTCTCATCCACACAGTTGACCATATCGAGGGCCGTTTGAGGGACGACATGGACGCCTTCGACGGCTTCCTCAGCCACGCATGGGCTGTCACCGTAACCGGGGCGCCGAAGCTCTGGGCGATGCGCTTTATCGAATCCCATGAGAAGAGCCCCCGCGCGTGGTATGGTGGGGCGATCGGTATGGTCGGCTTCAATGGCGACATGAATACCGGCCTGACGCTGCGCACAGTGCGCATCAAGGACGGCATTGCCGAAGTGCGCGCCGGTGCGACACTGCTGAACGATTCCATTCCCGAGGAAGAAGAAGCCGAAACCGAATTGAAGGCCTCCGCCATGCTTTCCGCAATCCGTGACGCCAAGACGGGCAATTCCGGCAAGACCCAGCGCGATGTCGCCTCCGTCGGCAAGGGCGTCAATATCCTGCTGATCGACCATGAAGACAGCTTCGTTCACACGCTGGCGAATTACTTCCGCCAGACGGGCGCCACGGTTTCGACCGTTCGTACGCCGGTGCCCGAGGAAGTTTTCGATCGGCTGAACCCGGATCTCGTCGTGCTGTCGCCTGGTCCCGGCAATCCTAAGGATTTCGACTGCAAGGCGACGATCAAGAAGGCGCGCGCGCGCAATCTGCCGATCTTCGGTGTTTGCCTCGGTCTGCAGGCGCTGGCGGAAGCCTACGGCGGCGAGCTTCGTCATCTGGCGCTGCCGATGCATGGCAAACCGTCACGCATCCGCGTACTGGAGCCGGGTATCGTGTTCTCCGGCCTTGCCAAGGAAGTGACGGTCGGTCGTTATCACTCGATCTTTGCCGACCCTTCGACGCTGCCGCGGGAGTTCATTATTACCGCGGAGAGCGAGGATGGCACCATCATGGGTATCGAGCATGCCAAGGAGCCGATCGCAGCGGTGCAGTTCCATCCGGAATCGATCATGACGCTCGGCGGCGATGCCGGCATGCGGATGATCGAGAATGTGGTGGCGCACCTTGCCCGCCGGGCCAAGACCAAGGCGGCCTGATGCCAAAGGTATAAGCAATAAAAAACCCGCCTGAATGGCGGGTTTTTTATGTGCGTTGGTTTGTTCGTCTATACGCGCCGCATGAGCCGGGCGACGATGGATACGACGAACAGCACCAGGAAGATGAAGAACAGGACCTGGGCGATCGAAGCGGATGCGCCGGCAATGCCGCCAAATCCAAGGACGCCTGCAATCAGGGCTACGACGAGAAATACCAGAGCATAGTACAGCATCGCGATCTCCTTTGTCGGTTGCTGGCAATATAACGGAAGCGTGAGCCGTTCGTTCCATTGTCGCTGCGACAATTGAATTGTGTGCTGATTTAAATCTGCTCAGCCGAATTGCAGATCGGTATTGAAGGAGCGGTCTCCATCGCGTGGCATGGGCGGTTCTGCTGCTGCCAGATAGGATCTCGCCGGGCCGGTCAGCACGAACCAGAGGCTGGCGCCGATCATGAAATAGGCGGCCGTCGGATCATCCGAGCGTGAGACGAAGGGAAGGCCGATGGCGGTGAAGAGGATGGCGAGCCGCACGGCCCATTCCGCCTCGCGTTTCATGAAAGCCCTGGTTCTCAGCTTCTTGTAGGCGGCGACGTTATAGCTGTCTGTCTTGCGACTGGACGTGAAGAGCATCCAGACCGAGGGGAGGGTCAGCATCACGAGACCGCCGTAACACAGAAGCAGGGCCGGTCCCGTGAGGAAGTGTCCGGCGGTAAAGAACAGAAAGCCTGTCACGGCAATGTTCCAGAGCGGCTCCAGCCGTTCCGGCGAAAGGCCGGTTCGGATATGCCAGGCCCGCAAGGAACTGGCCGCACCGTCGAGCAACGGTTGGTCGATGTAACGATTGATCCAATGCATGTCTGCGCGGTCCCCAATTGACTGCAGGGCCGTCAACACCATGCAATTGGGACGCTATCATGGCGCAAATGGGCAAAAGCGTGAGCCTGCGGCGTTTTGGTCAGCTTATGCGTTGCGCTTGACGACGCGCAGGTTCATTTCCGAGCGCAGCTTGAAGCCGAGTGCCTTGTAGAGCGTTATGGCTGAAGTGTTGGTGTAATAGGCATGAAGGAAGACGGTGTCCCCCCTGGCGGAAATTTCGCCGGCGACGAAGCGGAAGAGCAGGGTGCCGAGGCCTTGCCCCTGAAAATCAGGATGGGTGCAAAGTCCGCTGAGCTCGCCAAATCCGGGATGTCGCAGGCGCTGCCCGGCCATGGCGACAAGCCGGCCGTCGATCTTGACGCCCCAGAAGGTGCCAAGTTTTTGAGCACCAAGTGTGAAGGGCCCGGGTTTGGTCAGCATGGCGAGGGCCAGCATCTCATCCGCATCGTTGGGGGTCAGCGGCTGCAGCCGGCTGTCGGAAATACGCTCGTAAGGCCGCTCGGCGATCATCTGTACCAGCTTTCCCTCGGAGACGACCGTCAGTCCCTGCGGGATGGTGACGGGTCCGGCTTCGACAATCGCCATGACCTCATCAGCGGCGGGGAGGTTTTCGAGTGCTTCGAGGCTTTCGCGGCTATCATCGGCGGTCGCTGCGAAGGGGACGATCGAGGGCGGGTAGCGCATCGCGTATTCGCCGCCTTCGGCAAGCTCGGCATGCGCTGTTTGCAGCGCGTTCCAGATCGGTCGGTCGAGAATATGGCTCATGGTGTCTTCTCCTGTACGGCGCTACAGCATCGGCCCGAAAATCGGGACCGATTTTCGGAAAGCCTGATGTGTAGATTCAAAAAATTAGAGCGTCCTTTGTGCGTCCGAATGGACGCACGGCGATCTAACGCGGCGGATCAGCGGTGATTCGGCGAGCCCGTCCTCCATCGCGGCAAGCTGCTCGAGCAGCGGGCCGTCGAGATCCCGGCAGAGATCGGCAACGGCGGCTGCGATGAGCGGCCAGACCTGTTGCTTCGAATAGTCAACGAGTTCCTGTCCTTTTGGTGTCAGCGAAACGACTCTGCGCCGCTGATCTTCGGCAGATGGTTGCATACCAAGGAATCCCAGCCCCATGAGTTGGGAGGCGGTGCGCGTCGCGCCGGGCTGGGTGATGCCCACTGCCTGCGCCAATTCCCCGATGGTAAGCGGGCCGAGCCTGTCGATGGCGCCGAGGAAGGGATATTGCGCGGCCTGGATCGAGACGCCCAGTTCCTCGATCACCTGTTGCGTGTCGGCCTGCAGACGTTCGCCGATCCGGCGGAAGCGGCTGCCGAGGCAAAGGTAGCCCAGCGATTTCACGACATCTTCGACCAAGGCATGTTCTCTATTCTTGTTACATAACAAGTTATATAACTGCTTATGTATTTATCGTCAATTGCACAAGCGGGTTGGGGCCGTTCACATGGAGATGACGTCGCCTTTGTCCTGTCAAAACCTTTGACATTTTGGGCCTGATTGCCCATATCACCCGCATTGGCCGCCTGCGCGATTCCCGCGCGGGCGGTTTTGCGTTTCAATGGCTTAAATGCTGCAATTCATTCGCATCCGCAGGGGGATGATATGAACGAAGAAGGCAATCTCACGGTTCGGAAACTTGCGTTCTGGGGCATTCCCCTGTCGCTCGGCGTTCTAGGGCTCAAGATGGTCGCCTGGTGGGTGACGGGCTCCGTGGCGCTGCTCTCGGACGGGCTGGAATCCTTCGTCAATGTCGTGGCGGCCTTCATCGCCTTTTTCGTCATCCGCTACGCGCAGAAGCCCGCCGACCACGACCATCCCTTCGGCCACCATAAGGCGGAATATCTTTCCGCCGTCACCGAAGGGGTGATGATCGTCGTCGCCGCGCTGCTGATCGTGCAGGAGGCCGTGAACCATCTCGCAGATCCGCGCATGCTCGAGGCACCGGTGCTCGGTCTTTCGATCAACTTCGCGGCCGGTGTCATCAATGCCGTCTGGGCGCGGCTTTTGATCCGCACGGGGCGCAAGCATCGCTCTGCGGCACTGACGGCGGACGGGCAGCACATCATGTCGGATGTGGTCACTTCCGTCGGCGTTCTCGTCGGCCTGCTTCTGGCGCTTGCAACCGGCTATGCGATCTTCGATCCCATTCTCGCGATTCTCGTCGCGCTCAACATCCTCTATCAGGGCTGGAAGGTGATCTCGCAGTCGATCGGTGGGCTGATGGATCAGGCGGTCGAACCGCAGGAGGAAGAGGCGATCAAGCAGGCGATTGCCACCCATGCGGCAGGCTCGATCGGCGTGCATGACCTGAAGACGCGGCGCGCCGGGTCGGTGACCTTCGTCGATTTCCATCTCGTCGTGCCCGCCAAGATGACTGTGCGGGAAGCGCATGATATTTGCGATCGCCTTGAAGATGCCATTCGGGCCGCGCATTCGGGCTCGACAATTGCCATTCACGTGGAGCCGGAGGGCGAAAAGGCCCATGGCATCCGCGTCAAAGTGATCAAGGAGGCGTAATGCCCAATACAGACGTTTCCAGCCTTTCGATGCTGGGCCAGCAGACGGAAACCGCCAGGAGTCCCGAAGAGGCGGTTCTGGAAAAAGTGCCGTCCAATCATGCCGGAACCGACTATGTCGTGCGCTTCACCGCGCCGGAATTCACGTCGCTCTGCCCAATGACCGGACAGCCGGATTTCGCCCATATCGTCATCGATTACATTCCGAACGAATTCCTGGTGGAATCGAAGTCGCTGAAGCTCTTCCTGCATTCCTTCCGCAATCACGGCGCCTTTCACGAGGATTGCTCGATCTATATCGCCAAGCGGATCGTCGAGCTTCTCGATCCGAAATGGTTGCGCATCGGCGCGTACTGGTATCCGCGCGGCGGCATTCCAATCGACGTCTTCTGGCAGACAGGCAAGCCGCCGGAAGGTGTGTGGCTGCCGGATCAGGGCGTTGCGACCTATCGTGGGCGTGGGTGAGCCATGGTCGGGCGCAGCCCGAGCAATCGATGCACTGCTTTGTTCTTCGCAATTCCGGACGAAAAACCGCTTGGCACTTTTTCTGGAATTGCTCTGAATCGATTGTAACGGCGAACGCCCTAAGCTTAAGGCGAAGGGCCGGGAAACGGTGCGGCAATTGAAACCAACTGCCGCTCTTTCCTTACAGCTAAATCCTAGACATCTGTCGTGTCGTCGCCGGAGTCATCTGTAAAATCGTCGTTGTCGTCGTAATCGGCCTGCTGGATATTGTCGTTATTGTCGTTATTGTCGGCTTGGTTGTCGTCGGCCTTATTGTTGTCGCCGTAGTAATTGTTGATAACGGTTTCCTCGGTGGGCGCGCTCGCATTGCCGAAGGGATTGGCGCCGCCGAAAGGTGAACCCAAGCCGAGTGACGACATGTGGTTGCCGAAAATGCCACTGAGCGAATTGGCAAGCAGCATGCCGCCGGCAACGCCGGCTGCCGTGCCGAGGGCGCCGCGCAAGAAGCTGCCGCCGGCGGACGGTGCATAGGCCTGCTGGCTCCAGGGGCCTGACGGTTGCTGCGGCACCTGGCGGGTGTTGTCGTAGCCGCGTGGCTGCTCGTAACTGTCTCTCGGAGCGCCACCCCATGGGCCGGGAGCAGGCGCCGGTTGTTGCGTCTGCGTGTTGCCGAAGATGGAGCTCAGAAAGCCGCCTTGTTCGGCCCGGCGGTGATCGGTTTCGCCCGCTTCGAACTGCCGGACACGCTCTTCAAGCTCCTTGATGTGATTGGCGGCAGCTTCCAGGCCCTTTTCCTGCACGATGACGGCCTGCGCCAGATAGTAAGTGGCGGAGGGTTGCGCACGGGTCGCTTCTGATATCAGCGTTTCGGCTTCCGGATCGCGCGGCGTGGCGGCGGCGGTGCGCACGCGATCGAAGAGGGCGGTCAGCAATTGGCGTTCTTCCGGTGACATGTCCTGTCTCCTCTAAAGTTCTGCGGCTTTAACATTCGGCGGATGGGCCGCTAAGGCTGAGTTAGGAAGCGATTAGGGCATTTCAAAGCCTTGGCAACTTACATTTCAGTAAGCTCAGGCCTCCTTCAGCCAGATGCGCAGCGGCCCCAGAAGTTCGAAGCCCACGCGCAGCGCTTCGTCCAGCTCGTCGCCGCGTTCGTAACCGACAAGCGGTTCTCGCGGATAGAGCTCGGCCGCCTGCGCAATCAGCCCACGGCGGATGGTTTCACCGTGCCGGCCCTCGGCAAACAGGTTCGAATGGCCGACGACGCCGGCGTGGTGATTGAGGATGCCGCCCCCGACCGGTTGGCCGTGTTCGAAGCCGAGCAGAAAGGCGATTTCGGGATCGTGGAGTAGTGGTTCGGTAAAGATCTTCTGCGTTACCGGGCCGTTCGCCTTGCCCCATTCCGCCTCCCATCGCGCAAGGTCAGCAGCGCTTTCCACGCGCCGCCAGGTGATTGGGGACGTCGTTGAGACTGGCATGCGCATGCCGATCCATTCAGCTTCGAACAAGAGCTTGAAGCCGAGCGGCGCAAGATCGAGGGCCGCATAGCTGTCCTTTATCGCCCAGTCCCGTTTCTCGCTATTGATCAGCGTCGCGATCGTCTCCGTTTGTTCGCCGTCGGCCTCCGTCAGCGTTACGGCATCGGGATAGAAGGGCGGCGTGCCTCGACGATGAAACCAGAGTGTGGCCGTAAACTCACCGGGCGAGCTCAGCGCCTTGCAGACGGCATCGCACCAGAATGCATTGTTGCTGATGGCAGCACGCAGAAAGGAGGAGGTCATTTTGCGTTTCTCCCGGTCTTTTTAGAGGATGCGATGATATCGTCCGTTTGTCATAAGAATATCTTCACCGCTTCCTGCTTCCTCTTTTTCCCGCATTGTTTTACGCATTGAGTCGCACTATGTGCGAGGAACCGCATTAGACGTGAGAGAGGTTCGAATGAACGACGAAGAAGAACAGGACGACAAGACGAAGGAACTGCCGCTCGGCAAGGAAACGGAGGCGAACCTTTTCAAGTCGCGTTCGATCTTCATCTATGGGCCGATCACGCAGGAACTGGCGCAGAAGGTTAGCACCCAGCTCGTGGCGCTTTCAGCCGCCAATGACGAAGATATTCGTATCTATGTGAATTCGCCCGGCGGTCACGTCGAATCCGGCGATTCCATCCACGACATGATCAAGTTCATCAAGCCGAAGGTCTGGATGATCGGCACGGGTTGGGTTGCCTCGGCTGGTGCGCTTATCTATGCCGCGGCTCCGAAGGAACGTCGCATCTGCCTGCCGAACACCCGCTTCCTGCTGCACCAGCCGTCCGGCGGCACGCGCGGCATGGCTTCGGACATCGAGATCCAGGCACGCGAAATCATCAAGATGAACGAACGCCTCATCAAGATCTTCTCGAAGGCAACCGGCCAGTCGGAAGAAAAGATCGCCAAGGATATCGACCGCGATTACTGGCTCTCGGCTGAAGATGCCGTCGCCTATGGTCTCGTCTCTCGCGTCGTGACCTCGCAGAGCGAAATCTGATCTTTCGCCATCTAGCCTTTTGAATATACGCCCCGTCTGCCAGTCGCAGGCGGGGCGTTTCCATATCTACCGAGATAGCGCCGTGTAATATAGGGGATTGCCGCCCAAGCGAACATTTCCGCCGGCAATCCGGCTTGCGCGCCTCCCGCTTATGCGGCTCCATGCGCAATCTTCGCAGCCGGAGTCGCGCCATGCTCAAAGATTTTTCCGTCCAGAGCCTGTTCATGGGTCTTCTGACGGCTTTCGTCGGGTTTACCAGCTCCTTTGCGGTCGTGTTGCATGGATTGCAGGCGGTCGGCGCGACGGATGCGCAGGCAGCCTCAGGGCTGATGGCGTTGTCAATCTCGATGGGGCTTTGCGCCATCGTGCTCAGCGCCGTCACGCGTCTGCCGGTCAGCATCGCCTGGTCGACCCCGGGGGCAGCGCTGCTTGCCAGCATCGGCACGATCGACGGCGGCTTCAATGCGGCGGTCGGGGCTTTCATTCTTTGCGGTTTGCTCATCGTCATTGCCGGGCTGTTCAAGCCGCTCGGACGGGCGGTTGCCGCCATTCCGGCGCCGCTTGCCAATGCAATGCTGTCGGGCGTACTGCTCGGTCTCTGCTTTGCTCCCGTCAAGGCGATCGCCTTCAATCCGCTGCTCGGCCTGCCGATCATTCTGACCTGGATTGTGGTCGGCGCCTTCAAGCGGCTGTGGGCGGTGCCGGCAGCGCTGGTGGCCTTCGCGCTGGTGCTGGCGTTCGGCGTCGATATTCCCGAGGGGGCGTTTGCGTCACTCGAACAGTCGCTGGTGCCCGTTATCGACATCGTTCACCCGGTCTTCAATCTCGCCGGTTTCGTGTCGATTGCCCTGCCGCTCTTCATTGTGACGATGGCCTCGCAGAATATTCCCGGCATCGCGGTGCTGAAGGTCAATCACTATGATCCGATGCCGGGCCCGCTCTTTGCCGTGACCGGCGTCTTCTCGCTTCTGGCGGCGCCCTTCGGCGGGCATGCGGTCAACCTGGCGGCGATCACGGCAGCGATGTGCGCCGGGCAGGATGCGCATGCCGATCCTTCGCGGCGTTATTGGGCAGCGCTGATTTCGGGTGTCGGTTACGTCATTTTCGGCCTGCTTGCCGGGGCGGTGACCGCCTTTGTCGCGCTGGCGCCGCCGATTCTGATTGAGGCCGTTGCCGGTCTTGCACTGGTCGGCGCCTTCTCCGGTTCTGCCATGGCTGCCTTCCAGGTGCCGGAGTCACGTGAGGCGGCGGCTATCACCTTTCTTGTCACGGCTTCCGGCGTTTCCTTCGGTGGCATCTCCGGCGCCTTCTGGGGCCTGATTGCCGGCGGGCTGATGCTTGCGCTGTCCCGGATAGTGCAGGCGCGGAAAAAATAGGCGAGGGGTTGCCGGAATTTGCGGCGAAGGCTATAAGCGCGGTCATGAAGAGCACAAGCGCACGGATTTCCGACACGATTGCACGCAGCCGCACGGCCCTGCGTGACAATACGCGCGCCCTGACTTCGCTTCTTCTCCTCGGCCTTACGCGCGGTTGCCGGGTCCTTTGAGGAGCGCCCGGCGGCCGAAAGCCCGCCCGGCCATCGCTCCTCGCGACTCACTCTCAAAATTGACCAAACGACCGAGTAAAGGTCCGCATTTGCAGTCGCCAAGCCAGATATGATCGGCTAAGACGCGGGGCAAATGCCGGGACGAGGAGACAAGACAATGGATACGAACACCAGCCGATCCTCCGCAAGCGCTGCTTCCGCCAAGGGCATGCCCGACGCCGCCGTGAAGTACCGGCCTTATCCGCAGGTAAACATTCCCGACCGCACCTGGCCGACCAAGACCATCACCAAGGCGCCGATCTGGTGCTCCGTGGACCTGCGCGACGGCAATCAGGCGCTCGTCGATCCGATGGGCCATGATCGCAAGGCCCGCATGTTTCAGCTGCTGCTGGAAATGGGTTTCAAGGAAATCGAGATCGGTTTCCCCTCTGCCTCGCAGACAGATTTCGATTTTGCCCGCTGGTGCATTGAAGAGGGCAATGTGCCCGATGATGTCTCGCTGCAGGTGCTGGTGCAGTGCCGGCCTGAGCTGATCACGCGTACCTTCGAAGCGCTGGAAGGCGCCAACCGACCGATCGTGCATTTCTACAATTCGACCAGCGAATTGCAGCGCCGCGTTGTGTTCGCCAAGGATGTGCAGGGCATCAAGCAGATCGCCGTCGATGCCGCCAAGATGATCACAGACATGGCTGCCAAGGCCGGGGGCGGCTACCGTTTCGAATATTCGCCCGAGAGCTTTACCGGCACCGAGTTGGACGTGGCGCTGGAAATCTGCAACGCCGTCATCGACGTGGTGAAGCCGACGCCTGACAACAAGCTCATCATCAATCTGCCCTCGACCGTCGAAATGGCGACGCCGAACGTCTATGCCGACCAGATCGAATGGATGTGCCGCAATCTCGATAACAGAGAAAACCTGATCATCTCGCTGCATCCGCATAATGACCGCGGCACCGGCATTGCCGCCGCCGAGCTGGCGTTGCTGGCAGGCGCCGATCGCGTTGAAGGCACGCTCTTTGGCAATGGCGAGCGCACTGGCAATGTCGACGTCGTCACCATGGCACTCAACATGTTCACGCAGGGCGTCGATCCGGAAATCGACTGCTCGAACATCGAACGCATCAAGGAAGTGTTCGAATATTCGAACCAGATGGCGATTGCCGATCGTCACCCTTATGTCGGCGAACTGGTCTACACGGCCTTTTCCGGTTCGCATCAGGATGCGATCAACAAGGGCATGAAGGCGGCGCAGGTTGCCAACCATCCAGTCTGGGAAGTGCCTTACCTGCCGATCGACCCGCGTGACGTCGGCCGCTCCTACGAAGCGATCATCCGCATCAATTCGCAGTCGGGCAAAGGCGGCATCGCCTATATCCTGCAGCAGGATTACGGGCTCAACCTGCCGCGCAATCTGCAGGTCGAATTCCGCGAAGACATCCAGCGCATCACCGATGAAGAGGGCAAGGAGCTTCCTTCGAAGCGTATCCACGACCGCTTCATCGAGCGCTATGTGACCCAGCCGGGCGCCCGTCTCCGGTTCGTCGATCACCACACCTATCCCGATACAGAGCACAAGGGACAGCGGATCGTGGCGGCCGAGATTACCGACAATGGTGAGATCAAGCGTATCGAAGGCCGTGGCAACGGCCCGATTGATGGCTTCATCAATGCGCTGTCGCACTATCTCGGTATCGAGATGTCGGTCGAGGATTATTCGGAGCATTCGCTGCAGCACGGCTCGAATGCCGCCGCCATCTCCTATGTCGAGACGTCCTATCCGGGCGGCAAGCTCTTTGGTGCCGGCATCAACACCAATATCGTGGCGGCATCGCTCGAAGCGATCGTCTCGGCTGCCAACCGAGTGCTCGACGTGAA
This sequence comes from Hyphomicrobiales bacterium, assembly GCA_900470965.1. Classification (GTDB taxonomy): domain Bacteria; phylum Pseudomonadota; class Alphaproteobacteria; order Rhizobiales; family Rhizobiaceae; genus Rhizobium. The sequence continues at coordinate 68,149 of UCCS01000040.1, forward strand.
GGCCGGCAAGGCCTAACCATTCTGATCAGGCCGCGATCGCCTCGGAGTGGCGCGGCCTGACGATGCAATCGGCGAGCTCATCGAGCTCGCCCTGTGCTTGCGCGTGGTTTTGTCCCCATTGGCAGAGGGCGAGAAGGATCGGCTCCAACCCGAGGCCAAGTTCAGTCGCGGTATATTCTACGCGTGCGGGCACCTCTGCAAAGACTTCTCGGCGTACAAGGCCGTGCTCCTCCATCTCTCGCAATTGCTGGATCAGCACCTTCTGGGTAATCTCGGGCATCATGCGCTTGAGCTCTGAAAGCCGTTTCGGTCCTGAGAAGACATGATAGAGAATGACGGGTTTCCATCTCCCGGAAATGACCTTCAAGGCCCGTTCCACGGGGAGTTTCGGCAGTCTTTTCATGGGCTCGGCCATGGTCACCTCCTGGTGGGTATGGCACTGATATGTGTGTATTTTGAAGCGTAAATCGAGTGCTACAGGCTGCCTTACGCCATCAAAATCTGAGGTCTGCCATGAAAGCCGTTCAATTCACCCGCTTCGGTCCGCCTGAGGTTCTCGAAACTGTAGAGGTGCCGATCCCGAAGCCCAAAGGCGGCGAAGTGCTGGTGCGCGTCCATGCCGCCGGCGTCAATTTCTTCGAGGTTCTGATGCGGGCGGATCGCTATGCCGTGACGCCACCGCTGCCTGTCTTTCCCGGTGTGGAAGTGGCAGGCATCGTCGAAGAACTTGGGGCGGATGCAGATCCGTCGCTGCTTGGCGCGCGTGTCGCCGTGCCGCTCTTTGCAATCGCTCGTGGCTTCGGCGGTTATGCCGAATATGTGGCTATAGATGTTGGAGCGGCGGTGCGTTTGCCGGACGACCTTTCCTTTGCGGATGCGACGGCATTGATGGTGCAGGGCCTGACGGCTCTGCACATGGTGCGTCGTAGCCCGCCGAAGGGAAGGGTGGTGCTCGTCAACGCTGCTGGCGGTGGGGTCGGGTCTCTGTTGTTGCAGCTTGCTAGGCTCGAGGGGGCGAGCGTGGTCATTGCAGCAGCCGGCAGTGAGGCGAAGAGGCAGCTTGCACTCTCCCTCGGCGCCGATCTGGCGGTCGATTACACCGCCGAAGAGTGGACCGGCTCGGTCAGGACCGCGACCGGAGGGCAGGGTGCCGATGTCATTTACGAGACGGTCGGCGGCGATATCGCGAGGGCGTCTCTGGCTGCACTTGCTCCCGCCGGAGAAATGCTGTTTGCGGCCATGGGGCGGTTCTCGCTGGAGCTTTCAGAGATCGGCTCCATGCTGGATATGAACCAGTCGCTGAAGGGCTTTTCACTCTTGCCGCTGATTGCGGCTGACAAATGGAAGGGCGATCTCGCTGCTCTCTTCGATCTTGCCGCATCCGGAGGGCTGGAGATCGTGCAAGGCGGTCGGTTTTCGCTTGATGAAGTCGCTGAGGCGCATCGTGCGCTTGAGGAGCGTCGAGTCAGCGGAAAAGTCGTGCTGGTGCCATAACCGTCAAATGGCGGCGGCAATTTCCATGGCGAGCTGGCTGAGCGTGGCTTCGGCGGAGGGGCCTGCCAGCACATAGGACGTGCCGGCATTGTGCCAGGTTACCAGGCCGATCTCGTCGCGGATCGTTTCCTTGAAGTCTTCCGTTTCCGGTGGCTGCGCATCCTTGCGGAAGCAGATCGAGATGATATCGCCATCGGCATTGGAATAGACGAGTTGGCCGACAGGGCGGCTGTCACCAAGGATCACGCGCGCGCCCTGGAAGGTCCAGGATTCTGTGGAAAGATCCGGTACGCGGAACGGCACGCCAATCGCGGTCGTCAGCCAGGAGGAGATTTCCTCTGACTGTGAGGCCGGCACTTCAACGAGGTGACGCGGCTGGCGCACGAGAAGCCGCTGGAAGGCGGTGACGTCACCCAGCCAGTCATTGGTGTTGATCTGGGGGATTGCGGCCGGTGTGGTGTCATCCGTATCCGGCGCATTGCCGATAAAATAGCCGATGCCACCGCCGACGACAAAGAGAATAAGGGCTGCGGCAAGCGCCTGGCGGCCATTTGGCGCGAGCTTCAGCTGCGGGCGTGCGTTGCGTTGGGCGATCGGCGTCTTCGGTGGTTGCGTACTCTTGATCGAGCGAACAAGCGCCAGCGGAACAGGTTCCTTCAGCATGTCGTCCAACTTACGGCGGCCGAAATCGACGCCGTGGCGGAGCTTGTCGTAGATCTTGCGGGCGTTTTCATCCGTTGCCAGCCTGCTTTCCAGTTCCAGCTTCTGTTCCGGTGTGGTTTCGCCGTCGAGGAGGGCGGCAAGCTGGGCTTCAAGCGGCTGTTTTTTGAAATCGAGCAAATCAGTCAATACCTGTGGACGGGCGGATTGTGACCGGACAATGCGGCGAAATGGAGTCGTGCGGTCGCAAGCTGACCGGCAATGCCGCCAATCGCAATGCCCATGATTTCGGCTGCCTGTTGATAGGTATGACCTTCCACGTCGATCAGCACGAAGATGCTGGCCACGCCTTCGGGCATTTCCGCGAGCATGCGGTGCAGGGCGTCGGTATCGACGAACGCTGTACGGTCGCGAATAGCATCGCGGATATCGGTTACATTGCCCCGTGCGACCGGACGCGGCTTGCGCTTGCGGCTGTCGTCGGCCCATTGCTGGCGGGCAAGTGTATAGATCCAGCCTTCCAGCCGGCCTTCGCCATTCCACTGATGCCCTTTGGAAATTGCGCGCAGACAGACCGCCTGGACCAGCTCATCGGCCGCAGCCGTCTCTCCCGCGAGCGTGATGGCAAAGCGGCGGAGGCGGGGCAGGAGACCGACGAGATCACGCCGGATATCGGTGGTGGTGGCGGGTTGGCGCATGGTTTTTCCAAGAAGCATTCACATTGGCCGAAACTCATACCAGCTTCAAATATGGGCCAGCTTCGCATGCGGGTCTTACCCGGCGGGTGCGAAGCCATCGTATTCATCCAGGCCATGCAGGCGGCTTTTATGGAACAAGTCGCCTGTATTTCGCAAGCGCGGGGTTCAATTCATCCATCCCATCCCAAGGGATTTCCGCACCATACCCCGCGGAGCTTGCCTCAATATGTCCTATAGCCGTTCAGGCTCTGCAGCAGAGCGCGATAGGCCCAGGTATTTTCGCCGCCGCGATCGCGAATCTCGACGAGCTGGACGCGGGCGCCCTGAATGTCTCCCTGCTCGGCGAGCGCCATGCCCATATAGGAGCGGGCGAGGATGTAATTCTCATCCTGCTGCAGCGCCTTCTTATAGTAGGACATGCCGAGCTCCATGCGGCCGGCCTTGCGGTTGGCATAGCCGAGATAGTTCAAGATGCGCGGATCGTTCTGGTTTTTGGCGAGATTGAGCACCGTAATGGCGTTCTCATACTGGCCGGTATAGGCAAATTCGCGGGCGAACTTGTAGAGATCGTCATCGTTGAAGCTCTGCTTCTTCGGATCGACGCATTCCTTCTTCTTGGCATCCCAGACCTTGCCCTTGGTGCAGGTCTTGGTCGTTTGGGTCTTCTGCGGCGGGGAGGTGTCATCGTTTCCGCCACCGACCGCGAAAGCGGACGTAGCGAGGCCGAAAGCAAAGACGGAAACAAGCGAAAGTCTGCACAGGCGATGAAGAGAAGCAGTCATCGGGCGTACTCCGTTTTGAAGCGCTGCGGTTGTTGAATTGTACGCCGACGCTTAAAAATACCAAGAGCCCCGGCGGCCTTTATTGCCTATGTTGCGACATTGGCGATCGCTCTTCACATGTTGATTCAACAACTGCCGAAATTGATTCCGCAATCGCCTCTAAAGCGCGAAAATATCTGCACTTTCCGGCATCATTCCGTCGCCCGTATCATTTATGCTGAAGCGCTCGCCTTTCACTTCCCAAGCGCCGGGAGAACCGGAAATGGAGAAGAGATTGTAGGCGGCGCGCGGCTTGATGCCGCCCGGTCCTTGCGATGCCGAAGCGATGCCGACGACGGGTACGGGGCCTGTCTGTCCGCGCAGCCAGTGGAGTGTGTTGAGATGGGTATGGCCGTGCAGCACGAGCTCGGCTCCGCCGGTGGAGACGACGGCGGCAAAGCGGCGGATGCCGATCATGCGTTTATAGAAACGGGTCGCGCCGCGGATCGGCGGATGGTGGATCATGACGACACGGAACAGACCGGCCTCGCCGGCAGCACGCAGCATGTTGACCGTATCGCGCGCCTGGCGCGCGCCGAAGAAGCCGGAGGCCGCGAAGGGCGGAGTTGCAACGGCAGTCGAGCAGCCGACGATTGCGACTTTGTCGCGGATGCGAAGATAGGGAAAGATGTGCCGGTTTTCTTCCCATTCCGGTGGCGCAAGGTCGCCGCGCACATAGTCATACCAGGCGCGCATCGACTTCTCATAGGAGCCCGGCACATAGGCATCGTGGTTGCCAGGGACGACCGATGTCGCGGCGGGATCGCCGAGTTCGCGCAGCCAGGCTGCCGCGCTCCGGATCTCGATCCCGCTTGCGAGGTTGACGAGGTCGCCGGTTACCGCCAGATGGTCGGCCTTGTGGGAGCGGATATCGTCCAACAGCAGATCGAGCGTGCTGCCGAAAAGATGCTTGCGCCGGTTGCGGTGCCAGTTCACAAAGCCCGTAATACGTTTTGAGAAAAGTTCGTGAATGGAAAGGCGGGGCAGGGGTCCGAGATGGACGTCGGAGATATGCGCGAGCTTGAACATGCAACGACACATAGACCAGCTTATTTACAATTCAAACACATCCCCGCGATGAGAGTATGAAAGAACCCATGGCAGACAAACAAACATGGCCCCTTCACATGAAAGTGTTGGTGCGATTGCTGCACGTGTATTTTTCCGTCGCGCGCGGTATGACGATGGGGGTGCGTGCAGCCTGTTTCGACGAGCAGGGGCGCCTCTTTCTCGTTCGTCACGGCTACACCGGCGGATGGCATATGCCAGGTGGCGGGCTGGAACGAAACGAGACGGCAGAAGAGGCGCTCATCAAGGAGTTGCGGGAGGAAGGCAACCTCAAGATCGTGGGCAAGCCACAGCTCTTTCACGTCTATTTCAACACCAATATCACCCGGCGCGACCATGTGGTCTTCTACCGAGCCATCGTGGAACAGACCGCGCCGCGCTTGCCGGATTGGGAAATTGCCGAGAGCGGCTTTTTCGAAATCGACAAGCTGCCGGCGGAGACGACTGAAGCGACGCATAGAAGGCTGGCTGAACTCCGCGGTGAGGCGGAGCCGGCGCATTACTGGTGAGGCTCAGGCAGCGGCTGCGAGCCTGTCCCGGCCGTGCGGCCGATCGAGATCGAGTGCCGGGCCGGCTGGCACGATGCCGGTCGGGTTGATGGTCTTGTGACTGCGGTAATAGTGCTCCTTGATGTGGCGCAGGTTCACCGTCTCAGCGACACCGGGAGTCTGATAAAGGTCACGCAGATAGCCCGACAGGTTCTGGTAGTCATCGATGCGGCGGATGTTGCACTTGAAGTGGCCGACATAAACAGGGTCGAAACGCACGAGCGTCGTGAAGAGCCGCCAGTCGGCTTCGGTCTGGCGATCGCCGAAAAGGTAGCGGCCCTTGCCGAGACGCTCATCGAGCTTATCCAGCGTTTCGAAGAGCTTGACGACATTCTCCTCGTAAGCCGCTTGCGTGGTGGCAAAGCCCGACTTGTAGACGCCGTTGTTGACGGTGTCATAGACGATGTCGTTCAGTGCATCGATATCGGCCCGCAGGTCTTCCGGGTAATAATCTGCCGTCGAGCCCGTCAGATGATTGAAGGCGCTGTTGAACATGCGGATGATTTCAGCCGATTCGTTGTTGACGATCGTGCTCGTCTTGATGTCCCAGAGAACCGGTACGGTGACGCGGCCGGAATAGTGCGGATCGGCCTTCACGTAGATTTCCCAGAGTGCCTCGGCGCCGAAAAGGTGATCGCCGGTGGCGCCATTGCCGACTTTGAACTCCCAACCATTTTCCACCATCAGCGGATCGACGACCGAAACGGAAATCAGGTCTTCGAGCTTCTTCAGCTTGCGGAAGATCAGTGTGCGATGCGCCCAGGGACAGGCGAGGGAGACATAGAGGTGATAACGGCCGGCCTCGGCTTTAAAGCCGCCTTTGCCGCTGGGACCGGCCTCTCCGTCAGCTGTAATCCAGTTGCGGAACTGCGAGGGCTGACGCTTGAAATGGCCCTTCGTTTCCTTCGTATCGTACCAGACGTCATGCCAGACGCCGTCCACCAGCATGCCCATGTTTTGTACCTCTGAAATTGTTCGTTGCGCATAGATATCGCAGCACACCGCTTTTTGCAGGTCGGTAAAGATTGAACACTGCGTCTCGGTCGCTTAATTTCTGACCGAATTTTTACAATGGACGACGGAAATTTTTCCTGCTATCCGCCTTCCTCACAAATTTCTGGAATCCTGCTTGATGTCTATTCTCAGAGGCCTGCGACGACGCTGATGCTCCCGAACGCCCGACGGCGTGTTCGCGAACCCACATCTGCGTCTATACGGTCTCTGTTCCCATGCTCATGTACAAGCACGATCTCGTCTACCTCACTGAGGATGCGTCTCACGACGCGGCTATTGAGCTCATCAACGAAGAAGCATTCGGCCCCGGCCGGCACACGCGCGCCGCTGCCCGTATTCGCGAGCAGGGACCGCATGACCTGTCGCTCTCCTTCATCTGCGCCGATGACGGCGAGACGATCGCTTCGGTGCGGATGACGCCGGTTCTGGCCGGAACGGTGAAAGGCCATCTCCTGGGACCGCTTGCCGTGCGGCCGTCGCACAAGAGCAAGGGCATTGGCCGCGAACTGGTGCGCATCGCGGTCGAGGCCGCCAAACGCAAGGGTTCGGAAGCCATCATCCTCGTCGGTGATCCGCCGTATTACGGCCCGCTCGGCTTCGAGAAGGTCGCATATGGCGCACTGACTTTTCCCGGTCCCGTCGATCCGGGCCGTGTGCTCGTGGTCCCGATCGCGGAAGATACGCATGCGCGGCTGAAAGGCACGATCGCCTGGCGGCGATAGAGCATTTCCGTTCTTCTTCGGATCACGGAAACACTCTATCTCTTTGTTCTTACGCAATTCCGGACGCAAAACAGCTGCGCACTTTTGCTGGAATTGCTCTCGTCAGAGCCTCTTCTTGAGGAAGGTCCGCGTCCTGCCCTCGGGAAAATCGGGCAGTTCGCCAAAGACTTCATAGCCCTGACGCTTGTATGCGCTGAGCGCATGCGGGTTGAACGTATCGATCCAGGCGCCACGGCAGCCCCGGGCGGCGGCTTCTTCTTCCGCCTTCGCGAGGATCTTGCCTGCCATGCCACTGCCGCGCAGCATGTTGGGAATGTAGAGCATCTGCACGAAGAGCCAGCCCCAGGCGGTGTAGCCCGACAGACCGCCGGAGACCTTGCCATCGGTATCACGGATCAGAACGGCAAGCGCCTGCCGTTTGGACGGGCCAACATCTTCCGTGTTGAAGGCTGTCAGGCCGTCGGTGATGATCGCGAGCTCTTCCGGTGACGGGGAGGCGGTGAGCTCGAATTCCGGCATGTCAGATGCCTTTCCTTGTCAGATTGAAGCATTCTGCCGGGAAACTTTCCGCCAGGATCGGAAGCGATCGGCTTGGACGTACCAGGAGGTATGCCCTTCGCCAATCACCTCCCTGACGAAAATCTGCTCCGACAGAATGCTTCAATCTGACCAGGAAAGGCATCTACCGTCCTTCACGCCACCACATGGCACCAAAGGCGAGGAGCAGGATTCCGACACCTGCGAAGCCCGCAAAGAGCGGCAAGGTATTGATGCCCTTCAGCACGGTTTCATTGGTCATGCGGATCGTCATGCGATCATTGTCGGCCACACGCACCTGGCCGCGCACCGGTAGGATCGGCGGGACGGTAATGGCGCCGGCATTGTTGACGACGCGTGTGACGAGACCGCGGCTCTTGTCGGTGATCGGCTTCAGCGCAGCGGTCGTCGAAATCATCGCCTTGAATTCGGGCGCATCGACGGCGCCAACATGTGCGAGCGTCGTCAGATCGCCGTTGCGGATTTCAAACAGGCCAATTTCGTCCATGCGCTTTTCGGCCTTGTAGAGGCCGGGCTCGGTCTGCGTCAGCGGCAGGTTCTCGGTCCTGCCCGAGGGGTAGCGGACGACCGCGTCTCCGGGGGCATCGCCAATCGTCTGGCGGGTGATTTCCAGTGTTCGGCCGGAGGTCCGCGCCGTCAGCGCCTCTTCCTCCAGTGCCGGTTCCTTCATCAACCAGTGGGCGATGCGGCGATAGAGCGAGACGTGCGGGCCGCCGCCCTCGAAGCCGCGCGCCCAGAGCCAGCCCTGATCGGAAAGCAGCATGGCGACACGGCCCTGGCCGGCGCGGTTGAGCACCAGCAGCGGATGGTTGTCGGCACCGACCATGACGGTCTGGCCCTGCGGCCGCTCGACATCGACGCTTCGGAACCAGCGGCCCCAATGCGGCGGCTCATCGCCGGAGCCGTCAAGCCCGCGAGTGACGGGATGCTTGCGGCCCTGTTCGGAAAGACGGGGATAGAAGGCTTGCTCGATCATCCGGCCGGTTGGCTCTGCCGGCAGTACGGAAGCAAGCGGGGTCATGGCGATCGACTCCGGGCTTGCATGCTCAGGACCGGCGGCGATCAGCAATGCGCCGCCATTTTCCACATATTGCGCGATGTTGTCATAATAGAGCATCGGCAGCACATTGGCGCGATCCTGATAGCGGTCGAAGATGATCAGGTCGAAATCCTTGATCTTGTCGACGAAGAGCTCTCGGGTCGGGAATGCGATCAGCGACAGCTCGTTGATCGGCGTGCCGTCCTGCTTTTCCGGCGGGCGCAGGATGGTGAAATGCACGAGATCGACTGACGCGTCGGACTTCAGGAGATTGCGCCAGGCGCGCTCGCCGGCATGCGGTTCGCCCGAGACGAGAAGGACGCGCAGGTTCTGGCGGATGCCATCGATGATGTGCACGGCACGATTATTGGCATCCGTCACTTCGCCGGGAATACCGGCGACGGAGAATTCCAGCACGTTCGGGCCGCCGCGGGTCACCTTGAAGGAGAAGGGTGTATCCTGGCCGGGTGTTGCCTGCAGGGTGGCGATCTCGTCGCCGTTGAGGCGCACCGTCACATTCGCAGCGCCGCCGGGGCTCGGGCCGTCGTCGAAGACGCGCAGCACGAGCTGCTGCTCCTCGTTGACTATGCCGAAGCGGGGCGCCTTGATGACCTCGATGCGGCGATCGAACTCGTTCGGCTTGCCGGTGATGAGACCGTGGATCGGCGCGTCGAAGCCGAGCGCTTGATTGACGCCGGGCACATCATGCACCTCGCCATCCGTCAGCATGATCGCGCCGCCGACGCGCGAGGGCGGGACATCGGCGATCGAAGCCGACAGGGCCTCAAAGAGGCGTGTGGAGGGCACGTCGGAATTGCGGTCCTCGTTCACGTCGACGAAGCGGGGCTCGATCTGCGGAAAGCGGGCGAGCTGGGTTTTCAAGGATGCCAGCGCATCATCCGTCATCTTCATGCGGTCAGCCGTCTGCTGGCTCTGGCTGCGGTCGACGATGACGGGGACGATCGTCGAAAGCTGGTCGCGGTCCTCCTGCAGCAGTACCGGATTGGCAAGTGCTGCCAGTAGCGCCATCGCCGCAAGCGTGCGGATCCATGCGCCGCGTATGCCGCGCCAGATCGCGAATACGGCGATCAGGAGGACGATGCCGGTCAGTACCGCCAAAAAGGGCCAGGGCAGGAAGGGTGAATAATCGAGCGTCATATCACTGCCCCAGCCGTTCGAGCAGGTCGGGCACGTGAACCTGGTCTGTCTTGTAGTTGCCGGTCAGCATGTACATCATGATGTTGACGCCGGCGCGGAAGGCATATTCGCGCTGCGTCTCATCCGGCGGCACAGTGGGCAGCAGCGGGGTGTCATTGTCGTCAACGGCCCACGCGCCGGCAAAATCGTTTGCGGTGATCAGGATCGGCGAGACGCCGTCTGCGGCAGCGGCCGGCCTATTGGCGCTGTTCTGGTTCTGGCCGCCCTGCCGCGCCTCGATCCAGAGCGGGCTGCCGGCGTAGCGGCCGGGGAAGCTGGACAGAAGATAAAAGGACTTGGTCAGCACATGGTCGTGCGGAACGGGTTCCAGCGGCGGAATATCCAGATTGGCGAGGATCTGCTGCAGGCGCTGGCCGTTGGCGGTCGTGTCGCTACCCCCTTCGAGGGAGTCGAACTGGTCGCGCGTGTCGAAAAGCACCGTTCCGCCATTGCGCATATAGGCGTCGATACGGCTGATGGCGGCGTTGGACGGCATCGGTGCGGTTGCCGAAATCGGCCAGTAGATGATCGGGTAGAAGGATAACTCGTCCTTATTTAGGTCAATGCCAACGGGTGGGGACGGCTCCAGCGTGGTGCGGTAGGTCAGGAATCTCGTGAGGCCATTGAGCCCCTCTTCGGAAATATTGTCCACATCCTGTTCGCCGGTCACGACATAGGCGAGATGGGTATTGTCGAGCCGCTGCATGATGATGTCGTCGCCCGGCTGGGTGTCATTGGCATGCGAGATGTCCGGCTGCAGCATCAGGCCGGCCGCAAGTGCCACGGCGATCGTCGCCGCAGCCCGGGCGCGCGGCCGCAGGCGGGAGAAGGCGCCGTTCATGAAGAGCACGATCAGGCTATCGGCCAGAAGCAGCAGGAAGGCGATGAAGAAGAGCAAGGGTTTGGCCGACCAGCTTTCGCCACCGATAAGGCCGGCGCGCACGACATTGACGCCATCGATGTCGAGCGGTTTCAGCTCGGCATTGTCGGGCAGAACGTTCAGTGCCGTGAAGCCATCTTCGGAGCCATAGAGGCCGGGTGGATTGTCGAAATTGGCAACGGGTGCTGCCTTAGCATTCGGGATCAGTGGACGGGCATTGCCGGTTTCGGTGACCAGGATGCCCTTGGCGGTCAGCATGCGGAAGGGCGGCAGAGTTTCGGCAACGCGCGCACTGCCCGATGATTCCGAGGTTACTCCGCCGGAACGGGAGATCTGGATGAGGTGGCGCAGCATTTCGACGAAGGTGCCAGAAATCGGCAGGTTCGACCAGGTCGCTTCGGCACTCACATGGAAGAGCACGATCTGGCCGGCATTCATCTTGTTCATGGTCACGAGCGGCGTACCATCGGCAAGGCTTGCCCATGTGCGTTCGGCGAGATCGGGTGTCGGCTCTGCCAGCACCTGGCGGTTGACCGTCACGTCGGTCGGACGCGGTATGCCGGCAAACGGGCTGAATCCAGGGAATTCGGCGAGCGCTTGCGGCTCGCTCCAGGACAGGCTGCCGCCAAGCGCACGTTCCCCCTGGCGCAGGGTGACAGGGATCAGCGGATCTTCGGCAGGTGCCGCGGCAAGGCGCGGGCCGGCAAAGCGCAGCAGCATGCCACCGTTCGATATCCAGCGCTGCAGGGGCGCGTAGGTATCCTCCGGCAGGCGGCCGATATCGGCCATGATGATGATCGAAGGATTATTGGCGAGCAGCTTCGGGATCGCGACCGAAAGATTGGCATCGGTCGGCCGCACGAGGTCCGCGTAGGGTTCGAGCGCCCGCTGGATGTAGTAGAGCGGGGAGAGCAGCGGCTGGAATTCATCGCCGCTTTCGCCCGAGAGAAGCACGACCCTGCGGCGCTTGAAGGCATCGTCGAGCAGATGCACCGCGCCTGCGGTGGCGCCGGTATTGATGCTGACGCGGGCAAAATCGTTGCGCATCTCGAAGGGGGCGGAAATGCCGGCATTGACGGCCGTCTGGCCGGGGGCGAAGTCAGCCCTGCCGGTGGCGATCACGCGGCCCTGCGCGTCCTGTGCATTGAGCGGGACGGAGGCCGCGCCACTGGCACTGAGGCGGGTCAGTTTGACCGTCATCGCATCGGCCGTATTGGTGGCGCCCGAGATTGCTACCGTCTGGGCAGCATCGCCTTCGATCACGCGCAGTTCGGCGGGCCGAAGGTCGGAGAGTTGACGGACGACAGCATCGTTGTCGCTGCTTGCTGCACCGTCGGTGAGGAAGGCAAGCGTGCCGGGATGCGTGCCGTTCAGGGCGGCGCGCAGCGCTTCGAAAGCCCGCTGGCGATCCGGCACAAGCGGCTTCGGTTCCGCGGCGCGGAGCTTTTCGCGGGCGGCAGCCGCAGTGCCGGGTGTCGCGTTATTGGTCGGGTCGGCGGTGAAGGCGATGGAGACGACAGCGCCGGCAGTTTCGGCATCGTCGATCAGCGCATCGGCCGTCTGGACGCGGCGCTCCCAATCGGGTGCCGAAGCCCAGCTATTGTCGACGAAAAGGACGAGCGGACCACCCGATGCGAGCGAGCTGGTGCGCGGATTGAAGACCGGATCGGCGATCGCGAAGATGATGGCGGCTGCCAGAAGCATGCGCAGCAGCGTCAGCCACCAAGGGCTTTTCGCCGGCGTTTCCTCGCGCTTCAGCACAGTCGCGAGGATTTTTAACGGCGGAAAGACTTCCGCCTGCGGGCGCGGCGGGGTGAGCCGCAGCAGCCACCAGATGACGGGCAGGGCAATCAGCGCGCCGAGGATAGCGGGATAGGCGAAGGCGAAGGGAAGCGCGCTCAAAACTGTCCTCCATGCGTTGCCTTTGCCGGCATGCCGGAAAGATACATATGGACGGCAACCAGCGCTTCGGACGCCAGATGATCGGTGCGGTGGCTGACGAAGGTCCAGCCGAGATGGCGCAGCGATTGGCCGAGATCTTCGCGTCGCGCGAGATAGGCGTTGCGATAGGCCTCCCGCAGGCCCTCCGCCCGCCCGGAGGTCAGCCTGTCGCCGGTCTCGGGATCGGTGAATTCGGTGCGGCCGTTATAGGGAAAGATTTCCTCGGCCGGGTCGGCGATCTCGACCACGTGGCCACGCAGGCCCCGGCGGGCAAGCGGACCGAGACGAGCCATGATGGAAGGCGCGTCATCGAGGAAATCGCCGATGAGGATGAGATCGCTCCAACCGCGCACCATCGCGGTTTCGGGCAGGCCGCCAGTCAGCGGCGTGTGCATCAGGGCGGCTGCCAGCCTTTCGGCTGCATTGCGGGCGGAGACAGGTTCCATCACGCCGGGGCAGCCGATGCGCTCGCCGGAGCGGGCGAGGATCTCGGCAAGCGCCAGCATGATGACCAGCGCCCGGCTTTCCTTGGAAACGCTGCCATAGGTCGACTTGTACATCATGGAGGCCGACATGTCGGCCCAGAGCCAGATTGTGTGGGCAGCCTCCCATTCGCGGTCACGCACATAGGTATGGTCGTCGCGGGCGGAGCGGCGCCAATCGATGCGCGACAGGCTTTCACCTTCGCTATAGGGGCGGAACTGCCAGAAATTCTCGCCGATACCGCGTTTGCGGCGGCCGTGCCAGCCGGCAATCACGGTGTTGGCAATGCGCTTGGCTTCGACCAGGCAATCCGGCACGAGGGCAGCCCGCTGCCTTGCGCGGGAAAGGGCATCATTGCCGGGTGTCGGATTGACGATCTGTCCGATGGATGCCACGCGCAGCGCTTCCTTATCCCTTTGCCTGCTTGACCAGTCCGGCGATCACGTCGCGCACCGACATGCCTTCGGCGCGGGCGGCGAAGGTCAGCGCCATGCGGTGCTCAAGAACGGGCTCGGCCAGAGCGTAGATATCGTCGAGCGAGGGCGCCAGACGGCCCTCATAGAGCGCGCGGGCGCGGGCGCAGAGCATCATCGCCTGGCCGGCGCGCGGGCCAGGCCCCCAGGCCACATGCTTGTCGGTGGAGGCATTGCCCTGGCCTGGACGGGCTGAGCGCACGAGCGAGAGGATGGCATCGACGACGGTATCGCTGACCGGCATCTGACGTACGAGCGTCTGGATTTCGGACAGGCGTGCCGCATTGATGACCGGTTCGGGTTTGGCTTCGGTGAGACCCGTCGTTTCCAAAAGGATCTGGCGCTCGGCGGCAAGTTCGGGATAGTGAACATCGACCTGCAGAAGGAAGCGGTCGAGCTGGGCTTCGGGAAGCGGATAGGTGCCTTCCTGCTCCAGCGGGTTCTGCGTTGCGAGAACGTGGAAGGGTGAGGGCAGGTCATAACGCTGGCCGGCAATGGTGATATGATATTCCTGCATCGCCTGCAGAAGTGCCGACTGGGTGCGCGGCGAAGCGCGGTTGATTTCGTCGGCCATCAGAAGCTGGGCGAAAACCGGCCCCTTGACGAAACGGAAGGAGCGGCGGCCGCTCTCGTCCTGGTCCATCACTTCGGAACCCAGGATATCCGAAGGCATCAGGTCGGGCGTGAACTGGATACGGTTTGCGGCAAGGCCGAGGACTTCGCCGAGCGTTGTCACGAGCCTCGTCTTGGCAAGGCCGGGAACACCGACGAGGAGGGCATGACCACCGGAGAGAACGGCGAGAAGCGTGTTTTCAACCACGCTTTCCTGACCGAAGATGACCTTGGAAACTTCCGTGCGGATGGCGGCGATATCGGATAGCGCTCTTTCTGCGGCGGCGACAATCGCCTGTTCATCGAGGCTGGCTTCGGTCTTGATCATACCCACGGGCATCTCCAACGGCTGAAATCATTCGGCTGCGAATCGTCTGACTTTAATAGGCGTGCCTCATACCCGATACAGTTATGAAGATGTTGCGGGCTGACAAGTTTGTTTCAAATGACTATCTCGTGACTTTATTTTGTTAAGAGCAAACCGGGACAGAAGAATGGCAGCCGAGGAAATGAGGCATACGGCAGATGCAGCGGGGCTTGCCGCGCTGATTTCGCGCGCTTCCGAGGCGAAATCCGGCAAAAAGCGCGGCTTGCCGCCTGTCGAGAAATGGAATCCGCCCTTTTGCGGCGATATCGACATGGAAATTCGGGCGGATGGCACATGGTTCTACACGGGCACGCCGATCGGCCGGGCTCCGCTGGTCCAGCTCTTTTCGACCGTTTTGAGGAAGGACGAAGACGGGAAAACTTATCTCGTAACTCCTGTGGAAAAGGTCGGCATCAGGGTCATTGACGCACCCTTTGTGGCCGTCGAGATGAATGCAAGTGAGCGAGATGGCCAGCAGGTTCTGACCTTCCGCACCAATGTCGGCGATGTCATCGAGGCCGGCAAGGATCACCCTCTGCGCTTTCCGGATCATGGGAAAGACAGTGAACTAAAGCCCTATCTGCATGTGCGGGGCCGGCTTGAAGCATTGGTGTCACGCGCCGTGATGTATGAGCTGGTCGAACTCGGAGAGGTGGCCGAGGTTGCCGGCCGGGAGATGTTCGTCGTTCGCTCCGGTGGTGAGATTTTTCCGATCATGCCGGCCGATGAACTGGAAGCAGCCTCCCGATGAGTGAAGCGATCAGCAAGACCTATCCCCCGTTTTCGGCTGCCGAGTTCCGTCGCCGTGCGCTCAACCAGATCGGCGCACCCATCGATCACGCCTGGCGCGACCATGGCGACCATGTGCTCAATCCCGATATCGTTGCGCTGGCCGAGACCTTGAAGCTCCGTGATGCGGCCGTGCTGGTGCCCGTCGTCGATGATGGCGAAGAGGCGAAGGTGATCTTCACCAAGCGGACGTCGACACTGCGCAAGCATTCCGGCCAGATCGCCTTTCCCGGTGGTTCGATCGATCCCGAGGATGTCTCGCCCGAGATGGCCGCGATCCGCGAAACCGAGGAGGAGATTGGTCTTGGCGGCGGCTTCGTCGAGACGGTCGGCCGGCTGCCGAACTATCTGTCGTCCACCGGGTTCCGCATCACGCCCGTTCTCGGCGTTGTGCAACGCGGTTTTTCGCTGCAGCTCAATCCGATCGAAGTGGACGACGTTTTCGAGGTGCCGCTTTCCTTCCTGATGAATCCTGCCAATCACACACGGGACAAGCGGGTAGTTGATGGTATCGACCGGCATTTCTACCGCATGCCCTATGAAACGCGGATGATCTGGGGCATCACCGCCGGCATCGTCCGCACGCTTTATGAAAGGCTTTATGCATGACCTCTGTTGCCGACCAGGCATGGTTTCAGGATCCGGCGCTCGGTCGGGTTTTTGCGCTCCTGAACGCTGATGGCGGGGAAGGGCGTGTGGTCGGTGGCGCGGTGCGCAACAGCCTGATGGGGCTAGCCGTCGCCGATATCGATGTCGCCACCACGCTGTTGCCGGAAGCCGTCATGGAGCGAGCCGATGCTGCCGGCATCAAGGCGGTGCCGACCGGCATTGACCACGGAACGGTGACGCTCGTCATCGATGGCCGCCCCTTCGAAGTGACGACGTTGCGTACCGATGTGGAAACGGATGGCCGTCGCGCCAAGGTGGCCTTCAGCGCGGACTGGCAATCGGATGCGGAACGGCGCGACCTCACCATCAATGCACTTTACGCAAATGCTGCGGGCGAGGTGATTGATCTCGTCGGCGGGCTCGATGATATCGAGAAGCGCAATATCCGCTTCATAGGTAATGCAGCGACGCGGATCGCCGAGGACTATCTGCGCATTCTGCGCTTCTTCCGTTTCTTCGCCTGGTACGGTTCCGGACGGCCCGATGCAGAAGGGCTGAGAGCGTCATCCTCAGCGCGTTCGAAGCTGAAAACGCTGTCGGCCGAACGGGTCTGGTCGGAGCTCAGAAAGCTCCTGTCGGCGGAAGATCCAGGCCGCGCGCTTCTTTGGATGCGGCAGGTTGCAGTTCTCTCGGAAATCCTGCCGGAAACGGAAAAATGGGGTATCGATGCCATTCCGGCGCTTGTTGCGACCGAGAAGGCGCTCGGCTGGGAGCCTGATCCGCTGCTGCGGCTGGCCTCGATCATTCCGCCCGATCCGGCGCGGCTGGAGGAATTGGCAGCACGGCTGAAGTTTTCGAATGCGGAAGCCGCCTATTTCAGGGCCTGGGCAAAAGCCGCCCCGGTCAATGACGAGATTTCCGCTGCCGCCTTCGAAAAGCTGCTCTACAGAAACGGCGCAGACGGCATCATCGTGCGGCTGAAACTGGCGCTTGGCGTTGCTCGGGGCAAGGCAGAGAATGGTAGTTTTGATGAGATGAGCCGTTCGGCGCGGCTTTCGAAGCTTCTGGATCATGCACGCATCTGGAAGAAGCCGCAGTTTCCGCTGAACGGCGCAGATGTGATGGCCACGGGCATACAGGCCGGCCCGAAGGTCGGTGAAATCCTGTCGACCTTGGAAAACCAGTGGGTGGAAGAGAATTTTGTCTCCGACCGGGCGGCATTGCTCGCCCGGCTCTCGGAGATTGCAGGTTGAGATCAGGCCGCGTTCGCTTCGTCGCGGATGCGGGCCTTGATATTGTCCACCATGTTTTCGCGAATGGTCGTTTCGCCGTGGGCTGTTCTCATATGTTCGACGGCGCGGCGAACGACTTCAGCGTCATTGTCGGCCCTGGTGTGCCAATCGCATCCGGGAACGAGTGTACCGCATTCGAAAAGTCGCATGGTCTTCTCCTGTCTCTGAAATACAAAACCATCGCGCTTTCGCGCGTTTGAGGAATGTGCGGCAACGGAGAAGGTTCCGGGGGAGAAAGCTTCGGCCGACTTGGACGCCGGCCGAAAGGCTCCGTTTATTGATGGGGCATTGCCCAGGCCATGTAAGTCTCCGAAAGGTGCGCAGGCCTGTTGCTGTTGGCAGCACCTGTTGCCTGCTGTTGAAGTTCTTCCGGAGTCTTGCCGCCTGCGAGCTGCAATTTCACCTGCTCGACAAAGCAGGAGAGCGGCAGGTCGGAACCGCTTTTCGCTCTCAAGTCTTCGGCGATGCGCGTTAGAAACTCGGGCGCTTCGATTGCGCGGGACGTTTCCTGGATATCTGCAGAAGCAGGCGAGCTGCTTTGTACCGTCATGACAATCCTCCTCCGATTGTAACGCACAGAGACTAATTTAGGACGCACTCAGTTCTGATGAAGGCCGTTCAACGCGATTTTACCGGAATAGTATTTCAAATTTACCAGCAGGTTTGCCTTTGTCAGCATGCCGGTCTTTGCCCGCATGCTTGGCGCCGGCTTATGGCCAGCGCACGACGGGCGGCAGGGAAGAAAGAATGGATTCGACATTGCCGCCGGTTTTCAGGCCGAAGATCGTCCCTCGGTCGTAGAGCAGATTAAACTCGACATAGCGGCCACGGCGAATCAATTGTTCGTCACGGTCGGCCTCCGTCCAGTCTTTGTTGAAGTTTGAGCGGACGATCTTGGGGTAAACCATGGCGAAGGCCCGGCCGACGTCCCGTGTGAAGGCGAAATCGGCTTTCCAGCCGCCGGCTTCCTCGTCGGAATGCAGCCAGTCGTAGAAGATGCCGCCAACACCGCGCGCCTCGTTGCGGTGCTTGAGGAAGAAATAGTCGTCGCACCATTTCTTGTAGGCCTCGTAATCGGCGACCGCATGGTTACGGCAGGTGATTTCCATGGCCTTGTGGAAGAGCTGTGTGTCTTCATCCTCCTGCGTGCGGCGGCGACCGAGAACCGGGGTCAGGTCGGCGCCGCCGCCGAACCAGCGGCTGGTGGTGACGACCATGCGGGTGTTCATGTGAACGGCCGGCACGTTGGGATTGACCGGATGGGCGATCAGCGAAATCCCCGATGCCCAGAAGCGCGGATCTTCGGCGGCGCCCGGTATCTGTGCCCGGAAGTCGGGCGCGAATTCGCCATAGACGGTGGATGTATGAACGCCGACCTTTTCGAAGACGCGGCCCTCCATCATCGACATGCGGCCACCGCCGCCGGCACCGTTTTCGCGCGACCAGTCCTTGGCGACAAAGCGGCCGGGCTCCTGATCGGAGAGGGGACCTTCTAGTTCATCCTCCAGCGCTTCGAAGGAAGCGCAGATCGTGTCCCGCAGTCCCTCGAACCATGTACGGGCGGCAGTCTTTTTGTCCTCGATGTCTTCGGGCAGGCCGATCGGCAGTTCCGGTCTTTCCATGCGATTCGCTCTTTGTTGATTACAATCCCGGTTTAGCAGGTGCAGCAGAAGCCTGCCAGCAGTGGAAAGCGCCTGCAAGATTCGACTCGCAAAGGGCGGATTTCGATACTACTTTTCATGCAGAGGTAGGTTTTATGGCAAAAATTCCGGGGCCTCCGCCCTTCGAAGGCTTGAAGCGCAGAATAGCAAAGCATCGGGCAGAGGCGTCCGCCCGCGAGCGGGATCATTTTGTCCGCGAAACATACCGGATGGGGCTTTTGGAAGCCCGCGCCAAGGCGCGCGAATGGTTCGACGAATATCCGAAAGCCGCCTATTGGACCGAAGTGGAAAGCTGGCGCCAGCTGGAAGGCGACCAGATCGAATTCACCATGCGTCGCTTGCCATCCGCCGATTGAACTTATTCGGCTGCATCACGCAGGCGGCTTTCGATCAGAAGGCCGCTTTCGTCGAGGATCGGATGCGCCACTGAGACGATGTGCGCATTGATACGCTTCAGGTCACGCAGCATATCGAGATGAAGTGAGCTCGTCTGGAGGCTGTCGGCACGCCCGTCGCGCAGCCGCTCCAGGTGCCGCTCGGCCGATTGCTTTTCCATGCGGCGGACCTCCACCTTCACTTCCATCATCTGCCGGGCGAGATTGAAGTCGCGGGTGACGAAGATCGTCTGGGCGACGCGCAGGTTGTCGATCGTCAGATCAAACAGTTTGCGCAATTCCCTGTAGCCGTCTTCGGAGAATTTCAGGCCGAGCGAGACCTTCTTGCCGACCTGCTCCAGCAGGCCTTTCTCGATGATGTCGCCCATATGCTCGAGGTTGATCGCATAGTCGATGATAACGATAGAGCGGCGGGCATTCTCGTCGCTAAGACCGCCACGGCCGAGCTTGGAGAGATAGACCTTCACCTCCTGCTGCAGCAGATCCACGCGTTTTTCGAGCGCAGGGATCTCGGCGAGCTTGGACATGTCATTGTGTTCGAAGGCATCGGAAGCGCGCAGGAGCATGCGTTCGATCAGATCGCCGACGCCGAGCACTTCGCGCGTCGCGCTGGCAAGGGCCACGACGGGCGTCGACAGCTCCTGCATATCGAGAAACTTGGGACCCTGATCCGGCTGCACGTCATCGGGCACCAGGCGGGCGGTAAAGATAGCCAACATCCGCGAAAAGGGCCAGGCAACGGCGGCAAGAAGGATGTTGAAAATCAGATGCGTATCGACTGGCAGCTTGGCGGGGCCGAAGGGCAGCATTTGGAGCAGCGGCGCTGCATAGCCGGCAAGCGGCAGCGCAATCAGGCAGCCCGCGGTGCGGACGATGAGATTGCCGAGCGTGACGCGTCTCGCCGAGGCAGGGCCGGAGAGGGTGGCGACAACGGGCGGAATCGCGCCGCCGAGATTGGCGCCGAGGACGAGAACGATGATCAGTTCCGGGGACACGATGCCCGTTGACGCGAGCGACAGGATCAGGACGACGACCGCAAGGCTCGACGACGAGATGAAGGCAAGCGCTGCGGAAAAAAACAGAGCGACCGGCCAGGCATCGCCGAGCAGGCCGATGAAGGCAGCCAGTGCCGGCGATGTCCGCATGGGCTCCGTCGCATTGCTCAGTAGATGCAGGGAGAGCAGCATCAGGCCGATGCCGATCATGGCCGCGCCGCCGCCGTGGCGGGCGCTGGACTTTCCGCGATAGAGCACGATGCCGCCAAGAATAAGCAGTGGCGAAAGCCATTCGATGCCGGTAGCGACTATCCAGGCGGTCACGGCAGTCCCGACATTGGCGCCGAGCAGCACGATCTGGGCCATGCGCGGCTTGATGAGATCGCGCTCCACGAAAGAGGCCGTCATGAGGGCCGTCGCAGTCGAACTCTGCAGGGCGATGGTTGCCAGGAAACCTGACAGGATCGAGCGCGGCCCGTTCGCGGTGCCTGTCGCAAGCCCGGTCCTCAGGCGTGCGCCGAAGGCACGCGTAACACCGTCCTTGACCTGCGCAAGGCCGAAGAGCAACAGCGCAATCGCGCCGAACAGATTGATCATGACGATCGTGGATTCCATGGCCTTGGTCTTTTTCTTCTTCTTGAGAAGTTTTCTCGGGTCTACGTTTCCGTAGTCGAGTAAATCATTGGAATCTCACTGCTTGTGCAGAATTATTGATTGCCTGGCTAATTAATATAGGCGCTTTTGCGTCGATTCAAAGCGTCGTTTGCGACATCAAGGCCGCCAAGGATCGGCATGGGCCGGTTCACGATCAGGCGGTCTGCCGCATTGCCTCGCCTGTTATCATCGCGGCGGAGACGGCAAGGTTGATCGAACGCTGGCCTTCCACCATCGGAATCAGAATGCGCCCGTCGGCGCGTTCATGCACATGATCGGGCACGCCGGCGCTTTCACGGCCGAAGAGCAAGATATCGTCGGGACGGAAGACGAAATCCGTGTAGCGCTGCGATGCCTTCGTGGTGGCGAGGATCAGGCGGCGGCCGGTGGCTGCGCGCCATTCCTCGAAGCGTTCCCAATTGACATGGCGGGTGAGGGCGGCGGTGGCCAGATAGTCCATGCCCGCGCGCTTCAGATTTCGATCGGAAATGTCGAAACCGGCGGGCTCGATGATGTCGACCGCAAAACCCAGGCAGGCGGCAAGGCGCAGGATCGTTCCGGTATTGCCTGGGATATCGGGTTGATAGAGCGCCAGTCTGAGGTCTGCCATGGGAAATTGTCCGTTGAGATGATAAGCAACTTGCCTATCCGAACTGTGATTTTGAGGCAACAGAACGCTTTTTGACCTGTCGATGGCCACTTTCCGAGCGGTCGGGGCTGGAAATTTAGGCATTTTCGCGTTATCGGTGCATATCTTCAATCGCCAACAGGGAGCGCCGACATGGATACATTTGTGCTGATGCGTCTCCCGCCCGTGATGCCACGCTTGGCGATCTGGCGCATATAAGGCGCTTTTCTTTCCCCAATTGCCCATTTTGAATAATTGCGCGGCCATTACGGCCTCGCCCCTTGAGCCTCCGGTTCCCATATGTGCTTTCGTGCGCCCTAAGAGCGCAAAGCCGGGGCCGGAACGCGGAAGTTCTGGAGCGATTTCATGTTTGACTGGTTCGAACGGCGACTTAATCCCTATCCGAGCGAGGAGCCGGTCGCTCCCCCGAAGGGTCTTTTTGCCTTCTGCTGGCACTACAGCAAGCCGGCGGCGGGATGGCTTGCGCTTATGGCCTTCTTGACGGCGCTGATCGCAGTCGGTGAAGTGGCGCTCTTCCAGTTCCTTGGCGATATCGTCGACTGGTTGACGAATGCCGATAAGGCGACCTTCCTGCAGAATGAGGGTCACAAGCTGATCTGGATGGGCGCGCTGGTGCTGATCGGACTGCCGCTCATTGCCGGTCTCGATTCGCTGATCATGCACCAGATGATGCTCGGCAATTATCCGATGATCGCGCGCTGGCAGATGCACCGCTTCCTGCTGCGCCATAGCATGACCTTCTTTGCCAACGAGTTCGCCGGACGCGTTGCCACAAAGGTCATGCAGACGTCGCTTGCCGTGCGCGAAACGGTCATGAAGATCCTCGACGTCTTCGTCTATGTCGTGACCTACTTTCTTTCGATGATCGTCATCATCGCGGCTGCCGACTGGCGGCTGATGCTGCCGATCCTCGCTTGGCTCGGCATCTATATAGGCATCGTCGCCTATTTCGTGCCGCGGCTTCGCAAGATTGCGGCGCAGCAGGCGGATGCGCGCTCGCTGATGACCGGCCGCGTGGTGGATAGCTATACGAACATTGCCACCGTGAAGCTGTTCTCCCATGCAGGCCGTGAGGAGGTCTATGCCAAGGAGAGCATGGACGGCTTTCTGGACACGGTGCACAGGCAAATGCGCAGGGTGACGCTCTTCCATATGAGCGTCTACATGAACAACTGCATTTCGCTGTTTGTCATTTCCAGCCTGTCCATCTGGCTGTGGCTGAACGGCACGATCTCGGTCGGCGCGATTTCCATTGCCATCGGCCTTGCGATGCGCGTCAACGGCATGTCGCAGTGGATCATGTGGGAAGTCTCGGCGCTCTTCGAAAACATCGGCACCGTCTATGACGGCATGGAGATGATGTCGAAGCAGCACGATATCGTCGACAAGCCGGGTGCGCCTGCGCTGACGGCGAAGAAGGGTGCGATCCATTACGAACGCATCGGCTTCCACTATGGCAAGGGCAAGGGCATCATCGACAACCTGTCGCTCGATATCAAGGCCGGCGAGAAGGTCGGTCTGGTCGGTCGCTCCGGCGCAGGCAAGACGACGCTGATGAACCTGCTCCTGCGTTTCTACGATCTGGAAGCCGGGCGCATCACCATCGACGGCCAGGATATCTCAGATGTGTCGCAGGATAGCCTGCGCTCGTTGATTGGTGTTGTGACGCAGGATACGTCATTGCTGCATCGCTCGATCCGCGACAACATTGCCTATGGGCGTCCTGACGCAACCGATGAGGACGTCATCGAGGCGGCAAGACGGGCGAATGCCTGGGAGTTCATCGAAGGGCTTGTCGACATGCACGGCCGCAAGGCGCTTGATGCGCAGGTCGGCGAGCGCGGTGTGAAACTTTCCGGCGGCCAGCGCCAGCGTATCGCGATCGCCCGCGTCTTCCTGAAGGATGCGCCGATCCTGGTGCTCGACGAGGCGACCTCGGCGCTCGATTCCGAAGTGGAAGCGGCGATCCAGGAAAACCTCTTCGCGCTGATGGAAGGCAAGACTGTCATCGCGATCGCTCACCGCCTGTCGACGCTAACCGAGATGGACCGGCTGATCGTGCTGGACAAGGGCCGCATTATCGAAAGCGGCACGCATGGCGAACTGGTCAGCCATGGCGGTATCTATGCCGATCTATGGAATCGCCAGTCCGGCGGCTTCCTTGCCGATCACGAGGAAGAGGCCGAAGTCGCAGCCCAATAAAATAAGCCCTTCCCGTTTCTGCGGGGAGGGCTTTTCTTTTGTCCTGCCGAAGAAATCAATTTTCCGCTTAGAGCGTGCGGACTCGGTCGGCGCAGAGGCTGTCGGCCCAGTCGATGACACGATGATGCTCCACGACGATGATCGAGTTCGAAGCAAGCGACTGAAGCGTGAAAATCCGCAGCCGTTCCTCCCGTTCGATCCAGCTTGCGATGGCTTCCGTCACGATGCTGTCGCGCGGCACATCCAGCGCGTCCGCCAGGGCGTCGAGCTTTTCCGCAAGGGAAAGCGGAAGATGCGCATTGAGCGTTTTCGTTTCCATATCTGCGGTCTCCGGTAAGGCGCGATCATGGCACGAGATCGTGGCTGCTTCCACCCGTATCAAGGGAGATGACGCCGATATTACCGATCATTACGAAAATATAAGGTTGCGTCCGCCTTATATTCTCTTTGCCGCAATTCTGAACGGGCCTATATCGCGGTGATGCTGCTCACTCCGATCCTTCGCCTGTTCGAAACTTGGATAGATCCTTTCCGCGCCAGCGACAATCTTCAGCCGCCGCGCAATACTTTCGGATTCATCTGGTTCTACATCGGTCAGGCCAGGTGGCCTTTTATCGCCATGCTGGTGCTCGGCGGCATGTCGGCGGCAATCGAAGCAGCCCTCTTCTGGTTCGTCGGGCGCCTCGTCGACATCCTCAGCACGATCAAGCCCGGAGCCGGCTGGGGCACGCTTCTGGCCACCCATGGCGGCGAGATTTTCGGCATGCTGGCGCTGATCGGCATTGTCCGTTTCGTCGTTGCCTTCCTGATCGCGCTGATCGACCAGCAGGTGATCACGCCGGGTTTCTATAATCTGGCGCGCTGGCAGTCCTATCTGCATGTGTCGCGCCAGTCGCTTGCTTTCTTCCAGAGCGATTTTTCCGGCCGCATCGTTACCAAGGTCTGGTCGGCGGGGCAGGCGACGGGCGATCTCGTGACATCGCTGATGGAAAGCGTCTGGTTCGTCGGCATCTATGCCGTCACCACGCTGGTTCTGGTCGGGCAGCTCGATTTCTCGCTGGCGGCGGTGGTTCTCTTCTGGCTGGCGGCTTTCAGCGTGCTTGCCCGCTATTTCGTGCCGCGCATCCGCTATCACTCGCGTGAAACCGCAGAGGCAGCCTCGCTGCTCAATGGCCGCATCGTCGATGCCTACAGCAATATCCAGACGCTGAAGCTCTTCGCACGCGACGAGGAGAGCGACCGCTACATGCTTGACGGCTTCAACGCCTATCAGGAAACGGTGCTGAAGTTCACGCGTTTCATCACCGGGGTTCGTGCGTCTATGGCGCTGCTCTCGGGCCTGATGATCGTCACCATGGCCGGCCTCAGCATCGATCTGTGGCTGCGCGGGCTGATCAGCTCGGGTGGGGTCGCCTTTTCGCTGACGCTGGTTCTGCGGTTGAACTTCCTTCTCGGCCGATTGATGACCCAGTTTAACGGCATCATGCGCAATCTCGGCACCATTCAGAATGCGGCCGAGCTGATTTCCCAACCGCTGCATCTCGTCAACCGCCCCGATGCGAAAGAACTCGTCATCAAGCAGCCCGGTATCCGTTTCGAAAATGTTTCCTTCCACTACGGCAAGGAGAATGCGGTCATCGACAATTTTTCGCTGACGATCCGTCCTGGCGAAAAGGTCGGCATCATCGGCCGCTCCGGTGCGGGCAAGTCGACGCTGGTGAATATTCTCCTGCGTCTTTACGATCTCGAAGGTGGGCGCATTCTGATCGATGGGCAGGATATCGCCGCCGTCACCCAGGAATCATTGCGCATGCAGATCGGCATGGTCAGCCAGGATACGTCGCTGCTGCATCGCTCCGTGCGTGACAATATCCTCTTCGGCCGGCCCGATGCCGGAGAGGAACGCCTTGTCGAGGCTGCCGGACGCGCCGAAGCGCTCGATTTCATCGAGCGGCTGCGGGATCAGCAGGGCCGCAAGGGTTTTGACGCGCATGTTGGCGAGCGCGGGGTCAAGCTCTCGGGCGGCCAGCGCCAGCGTATCGCCATTGCGCGTGTGATGCTCAAGGATGCGCCGATCCTTGTTCTCGACGAGGCGACGTCAGCGCTCGATTCGGAAGTGGAAGAGGCGATACAATCGAACCTCAACCGCGTGATGGAAGGCAAGACGGTGCTTGCGATCGCCCACCGGCTTTCGACCATCGCCGCACTCGACAGGCTTGTCGTGATCGACCGCGGCAAGATCATCGAGGAAGGCACGCATGATGCGCTCCTCAAGCAGGGCGGGCTCTACGCCGAACTCTGGGCACGCCAGTCGGGCGGCTTCCTCGCCTCCGATGACGATACGCGCTCAGTATTCGCGAACGAAATCGCTGACTAGGCCGTAATGGTTCGAGCCGAAGCTGTCCTCCAGCCGGCTCGTCGAGCGGATGAGCAGCGGCGGTCTTGCGAAGATATGGTCGATGCTGATGCCGAACGAGCCGGCGCTGACCGGCCAGGTGGTTGGTTCCGGGAAATCTGTGGTCAGGCCGGTTCCGCGCAGAAAGTGCTGAATCGTCGGCGCGAGGATCGAGGAATTGAAGTCTCCGGCGACCACCAGAGCCCCCGTGTGAGATTGCATGAAAGTCGGGAGATCCTGGAGTTCGTCAGACTGGAAATCATCAAAATATGGCTTGGACAGGTGAGGGAAAAGGAAATCGACAGGCGTCCCATCGAAGTCGATCGAAACCGACACGAGCCGCTGCTTCCAAAGCTCGCCTATGTCATGGATCTCCTGCCGAGCAAAGGGACGTTTTGACAGCACGAGCGTATCGCATGTCTCGCTCGCAGCGCAGCCGATACGGTGGGGATAGATCTGCTGAAGCCGTGGCAACTGCGCAAAGACCGGCTCGGCCTCCATGATGTCGACTACATCGGCGCCTGAAGCCAGTATGGCGTCGGCGATCCGCCCACCGTTTTCAAAATTGTCATTCTCGATATTGAAGGACATTAGCCGGAAAAGGCGAGGGGCATCCTCCGAAGGCGTCCTGCCGGCGAATTCACGCAGCATGATGACGCCGTGGATATTCAGGAAGGTCGCCACCGCCAGCATCAAGAAGCCATACCAGTGCCGCTTGAAAAAGAGGGCAATGACCGCGCCGACGGCGCAAACGATGCTGAGATGAATCTGGAAGCTGTAAACGAGCGAAAGCAGCCAGAAATCGGTAAAATAGCGGAGCGAAACGAGGGCCAGGACAATGGTGATGAGGACGCTCAATACGCAGAAAACAGTATGCCTCATCGGCGCAAATCCAAATTCATATGGCAAACTCACCAGCGCCTAACACGCCCCCTCGTTTGTTGCAACGCAGCAAAGTTGCAAGCCAGTGATTGCCTTAAAAAATTCACTGAAATTTCCCGCGACATTGTGCCCCCATCCCCTTGTCAAGGGTGGACATAATTTGCGATCAAGCATAGAACGCGCCGGATTGGTGGGGAATCTATGGCCGAAATTTGTTCTGATAGATTCGCCGCCTCTGGAGGGGCAGGGCGGAATTCCGCGACAATTGCGCAGAGGATGGTTAAGCCGTGAGCGAACACGTAACGACAAGCGAGGCTTCAGAGCCCACTCGCCGTGATTTCCTTTATCTCACCACTGGTATGGCAGGCGCAGTCGGTGCCGTTGCGGTTGCATGGCCGTTCATCGACCAGATGCGCCCGGATGCGTCGACGCTGGCATTGGCTTCCATCGAAGTCGATGTTGCGAGCCTTACGCCCGGCATGTCGCTGACGGTCAAGTGGCGCGGCAAGCCGATCTTCATCCGCAACCGCACGCCGGAAGAAGTGAAGGCCGCGGCCGATGTCCAGTTGTCGGACCTCAAAGACCCGATAGCCCGTAATGCAAACCTTCCTGCCGACGCTCCGGCAACGGGCGCTGACCGGTCGGGCGGCAAGGATAAGGAAAACTGGATCGTCATGATCGGCACCTGCACCCATCTCGGCTGCGTTCCGCTCGGTCAGGCCGGTGAATACAATGGTTGGTTCTGTCCCTGCCATGGCTCGGTCTACGACACGGCCGGCCGCATCCGTAAAGGTCCGGCGCCGCAGAACCTGGCGATTCCGACCTTTTCGTTTTTGTCCGACACGAAGATCAAGATCGGTTGAGGGGAGACTGATTAATGAGTGGCCATTCCAGCTACGAACCATCAACCGGCCTGGAAAAGTGGGTCGATGCGCGCCTTCCGCTGCCGCGCATGGTCTATGACAGCTTCATTGCCTATCCGGTTCCGCGGAACCTGAACTACGCCTACACCTTTGGCGCCATGCTCGCCGTCATGCTGATCGTGCAGATCCTGACGGGTGTCACGCTCGCCATGCACTATGCCGCCGACACGACGATCGCTTTCAACTCTGTTGAAAAGATCATGCGTGACGTCAACCACGGCTGGCTGTTACGCTACCTGCATGCCAACGGCGCTTCGTTCTTCTTCGTCGCCGTCTACCTGCACATCGCTCGCGGCCTCTACTACGGCTCCTACAAGGCGCCGCGCGAAATCCTCTGGATCCTCGGCGTCGTCATCTACCTGCTGATGATGGCGACCGGCTTCATGGGCTACGTTCTACCCTGGGGCCAGATGTCCTTCTGGGGCGCGACTGTTATCACCGGCTTCTTCTCGGCCTTCCCGCTGGTCGGCGAATGGGTTCAGCAGTTCCTGCTCGGCGGCTTCGCCGTTGACCAGCCGACGCTGAACCGTTTCTTCTCGCTGCACTACCTGCTGCCCTTCATGATCGCCGGCGTCGTTGTCCTGCACATCTGGGCTCTGCATGTGGTCGGCCAGACGAACCCGACGGGCGTTGAGGTCAAGACCAAGACGGACACGGTTCGTTTCACGCCTTACGCAACGCTCAAGGATGCGCTCGGCGTCTCGGTCTTCCTGATCGTCTATGCCTACTTCGTCTTCTACCTGCCGAACTATCTCGGCCATGCCGACAACTACATTCCGGCCGACCCGTTGAAGACCCCGGCCCATATCGTTCCGGAATGGTACTTCCTGCCGTTCTACGCGATGCTGCGTTCGATCACCTTCAACGTCGGTCCGATCGACTCCAAGCTCGGCGGCGTCCTCGTCATGTTCGGCGCGATCCTCGTGCTGTTCTTCCTGCCTTGGCTCGACACTTCGAAGGTGCGCTCGGCGGTTTATCGTCCGTGGTTCAAGCTGTTCTACTGGCTGTTCGTGATCAACGCGATCATCCTCGGCTGGCTCGGTTCGCAGCCTGCAGAAGGCCTGTACACGACGATTTCGCAGGTCTGCACACTCCTCTACTTCGCCTTCTTCCTGGTCGCGATGCCGGTTCTCGGTCTGGTGGAAACACCGCGCCGTATTCCGAACTCGATCACTGAAGCGGTGCTCGAAAAGCGCAACAAGATTGCTGCGGCCAAGGCCTGAGCGAGCGACGGGAAGGAATAGAAACATGAAAAAGCTTGTTGCAAGCATTCTGTCGCTCGCGGTCACAGCCGGTGTTGCCGGTGTGGCTTTTGCTCAGGAAGCAGCGGCTCCGGCCGCTCATCACGAGGAAAGCGCTACGCCGCATTATCCGCTGAAGGAGCCCAAGGAAATCGACTGGACCTTCGCGGGTCCGTTCGGTCACTACGACAAGGGCCAGCTCCAGCGTGGCTTGAAGGTCTACACGGAAGTCTGTTCCGCCTGCCACTCGATGAACCTCGTACCCTTCCGCATGCTGAGCGAGCTCGGCTATTCGGATGCGCAGGTGAAGACCTTCGCGGCCAATTACGAAGTCCAGGACGGCCCGGATGCCAGCGGTGAAATGTTTACCCGCAAGGCGGTTCCGTCTGACCACTTCCCGTCGCCCTATCCGAATGTGGAAGCGGCTGCTGCCGCTAACAACGGTGCGGCTCCGCCTGACATGTCGCTGCTCGCCAAGGCGCGCGAAGTCGAGCGCGGCTTCCCGCAGTTCGTCTTCGACATCTTCACGCAGTATCAGGAAAGCGGCCCCGACTACATTCACGCGCTGCTGACCGGCTACGAAGAGCCGCCGGCGGGCGTCAAGGTGGCGCAGGGCTCGCATTACAATCCGTATTTCCATGCCGCTGACGTGCTCGCCATGCCGAAGCCGCTCTCCGACGACCAGGTCACCTATGACGATGGTTCGCCGCAGACGGTCGATCAGTATTCCAAGGATGTCTCGTCGTTCCTGATGTGGGCGTCCGAGCCGCACCTCGAAGAACGCAAGCGCACCGGCTTCATGGTCATGATCTTCCTGCTGATCTTCACCGTGCTGATCTACCTGACCAAGCGGTCGATCTATTCCCGGACCGATCACTAAGCGGACCCTTAGTCCCGAGGAAAAGGCGGCTTTTTAGCCGCCTTTTTTATTTGGTTTGATCCGACGCAGTTGATAGTGTGCGGGCGCTTTGTGCCCCTCGCAGATACGGATTATCGATGAACAATACGCTTTCGGAGCTTGCGGCCAGCATCCGCTCCATTCCGGATTACCCCAAGCCCGGCATCATCTTTCGCGACATCACCACGCTGCTCGGCAATCCGCGTGCCTTTCGCCGGGCGGTCGATGAGCTCGTGCAGCCCTATGCCGGGCTGAAGGTCGACAAGATCGCCGGCATGGAAGCGCGGGGCTTCATCCTCGGCGGTGCGGTTGCGCATCAGCTGTCCTCGGGTTTCGTGCCGATCCGCAAGAAGGGCAAGCTGCCGCATGACACGGTGCGCATCGCCTATAGCCTGGAATATGGCGTGGACGAGATGGAGATGCACCGCGATGCCGTCCAGCCGGGCGAGAAGGTCATCCTCGTTGACGATCTGATCGCCACGGGCGGCACTGCTGTGGGCGCAACACAGCTTCTTCGCCAGATCGGCGCGGAAGTGGTCGGTGCCTGCTTCGTCATTGACTTGCCGGATCTCGGCGGCCGCAAGAAGCTCGAGGATCTCGGTGTCGACGTGCACACACTCGTAGAATTCGCCGGCCACTGAGCATCTCAATTTCAGTAGAGCCGTTGCAGACTCTGCTGAAATTGCTCCAGTCGGTCATTCGAATTCCAGCACGCTGCTTTCGAAACGGATGACGGGAATACCGTCCTGATTGACGCCTTCACAAAGAATGGTGTTGAGATGCCAGCCCGGCCGCGACGCAAGCGGCCGGCCCGAGAGAAAGGTCACGGAGTAGCTGACCGTCTCATCGACAAAAACCGGCTTCAGCCATTGCAGCTTCTGGAAGCCGGGTGAGGGGCCAAGGTTCGGCGGTTCCAGGCCCTCCTTCTTCAGCCGGCCAATCTCCGCTATCCAGTATTTGAGGAAGCATTGCATCCAGGCGGCCGTCGTGTGCCAGCCGGAGGCGCAGAGCGCGCCGAACATGGTGTCTTTCGCGGCTTGCCCGTCGGTATGGAAACGCTGCGGATCGTATTTCCGTGCGAAGCGGAGGATATTTTCCTCGGTAAAGACGTAGGTGCCGATCTCAATCTTGTCGCGGGCGGCGTAAAGTTCGGTCATTCTCATACGTCGGCCTCCGGGTTACCACGCATGCCAAAGATGACGGAATTCTCCGACAGGCAGACCAGTTCGCCGCGCTGGTTTTCCACCTCGTGGCGGAATTTGACGATGCCGAGGCCTGGACGCGAGCGCATCGGACGCGCCTCCAGCACCGTCGAATGGCCGGAGAGAGTGTCGCCTGCCAGCACCGGTTTGCGCCACTCCATGAAATCGACGCCTGGTGCACCTTCGCAAAGCGAGTTCAGCACGAAACTGTCGGCCATCATGCGCATGAACATCGCCGAAGTGTGCCAGCCGGAGGCAGCAAGGCCGCCGAGGATGCTGGCGCGGCCTGCCGCTTCGTCCAGATGCATCGGTTGCGGGTCGAACTCCGCGGCGAATTCGATGATTTCGGGTGCCGTTACCGGCTTCGGGCCGAGCGGGAAGCGCCGGCCGGGCTGGAAATCCTCATAGGCAAGCTTTTCTGCAGGCATCAGGGTCTCTCATCATAGGCAGGCCTCATTGCTTACAATAGCATCCGCGCGGGCTCAATGATTCCCTGGGGGGCGAACCAGAATGGCAGAACTAAGGTCGATACTCGATGAGGCGGCGCGGGAGGGGTTGATCACCGCCGAGGCCGGCGAGAGGCTGGCGCCGTTCCTTGCAGCGCGTGGCGTGATCGTCGAGGCACGTGCGAGCGGGCCTGAAGAGCCTGCCTGGTCTGATACCGAGACACCGCGCTTTGTCCGCGGCTTCCACGATGTACTGATCACTATCGGCATTCTCATCGCACTTGCGGGCCTCTGGGGGCTTGCCTCGCTCTATGCGATGCTGCCTGCGATCCTGGTGCTGGCGGAAATCCTCGTGAAGCGCCAGCGCCTCGCGCTGCCGGCTGTCGTGCTGACGCTGGCGGTTTTTGCCTGGACCTTCCGGATGATGCTGTCGGTCTATCCCTCCAATGCCGATCTGTGGCTGACCGGTGATGGCATCGATAGGTTCATCGTCGCCTTCCCCGTCATCATGGGGCTTTTCTATCTGCGCTACCGTGTGCCGCTTGCGCTTGCACTCTCCATCTTCTCGGGGCTGGCCCTCGTGCTCGCGCTCGTCTTCCGCCTGCTGCAATGGGGGAGCGGCGACGATGCCTTCATTCTCAACCATCCGACGCTCGTGTCGATCATCATGTTTGCCTGCGCCGTTGGCCTGTTCGTCGCCGCACTCGGCTTCGATCTCAGCGACAGGTTCCGCCGCACGACACGATCGGATGTCGCCTTCTGGCTTCATCTCGTCGCCGCGCCGGCCCTGCTTTACAGCATCCGGATATTGCTCTCACTAGACGGCGGCTGGCTGGATATCATGGACGCCAACTCCTTCAAGACGCCCGTTGTCGTCATAATCGTCGCGCTGCTGATGCTGATTGGCCTGATCATCGACCGGCGCGCTTTCGTGACGTCCGGCCTGCTGACACTGGGACTGGCGATCTATGGGATATTCCAGCAGGGGAGTGCGACCGTCGATACCTACATCTTCGGAACGCTTGTTGTCGTCGGCGTGATCGTGCTCGTCATCGGTACGGGCTGGATGCCGCTTCGGCGCATCGTGCTGCGCGCTTTGCCCTCAGGCGTCGTGGAAAGGCTGCCGCCCGGCTGAGCAGCATTTAAAGCATATGGCGACCTGAAAGATCACCACATGCTTTAAGTCTTTGTCCTGCACATGTCGTTGTCGCAAAACCGCTGCACACTTTTGCGCGACATGCTTACCCGACCTTGGCCCGGATATTTTGGGCGAATTTATAAAGGCCAGGGCGGGCCTTGATGAAGGCCTTGCCACGAGTGATTGCCCGGTGCGCCGTGCCGGCTGCGATGCCGATGCCGGAGATTGGCAGGACCACATCGTAATGGTCAGTTTCGACTGGCGCCCAGGAGCGCTTGTAGGTCTGGTCGCCGAGACCGAAATCGAAGAGCGCAACTCCCTGGCCGTGCAGACCTGATATCATCTGCCAGAAGAGGAATTCGCCGGGGCTTGCATCCGCAACCAGATCCTCGTCGATCGCGCCGAACTGGCAGATGACGTGGTCGCCCTTGCGGGAAATCCCCGACAGCGCGGCGATGCGTCCCTCATAGTCGCCCTTCAGGCGCAGGACGCGCATCTGCAGGCCGAAATTGTCGCCATTCCGCTTGTCGATCAGGCCGTGCAGGAAGGCCTTGGTTTCCGCATCCGCAAAGACATCGGGCAGGCCGAGCGAGGCGAAGCGGGCGCTTTTCAGGCGGAAGAACATGTCGAGAAGTTCGTGTTGCTCCGAGGAAGCTTCCGGCGCGATATAGTCGAAACCGCCAACCGCCTCCAGCCGCCGGCTCTGCGCGCGGAATTTCTTGCGCCTGCTCTTGGCGTTCAACTGCTGCAGCGTCTTCTCGAACGTATCGAAAAGCGGAAGCTGATAGGCGTGGTTCTGGTTCTGCACCATGGGCAGGCCCGAGAGCATGTTGCGACGGCTGCGCCATTCCAGTGGAATATTTTGCAGAAGAAGCAGATCGGCCTTGCCGGCGAGTGCTGCACGAAGGCGGGCAGCAAGATGATGGCTGTCTACCGTATCGCTGTCTGCGGCAAAGTCCTGTGAGAACAGGCCGGTATTGATGTTGCTGTGGTCGGCGCCGATGAATTTGGCGATCCGCATGCCGCGTGAAGCGACGATTTCCACCGGCAGGATGAAGGCGGTGCGGTTGCCGCTGCTGCCACGCAGGATGGCGAGCGGACGGCGGAAAGCCGCCACCCAGGCGGCGCACCAATCATAGCTTTGGTGCAGCGAGGAAAGATTGTCGCGCTCCAGCGCGCGCCATTCCTCTTCCAGGGGCTCCATCCTGTCGAAAAGCTGGATATCGAGTTCGGCCATGGCAAGTTTCACGCTGAGTTGCCGCAGCCGGGAAATGCCGGCTTCAGCTTGCGCCACAGCGTCGAACTTTTGTTCAAGAACATCGAGCCTCTGCGTCTGCACGTATCTTTCTCCGATCGAGAGATTGCTGCAGAGGAAGGTAAGGCAGCCAGACGTATATTTGGTTTAACCGCCGCCCCTCAGTGAGGATTTCCACAAATCAGGGTTATTCCGTCGTTAATCGGCCCCTACCGCTGTCTCGGACCGGCCATCCACTTGATGATGACCATCGCCGGCAGCACCCAGAGCAGGCCGGTGAGCGCGAAGTAAAGGAGATGCCCCCACCAGGGCGCATTGCCGAGCGTCGCGACCGCGATCGTATTCGCCACAATCGCATAGAAAAGCACGAGGATGATGATCAGGATCGTGCCGATGAATTTGCGAAGGCGGACGGGCATCGTATAACTTTCGAACGGATGGGACTGAGCCGGCGCGACGGCATGCCGCAAAGGTTCGGGGCTTGTTTTGCATCAGCCGCTGGGGCAAATCAACTGCCGGATAGAAGGAGACATCATGGCCGTCGCGAACCTGAGCCCGGAGCAGGCGATCCGCACTGAAGTGCGCAGGCAGGACAACAACCGCCGCGCCGTGCGCATCTGGCTGGGTTTCGTGCTTTTGGCGCTCTTCTGTCTCGTGCTCGTAGGGGGTGCCACGCGGCTCACCAATTCCGGTCTTTCCATCACCGAATGGAAGCCGATTCACGGCGTCATCCCGCCGCTGAATGCCGCCGAGTGGGAAGAGGAATTCAAGCTCTACCAGCGCATTCCCGAGTTCCAGCAACTGAACAGTGACATGACGGTCGATCAGTTCAAGAGCATCTTCTGGTGGGAATGGGCGCACCGGCTGATCGCACGCGGCATCGGCGTGATCTTCGCGCTGCCG